>JASGMV010000002.1 GCA_030156255.1 Desulfovibrionales bacterium
CTCCCCCAAAAACAGACCGGCGTCCCGAACGAGATGCAGCGGGCGCGCTTCGTTATTTCTTCGACGCGATGCAGCGAATCTCCACCAACCCGCCCTTGGGCAGGCCGGCCACGGCCACGCAGGCTCGCGCCGGCTTGTGGTCGAGGAAATATTCTCCATAAATTGCGTTCACGGCTGCGAAGTCGGCCATGTCCGTCAGGAAGATGTCCACGCTGGCCACGGCATCGAGCGCCGAGCCCGTGGCTTCGAGGATCGCTTTGACATTCTCCAGGGCTTGGCGCGTCTGGCCCTCCAGCCCCTCGCGCAGCTCCATGGTCGAAGGGTCCAGCCCCAACTGCCCGCTGACGAACACGAATTCGCCCACGGTCATGGCCTGGGAGTAAGGGCCGATGGCGGCCGGAGCTTTTTCGGTGTGCGTGGGAACGACGTGCGGCATGGCGGCGGCTCCTTGGTAGATTGATAAAAGCTGGGGAAAGGGGAAAATCCTTTTTCGTGCGGAAAAGAGGGGGTTCCACTTTCCCCCCAATTTTTATTGGCCTCGGGAGGTTCACGCGGGGCCAGAGCGCTCCGTCTTGCGGCGGTGCAATTGCCGTCTCAGCCCTGAAAGTTCTTGTACGTCTCCATGGCGCGGGTCACTTTGTCCACATAGCGCCGTGTTTCGGCGTAGGGCAGATCCTTTTTCAATTTATTCAATATTTGCTGCGGGGTGTAGCGGGCGGTTTTGGCCGCCAGTCCGCCGAGGTTCGTCCCGAAGGCCTTGGCCACGTTGCCCGCGCCCGTGTTGTAGCCGGCGATGGCGCAGTACAGGCGGCTTTCGGGATTGCCCACGTTTTTCAGGTACCGGTAATAGAGCAGGTGGAGATAGGCCGCGCCCAGCTCCACGTTTCGGTCGGGTTCGAACAGGTAGTCGGTGTCCAGGATTTTCTTTTCGCCGTAAACGAAGAGGTAGGCGTCGAGGGCGCCGGAGGCGGGCACGAGCTGCATGAGCCCGTAGGCCGGGATGGGCGAGACGGCGCGCGGGTTGAAGGACGACTCCACGAAGGTCACGGCCAGAACCAGATTCACGGGCATCTTGAAGCGGGCGCCGAAGTCTTTGGCGAAGGGGTACACCGCTTGGGCCGAAAGTTTTTCGTGGTCCTTCTTCATTGGGATCGTGATGCTGGCGATGGTTTTTTGCCCCTGGCTGGTGGAGCTTTGCCGGATGGTGACGTCTTCGCCCTGCTCGATTTGCCGCTCCAGGCGAACCGGGGTCAGGGTCTTCGTGTCCAACAGGTGTTGCAGGGACTTGGCCTGCCGCACCTCTTTGGACTCCGCTTTCGGGGCCGCAGGGGCGTAGGACGAGGCGATGATATCCTGGCGCACGGGGTCGAGCTTGTCCAACTGCGCGGACGGCAGGGTCAGGGCCTTGGCGCTGAATGCGGCCAGCCGGTTCCGTAATTCCTGGGGGGAGACGTCCGGCGGCGCCTCCACCTCGACTTTCACCGTACCGGTCTGATAGTTGGCGGCGATGCGCCCTCCCTGGCTTTCGTCGTAACCCACCCATTGCTTGGGCGCCGGAAGCAGCACTTCCTTGTCGCCCCAGGAGGAGGCCACCTGAGCCCCGGCCCGAGCGAAGGCCTGTTGCGTTCGGCGGTTCAGGTCGTCAAAGGCCTGTTTGGCTTGGGCGTCGAAGCTGGCGAAGGCCTCCTGCTCCATCCGGTCGAATTCCGCAAACGGGTCGCGGGCCAGGGCCAGAGAGGGGAGCAGTCCGCTCGCGGCGAGGGCTGCGGTCCCGCCCATCAGGCGAAGGACCTGTCGTCTATTCAAATGTTCGTTCATATATCCTCGCCTATCGATAGGAAATAGCGACCCGGGCTTGGCGCAGGTACTTTCCGCCCTGTCGGTTGGTTTCGTAGATTTTTGCGGCGTCCTCTTGGGAGACGAGCAGGACGTTGTCCTCGGCGACGTCTAGCACCGGGACCACCAGCGGGTTGTCTCCGGCCTTCTTGTCCTGCACGGCCGCCTGGACGGTCTCGGCGTAGCGAACCATGCCGTAGCGGCGCAGGGTGGCCGTCTCGACGCTTTCGAACGAATAGACCGCGACAAGCCCGCGATCCGTCTTGACGGCTACGACCGGCCGGACTTCTTTCTTGTAGGACCGGTCCATGAGGTTCAAGACCAGCCCCGTTACGGGCTTGGAGGCGTCGTAGCCGAGTTTTTCGCCCTTGACGGCGTCATCCTGTGAAGAGGGTGCGAAGGCTTTCCGGGGAATGCGCTCGTCCGCCACGGAGGACAGGTCCAGGGCGTCCACCAAGGCGCCCTGGCAACCGGGGCCGGGGGCGATGCAGACGGACATGGTCACCGTGGTCAGGGGCGATCCGTCGCTCAGGATGTCGGTTTTTTTATCCACCACGTTGGCGCCCTTGAGCAACCCGCTGACTTTGGCGCTGATCAAGTCTTTCTGGATGATAAAGTCTTGTACGAGGGTTCTGGAGTCGATCCGGACGCCCTTGATGGTTTCCAGCAGATTCCGCTGAGCGTCCACCGTGGCTGCGCGGATGGAGCCGATTCGGGCCTGGGCTTGGGTCAGGCCCGGTTTGGCCGTTCCGTAGCCGTAGCCCAAAACGACCCCGTTCACCCAGTCCACGTTGCCTTTTTCTCCGGTCGCCTCCTGGGCCTGGGCGGGAGCGAGGAAGCAGAACGCCACGGAGAACAGGAGGAGAGCGGCGGTCAATCGTCGAGCGAACATGTGATACTCCTTCAGTAGGCGTCTTCGGTCTTCAAAGCGAGGACCGGCGTCGGATTCGAAATCAAACGCCGGGATGGTTCGCCGGAACTGCACATCTCCCGGCAACCATGCGGCAACTATCGCAATCGTTGATTTCGTACAATGCGATGCAGTCGAATGCAACCCGGTTAGAGCATGTGTTGGGATGGATCGCAGAAGGAAATAAAGAAAGTATCCGCTGTTTCGACTCGCGGCCCGTTCCCCCCCTATAACAGTTTTCGGGAAAGGGGATGGGGGCCGAGGGAAGGGGAAAACCCCTTTCAAAAGGGGTTTCCCCCTTCCCCAGCTTCCCCCGATATCTTAAACGCACACGCGGCGGACGCCTTCCACGGCGCGGATGCGTTCGCAGGCTTCCTCGGAGGGTTTTTGGTGCAGGACGTAAACGGTCTGCACGGCGTCGGATATCCAGCGGGAGTTGTTTTCCCGGATGTTGACGCCGAATTCGCCCAGGATGGTGCCGAACTTGCCGAACATGCCCGGCTTGTCCTCGTGAGTGATGAACAGCGTGTAGATGTCCTTGCCTTCTTCTTCAACGGTTTGCCCGACGTTGATGGAGTTCACGAAATCGCCGCGGCGCAGGTAGCGCGTCACCACCTCGGCGATTTCCAGGCCCGTGCGGCGAGAGGCGTTGAGGGTGGAGGCGCCCAGGTGGGCGGACAGCACGACGTTGTCCAGCTCCAGAAGTTTGCTGCGGAACGGTTCGCCCTCGCGCTTGGGCTCATTCTCATAGGTGTCCAGGGCGGCGCCGGCGATGACGCCGGTGCGCAACGCTTCATACAGGGCGTCCTCGGATACGTTCTTTCCGCGCGAGGCGTTGATCAGATACGCCGTGGGTTTCATGAGCGCCAGTTCCTCCCGGCCGATGATCACGCCGTTGCCGCCGGTGTGCAGGGACACGAAGTCCGCGGCTTTGAGCACGTCCTCCTTGGCGTCCAGGTACTCCACCTTGGATTCGAGGTCGCGGTAAACGTCGTAGCCCACGACTTTCATACCCAGGCCTCGGGCCTTGCCGGCCAGTGACTGGCCGATGCGGCCGCAGCCGATGATTCCCAGCACCTTGCCGAACAGCTCGTTGCCCACGAACTGTTTCTTGCGCCAGATGCCGTTTTTCAGGGCGAAGTGGGCGAAGGGCAGTTTGCGGGCGACGGCGAACATCAGGCCGAGGGCGAGTTCGGCCGCGGCGTTGGTGTTGCCGTGGGGAGCGAACTTGACGATGACGCCCCACTTCTTGGCCGCCTCCAGGTCGATGTTGTCCGAGCCCACGCCTCCGCGGCCGATGATTTTGAGCTTGCCCGATCCTTTGGCCCCGGCCTCGAGGACGTCTCTGGTGACTTTGGTGGCGCTGCGCACCAGCAAAGCGTCGAAATCCGCAATTTCGCCAAGCAGATCCTCGTGGTCCCGCTTGACCGTATCGACTATGAAGCCGTGCTTTTTGAGATATTGAACGCCTTCATCCACCAATCCGTCGTTGGCCAGGATCTTCATGGTCCGCTCCTAGAGTTTTTTCAATTCCTCGCTCAGCGTTTCCAGGTAAGCCTCCATCATATCCATCGTCACGTCGCCCATGTGCCCGATGCGGAAAACTGCGGGCCGTCCCGTTTCCTTGAATGCGTCGTTGGCCTTGGCGTATCCGGGATCGTACAGGTACCCCCGTCCGCGCAGGCTCTCCTTGAGCCGTTTTTTCAGGTCGTCGGCCGTGATTCCCTTCGGCGCCTTGACCGCGGTCAGCGTGGGAGAGCGATAGCCTTCCGGGGCGAAAAGTTCGAAACCGTCCTGGTCCGCCACCCAGGCGTGCACGCGGTCGCGCAGCGCCTCGTGGCGCTTGAAGCGGTTCTCGACGCCTTCTTCGTTCACGATGTACGCCATTTGGACCGCGAACTGGTTGGCCAGCGTGGTGTTGGGGGTGGTCACGGTCTGAAATTTACGCGCCCGGCCCTGCTGGGTCAGGATGTCCGTGGAGTGGCCGCGGTTGGCGACCTTGGCCGCCTTTTCAAAGGCCTCCGGCCGGACGAAGGCGAGGCCGAAACCGGCGGGCAGTCCCAGGGATTTTTGCGTGGAGGTGGAGTAGTAGGCGCAGCCGCTTTCGGGAATGCGCACATCGGCGCCTCCGAAGATGCTGACGCCGTCCACCAGGGGCATGGCGCCGTATTCGCGGATCAGGGCGCAGACCGCTTCGATGTCGTTGGTCACGCCGGTGGAGGTCTCGTTCTGGGTGAAGGTCGCAACGGCGGGCCGGTGTTGCTCCAGGGCTTCGCGCAGACGGTCCAGGTCGATGGCCTCTCCCCAATCGAAACGCAGCTGCACGGCTTTTTTGCCGTTGGCGACGGCCATTTTGTGGTAGAGGTCGCCGAAGGCTCCCACCGAGACGTTGAGCACGGTTTCGTCGTCCGCGACCAGGGAGCGGATGGACGCCTCCATGGCCGTGGAGCCCGAGCCGTTGAAAATGAGCACGTCGTAGGAGTCGTCGATGCGGGCCAGAGCCCGCAGCCCCTCATGGATGGGCTGAAAGCGCTTGACGTTTTCGGCGTCCCGATGTCCGAATTCGGGCAGAGCGCCGGCGCGGCGGACTTCCGGCCGAATATAGGTGGGGCCTGTAATAAACAATTTCAGTTCGGTGAATTCTTGAAGATCCACGGTAACGCCTGCCTTGGTTCATGGTTGCGATATGACGGACTTTGGTCCGATCGAAAGTTTTTTTCAATAGCCCCTGCATCCCCGGTGTGTCCAGCATCGTGAGGCGTCTGCGCCGCGCCCGCCGATCGAGGTTCGCGCTTCAGGCGCCGGTTGCCCTGACCCCTCGCATGGACTTCGGCGTCGACTGGGTGTTCTTCGCCTTGGCTGACTGCCTGGGCCCGCGGAGCAAGAAGCGGAATGCATGTTTTTTGGGAGGAAAATCTTTCTTGGTGTTGTAAAAAGCTAAGGCCGGCGCGGGGTTGATCCCGCGCCGGCCTTGCTTCTATTGTTTGCGAGTGGATTATTCGGCTTCTTGTTTGCTCGCCGCGACGACCTTGTCGGTCACAAAGGGCGGCGCTTCTTCATAGTGGGCGAACTCCATGGTGAAGGTCCCCTGGCCGCCGGTCATGGACCGCAGGTCCGGGGCGTACTGCAGGACCTCGGACATGGGCGTGTGCGCCTTGATCTCCGTGACGCCGCCCTGGGAGTCGGAGCCCAGGACCTTGCCGCGGCGGCTGGAAAGGTCGCCGATGACATCGCCCATGTATTCGTCGGGCACGGACACGGACACGGTCATGATGGGCTCCAGCAACACCACGCTGGCCTGCTCGCAGGCTTTTTTGAAGGCCATGGAGCCGGCGACCTTGAAGGCCATTTCCGAGGAGTCCACGGTGTGGTAGGAGCCGTCGTACAGGGTGACTTTGAAGTCGACGAGGGGATAGCCGGCGAGCACGCCCCGGGCCGCGGCCTCCTGGACGCCCTTGTCCACCGCCGGGATGAACTGGCGCGGAATGGCGCCGCCGACGATGGCGTCCACAAATTCGTAGCCCGCCCCTTTGGGCTGGGGCTCCAGTTTGATGAAACAGTCGCCGAATTGTCCGCGGCCGCCGGTCTGCTTTTTGTACCGGCCTTGGACGTCGGCCTTGCCCTTGATGGTCTCGCGGTAGGGCACTTTGGGCGTCTTGAGCAGAATGGAGGCCTTGGAGCGGCGTTTGGCCCGCTCCACGGAGATTTCGATGTGGTTCTGGCCCATGCCGGAGAGCAGGATGTCGGCGCTCTCCTCGTCGCGGGTCAGGCTGAGGGAAATGTCTTCGTCCAGCAGTTTTTGCACTGCTGTGTAGACCTTGTCCTCCTCGCCTTTTTCGGCCGGCGCCAGGGCGTAGGTGATCAGTTTGGGCGGCAGCGTCGGATTCTTCAACGTGAAGCGCTGCTTTTCGCCGCACAAGGTGTCGCCCGTAGCGGTTTCCTTGAGTTTGGCCACGGTGACGATGGCGCCGGGGCCGGCCGGGGCCTTGGATTGAGTCTGCTCTTTGCCCACGGTGAGCAGCAGGCTCCCGATCCGCTCCTTGGCGTCCTTTTTGGGGTTGGCCAGGGTGGAGTCGGGGGACAGTGTCCCGGAGAGCACGCGCATGACGGTGAGCTGCCCGGCGAAGGGATCGACCAGAGTCTTGAATGCGAAGCAGGCGAGGGGGCCGTTCTCCGCGACTTCGAGCTGCGCGCCGTCCTCGCCTTGCCAGGCGGCGTGCTCCAGTGCGGAGGGGAACAGCGCCTGGACGGCGTCCAGGATCAAGGCGCCGCCCATGTCGGCCGTCGCCGCGGCCACGACCACCGGCGTCAGTTCGCCGGATTTGACGCCCATGGCCAAACCCTGTTTGATCTCCTCAAGCGTGAGTTCGCCTTCTTCGAGGTACTTCTCCATGAGTTCTTCATCGCTCTCGGCGATGTTTTCGACCATGGTCTCGCGCAGCGCGGCGGCCTCGTCGGCCATGTCCGCAGGAATCTCCGCCTCGGAAATTTCGCCGTCCGTCCCGAACAGGATGGCTTTTTCGCCCAAGAGGTCCACCACGCCCTTGAAATCTTCTTTTTGCCCGATGGGCATGTAGAGCAGGGCGGGCTTGGCGCCCAACACGTCCGACAGGCTGCTGAAGGCCATGTCGAAGTCGGCCCGGTCGCGGTCCATTTTGTTGATCACGCACAGGCTCGGCAGGCCGGCTCCCTTGACCGCCTTCCAAATGTTCTTGGTCAGGGGCTTGGCGCCGTCCACGGCGTCGATGACCAACACGGCGGCGTCGGCTGCGGCCAGCGTGTAAGGCAGATCGCCGCAAAAATTGTTGTCTCCGGGGGTGTCGATGAGGAAATGCGTGTTCTTACTCCACTGAAAATTCGCAAATCCCGGCTGGATGGAGCCGCGCCGCTTGATCTCTTCGGGCTCGTAATCCAGTGCGGTGGTCCCTTCTTCGACTTTGCCCAGACGGCTGATGGCGCCGGCGCTTTTGAGGATCATCTCCGCCAGGGAGGTTTTGCCGGATCCGCCGTGCCCCACGAGGGCGTAAGTTCTCTGCTGGTTCAACGCTTCGGACATGGGCTGCTCCGTTGGAATAAGGGTCCGCGTCTGCGCCGAATCGACGCAGATGCAATTTTATTGAGGAGTGTAGAGCTATAGATAGATGGACTGGAACTTGTCAAGAGTATGTGAAAAAATGTGACGAAGCAAGGAGGCGGGAATGATTCTCGGAGTGTCCGGTTCGCCCAGAAAAGGCGGAAATTGCGATGTGATGCTGCGTACGGCGCTGGAGGCGGCCGAGTCGGGCGGCGCCGAAGTTCGCGCGGTCTATTTGCGCGACTACGCGTTCTCCTCGTGCATCGGCTGCGAGCGTTGCCGAAGGGACAAGGCGTGCAGCGGCCTGTTGGACGGCATGCAGCTTCTTTATCCTCTGGTGGAGCGCGCCAAGGGGCTGATTTTGGCCTCTCCCGCCCATCATTACAACGTCTCCGCGTTGATGAAGGCCTTCATCGACCGGTTGTACTGCTATTACGACTTCGATCAACGCAAGCGGCCGGGGCCGTGGTCCAGCCGCTTGGCCGACCAAGACCGGCGGGCCGTATTGTTGGGCGTATGCGAGCAGCGGACCAAAGAGGACGGAATGGGCTTCACCATGGAGGCCATGCAGCTGCCTTTGGAGGCGCTCGGGTATGCGATTGCGGCCCGCGAAGCCTTATTGGGCGTCTTCGCCAAAGGCGCCGTGAAAGCTGATGCGGACGCCCTGGCGCGATGCGCACGGGCCGGCGCCCTGTTGGCGCCATAGCGCCGCAGCTGCAATGCGTCCGGCATTTTATAATGCTCAGGGAGAAGCGGCGCCGTATCTCCTCAAGGTGGTTGAAGTTCGCAACGACTTCAAAGCGAAAGGTCCAATTTCCAGCTTAAGGAGCGATCATCTTGCCGTGTTCGGGGACGCGGAGCGCGAGGCCATCCAGGACGCGGAACAAGGTTTCCGGTTGGACCGGTTGGTGACGAAGTCGTTGGCGCCGGCTTCCAGGCGCTCGCGCCGGAAGCCATCCAACGCGTGGGCGGTCAGGACCAGGATGGAGATATCCGTGTTGCGGGGCCCGCTTCGCCGCGGCGGATGCGTCTGATGGCTTCAAGCCCGGACATGACCGGCGTCTCCATGTCGAGCACGGACGCGTCGTAGTCTTCTTCCTTCAAACGCTCCAACAGCCGTTCGGATATTTCCCGGGACGAAACGCACTGTCCACGGCTTGGAAGCGGGTGCTCAGGGGCGCTGAGACATATCGATGGAGCAGCCCTGGTCCGGGTGCGACTGAACCGCGCCTCCTGTTTCTGGACGCCCGACCCCGTTGGCGATTGGAATCATCTCCGGCTTTAAAGACGCCTTTGCGAAGTCCCTGGTCAGCTTTGCCGCAGTTCCTCGATGATGCTCTTGAGGTCTTCGCTGAGCCGGGCCAGATTTTCCGTGGCCTCGGCCGACTCGCTCATGGCTTGGCGATTGGTTTCCGCGATGCGGTTGACCTCCTCCGTCCCCGAGGTGATCTCTTCGGAGGCCGACGTTTGCTGTTGGCTCGCCGCCGCGATCGCCTGCACCTGGCTGGTCGTCGATCCGACGATGGCGCAGATGGACTCCAGGGCGGTCCCTGCGTCGTTGGCCAGGGCGGTGCTGCTCTCCATGGTGGAGACCGTGGCCTCCATGCTCTTGATATTGGAGCTCGCAACGTTTTGTATGGCCTGGATGGCGCCTCCGACCTCTTTGGTGGCGCCCATGGTTTTTTCAGCCAGCTTGCGGACTTCGTCGGCGACCACGGCGAATCCGCGTCCGGCTTCGCCGGCCCGGGCTGCTTCGATGGCGGCGTTCAGGGCGAGCAGGTTGGTTTGGTCCGCGATGTCGTTGATGACGTTCATGATGGCGCCGATGGACTCGACTTGTTTGCCGAGGTCGTTGAGCCCGGACGCTAGCGAGCGGGATTCGGTGTTGAGCCGGGATATGGCTGCAACGACCTGCCCGACGACGTCGCCTCCCCGCAGGGCGGTGGTTCTGGCTTCCTCGGCGTTGGAGGAGGCGAGGTCTGCGTTGTTGGCCACTTCCACCATGGATGCGTTCATCTCCTCCATGGCCGTGGCGATTTCACCGGTGCGCTGCTGTTGTTCTCCGGCGCCCTTGCTGGATTCCTCAATCTGGGCGCTCAATTCGACGGCTGCGGCGGTGATTTGCTCCACAACGCCTTGCAGCCGTTGGGCCGCTTGGCGAAGGCCTTCCCGCTTGGCCTGTTCGGCGCGCTGTTTGGCCTCGTTGGCTTCGCCCAGAGCGTGCTGCGCCTCTTGGGCCTTCTCTTCGGCCAATCGACTTTTCTCGTTCACTTCTTGCAAGTTGCGCTTCAGATTGACGGCCATTTCGGAAAAGGCCGAAGCCAGTTGGCCCACTTCGTCCTTTTGATGGACATCGAGTGTTGAGGATAAATCTCCACTGGCGACTTTTTTGGTGTAACCCAGCATTTTAGCTAACGGTTTGGTCAGGGTGCGCGAGATCAGCAAGGTGAATGCGCCGCCGAGCAAGGCGCTGGCCGCGGTCAACAGGATGATGAACCATCTGAGTTCGTTGAAGCTTGTGGTCGCAGCGGCCTGAGATATCTGGGCCTGGTCCACGATTTTTTCTGTCAATTTGTCGATATGGTCGCGCATGATTTCGAATAATTGCTTGCCGCCCTCCAAGGACAGCGTCTCGGCTTCGGCGAGGGCTTTGGGCGATTGTTGCCGGGTCAGCTCGATCACCTTCTCGGAGGCGGCGCCCCAGGCAGCCTGATCCTTGAAGAACGCCTGCGCCAAATTGTGCTGGTCGGCGTCCGTGCTCAATTTGTCGAATTTCCCCATGCGATCTTTGGCCTGCCCGACGTTCTCCCGGAGGTCTTTGAGTTGTTTGGCGGAAGCGTCTCCGGAGGCGGGAAGGAGCAGCAGCGTGCGCTCGGCGACCAATGCCTGGTGCAGGTCGCGGTCGGCTTGAAGCAGCAGTTCGACGCCCTTGAAATCTCTGTTGAAGAGCTGGTCCAGATGGCTTTGAATGCGTTCGGCGCTGTTGAGCCCCAGCCAGCCCATGAGCGCCAACAAGACGATGTTCAGCAGCAATACCAAAAGCAGTTTGTTGGCGGTCTTAACGTCGCTTAAGAAACTCATACTCCCCTCCTTGGCCACCGTTGATTCCGGTGCGCCATATAAAAGTTGCGGAGAATTGATGTTGCTCGTACGCGTTCTCTGGAGGTTGTGGATGTCTTGTGCGGTGCGTTGCAGTGCTGTTCGCCGGCAGCACGTTGCCAAAATCTCCCTAGTTTAATGAAAACGATCTACAGGATGTTCCTTAAAGAATCTATGATTTTTTATCGGAGGAATTTTTCTCTCGACGAAACTCGGCGGATGCGCCGTCTGGGAGTTGAAACCGAGCTGTTATGAAGTTGAATTTTTCGCGTGATGCAGCATTCTATATCGCGATGTGTGTTTTTCCCATTTATGGAATGTTTTCCGAGGGGGAGTTGCTGAGCCGTTTTGATGTGAAAACAGAGTTTTTCGCCGCCAGGGACGGCGGACAGGACCATATGCGGGACGTCGCGTCGAACACCCCGCTGGGCGGCGTTGAGATTTCGGCGACCGCTTGAAACACTTGGAGAGAACAGGGTGGGAGCGCGGCCGCCCGGTGAAGTCGGAGCCGTGGCGTTTTAGAGCATATTACGCTTGGAATGCTTGCTTCACGGCGAGCGTAGCTCGCCTACAAGCATTCCGCGGCAAGGATTTGCGGACAAATTCTTGCCGAGCAGCTAAACTTTTTCAAAGTTAATCTGCTCTAATCTTGAAATGCGTCTTGCAGTTCAGGCGCGCTCATGGAGAAAACCACAGCTTTCTCCATGAGCTTTTTCGCTTTGCCCAGCGCGCGTCTGGCGCCCTAAAGGTCGCAACTCTGCACGGACAGCGCCGTGACGAGCTTGGCCAAAAGCCGCGGTCTGTTGTGCAGATCGGAGTTCTGCAGGAACATGATCCGCTGGTTGAAGCGTTCCTGCAGCGTTGTGAGATAATTGTCTTTGTTCTCGACGTGGTCGGGGTGGTAGGTGTCGTAGTAGCCGGGCAGGAGGCGCTCCACGGAGTCTTTGGTCGGGATGTGCGCTCCATGCAGCATGGTCCAGGGCTCCCATTCCAGCTGGTCCATAAGGATAGCCGATTGGAGGGTCAGGGAGGTTTGCAGCGGAATCTTGTTCAGGTCCGCGTCCGAGGAGCGCCAGAATCCTACGGAGTTGAAGCTGTAGCCCGCGGCGCCGTTCTCGAAGACCTTGATGAACGCCTCCACGTCTTTCCAGAGTTCATAGACGCGAAACGGGTTGGCGTAGGGGATGAACACCAGTTTACTGAGCTCTTCCTCGGAGACGTTTTCGGCCAGGTTGCGCTTGGTCATGAGGGAGGCGCCCATGGCCACGGCCAGATGGATGTCCGAGAAGCGGATGATCGGCGGCAGGCAGGTGTCCTTCATGAGCCAGCACAGTTTTTCCGGGAAGGCGCAGCGGTTGACGTAATCTCCGAGAATGTCGCGGTCGATGAGGGCGCGGCCGTTGGGGTTGCGGAGGTCTTGCCCCACGGGAATGATCTTGCCGTCCACTTCGATTTGCGCGTGGTTCATGACCGAGATCATGTAGTTCCAGTCCCGGTCGCCGATGGGGCGGGAGTCGGTCTTGTCGAAAAGCGTGGGCTCCCACACGCGGCAGACCTTCTGGTCGCAATCGATCTGGAAGGCGTCGTCGTGGAGCACCACTTTCTTGAATCCTTCGGGCAGGGTTCCGCCGTTGTCGCGGGCGTTGGTGTGGGAGGACTTGCCCGTGCCGGAAAGGCCGAAGAAGGCGATGGAGCGCTTGCCGAGGGACCGGGCGCCGACGTCGTCGCACTGGGAAAAATCGATTTCCTTGACGCCGCCGTGGCAGGCGGCCATGCCCACGCGGATGCCGGAGGTCCAGGCAAGGGTCAGCGTCCCTTTTTTACGTTCGCCGAAGTAGCGCATGCCGAAATTGAAGATGACGTTGGCCATCTCGTCCACCAGGGCGAGTTGGGGGAATCCCTCGTTGTGGTAGTAAGGGTCCTCGTTGCGCCATTCGTTGTCGCCGATGATGAGAATGTCCTGGATGGGGAGTTTGGAGCTTTTTTCGTAGACCTCGGCCAGCTCGTCGTGCGGAGTGAAGTTGGCCAGCCAATTGAAAATGTTCATGGCGTCGTCTTCGGTCCCGATGATGGTGGCCTTGATCATGAGTTCGGGATCGAGGCCGATGACGCCGTGGGCCTTGATCAAGGGCCGCTTCTGAAGATCGGAGACGGCTTCGCGCAGGTCTCCGAGGACCTTGCGTTTGTCGGACTCGGAAAGCCTGTTGTAAAAGCGCCTGGCCATGGCCGTACGGCCGACGATCTTGCCCTGGCAGTTGTTCAGAACCACGGCGCCTTCGGGAAGCCCGAGGCGTCTGGCGGCCGGAGGGTAGATGGGCAGGTCCGTCTCCTGCACGTCCCATTGCCGACGGGCCAGTTCATAGGCCTCGGCCGCGTTGACCGTGCGTATGCGCCGGTCCAGGAGCAGGGTTTCGGCGATGGCCCGCAACGGGGGCATGGAGGGCGTATCGTGGCGATAGTACTCGTAGCTTGATTGACTGGCCATGCATCAGGCTCCTTGGCGGCAACGACCGCCGGCTGTCGGGGCGTTCGGAGGCGGCGGGCGGGGAGGGCCGCGGGCCGCGGGCTTTACAGCGGTATCGTCTTATTGCTTTCCATGGCGGCGCCGGCCGTGGCGGCAAGGGCCTTTTGGCGGCGACGCAGGGTTCGCCAAAGCGGGAACGGGGCCGCCGCAGCTGTTCTCATGCAGCCTTGGCTGGAAGCATATACCCAGCATCGCCCAAAAGCTAAGGGCGCCAGGGTGTCTCCGTGAGGCTCTCTCCCATATATCAGCGCAGGGGAGCATTGCAAGTAAAGATGCAAGGTCCCCGTATGGACGGACGCGCGGAACCGACCTGGAGCGGCGTCGGGCGCAAAGGATCGTCGTGTGATCGTATTGACAATCAACATGTTTGAATTATTATTAAAATAAAATATTCGGTTGCGGTCTGATTTGTCAAAGGCCGAGTCCGATGTTATTTTCTACACCTGGGAACGAATCGATTTACATTGCCGGAGGAGCGCATGGCCGCGACCGTTACGCCGATTGGCCAACGTTGGAACACGAGAAAAAAATTGGTTGAGGGGTTGTTGAAGCTGCTGGCCCGGCAGGGTTTCATCGGTCTTTCTCCCCAGGCCGTGGCGCAGGAGGCCGGCGTGGGAGTGCGGCACATCTATCGGCTGTTCGGCGGGATGGACGACTTGCTGATGGAGCTTGGCGCAAGCCCCCAGTTTTGGCCCGCAAGCGAGGAACTTCTGCAAGGTTACGGTGGGGACCCCAAGGACATGACCCCGGCCGAACAGTTCGCCGCTTTTTTCAAGAGTCTCGCCGCCTGCTTGCGGCGGCGTCCTGATACGTTGGCGGTGCTGGCCTGGGAGAATTTGCATCGCAGTCCCTACGTGGGATTGCTGGAGAACGCTCGCGTGCGCGCCGCTCTGGAGTGTTTCGAACAGATGCGGGACGATCCGCCCGAAGGCCTCGACTTGACGGCCGTGGTGGCGTTTCTGGGCGCCGGAGCTTATCAACTGGCGGTCTGGTCCAAGAGCGGCCGGCTGTTCGGCGGGCTCGACCTGTGCGACGACGCCGACTGGGGGCGCCTGGAGGGCGCCGTGGAAGCCATGGTCCGGGGAGCCTTCGCCGCGGGCTGCGGTTCGTAAGCCGGTTTCGGAATCCGGCTGAGCGGGCGCAAGCCGTTATGAATGCGTCGGGGCCTCGACCCACTTGCTGCAGTGCACAGGCGTCCAGCAGAGCAGCTTGTCCAGCAGTTCGCCGGCCGACTCCGCGATGACGATCATGTCGCGGTGGGCGCGGGCGATGAAGGCTTGATCCGCGGCGTGGTCGAAAAATTTCAACAGGTGGTTGTAGAATCCATCCACGTTGAGCAGCCCGCAGGGCTTTTCGTGAATGGCGAGTTGGGACCAGGTCAGCATCTCGGCCGTCTCGTCCAGGGTGCCGAGCCCGCCGGGCAGGCTGGCGAAGCCGTCGGACATCTCGGCCATGAGCGCCTTGCGCTCGTGCATGGTCTCCACCAGGATCAGCTCGGTGAGATTGGGATGGGCGATTTCCTTGCGCTTCAGGTGCACGGGCATCACGCCCGTGACTTCGGCGCCCGCCTCCAAAGCGGCGTCGGCCAACCGGCCCATGAGGCCGACGCCGGCGCCGCCGTAGACCAATCCCATGCCGCGGCGGCCGATCTCCCGCCCCAACTCCACGGCGGCTTGCGTATAAACGGGGGAGGCCCCGGGATTGGAGCCCAGAAAAGCGCAGACGCGTTGCATAATGTCTCCTCGAAGGGTGAATTGCCTGTGGAGGCGGAAGCGGAGCCGCCGCCTCGCGCCGGGCGCGACGATACCCCAAGCGTTGCGGATCATCAAGAAGCGTCGGCCGCCACGGCCCAGACCGCGAAGCGTTCGTCCTTGCGGCCAACGCCCACGGCGCCCTTGCCCAGGTACAGGCACATGGCCCAATCCTGCTCCAGTCCGCTGGATGTGGACGACCACAAAGCCTCTTGCGGGTCGTCGAAGGGATGCTTGTCCGGCAGGGCCGGGTAGGCGCGGGAGGCGTCCACCAGGGACTCCAGCTCCATGATGGTCGGCAGGCGGAATGCGCGGCCGCCCGCGTCCAGCCCGGCGACCAGGTTCAGCGCTTCGGTCCAATCGGCGTCCCGGCCGGCCAGGTTCGCGTTTTTCGTCCACACCAGCCCGGTGAGGCGGTCGCGGACCACCCCCTCTCCGGCCTGCTCGAAGCGCGGAACGGGCCAGGGCGCGCCGGTTCGCAAGGCGCCGTCCTGCATGGTTCCGCGGCAATCGATCTCGGCGCCTTCGGCGTCGTAGCAACGGGTTTGCCCGGTGCGAGGCAACCAGTCCGACGCGCCGCGAACCGGCCAGGCCACGGCGTACTGGTCTTTACGGCTGTAGAACGTGCGCGCCCCGAGCAGGTGCGTGCACCATGCGTAGGCCGGATTTACGGCCGAGGACGTGGAGGTCCAACACCAGCCGGCGAAGACGTTCTCGAACGGATGTCCGTCCGGCAGGCACGGATTGCTGGCGGCGAAGCTGACCAGACTCAGCAGTTCGCGTCGGTTGGGCAGCCGCCAGGCGGACTTGGCGTCCGCGGCGTCGGCGTTCAGGCCGGCCGCGGCCTGCAGCGCCTCGGTCCAGGTCATGGGGAATCCCGCTTCGTTGGCGTTCTTTCGCCAGCGAAGGCCGGTGTAGCGGTCCAGGACTTCCTTTTCGAACGCCTCGAATCGCGGCGACGGCCACGGCCGCCCCGGGGAGAACGCGGCGTCCTGCCCGGATGACCGGCAGGGAACGGCGCGGCCCTGGGTGTCGAAACAGGCCTGCTGCCCTGTGGACGGGTAGACGGCCTGTGAAGTATCGTCAGCCATGCTGGACCCATAGCCATTGGCTGCGGCCGGCGCAAGCGTGGCCGTTGGACGGGAGTCGGCGATCAGGAGTTTTGCCCGATGATGGACTGCTTGAGCTCCTGGTACTCCTGTTGCAAGTTTTCCCACGCCTGCTGAATGTCCGCTTTGGCCTCGGTCCATGCCTCGCCGCTCTTGTCCCCGAGCTCTTGCATTTTGCTGTTGAGCGATTTTTGTTCATCCTTGAGCTTGTCCAAATGCTCCTGCACGTTTTGTTTGGCCTGGCCCGGCATGGCTTCCATCTGTTTTTGCAACTGGGTGAGCCCGTCGTTTAATGCATCCATCTGGCTGTTGAACGCTTCGACGAATTTTTCTTTTTGCTCCTGCGTATACTCTTTGGCCGAGTCATAGCTCTGTTGCACCTTTTCTTTCGTGTTCTGTATAGCGCTATCGTTGCTGTCGCTGCAAGCTGAAACGCAGAAAGCAACCGCTAATGACGCAACCAGAAATACAAGTTGCAATTTTCTCATATCGTCCTCCATGATTGTTTTGGCGCACGCCGTTCAAATGAGCGAGCGTAAGAAAATTGGACCATAGAAAAACATAAATTCGGCGTCGCCGCAATCACGGGAGGCCTGAAAACATCCCCGGTCTTTGACGAACAGCGGGGATTGGCGATCCGCGGCTTCATCGCGCATCACGCCTTCCGAAAACAGCCGAGTTGGGTGGACATTTGTTCCGGAAATTTCTAATCCTGAGGTTGAGGCCCCTGTCCGACGACCGCAACACCCGCCGCATGGGAGGCGCCATGAGCATCCGCCGATTCGCCTTCTGGACGCTGGCCGGAGCGGGCGGCCTGTTCGCCGTCGCGATCCTCGCCGCCGTTGCGGCGATGGCTTTGCGCATCTCTTTTGATATGGAGCCGGCCAAGCCGTTTTTGCAGGCCGTGTTGGCCCGCCAACTGGGCCGCAACGTCACCTTGAGCGGCCCCGTCACCGTGGAGCCGTCCTTTTCGCCCGTAGTGGAGGTTCAGGATGCGGCCGTGGCCTCGCCTCCGGATTTCCATGGCGCGCCTTTTGTCCGCGTCGGCCTGGTCCGGCTGGGATTCGAGGTCCTGCCGCTGCTGCACTTCAAGCTCCACATCAACGAAATCACGGCCAGGGACATCCGGTTGAACCTGCTCGCCAAACCCGACGGACGCGTCAACTGGGCCTTTTCCCCGAGAGGGAAGGCGTCGGCGCCTGCGTCCGGGCAGGTTCATCCGCTCAAGCTATCCGGCGACTCCTTGGTGGTGCAGTCTCTTGACCTCCGGAACATTCAAGTTGCTGTCGGAGAAGGCCCCGAGGCCAAGGTCTACCGGCTGGACTCGTGCACAGGCTCCGGCCGGGCGAATAATCCATTTCGTTTGTCCATGAACGGTTCGCTGGTCGCGCAACCCTTCACCGCGGACGTCGCCATAGGCTCCCTGGCCGAGCTTTTGAAGACCCAGCGGGCGTGGATGCAGCTCGATTTCATGGTGAACGGCAACAGTCTGAAGCTTCAGGGAAACATCCAGCTTCCGGTCCGGCGGGCGGTGACCGAGGTAAACGCCACCTTTGCCAGCGAGCGACTGGACAGCCTCGACGAACTGGCCGGGGTGGACCTGCCGCCCTTGAAAAACGTTTCGGCCAGCGCGTCGGTGCGGTTTTCCAATCGCCGCGCGGAATTGAAGTCCCTGGACGCGCAGGTGGGATCAAGCCGTCTCAAAGGATCGGCCTGGGCGGAGCCCGGCGACCCGTTGCGTTTCGATGTGAACCTGGACGCCGAGATCTTGCAGCTCGATGACTTCAGAGCAGGGAACTGGTCCGCGCTCGGAGGATCGGCCAACGCAACGCAGGCGTCCAATGCAACGGCGTCGGCCGATCAGGTCCGAGCGGAGACAGGGGCGGCGCCCGAAAAACGGTCCAACTTGTTGAGCGAGGCGGTGCTGCATCGGCTGGCGGGGAACCTGACCGTGGAAGTGGGGCAGGTGCTGTCTGGCAAGGACAAGCTGGGCCGGGGGAGGATGAGGGTTTCGGTGGGCGGGGGGGAGTTCGCCCTCGCGCCGCTGGAGGTCGAACTGCCTGGCGGTGGGTTTGCGATGACCGCGGGACTCGGCGTGCATCACGGCGCGGCCAACGCCACGCTACGCGTGTTGGTGGACGACTTCGACATCGGCGTGTGGGCTCGCCGGGCCAAAGCGGATACGAATATGGGCGGCAAACTTAGTCTGGACGTCGTCCTGCGCACCACAGGCGCGTCGCCGCGAGACCTGATGGCCAACGCGGGCGGCCATTTCTACGTTGCGGCCAAACCCGAGAACTTCCGGGCCGGGATCATCGATTTGTGGGCCGTGAACCTGTTCAGCGCCATCATGGACGAGGTGGACGAGGACAAGTCGCTGATCAACTGCGTCATGGCTTTTTTGCAGATGAAGGACGGGCTCATGGCCACGCGTCTCGTGGCCGTGGACACCACCAAAATGCGCGTGCTGGTGGATGGAGAGATGGATTTTTGCAAGCGTCGGTTCAGGGTCCGGGCGACCCCCCGAGCCAAGCGCCCGGAGTTCTTCAGCCTGGGAACGCCCGTGGGCGCAAGCGGAGAGTTCACGAATTTCGGCCTGGACGTGGCCGCGTGGGACGTGGTCTGGACCGTGGTCAAATTCACGGCCAGCCCGGTGGCCGTGCCCATGGAGCGGATTTTCAGCAAAAACATGCCGGCCGACGGCCAAGACCTGTGCCGTTTGAGTATGGAGCAGGCCGTGAAGGCGCTGGCCGGGGAGATAGAAAAGTAAGCCGAAACGGCCCTACTGCCCCTGCGCCGCCAGTTCGTTCAACTGTTGGAAGGAGTTTTCCAGCGGCTGCTTGTCTTCGATGGCCTGCTGCAAAAAGGCGTTGATGGGGTCGATGAGGGCCAGGGCGCGGTCGATTTGCGGGTTGGAGCCCTTGGCGTAGGCGCCGATGTTGATCATGTCTTCGGAGCGTTTGTAGGTCGAGAGCAGGCGGGTCAGCACGCGGCCGGACTGCACCGCGTCCTTGGGCGCCACGTCGCTTCGCAGACGGCTGACGCTCTTGAGCACGTCGATGCACGGATAGTGCCCCTGGTCGGCCAGCTCGCGGGTGAGCACGATGTGTCCGTCCAGGATGGAGCGCGTGGCGTCCGCGATGGGCTCGGTGAAGTCGTCCCCGTCCACCAGCACGGTGTAGACGCCGGTGATGGAGCCTTTTTTGTTCTTGCCGGCGCGCTCCAACAGTTTGGGCAGGTGCGCGAACACGCTCGGGGTGTAGCCGCCGCGGGTGGGCGGTTCGCCCGCGGCCAGGCCCACCTCGCGGCCGGCCATGGCGAAACGGGTCACGGAGTCCATCATCAACAGCACGTCCTTGCCCTTGTCGCGGAAATATTCGGCCACGGCCGTGGCCGCGTAGGCTGCGCGCATGCGGATGAGCGGGCTCTTGTCCGAGGTGGCGATGACCAGCACGCTGCGGGCCATGCCTTCTTCGCCCAACTCCCGCTGCATGAACTCCACCACTTCGCGGCCGCGCTCGCCCACCAGGGCGATGACGTTGACGTCGGCCTTGGTGTAACGGGCCATCATGCCCATCAGGGTGGACTTGCCCACGCCGGAGCCGGCCATGATGCCCACGCGCTGGCCCTTGCCCAGGGTCAAAAGCGAGTTGATGGCGCGCACGCCAACGTCCAGCGGCTCGTTGATGCGCGGGCGCTCCAGGGGATTGGGCGGCTCGTTGAAAATCGGGGCGTAGGCCTCGGGAGCGAAGGGGCCTTTCTCGTCCAGGGGCGCCCCGAAGGCGTCCACGGCCCGGCCCAGCATGTCGGCGCTCACCGGAATCACCGGCGGGGCGGACACGTTCTTGATGAGCGACCCCGGACGGACGCCGCGCATGTCGCTGTAGGGCATGAACAGGCAGCCGCTGTCGTTGAATCCCACCACTTCGGCCGGAATGACCTCGGTTTGCCCGCGTTCGTTTTCCGCCAGCAACTCGCAGACCGAGCCCAACGGCGCGCTGACTCCGCGGCCTTCGGCGATGAGGCCCACCACCTTGGAGACCTTGCCGTAGCTCAAACAGCAGTCCATGTCCCGCAGCATGGCCGCCGGGGTTTTCAGATCAAGCATGGCCTTGGCCTTTGGGCTTTTGGGCTGGTTTCGCCTTTTGCTGCGGCGGGGTCTGCTTCGGCTGCTTGGCTTGCGCCGGCGGCGGTTGCGGGGCCTGCTTCGGTTGAGGCTGCGGCGGTTGCTGCGGCGTCGGGGAAGGCTGCTGTTGCTGCGGTTTGGCCTGGGCCTGTTCCTGGGGTTTGGGCTGTTGGCGCTCCACGCTTCGGGCCGAGGCCATGAGCTGGTCGAAGACCGCGGCCACGGACTGGAGGCGGGCGTCGAGGGTGTTGTTCACCATGCCCACGCCGCTATCCAGGATCACGCCGCCTTGCTGCACGGCCTTGTCCGCGCGGATTCTCCAGTTTTCGAGGTCCGGATGGTCTTGCCGGGCCTGGCGCAGCAGTTCGTCCAAAAGCTCCTGGTCGTCCGGGGAGCAGCGCACGGTCAATTCGCGCCGGGAGTCGATGCGCTCCAGCGCCTCCTCCAGCAGACGGCCGGTGACGTCCGCGCGTTCCTGCTCCATGGCTTGGCCGATGAGTTTGTTCACGGCCAGATTGATGAGACCGACGATTTCTTGACGCTGCTGGGAGAACAAGGTGCGTCCCTGGGACTGCAGGGAGGCCAGGGCGTCGCCAAATTGCTGGGAGACGCTGGCCAAGGCCTGGTCCAGCTCGGCCTGGGCCTGCTGCAAGCCTTCCTGGTAGCCCCGGTCATGGGCGTCAGCCTTGATCTGCTCGGCCTCGGCCTGGGCCTGGACCAGCAGGTCCTTGGCCATGGACTGGGCCCGGGCGCGCACCCGGCGCATCAACTCCTCGCCGGCCGAGTCGTCCCAGGAGAGCCGTTTCTTGCCCTCCATTTCCTGGAGGGTCATCTGGTCCGGGCCCGGCGTGTCCACGCCCATAATCACTTTGCCTGTGAAGTATTTCTGTTCGGCCGCATCAGATGAAGACATCGCCGGCTCCTCTGCTGATCATGATCCGTCCTTCGCCTTCGAGCCTGCGGACCACGCGCACGATGGACTGCTGGGCGCCCTCCACCTCGGAGAGCTTCACCGGCCCCATGATCTCCAGGTCTTCCCGGATCATGTTGGCGGCGCGTTCGGACAGGTTGCGGAAGAACTTGTCCTTGAGTTCGTCCGAGGCGCCCTTGAGGGCCGTCGTGAGCTCCTCGTTGGAGACTTCCTTGAGCAGTTCGCGGATGGCGCGGTCGTCCAGGGCCTTGATGTCCTCGAACACGAACATGAGGTTGCGGATTTCTTCCGCCATCTGGCTGGATTCCTCTTCGATTTCCGAGAGGACTTCCTCTTCGGTGGCCCGATCCACGGCGTTGAGGATTTCGGCCACGGACCCCACGCCGCCGACCTTTTTGCCTTCCTTGCCGCCCATGGCGATGAGCTGGTTTTGCAGAACCTTGTCCACTTCCATGAGCATGTCTTCGGCCACGGCTTCGAGCTTGGCCAGGCGCATGAGCACTTCGGCCCGGACGCCGGCCGGAAGGTTCTGGATGAGTTCCGCGGCTTGGTCGGGGTGCAGGTGCCCCAGGATGAGGGCCAGGGTTTGCGGGTGCTCGTTGCGCAGGATCTGGGCCAGGATGCGCGGCGAGACGTTTTCCAGCTCCTGGAACGGCTGGGGGCCGGAGTCCAGGTCCAGCATGTCCATGATGTACTTGGCCGTGTCGCCGTCCAGACTGCGGGTCAGAATGCGTTTGACCTGCTCCGGGCCGCCCATGAGCATTTCGTGCCCGTAGGCTAGGGTTTCGTTGTACTCCTTGAGAACTTCCTCCACCGTCTCCTTGGGCACGGACTCCATGTCGAGCATGGCCTTGGAGACTTCCGCGATCTCGTTGCGCTCCATGCGCTTGAAGACCTCGGTGGTGAACTTCTCGCCGAGGGCGAGGAGCACGATGGCCGTCTTGTGCGGCCCCGTGAGCTGGTTGGACACCTATGCGGCCTCCTGCTTGAGCCAGTTTTTGAGAATCTGGACAGCCTGGTCCATGTTTTTCTCCGAGAGCTGCATGGCTTGCGCCTTGGCGTTCTCCAACCGGCGGGCCGCGTCCAGGGTCTCTTCGTCGATCTCGGATTCGGCCAGCGCCAGGCGCTCTTCGGCCTCGGGCAAACTGGTCATCTCTTCGATTTCGTGTTCTGCGACCCGCGGCCGGATCAGGGCCATGACCACCGGTCGGACCACCAGGATCAGGAAGAGGAAGATCAGGATGCCGTTCAGGAAGGGCTTGCCCAGGCGCTGCATGTACTCCATGATGGTCTGGAGCAGGCCCTGCTCGCCGTAGAAGTCCGGCGGGCCGAAGGAAATGGTGCTCACCTCGATGCTGTCGCCGCGGGATTCGTCAAAGCCCACCGCGTTCTTCACCAACTCCTTGATCTTGTTCAGCTCTTCCGCAGACCTCGGCGTGAACGTGGACTCGCCGGTCTTCTCGTCGACATTGTATGTCCCGTCCACAATAACCGCGACGCTCATGCGTTGCAACTCTCCAACCGGAACCAGGACCTCCTGCGTCTCTTTGTTGATCTCGTAGTTGGTGGTCCGGGTCGCCCTGTTGGACTTTTGGTCCGTGTTGGTGCCGCCGTTGAATCCGTCGCCGCGGAAGTTGGCCTCGGGCACGGCGCCGTTGGCGTTGGCCTGGCTGTCCGTGTTCTCTTCGGAGCGCATTTCGCTGCGCACCACCTGGCTGTCAGGGTCGTACAGCTCCCGCTTGATGGTCTTCTGGCTGAAGTCCAGGTCGGTGTTCACCCGGGCGATGATGTTGTCCGCGCCCACCACCGGCATCAACAGCTCGGTGATGCGCCGCTCCATCTTGCGTTGCAGTTCGGTCTTGTACTCCAACTGGTCGGAACTCATGCCCAGGACGGAGCCTTCCTCCTCCGGCTGGTAGAGGATCTGCCCCTTGGTGTCGGCGATGGTGATCCGCGAGGGCTCCAGGCCCTCCACGGCGAGCGCCACCAGATTGACGATGCCCTTGAGCTGCTTGGGCTCCAGCTTTTGGCCGTCCTTGAGCATCAGCACCACGGAGGCCGAGGGCTTCATCTGCTCCTCGATGAACAGGCTTTTGGCCGGAATGACCAGATGCACGCGGCAGCGGTCGACCTGGGGAAATTCACTGATGGTCCGCGATAGTTCGCCTTGCAGGGCGCGCTGATAATTGATGCGCTGCACGAAGTCCGTTTCTCCGATTTTGATCTGGTCGAAGAGCTCGAACCCGACGCCCTGGCCGTGAAGCTCTCCTTCGCCGGCCACGCTCAGGCGCAGTTTGTAGACCTGGTCCGCAGGCACCATCACGGTCTTGCCGTTGTCCTCCAGCTTGTAAGGAACCTTCTGCGAATCCAGGAGTTGGACCACGCGGCTGGCGTCTTCGGGATAAAGATTGGAATAGAGGACCCTGTAGTCCGGGCGGTTGAGCCAATAGACCATCAGGATGAAGGCGAGGGTCACGGCTACGGAGAGGCCCGCGATGAGAATGCGCTGTGAGGCGGTGCGCTTGGCCCAGTAGGAAGTCGTCTTTTCCCAGAAATTTTTGAAGAACGACGGCATGGCTCAGTCTCCTGGTGATGGAGGTGGTTGCTGGTTGCTGCGGCTAAATGGACATGTTCATGACTTCTTTGTACGCGGACATCACTTTGGTGCGTACGGCGGAAGTCATGGACATGGCGACGCTCGCCTTTTGCATGGAGATCATCAATTCGTGGACGTTCTGCGTCTTGCCGGCGGCGAAGGACTTGATCATGTCCTCGGACTCGTGCTTCTGGTCGTTGACCGCCTTCAGCGAAGACTTGATGGTGGTGGCGAAGGAGTTCTCCTGAGGCTGGTCGGCCTTGGTTCGCTCCGCAAGGGTTTGGTTGAATTCTTGCTTGAACTGGGCGGCCCTCTGGTAGGCCTGCATGGCGATGCTGTTGACGGGCATGGCTGCTGCTCCTGTTGTTTACCGGCTATCTTCCGATGGCCAGGGCCTTGTCGAACATCGTTTTGACGGATTGGATGGACTGGGCGTTGGCTTCGTAGGAGCGTTGCGCCACGATCATGTTGGTCATCTCCTCCACCACGTTGATGTCGGGGTAGAGGACGTAGCCGTTTTCATTGGCGTCCGGATTGCCGGGCTCGTAAACTTCCTTGAACGGGCGGTCGTCCGAAACGATCCGCTTGACGGACACGCCGGTGAGATCCCTGTTCTTTTGGTCCCACATGGCCTTGTCGAAGGGCGAGTAGACCTGCTCGGCCTTCATGGCCACGGATTTGCGGACGTAGGGTCCGCCTTCCATGGTCTCGGTGGTTTTGGCGTTGGCCAGGTTCATGGAGACGACGTTCATGTACGTCCGGTACGACGAGAGGCCCGAGGCCCCGATGTCCAATGCGCTCATGAAGTCCATTATTGCTTGCCCTCCGAGATGACTTTCTCAAGACCCGTGAAACTCTTGCCGATGACCTGGGTCAGGGCGTTGTACATCATGGCGTTCTTGGCCATCCGCGTGACTTCCTTGTCCATGTCCACGGTGTCCTGGCCATAGACGTAACGGGGTTCGAAGGGGTGTTCCTCTTCTCCCTCGAAGGTCGCCGCGTCGAACTTCGACGGCATGTGCCCCTGCTCGGTGCGGGCCATCTTGCCGTTCATGTCCATGTTGAGGGCGCCTTGCAGTTCTTTTTCGAACTCGAGCCGAACCGGCTTGTAGTCCGGAGTGTTGACGTTGGCGATGTTGGACATGACAACATTCTGACGCTCCAGGCGCAGATCCAACACCTTGGCGGTGATTTCGATGTGGCTGTCGAAGAGTCCGCTCATGCCCTTGCCTCCTTGACTTTGCGTGTCTTGCTGTTCGTTTCCCGCCGGATCGGCCCGACGAGCTCGATGCAAGCTAAGCAACTCGCGTTCCAATTAAATAACTTATTGATTTTTAATGCTATATTTTTGAGCAAAGAATGTTGCGCGGACTTCCCGACGCTACGGGGAGGGGAAGACTTATTTTTCGAGGCGGCGAGCCTCGTCGGGCCGGGGGTGAAAAATTTCCGGGAGCGGGGTGGATGGTCGGCGCGGGCCAGGCGCAAAGAGGAACGGATTTCCCCGCCTTTCGCGGTCGCTGGCAAAAGCTTGTAGAAATATTCCTATTTATTTTAGCATGTTATTTTAAATATAATGCCGTTTTGACGGTCTTGGCAAGTATCCTGCATGGGCGAAGTCGTAGACATAGCTGCGGACCTGGCTCTGACGTATTTGCGGAGCGCCGCGGCTCAAGCGGCCGGAATTCGCCGGCGTAAGATTTCACCGGAGCGAGTCCGGGAAAAGGAGATCGGAGGGGATCATGAGCAACCACCTGGATTACGAAATCAACAAGGAACTCGGTGAGTGCTACTTGTTCATGGGCGACTTGGAGAAGGCCGAAGAGTATTACAGCAAGGCGGCCGTCTCCAACGGCGTGCATCCCGACCCGTACATGGGCCTG
Organism: Desulfovibrionales bacterium; assembly: GCA_030156255.1. Taxonomy (GTDB): domain Bacteria; phylum Desulfobacterota; class Desulfovibrionia; order Desulfovibrionales; family Desulfovibrionaceae; genus JASGMV01. Next base: position 25,837 of record JASGMV010000002.1, read on the forward strand.
GCGACCATCGCCGTGCACAAAGGAGAGCTGGAGAAAGCCATGGGGCTCTACGAGAAGGCGTTCTCCATCGAGCCGACCGACCGCTCTCTGGCCGGCATGGGGCTCATCGAGTCGGAGCGGGGCGAGCAGATCAAGGCTTTCGAACACTACCAGGCCGCTCTCGACAAAAATCCCGAGAACATGGTCGCGCTTTTCGGCATGGTTCAAATCGGGCACCAGACCTCGAATCTCGACGCGGTGGTTCCCCGGCTCGAAGCGTGCCTGCAGGCCGATCCGCTGAAGCAGGACGTCCGCTACTCGCTGGCTGGCTGTCTCTTCTGTCTGGATCGCAAGGACGAAGCGCGCGAGCACCTGGGGCTCATCCTGGAGCAGGCGCCCGACAACGAGCGCGCCCAGGAGCTTCTGGACCAGATCGGATAGATTTCCAATTCTCCCCTCCCATCGGTCTTTCGCCCCGTTCGCGGCGGTCGCGGGCGGGGCGGAAGTCCTCTCTTTGGCCGCCGGGAGGGACGCGCGGAAGAGTCCGGGCTTCTTCTTGCCAACCGATGGCAAATTGGGCATTCTTCGCCCAAAAAGGAGCCTTTATGGATTTCTTGCCCATCAAGCGAGCCATCGTCAGCGTCACGGACAAATCCGGCGTTGTCGAATTGGCGTCGTTTCTTGTTGATCAAGGCGCGCAGATCGTCTCCACCGGCGGCACCATGCGCGCTCTGTCCGACGCCGGAGTGCCGGTGACGCCTGTGAGCGACGTCACCAAATTCCCCGAGATTCTGGGCGGCCGGGTCAAGACCCTGCACCCCGCCATTCACGCCGGCGTGCTCGCCGACAAGGACAATCCCGACCATCTTGCGACGCTGGCCGAGCACGGCCTCGAACCTTTCGACCTCGTGCTGGTCAATCTCTACGACTTCGCCTCGGCCAAGGCCAAGGGCCTGGACCTGCGCGGACTGATCGAACAGATCGACATCGGCGGGCCCACCTTGCTGCGCGCTTCGGCCAAGAATCTGCACAGCGTCGCCGTGGTTCCCGATCCGGCCGAGTATGACAGGCTTCGCCAGGAGATGCAGGCCAACGGCGGCAAGGTCGGGTTGGAGTTTCGGCTGGAAATGGCGGCCAAGACGTTCGACCTGGTCAGCCGCTACGACCGCATGATTTCCGACACACTGGCTTCGGCCCTGTAACGGGAGCGTCGACATAGCCCAAAAAGCCCGCGGCAACACCCAGGGGCTCAAGCCCAGCCAGCTCAAGCGCCTTTCGAAACTGGCCCTGCGCAGTTATCCGTCCATCGGCGGCCTCAGCCTGGACCAGGCGAGAGAACTCGCCTCCATCAGCCGGGAAATCGGCCGGCAGGTGGGGTTGCTCATCGACCGTTCCGGCAAGGCGGCCATGATTCTGGTGGGAGATCCGTCATCCATCTTCATTCCGGAGCTGCCTCGCTCCCGCCTGGGCTCCGCCCGGCTGCGGGGCTTGAGGCTTTTGCACACGCACCTCCAGGGCGAGAAACTCACCCCGGAGGACCTCATGGACATGGTTTTCCTGCGGCTGGACTGCATCCAGGCGCTGGATGCGCAGTCCGACGGCAAGCCGGGCGGCGTCCAGTTGGCCCACGTCCTGCCGCCCAACCCCGAAGGGCGGACCACCGAGGTTTTTCCCCCGGCCAGAGTCGAGACTTTCAGGGTGGACCTGACGGCCCTGGTGGAAGGCCTCGAAGAGGAGATGGCCCGGGAGGGCGGAAAGCTCCCTGCGGACGGCGACCGCGAACGGGCCGTTCTGGTGAGCGTGGGCGCAAAGCCCCATTCCCTGCAGGAGCGCTCCCTGGACGAACTGTCCGCGCTGGCCGAAACGGCGGGGCTCGCTCCGTCCGGCCGCGTCACCCAGCGTGTGCAATCGGTGAATCCCAAGACCATCCTGGGCCGGGGCAAGCTGGCCGAACTCGAGGTGCTGGCGCTCCAGGCGGGCGCCCAGGTGATCCTTTTCGACCAGGAGCTGTCTCCGGCCCAGATGCGCAATCTGGCCGACATCACGGAGCGCAAGATTTTGGACCGCACCCAGCTCATTCTGGACATTTTCGCCCAGCGGGCCACCAGCCGGACCGGCAAGCTGCAGGTGGAAATGGCCCAACTGGAGTACGCTCTGCCCCGGCTGGTGGGGAAGAGCCGGGCGCTGTCCCGGCTGGCCGGCGGCATCGGAGGCCGCGGTCCCGGCGAAACCAAGCTCGAAGTGGACCGCCGCCGCGTCCAGGAGCGCATCACCCGGCTGAAAAAGGATCTGTCCAAGGTCAGGGAGCGGCGGGACCGGTCGCGGCAAAGCCGCGCCAAGGCCAACGTGCCCATCGTCTCCCTGGTGGGCTACACCAACGCCGGCAAGTCCACGCTGCTCAACGCGCTCACCAAATCCGAGGTCGCGGCCGAGGACAAGTTGTTCGCCACGTTGGACCCGGTCTCGCGGCGCATCCGCTTTCCGCAGGAGCGGGAGGTGGTCTTCACCGACACGGTGGGGTTCATCCGCCAGTTGCCGGCCGAACTCAAGGAGGCCTTCCAGGCGACGTTGGAGGAGCTGGACGCGGCCGACGTGCTGATCCACGTGGCCGACGCATCGCATCCTGAAGTGGAGGAGCAGATTCGGGCGGTGCAGGCCATTCTCGAAGACATGTCCTTGACCGACCGCCCCATTCTGCTGGCCTTGAACAAGTGGGACCGGCTGGACGACGAGGGCCGCTCCCGGATGCGTAACGCCTACCCCTACGCCTTACCGATTTCGGCGGCCGGCAAGGAAGGGCTGGCGTTGCTGGTGGATCGCGTTCTGGCCAGGCTCGGCGGGGAGGCCGCCGCGCCTAGGAGTCGGCGGGGCCTTGATTCCGGTCGACTGACTGTGTAAATAATTTCATCAAAAATTGTTGCCGAGGCCCCTCCGCCGGATATTAAGCCCTGCGAGCGTCATGTCCCACATTCTCACCGTTGCGCAGCTCACTCGCGCAGTCAAAGAGGTCCTGGAGGCCGGCTTCCCCTTTGTGTGGGTCCGGGGACAGATCGCCAATCTGTCCAAGCCGTCGTCGGGCCATATTTATTTCAGTCTGGTGGATGAGAAGGCTTCTTTGCCCGTGGTCTGGTTCAAGAGCAGCCAGCCGCTCGAAAAAGACGGCGAGAGGGTCAACCCGGCCACCGGCGAGGTGGAGCCGGGCGGCGCGCCGCAGCTCGAAGAAGGGCTCGACGTGTTGGCTGGCGGACGGATCAACGTTTACGAACCTCGCGGCGTCTATCAATTGGTCGCCGAAGTGGTCGAGCCCGAGGGCGTGGGCGGCGCGCATCTGGCTTTCGAAGCGCTCAAGCGCAAGCTCGCGGCGGAGGGTCTGTTTTCCGAAGACCGCAAGATGGTTTTGCCGTCCAATCCCCGCCGGGTGGCCGTGGTCACGGCGCCGGCCGGGGCCGCGATTCAGGACTTCCTGAGGGTCGGGGAGCGCCGCGGCCTCGGGGGCGAAGTCCGGATTTACCCGGCCGTGGTTCAGGGGAAATCGGCGCCGGGGGCCATCTCCAGGGCGCTTGCGCGCGTCGGAAACGACGGTTGGGCCGAGGTCGCGGCGTTGATTCGCGGCGGCGGCTCCGCCGAGGACCTCGGCGCCTTCAATACCGAGGAGGTCGCTCGGGCCGTGGCGAACTGCCCGGTCCCGGTGGTTTCGGGCGTGGGCCACGAAATCGACACGAGCCTGGCCGACCTTGCCGCGGATCAGCGCGCGGCCACGCCGACCCACGCCGCGCAGATCATTTGGGAGGACCAAACCAAGCTGCGCCAGGACGTGGACGGCCGGGAGATGGATTTGCGCAGGGCGTACCTCAACCTGCTGGAGTCCCGCAGCGGGCGGGTGGAGCATCTGCGCCGCGGTTTGCGATGGCTGTCGCCTGGCGCCCGCCTGTCCCGGCTGGCGTCGGATTTCTCCGGCCTGGGCCGCAGGCTCGACGCCTCCTGGGAGCGATTTTTGCGCACCAGAGGCGAGGCGTCGGCCGCTCTTGGAGCGCGGTTGTCCCAGGCCTACGGCCTGCGGCGGATCGATTTTCTTGCGAGAAGGCTGGATGTCTTGTCGCATCGTCTGGACCGGGCGAAGGGCGTGGCGCTGGATCGCCGCGCCGAACGGTTGGCCGGCCTGGCTCGGACGTTGGACGGCTTTGATCCCGAACGACCTCTGCGCAAGGGCTTCTGCCTGGTGGAGGTGGAGGGCCGGGAGGGCTACCTGCGCGAGGCGCGGGACGTCGCTCCCGGCGAGTTGCTGCGCATCCGGCCGGCGAGGGGCGAAATTCTCGCCCGGGCCGAGCAGGTGCGCGAGGAGGCGGACTAAAAGTGAATGTGCGTTGGAGCGCGCGGCTGGTTGCAGCGGCCGTGCTCGCCTGCCTGCTGTTGGCGGCGCCTGCGTCTTCCCGGGCCGCCAAGGCCGTTGTCGCCAGGGGCGCCGGGACCATCCGGTTGGCGTGCCCCTCCCAGGCGATCGCCGGGGAGCCTTTCATGGTGCGGTTGACGTCGTCCTGGCCCCTTGAACGGGTTCATGTGCTGTGGTTGGGGCGGGATATCGACCTGTCGGTGAGCCAATGGAACGACTACGACGTCGCCTTGGCCTTGCTCGGTTCGGACGTCAAGACGGTCAAACCGGGGACCTATGATTTGGTCGTCAAGGCGGACGTGAACCGGCAACCCCGCACGTTTCGCCGCAAGATGGAGATACGGGCGCGGAAAAGTCCGGTGCAAAGCCTTTCCGTGGACCCTCGCATGGTCACTCCTCCTTCGGAGGAATTGGAGCGCATCCGCCGGGAAAGCCAGGAAATAGGGGAAGCCTTGTCCATTTACACGCCCCAAAGGCGTTGGTCGGCTCCACTGTTCCAACCGGTGGACGGAAGGGTGTCCAGCGTCTATGGTGTGCAGCGGGTGTTCAACGGAGAACCTCGCAACCGCCATCGGGGTCTGGACTTGGCGGCGCCCGAGGGGACGGATGTCCACGCCGCGGCCGATGGAGAAGTCGTGCTGGTGGGACATCACTATTTCGCGGGCGGCAGCATCTACGTGGACCACGGCCAAGGCGTGTTCACGTTGTATTTTCATTTGAGCAAGATTCTCGTGAAAAAGGGCGATCAGGTGAAACGCGGGGAAGTGATCGGGAAAGTCGGGGCGACCGGCCGGGTCACGGGGCCGCATCTGCACTTGAGCGTGTACGTCCCCGGCGGGCTGGCGGACCCGGCGCCGCTACTGGAGAAAACCACGGATGATCTGCTAAGGAACTGAGCATGGATCACGGGGACAAAAGTTTCGAAGAGCGTTTGGCTCGGCTGGCCGACATCGTACAGCGTCTGGAAACGGACGACGCGACGCTGGAGGAAGGCGTCGCGCTGTACCGGGAAGGCTCGGCGCTGGTCAAGTCATGCCTCGAGGAGTTGGAGGCCGCCCGGCGCGAGGTGCGCATGGTGGAGGACGATCTCCCCGGGGCTGAACCCTCCGTTGACAATAAGGAACAATCGAAATGACCATCAAGGAAGAGGTTGTAGTAAGGGCCCAGGCCGTTCACGCCTATCTTGAGCAATGTCTGCGCGGCCGCAATATACCTGGGCGGCTTTTGGAGTCCATGGAGTACAGCTTGCTGGCCGGAGGCAAACGGCTGCGTCCTGTTCTCTTGTTGAACTGGGCGGAACTGTTCGGCCTGCAGGCGGAGCTGGCCACGCCCTTCGCGGCCGGCCTGGAGTGCATCCATACCTATTCGCTGATCCATGACGATCTGCCGGCCATGGACGACGACGACCTGCGGCGGGGGCGTCCGTCCAACCACAAGGCCTTTGACGAGGCCACGGCCATTTTGGCCGGGGACGGCCTGCTCACGGAAGCCTTTACCCTCATGTTTTCTTCACCCTTGCCCGCCGAGCGGGTTCTCAAGGCGGCCGCCTGCGCGGCCGAAGCCGCCGGCGGCTCGGGGATGGTCGGCGGCCAGATGCTGGACATGCTCTACACCGGCAAAGGCGGAGCGAGCCTGGAGGAGTTGCGGCGGATGCACTCCATGAAAACCGGAGCGCTCATCAAGGGGGCCTGCACCGCGGGCGCCATCCTGGCCGGCGCCTCGGAGGAGGACGTGTCCCGGGCCGAGCATTACGGTCGGTCCGTCGGCGTGGCGTTCCAGATCGTGGACGACATCCTGGACGTGATCGGCGACGAGGCGGAACTCGGCAAGCCCGTGGGCAGCGACGAGGAAATGGGCAAGTCCACCTATCCGAGCCTCGTCGGCCTGGACGAGAGCAAACGCCTGGCCGAAGAGTACGCTGCGGAGGCGCGGCACTGCCTGGAGTGTTATAATGGCCCGCAGGCGGAATTCCTGAAAAAACTGGCGGACTATATCGTCCACCGGATCAACTGATAGACGGGCAGGCGCCAGTCCGTCTCCACTGGGACAATAAGATGAGCGACAAGGAAAAAAGTCAGTTCTCGCACATTGACGGTGAACTGCTCGATAAGATTTGCAATCCTTACGACGTCTCCAGGTTTTCCTTGGAGGAAATGACGCAATTGGCCGGGGAGCTGCGCTGCCGGATCATCGAGACGGTCTCGAAGAACGGCGGGCATTTGGCCCCCAACCTGGGAACCGTCGAGCTGACGTTGGCTCTTCTGCACTGCTTCGACCCCGCACATGATCGCATCGTATGGGACGTCGGGCACCAGGCCTACTCTTACAAAATCCTCACCGGTCGGAGGGAGCGGTTTCATACGTTGCGCAAATTCGACGGCGTGAGCGGTTTTCCGCGCCGTTCGGAGAGCAGTTACGACCATTTTGGTGTGGGGCACTCCTCCACTTCCATCTCCGCCGCACTGGGCATGGCCGTGGCCAGGGATTTGGCCGGAGGAGACAACAACGTGGTGGCCGTCATCGGGGACGGCTCCATGACCGCGGGGCAGGCCTACGAGGGCCTCAACCAGGCGGGAGGCATGGGCCGCAAGATGGTGGTGGTGCTCAACGACAACGAGATGTCCATCTCCAAGAACGTGGGCGCGCTTTCGAGCTTTCTTTCCCGCAAGCTGTCCAATCCGTCTCTGACCCGCTTCAAAAAGGAAACCGAGTCGCTGCTCAAGCAGATACCGCTTATCGGCGGGGACCTGGCTCGCTACGCAAGGCGCAGCGAGGAGAGCTTCAAAAGTTTCTTTACGCCGGGCATGCTGTTCGAGGCCTTCCGGTTTACCTATTTGGGACCCATCGACGGCCACAATCTGGAAGATCTCACCGACGTCTTCGAACAGGTCAAGCAGCTGGACACGCCGGTGCTCGTCCACGTGCTGACCAAAAAGGGCAAGGGGTACGAACCGGCCGAGACCAATCCGACCTATTTTCACGGGGTTGGCTCCTTCATCCCGGAGACCGGCCGCGCCCAGAAGATCAAGGATCGCAATCTGCCGTCCTACACCGAGGTCTTCGGGGAGGCGCTATGCCGGTTCGCGCAAAAGGACAAATCCATCGTCGCCATCACCGCGGCCATGCCGGAGGGCACGGGCACGGACTGTTTCCGGGAGACGTATCCCGAGCGTTTCGTGGACGTGGGCATCTGCGAGCAGCACGCCGTGACCTTCGCCGCCGGGGTGGCCAGCCAGGGCTTCAAGCCTGCGGTTGCTATCTATTCAACGTTTTTGCAGCGCTCCTACGATCAGGTTGTGCACGACGTCTGCCTGCAGAATTTGAACGTCAAGTTCTTCCTGGACCGCGGCGGGTTGGTGGGCGAAGACGGCGCTACGCACCACGGCGTCTTCGACCTGGCGTTTTTGCGGCATATTCCCCACATGGCGCTCATGGCCCCCAAGGACGAAGCCGAACTGGTTCGGATGATGCGCACCGCCTTTGAGCACGAAGGTCCGGCGGCTGTCCGCTACCCCCGCGGGGTGGGCGTTGGGGCGGAGGTCGATTACGATGCGGAGCCGATCGAGCTCGGCAAGGCCGAACTGCTTCGCGATGGGTCGGACGTTTGCATTCTCGCTTTGGGCAGCCGCGTGTATCCCGCCTTGGAGGGCGCCGAGGAGTTGGAGACTGAAGGCGTGTCCGCAGCCGTGCTGAACACCCGGTTCGTCAAGCCACTGCCCAAGCAGGATATTCTGGACTTGGTGTCCCGCCACCGCTTCGTGCTGACGGTGGAGGAGGGGTGCCTGCCCGGAGGTTTCGGCTCGGCCGTGGTGGAGTTCTTGTCCGACGAAGGGATGCTCGACGGCCGGAAGGTCCATCGGCTGGGAATCAAGGACGAGTTCGTGGAGCATGGCGCCCAGGGCGAATTGCGCGCCCGTGTCGGGATCGACAAGGCCGGCGTGAAACGCGCCGTACTGGAGTTGTTGGGGCGGCCCCAATCCAAATAGGTCCCTGGAGAATCCATGATCGAATCTTCGTACCTGGCGGCCAAAGATTCCGTCGTCGCCAAGTTCCTTGAACTGCCGATCTTCAAGGGGGTCGAGGCGACCCGCATCCAACGCATTATCGGCCTGTGCAAGATTCGGCAGTATGATTCCGGCGAGGATATTATTGTCCAGGGCGCCAAGGACCATTGGATGTATATATTGATCTCCGGAGAGATCGTGGTCGAGAAGGACGGCGTGGAGCTTGGCGCGCTGCGGCGCTTCGGGGATGTATTCGGCGAGATGGGCGTCATTGACGGCTCGCCTCGCAGCGCCACGGTCCGGGCCAGGAGAAAGGCCATGTGCCTGGCCTTGGACTCTTCGAATCTCGATCGTCTGGACCAGGAGGATCGGATTTTTTTTCATGCGGTGATCTTTCGCTCCCTGTCGGAAGACCTGGCCGAGCGCCTGCGCCGCATGAATGAAGAGAACGTCGATCTCATCAGGCGCCTTGAAAAGTATGCCGAGAAGTTCGGCCCGTTGAATTGACGGGATTGCGGCCAATGGAATAGCCGGCCGAGCCGGCCTTTTTTGAGGCCGCTGCGGGCTCGGCGCTTTCCGATGTTTTATTTTTCGGCGAGGGCGGGTTAGCTTTTCAAAGTTAAACCACGCTGCAGGAATTTGCGAGCAAATTTTTGCAGCGACCTGCTTGTAACACAAGCAGGTCAGGCGTAAATGTTCTAGGTAGATGAATACCGTACGTTAGATGTATCGGCGGCGCCCATGCAGCGAAAATCGCACTTCGTTCAGCCCGGGATTTTTGTTTTTCCGCTCCTTCTGCTTGCCGCATGGCTGATGGTTTTTACGACGGCGCCCTTGGTCTGGGCTGTCGCCGACACTCCTGTGTACGGATCCGGCTCCCTGAATTTCACCGATTCGGAAAAGGCCTGGCTGAAAGCCCATCCTACCATCCGCATCGGGGTGGACCGGAGCTACGAGCCCTATGAGTCGATCAGTTCGAATGGGGAGTATCGGGGCGTCGTCTCGGACTACGTCCGGCTGCTGGCCGAGCGCACCGGACTGAAACTGAAGCTGGTCACCGCCGGCAGCCTCACCGAGCGGCTGAACCTGCTTGAGCAGGGGGAGATTGAGGCCATTGCCACTCTGGTCCCCACCCCGGAGCGAAAAAAGCGGATGCTTTTTTCTCGGCCGTATCTGGCCTTTCCCTCGGTCATCGTGGTCCAGGAGGACAACCTCTTCATCTCCCAGTTGGAGGATTTGTATGGAGAAAAGGTTGCGTCCATCCGCAGCTCCTACCCGGTGGAAAGCTTGCAGGCCAAGCATCCCCAGATCGAGCTGAAGCTGTTCGATACGCCGCGGGAAGCGCTCCTCGCCGTGTCGGAAGGCGACGCCAGCGCGTTCGTGGGCAACCTGGCCATGGTCAGCTACACCATCAGAAAATACGCCATCAGCGGGTTGAGCGTCTCCGCCCAGGTCGGCTCCATCGTCGAGAACATGTGTTGGGGCGTCAACAACGAAAACCCGGAGCTGGTCTCCATCCTGGACAAGATTCTCGGCTCGGTGACCCCCCCCATGCGCCGCGCCATCTACGACAAGTGGATCGTTTTTCCTTTTGAGGACGCACTGGAGTTTCAGCGTTCGTTGGTCTGGGTTTGGCGGGGCGCGGCCCTGGCCGGGGGCCTGATTTTGCTGGTGCTGCTGAGGAACTTTCGGCTGCGCCGGGTCATTCGGGAACGGATGCGCGTCGAAGAGGCGCTGCGGGAGTCCGAAACCCGGTATCGCAGCTTGTTCGAGGATTCTCCCATACCGTTGTGGGCCGAGGATTGGTCGCAGGCGAAGTTGTTTTTCGACGAGCTTCGCGCCGGGGGCGTGGAGGATTTTCAGGAATATTTTCTCCAGCATCCCGAGGAGGTGCGGGAATGCCAACGCCGCATCAGGATTCTGGAGGGTAATCGCTCCGCCGCCTTGCTGTACGAGGTGGGGGATGGAGAACAACTTGGGACGATGGATTTGACGTTCATCGTGCCGGATGACGGCCTCGCTCAGGCCGCCATGGAGCTGGCCGCCCTGGCCGAAGGAAAGGACTTCTACCGCCATCAGCAGGTCAATCGCACGTTCCGGGGCGGGCTCATCCAGGTGGACCTCGCCTTGGTGGTTTCGCCGGCTCGGATCAAGGACTTGAGCCGCGTGCACGTGTACACCGTGGACGTCACCGAACAGATGCGAACCGAGGAGGAGCTGCGAACCGCCAAGGAGGCCGCGGATGAAGCCAACCGGGCCAAGAGTCGTTTCCTGGCCTCCATGAGCCATGAGATACGCACGCCGCTCAACGCCATCTCCGGCATGAGCGACCTTTTGCTCGGCACGCCCCTGAATAACGTCCAGAAGGATTGCCTGCAGACGATTGACGACGCCGTGGACCACCTGTTGTCCGTCATCAACGACATCCTGGACTTCTCCAAGATTGAAGCCCGGCGGTTGGAGCTGGAGCGTTTGGACTTCGACCTGGACCATGTGCTGAACAAGGTGCTGCACATTACCGAAGGACCGGCCAAAGAGAAAAAATTGCATTTGAGCGTCGAGCGAGCCGAGGACGTCCCTTGTGTCCTCACGGGCGATCCAGCCCGGCTGGCTCAGGTGCTCATCAACCTGGCGGCCAACGCCGTGAAGTTCACCGACAAGGGGCGGGTGGATGTGTCCGTTCGGAGCGCCGGCGTTTCCGGAAACGACGGGGTGAAGCTGTGGTTCGGCGTGCGCGATTCCGGCATCGGCATTCCCGTGGACCAGGTCGAAAACATTTTCGAAAGTTTTCGGCAGGCGGATGGCTCCATGTCGCGGCGCTTTGGCGGAACGGGCCTCGGTTTGGCCATCGCCAAGCAGTTGGTGGAGCTTATGGGCGGCCGCCTGGAGGTCAAGAGCCTGGAGGGGCAAGGCAGCGAGTTTTTCTTCACCGTAGATTTCGGGCTGGGGTCTCCGGAGAATGTGGAGCCTGCGCCGGCGAAGGATGAAGACGGCGCTCCCCCCCTGGACGTGCTGCTGGTCGAGGACAATCCGGCCAACGTCAAGGTCGCAAGCCTGCAGCTCGCCCACATGGGCCATCGCGTGGAGGCCGCCTCCAATGGAGTGGAGGCGTTGGACCTTTTGAGGCGGCGTCGCTTCGACGTCGTTCTTATGGACTTGGAGATGCCGGAGATGGACGGCCTGACCGCCACGCGGGCCATCCGGGCCGGGGAGGCGGGGCTGGAGAACGTCGACGCGCCCATTGTTGCGCTCACGGCGCACGCGATGGCCGAGGTCCGGGAGCAGGCCGAAGAGGCCGGAGTTCAGGCCTGCATCACCAAGCCGGTGAATTTTCGTCTTTTGTCCTCGGTCCTGACCGGCTTGTTCGAAAAATCCGGGCCTTCCGGCGTCGCCTCCGGCGAAGCTTCCGCGGAGACGGGCAACGGCCTCGCCGTCCTTGACATGGAGGCGGCTCGCCGGGTCCAGGGCGTGGACCCGGCCATGTTCCGGACCATTATGGACGTGTCGCTGCAGGAGTTGGGTGAACGGCTCAGGCTGTTGCGGCAGGCGTCTCAAAACGGTCGGGATTCGTCGAATCTACGCATCCAGGCTCATACCCTCAAGGGAACGGCGGCGGCCATAGGGGCCTATCGCCTGGAGCAGGCGGCTCGGGAGCTGGATCAGGCGGCCAAAAACGGGGACAGGCAACGGATCGCGCCGTTGATGGCGGCTCTGGAGTCCGAGGCGCAACAGTTGCGCCAAGCCTTGGAGCGCCTTGGGGAAACCGTTTGGGAGGAGGCATGAGCAAAGCCGGAGGGGCGAACGCTCCGACGCCGTCCTTGGAGGACATGCGCGTGCTCGTCGCCGACGACGCTTCCTCCGTGCGGCGCATTATCGCCTCGATGCTCTCCCGCTACGGCGTGCAACACGTTTTGGAGGCTTCGAACGGCGCCGAGGCCTTGGAGATTTTGGAGCGCCGCCCCGTGGACATCATCATCGCCGATCGCAGCATGCCGAACATGGATGGGCAGGAGCTTCTGGAGCAGGTGCGCGCCCACCCTTTGTTTGGCGAAACACCCTTTCTCATGGTGACGCAGGAGGCGGACAAGTCGTATGTGCTGGACGCCATCCGGGCCGGCGTAACGGACTATCTGCTCAAGCCGATCTCCGCGCCGGGGTTGTTTGCAAAGATCAATGAAATTCGCCAGAGTCTGCGCGGCCCTGCTAAGTTGTTGCTGGTGGACGACTCCCAGGCGTCCCTGTCCATGATCAAGGCCATGCTTCTGTCGTCGGGCAATTACAAGATGAGCGTCGCGTCTTCCGCCGTGGACGCCCTGCGGATGCTGGAGCGTCTGGCCTCCAGAAATTCCGGGGAACTGCCGGACTTGGTCCTCATGGACGTGGTCATGCCCGAGATGGACGGCGTGGAGGGGGTGTGGGCCATGAACCTCGACCAGCGGTTGCGGTCCATTCCAGTGATCATGGTCTCGGCTCGGGACGAGGAGGAAACCCTGCAGAGGGCTTTCGAGGCCGGAGCCGTGGATTATATCGCCCGGCCCGTGAGCCGGGTGGAGCTTCAGACCCGGGTGCAGGCGGCCTTGCGCCTCAAAAGCGAGCGCGACCAGAGAATGCAGCGGGAGCAGGAGCTCTTGCTGCGTTTGGAGCAAATCCAGGAGGCCAATTGCTTCGACTACGCGACCAATGCGTTGAATCGCCGGGCCTTTGAAGAATGTTTACGCCGGGAATGGGGTCGCGCCGCGCGCGAGAAGCGCAGCTTGGGGGTGATCTTGCTGGAGTTCGTCGGCTGGAGCCAATGCTGCGAAGACGACCCGGAGTTCGGCGATGATATTCTTCGCCTTGCGGCCGAAGCCTGCTCCCGCTGCCTCAAGCGCCACGGCGACGTTCTGGCCCGAGTGGGCGAGGCCCGCCTGGGGATGATTCTGGCTGAAACCGGCGCCGAAGGCGTATCGGTCGTCGCGGAGCAGGCGCTGGCCAAAGTGTCCGCGGTGGAGGAACTCAACCGTTACGGACTTGCTCCGGCCTTGGGAGCGGCCGTGGCCCAGCCTACGCCGGGTTTGCAAAGGTCCTCCATCGTGCGCGCCGCGGATATGGCTCTGTTCGAGGCTTTGGGGCAGGGCGGCGGCCTGATTCTCGCCGGCGAGAAGACCTGACGGCAACCTTTCCCGAGGCTGGCGTTCCCACGCCATTCGGCCAATTTATTTTATAGCGCCTGTCGTGCGCGCTGAGCGAAGCTCCCGCGCTTTCGGAATCGCGTCCGCCGCCAGCGCCATGAGACCCGCTTCAAAACGGCGATCCCATGGCGCTGGCGGCGCGAAATGCGCCTTAGCGCTTAAGTTGCGACGTCCAGTACTCGACATCCGGCTTCAGCTGGAGGAAACCGAGTTCCTGGCCCAATTCCACGAACAGAACGACGAGGAAGAGCGCGCCGAGCACGATGCCCGTCCATTTCCATCTGCGAGGAGCGTATTTCAGCACCAGCACGGCCGGGAGAACGCCGAAAATGACGTCGATCCCGACGCCGCCCACCACGTTGACGGCCTTGAGAAAGATGGCTGGTTCGATAAAGGCGACGCACAACGGCGGCAGGAAGGCCAGAGCAGCGGCCAGCACCCTGTTGGAGGTGTTAAACGTCGTGGCGCACAAATCCCGCATGAAGCTCATCAGCGCCATGCCGTTGGCCATGTACGAGGTGGTGGTGGCCAAAAGGGCGAACAGGGCGGCCATCACGGTGAAGAGCGGGGAGTGCAGATGCTTGGCGAGCGGGACGGTGGCCGGCAGATTCTTGATGAATGCGCCCAGAACGTTGTTGCCGTCGGTGCTGACCAGAGGCAGGGCGCCGGCGACCACGAATATCCACAGCAGGTTCATGGTCAGTCCGATGAGCGTGCCGATGATCATGGCTTTTCGCACGGCCCACTGGTCGTTGCCCAGGCTGCGGCAGATGGTCGGGATGATGTTGTGGAAGTGGAACGCGGTGACCATGACGGGAAGAGTGGCCGGCAAGAAGCCCCAGTCCTTGTAGTCCAGGCGGCCGAAGTCCATGTTGGCGCCGCATTTGAGCACCAGAATCAGGAAGGCGGCCCACATGCCGATCATCAGCACGGTGTTGCCCCGGCTCATGACCTTCATGCCGAAAACGGTGAGCAGGGTGGCCGTTATGAAGAAAATGACGGACGCCAAACCCGGGCTGAAATTTGTGGACAGGCTCCCGATGATGGATCCCGACGCGGCCAGGTAGGCTGTCAGAAGGCCGTAAAGGATGATGAGGTTGGCGACGATGGTGATCCATTTGCCGACCATTCCCAACTCCTGTTGGAAAAAGCTTGGCAGGTCGGCGGTTTCGCTTTCGGTGAGGGCCGGCTGCGCCGCCAGGATCATGGCCGTGGTCAGCATCATGGCCCACATGACCACGGAGCCCAAAACGGAGGGCCAGAAACCGGCCAGTCCGGTCTGGACGGGTAAGGCGAGGATTCCGGCTCCGATAAGGTTGCCGGTGATGACGAAGGACATGGTGATGACGGAGGCCTTGTGTGTATCGCTCATTGTCTCCTGCCTGTAGCGTAAGTAGGGTGTCGTTGGCTAGCAGCTGGGTTTGGCCAGCGTCAGGGCGAGTCCGCCTTCAGAGGTCTCCTTGTATTTCCGGGACATGTCTTTGCCTGTTTCGGCCATGGCCCAGATCACCTGGTCCAGGCTCATGATGTGGGCGCCCGGCGACTCCATGGTGGCGATCAGGCAGGCGTTGTAGGCTTTGACTGCGCCTACCGCATTGCGCTCGATGCATGGCACCTGGACCTGGCCGTTGATGGGATCGCAGGTCAGGCCAAGCTGGTGCTCCAAGGCGGTCTCCGCCGCATTTTCAACCACATCCGGGGGGAAGCCGTTGGCCTCGGTGATGAAAGCGGCGGCCATGGCCGTGGCCACGCCGATTTCTCCCTGGCAACCGACTTCGGCGCCCGCGATGGACGCATTGTGCTTGCAGAGGAAGCCCACCAGGGCTGCGGCGAGCATGCCCCGCCGCAATTTTTCCTTGACGATGTGCATGTGCCGCTTCAGAACGGTGACGACGGACGGGAGCACGCCGGCCGCCCCCAAAGTCGGAGCCGTGACCAGGATGTGGCCGGCGGCGTTCTCCTCCGCCGCCGCGAAGGCGTAGGCGTCCAGGGCCAGCATGAGGCGGCCCATGCCGGATTCTCGGTGGCGCAGGCGCTCGAAGAGGCTTGACGCCTTCCTGCGTAGCCCCAAGGGGCCGGGCAGGACGCCTTCGGTGTTCAGGCCGTGGTCCACCGCCGCCTCCATGGCGGCCAGAATGTGGTCCAGGCCCGTGTTGATTTCCTGGCGGGTCGCGCCGGTGACGGCCTGCTCGTTGTCCAGCATGACCTGCTCCAGCGTGAGGCCCTTGCCGCGGATGATTTGTTGGAAATCGTCCATGGTCTCGTACGGGTGCGCGGGCTTGCCGCGCTTGGGAGGCCGCCAACCCTTCCATTGGATGAACCCCCCGCCCGGGGAGTAGTACTCGCGCTCGAGGAGTACGGTCCCTCCTGCGTCCAACAGTTGGATCACCATCGTATTGGTAAAGGGAAACTGGGCCAGAATGTCGTCGAAGACGATGTCTTTTTCCGTGATGGCGATGCACTTGCCGGGGAGATTGATTTGGTAGGCCGCACCGGGCGTTTTGAACAAGTCGTCCAGGAACGCACAGGGGCATGTTGCGGGGTTTTGGCCCAGCAGGCCGGCCAGAGCGGCCTTGTGCGTGCCATGGCCTCTGCCCGTGGCTGAGAGGGACCCGTAGAGGTGCACCTCGATTTTCTCCGCCTTGTCCAGCATCTCCGGAGACTGGGAGCAAACCAGTTCATAAAAGTTGCGGCCGGCCCTCATCGGCCCTATGGTGTGGGAACTCGAAGGACCGGGGCCGATTTTCAACAATTCGAATATGGAAGTCGTGATGGGGTACATGCGATGTCCTCCGAATAGGGCCAAGAGATGCACTGCAGAGCGTCCGGTTTGGATAAGATCATTCTTGGTAGCCGAGGGCGAAGGAAAGAACAACCATCTTCAGGCAAAAAAAAGTAGCCCGTTGGAAACGGAGCCGGCTGCACGGCTAGGGTCGATTGCTTTTTTCGTCAAATGGTCGGATCGGATGAAGTTTGTGCTGGAATAAAATTTCGAAAATTGCGCTAAACAAGCGGGGTGGAGCCGGTATGCCCAGGTATCAACCTTGACATGCTGGAGAAATCGGATAATGAGGGAGGATGGCGCTCGCAAGGCGCTTTCAAATTTTTCGTCCCTAGCCCTAGGCCGACGACTGTTCCCCAAGGAGCGTAGATGGCTGTTATTGAAGTTAGGAATCTCAATAAATGGTACGGGGATTTCCACGTCTTGCAGAACATCGACGAGACGGTGGAAAAAGGGGAAGTGCTTGTCATTTGCGGCCCCTCCGGCTCGGGAAAATCCACGTTCATTCGCTGCATCAACCGCCTGGAGGAATTCCAGAAGGGCTCCGTCCACTTTTGCGGCAAGGATATTCACGCCCGCGATGTCGACGTTAACTCCCTGCGCGCCGAAATCGGCATCGTGTTCCAGCAGTTCAACCTCTATCCGCACCTCACAGTCCTCAAGAACGTGATTCTGGCGCCCACCAAGGTGCGCAAAACGCCGAAAGGGGAGGCCGAAGATCTGGCTTTGATGCTTTTGGAGCGCGTCGGCATTCAAAATCAGGCCCATAAGTATCCCGCAGAGCTTTCCGGCGGCCAGCAACAGCGGGTGGCCATCGCCAGGGCGCTGGCCATGCGACCGCAGGTGATGCTTTTCGACGAGCCCACCAGCGCTCTGGACCCGGAGATGATCAACGAAGTGCTCAACGTCATGAAGGACTTGGCCCGCGAAGGCATGACCATGCTGTGCGTCACGCACGAGATGGGGTTCGCCCGCGAGGTCGCCGACCGCGTGATCTTTATGGACGGCGGGCAGAAGATCGAAGAAGCTCCTCCCCACGAATTCTTCTCGAATCCGAAAAGCGAACGAACACAACTTTTCCTGAAGGAAATTCTTTAAAAGCGACCCGCAGGGTCCAACTGTCGACAATGGCTGTCAGACCTGTTCAACCATAATGCAACTGAGGAGGCGAGTATGAACTTCATCCACCGTAGCGTACTATTGGCTTTGTCTCTTTGCCTTGTGCTGGGCGTGGCCGCTTGCAGCTCCCAAGGGCAGCAGGAGGCCAAGAAGGAGGCCGCAACGTCCGAGGCCCCGGCGGCTCCCGAGAAGGCGCTCGGAAAGATCGACCAGATCAAACAGCGCGGCAAGCTGGTTTGCGGCGTCAAGGACGCCGTGGTGCCCTTCGGCTACGTGGACGAGGCCACCAACCAGATCGTCGGCTTCGACGTGGATATGTGCGACTACGTCGCCAAGAAGCTGGGGGTCGAGCTTGAGTTGAAACCCGTGACTTCGGCCACGCGCATTCCCATGTTGGCCCAGGGCTCCACGGACATCGCCGCGGCCACCATGACCCACAAGCTTTCCCGCGATGACGTGATCGATTTCTCCATCACCTATTTCATGGACGGGCAGAAGATCCTGGTGGGCAAGGACTCGGGCGTCAAGTCCGTGGCCGATCTGGCCGGCAAGAAGGTCGGCACGGCCAAGGGCTCCACCTCCGAGAAGAACATCAAGGAGGCCCAACCCGACTGCACCGTGCTTTCCTTTGAAGGTTATCCGCAGGCCTTCCTCGCTCTGAAGCAGGGCAAGGTCGCGGCCGTGACCACGGACTCCACCATCCTGCTCGGGCTGAAGAACAGCGACGACCATCCTGAAAACTGGGCCATCATGGGCGACTACATCTCCGCGGAGCCCTACGGCCTGGGCCTGCCCGAAAACGACTCCGACTTCCGCGACTTCGTGAACACCGCGTTGATGGAGATGTGGAACTCCGGAGAATACCAGAAAATCTACAACAAGTGGTTCGGCAAAGACAGCAAGTACTATCTCCCCCTGACCTGGGAGATGGAAATCTGGCCGAAATAAGGCTTCCAACTGCAGGGCGCGGGTCTGACCCGCGCCCTGTTTGTCCTTTTCCAGGCTGGAGCGCGTCTTGAATTATCAATTCGACTGGGATTTGGTCCTCCACGGCGAATACGCTGAGTGGATCGTCGACGGCCTGATCGTCACATTGAAGATTTCGGCCATATCGATCGTGCTGTCCATGTTGCTGGGCACCATCATCGCGGTCTTCCGGATGACCAAAGTCAAACCGTTGGTTTGGTTCAGCGCCGCTTTTACCGAATTTTTTCGAAACACGCCGCTGCTTGTTCAAATCTTTTTTTGGTATTTCGGGTCTTCGACCATCCTGCCCAAGTTCGTCAATCAGTGGCTCGCGCATCACGATTTCGAGTTCGCGGCCGGAACCATCGCCTTGACCGTCTACACCGCGGCCTTCATTGCGGAGGAAATTCGCTCCGGCATTTTTTCCATTCCCAAAACGCAGCTTGAGGCTTCCCGCGCCGTAGGGCTTTCCTTCACCCAAGCCTACGTTTACGTCATCCTGCCCCAGGCCTTCCGGATCATCATTCCGCCGCTCATTTCCCAGTCCCTCAATCTGATCAAGAATTCGTCGCTGGTCATGACCATCGGCGTGGCGGATTTGACCTATATGGCCCGGCAGATAGAGTCCTACACCTTCCACGGGTTCGAGGCCTTCACCGTGGCGACGGTCATTTACTTGTGCATCTCGCTCCTCGTCTCTTTGATCATCACCCAATACAACAAGCACTTCCTCCGGAAGATCGTCTACTAGGAGATTGGGATGCATTGGGAGGTCGTTTGGAGGAATCTCGATTACTTCCTTTGGGGGGCGTATCCGGATGGTCCGCTCGGAGGCTTGGCCGTCAGCATCTTGCTGGCCGTGCTGGGCATCTTCGGCGCCTTCTGGCTCGGTCTGGCCGCCGGCCTCATGCGGCTGTCCCGCCGGCTGTGGATCAAGGCCCCGGCCGTGGTCTACATCGAGGTCATTCGCGGAATTCCGATTCTCATGCTTATTTTCTGGTTTTACTTTCTGGCGCCGATTCTTTTCAATGAGACCCTGCCGGAGTTCACCAGCGCGCTCACCGCTTTCATCATTTTCACCGGCGCCTACGTCGGCGAGATCGTCCGCGCCGGCGTCCAGGCCTTGCCGCGCGGCCAGATGGAGGCGGCCAGGGGGCAGGGATTGTCGCACGTCCAGGCCATGAGCTACGTCATCTTGCCTCAGGCCTTGCGCAACATGATCCCGTCTTTCGTCAACCAATTCGTCAGCTTGACCAAGGACACGTCGCTTGCCTACATCATCGGCGTGAACGAACTCACCCGGACCGCCACGCAGGTCAACAACCGTACGCTGAACGCGCCCACGGAAATTTTCATCACCATCGCGGTGATGTACTTCATTGTCTGCTACGTGCTGACGTCCACCAGCCGGCGGCTGGAAAAACACCTCTCCCGTTACCAGGCGCGGGACCGATAATTCAGAAGATGCGGGGCGCCGGGTCCCCATTGCTGAAGGAGCGGGTCATGCAGTCCAAAAAACCGTTCGCCCAAGGGGTGTTGCGCCGGTCGGGCCTTGCGCAGTTCATCGACCATACGCTGTTGCGTCCCGACGCCCGGCCCATGGAGGTCGCCAACCACTGCCGGGAGGCGGTGCGGCACGGCTTCAAGGCCGTGTGCGTCAATCCGTTTCATTTGGGCCTCGCCGCCGGTTTCGTGGCCGGACAGGGCGTTTTGCCGATTACGGTCGTAGGCTTTCCGCTGGGAGCGACCCTGACTTCGGTCAAGGCCTTCGAGGCTCGGGAGGCGGTGAACCTGGGCGCCCGCGAGATCGACATGGTCATAAACGTGGGCCAGCTCAAGACCGGCAAGACCCGCCCGGTGCTCGAAGACATCGCCGCAGTGGTCCAGGCCGCCGCTCCGTGCCCCGTGAAGGTCATTTTGGAGACCGGTCTGCTCACCGACGATGAAAAGCGCATCGCCTGCCATTTGGCCGTGGAGGCCAAGGCCGCCTTCGTCAAGACCTGCACCGGGTTTGGAACGGGATCGGCGACGGTGGAGGATGTAAAGCTCTTGCGCCGCGAGGTGGGACCGGACTTCGGCGTCAAGGCCAGCGGAGGCGTCGACAGCGCGGAGAAGGCCTGGGCTTTGATCAACGCCGGCGCCAACCGAATCGGGACCTCACGGTCGACCATGATTCTTGGAGGCTAGCGGCAGTGTCCGTCAAACATGTGGCGCCGGATCAAATCGAGACCAACTCTTTGGCGATCATCGAGGCCGAAGTCGGCGACCGAAGGCCGGTGGACGGGTCGGAATGGCTGGTGCTGCGCCGATTGATCCACGCCAGTGCAGACTTCGAGCTGCTGGATTTGTTTCGTTTCCATCCCCGGGCGGTCGAGCGCGGCGTTCAGGCTTTGCGCTCCGGATGCACGGTGGTCACGGACACCCGCATGGCCCAATGCGGCATTCCCTTGCGGCGGATGGAGCCGCTGGGCTGCACGGTGGCCTGCTTCATGGGCGACGCCGCCACGAAAGCGCTGGCCGCCGAACAAGGCGTCACCCAGGCGGCCGCGGCGGTGGATTTGGCCTGCGAGCTGAATCCTCAAATCATGGTGGTGGGCAACGCTCCCACGGCGCTGATGCGGATTCTGGAGCGCATCGAGGAAGGGCGGCTTGCGCCGGCTCTGGTGGTGGGCATGCCCGTCGGGTTCGTCAACGCCGCCGAGTCCAAGGAGCTTTTGCTGGCGCAGGACCATACGCCCTACCTCTCCATTCAGGGCCGAAAAGGCGGCTCCCCCCTGGCCGCAGCCGCGGTGAACGCCCTGGCCGAAATCGCTTTGCATGGATAAGAGCTGGGGGAATGATCCGTAAGCGGAATCGATGGGGTTTTTCTTTGGAGAGGCGGCGCTGCACGGATCCGCGAGCAACTGTTTGCCGCGAAATGCTTTAATCTCCAATGGCCGTTGCCCGTTCACCGCTGGAGCGAAGAGCGCTCCAGGAAATTTTCCTCCAGGAGGACAATGGAGCGTTTGCCTCCGGAGCCTTCGATGGAAATGAGCCCGTCCGCGGCCAATTGCTTCAGAAAATCCTGTAGCTGCGAGGCGTTGACCAGAAAGACGTCCGAGATGATGCGTACGGCGTGGTCGTAGGGGATTTCCATCTGGCCGGTTTTGGCGAACAAGTCGAAAATGCGGCAGACGGATATGTGCAGATTGGGGACCTGCAGCGCCCTTTTGGTGGCGACTTTGAGTCGGCTGACCAGAACGTTGAGGATGGTGGCGACGATCTGCGGCGACTGCTCGATGTATTTTTCCAGGTCGTAGCTGTTGATGATGACGACCTTGCAGTCGTCCATGGCTACGGCCGTGGCCGTACGGGCCTGGTCCCCCAGAAACAGGGCCATCTCGCCGAAGATGGAAACCGGTTTGAGAACGGCGAAAACCTTCTTGCGTCCATTGATCGATCCGGAGATTTCGACGCGGCCTTCGAGCAGAACGTAGGCCTCTTCGCCTTTGGAGCCTTCGGTGAAAATAACGTGGTGCTTCAGGAATGATTTGACGAGATAGCCGGAGCCGCTTTTGAGCATGAAAAACGTCCGGCCTTGCCTAGTGGGAAAGCGCACCTTCGGGCGAAGAAGGGCATTTCCTCCGGGTCGGGGGCGGAGGTCATGACCATGCGGTAGCCGAAAGAGATGAACAGCGGCCCCGCCTCGATGTGCTCGGGCCGCAGGATAAAATCAAAGGAGAGGCGTTCGCCCTCCTGGGCGGATCGGGGGGCGAACACGTGAATATCCTTGGCGAGCACGCGGCCGTCCTCATCCGAGAGGTAGCAGGCCAGCCACATGTCTTCGATGTAGACCATCTTGCGGGGAATGGCGTCCTTGATGATGGAGGCCTGCCCCTTGACTCCGAACTGGTCGCGCATGGGAACGATGCGGTAATGGAACGTCCAGAACTGCATGGACAGCTCTTGGTCGACGTTGATCGCCCAAGGGGCGCGCTCCAGGTGCCCGACGTTGAGTTGGGAGCAGGCGCAGATGCCCGCGACCATTCCCAACAGACAGGCTAGCGCAAAAAATCCGGAGGCGAAGCTGCGAGACTTTCGTAGTCGCATAAACGAATTCTATAGAACCCTTGCATTGAATGCAAGGCCGCCCTATTGCTCCATGGCTTTGCGCACGGACTCCACTTTGGAAGTCAGCCGGCCTTCGCGCCCTCTGCGGAAGTCGGCCTTGAAGTTGACCATGATGCGGTCCTCGATGGGCTCCAAAGCCTTGAAGCACTTGTCTATGACCTGCATGACCTCGTCCCAGGTCCCTTCGATGTCGGTTCCCATGGGGCCCAACTGGCTGGCGAGGCCGCTGTCCTCGATGATCTTTTCGGCTTTGGCTACAAAGGGCGCCATGCTTCCCGCGGGTTTGAGGGGGAAAATGGAAAAATTCGCAATAACTTCTTTGGGCTTAGACATATCGGTTCGTCCTTGGCTGCAGATTTTCTATGGCCTGAATAATACGCCCCGGGAACAGTGATGGCAAGGGGCGAGGAGCCGCGCCCCGTCGCATCTGCGGGAAGGCCTGCCGGTTCGGCGTCGGCGTGGACACGGCGGACGCCGCCCGCTTGACAGAACGCGGGACTCGCCGCGACCAACGTCCCCTACTGGCGGACCGCTTGGCGCTCTTGCTCTCTTTCCTCCGCTGCTACAGCACTTCGCGCTGGTCCGGCTCTTTTTCGTCCATCCCGTTGCCCTCCCAGATTTCCGGCGCTGGCCCGAAATGGGTGCGCGCCTGGCGTTGGCCGAGATTGAAGGCCTTCAGGTTCATCGCCTGGATTTTGGGCGGCAGGTTCTCCTCCAGGGCCTTTTTCATGGCCCGGGGCTGGGCGAACGGCAGGATGTGCGTGATGGCGCCGAGCACGATGGTGTTCATGGCCTGGGGCGCCCCGAGTTTCTCCTTGGCCAGCTTCGTGAAGGGCAGGCCGATGAAAACGTTGGAAGGCGGCTGGCGCACCATGTCCGTTTCAATCAGCAAAATCCCTCCCGGCTTGAGGTGGCGGTAAAATTTATTGCATGCTTCCTGGGACAGGGCCGCCAAGAGGTCGAGGGATTCCGCTTTGGGATAGCTGATGGGGTCGGAGCTGATGACCAGGTCGGAGCGGCTGGCGCCGCCGCGGGCCTCGGGGCCGTAGCTTTGGGTCTGGGTGACGTTGTAGCCGCAGCCCAGGGCCAGGCCATGGCCAAGGATGCGTCCGAGGGTGATGACGCCTTGCCCCCCGAGTCCCGAGAACCGGATTTCGAACCGCTTGAGATGGGCTTTCATCGCTCGGCCTCCTCCTTGAGTCGGGCGGCCATTTCGGCGTAGCGCTGCTCCAGCCCCGGCGCGTCGTTGATCGCGAACTCTCCGACGGGGATGCGGCCCCGGCGTTTTTCCTCGGTCATTTTTTCCCAGGACTCCCGGGGAACCGCGTTTTCCTTGAGCCAACGGTACATGTCCACCGGCGTCTTGAAGTGGTTTTTGCGTCCGAATTGCGTGTAGCAGGGCGACAGAATCTCCACCAGACCGAATCCCGGCCGCTCGATGGCCGTGCGGATGAACCGCTCCAGCATGTTGGCCTGGAACACCGAGCCGCGGGCCACGTAGTTGGCGCCGGCCGCCCGGCCCAACTCCACCATGTCGAAGGCCTTCTCCAACTGGCCGTAGGGGGTGGTCATGGCGGAGGCGCCTTCCGGCGTGGTGGGCGAGCACTGCCCGCCGGTCATGCCGTAGATGTTGTTGTTGAGCACCAGCGCGGTGATGGAGACGTTCCTGCGGGCTGCGTGGATGAGGTGGTTGCCGCCGATGGCCGTGGCGTCGCCGTCGCCCATGATGCAGATGACGTGGAGTTTGGGATTGCTCATTTTGACGCCGGTGGCGAACGTCAGCGCTCGTCCGTGGGTGGAGTGGATGGTGTTGAAGTCCACGTAGGCGGCGATACGGCCGGAGCAGCCGATGCCGGCCACCACGGCGACGTCGTCCTTGGGCAGGCCCAGCTCATGCACGCTGCGGATGAGCGAACCGAGCACGATGCCGTGCCCGCATCCGGGGCAGAAGACGTGGGGGAACTTTTTGTTGTGCCGCAAATACTGATGGATGATCTCGGTAACGTGGGACATGCTAGGCCTGGCTGATGGCTTTGTAGATTTGGGTGGGGGTGATGATGTCGCCGTCGATGCGGTTCAGGGCGCGCACCTGGACGCGGTTGGAGGCCACGCGCTTCACCTCGCGGGATATCTGGCCCATGTTCATTTCCGGGACGATGACGGCGCGGGCGGCGCCCAGGCGCTGGATCAGCGGATTGCGAGGGAAGGGGAACAGCGTGCGCAAGCTCACCAAACCGGCTTTGACCCCCGACTCGCGGGCCATGTCCACGCCAAGCCGCGCCGATCGGGCTACGGACCCGTAGGCCACGACGATGATTTCGGCGTCTTCGCACTGGTGGTCGTCCACCAGTTGGATGTCCGGATAAAATTGGTCGATCTTGCGGAACAGGCGCAGCATGAGGTCTTCGATCTCGTCGGGGCGCTGGGTGGGGAATCCGTTGACGTCGTGGGTCAGGCCGGTGGTGTGGAAGCGGTATCCGGACCCGAGGGGCGGCATGGGCGGCACGCCGCGCACGGTCTCCTCGAAGGGCTTGTACCATTCGGGAGGCATGGCCGGCACGGTGCGGTTGAAAATGGCGAATTCGTCCGGCTCGGGGACGAAGATTTTTTCTCTGGTGTGGGCCGTGATTTCGTCGAGGAGCAGGATGACGGGGGTGCGGTATTTTTCGGCCATGTTGAAGGACGTGACCGTCATTTCCAGGCATTCCTGCACGTTGGACGCGGATAGCACGATGATGGGATGGTCTCCGTGGGTTCCCCATCTGGCTTGTTGCACGTCGCCCTGAGCCGGGGAGGTGGGCAGGCCGGTGGACGGCCCCCCTCGCATGACGTCGACCACCACCAGCGGGGTTTCCGCCATGCAGGCGTAGCCGATGTGCTCCTGCATGAGGGAAAAACCCGGCCCGGACGTGGCGGTCATGGCCTTGCGCCCGGCCAGGGATGCGCCGATCACCGCGCCGAGGCTCGCGATCTCGTCCTCCATTTGGAGGAAGACGCCGCTTTCCCTGCGGGGCAGCTCCCGGGCCATGATCTCCATGATTTCCGAGGACGGGGTAATGGGATAGCCGCCGTAAAAGGTGCATCCTGCGATGAGCGCGCCTTCGGCGACGGCCTCGTTGCCGAGGGCGAACATCTCTCTGCCCTTGGGGCGCTTGGCGGAGGTTCGGGACATGGTTCAGCTCCTTGCGCCGCGAGGGTCGCGGACCGCTGCGGCGCTCGGTCCTCCGGGCTCCCAGGTTTGCCCCTCGCCCGACTCTTTGGGCCGCACCACGATGGCGAAGTCGGGGCAGTGCAGCTCGCAAAACCCGCAATTGACGCACTCGTTTTCACGAATCACGCAGGCTTTGCCGTCCTTGATTTCAATGACCTTGGCCGGGCAGAAGGCGGCGCATATGCCGCATCCCTTGCACCAGTCGGGGTAGATCAGGACCGAAGTCTGGCCTTTCTGTTTTTTCACCATGTCTTTCGCCCTGTTATGCGGGCAACCGCCCGCAGTCGCCAAAAAAATGAGCCGCGTGGGGCGCTTCCCGCCGGCTGGAGTGAACAAAAGAGTAAACGGACGGAAAGGGAATGACAAGAAAATATGACGAAAAAGTTAAATAAAGAGGGAGTGAGACGGCAATTTTACTGCAAAGAATTTGCGCTTTCTGGAGCGTGTCGGGGCGTCCGCAACAGGACGAAAAGCGCTGCTTCGTTGATGTCGCCAGGGCCTCCCTACAGCGTTGCAGACTGCTTGTCGCAGAGGACGCCCGGGATTATACGTTTGTTCGCAACCCAAAGAGAGGCGAGATTTTCAATACAGGAGGCCGCCATGCCCGAGGCGTACAATCACGGTGTGAAGCTGCATTATGAAACCATGGGCCGGGGAGAGCCGTTGCTTTTGGTCCCCGGTTTAGGCTGCGACGGCGGCAGCTGGCCGGTTGTGGACAAGATGCTGGCGGAGAAGTTTTTTGTCGTGCTCCTGGACAACCGGGGGTCGGGGCGAAGCGAATGCCCCCCGCCGCCGTACGATGTCGTCGAGATGGCCGAAGACTGCGTGTGCGTTCTGGACCACCTGCATCTGGATGCGGCCCATGTGCTGGGGCATTCCCTGGGCGGGGCCGTGGCCCTGGAGCTGGCCGCCAGCCGGCCGGAGCGCGTGCGCAGGCTCATCGCCTGCTCCACTGCTGCGAGCATGTCCCGGCGCAACATGCAGCTTTTCGACGCATGGGTCGAGCTTCTCGCCAAGGGGGGCGATCCGGCGGCGGTGACCAGGGAGATTTTCTTGTGGATGTATCCGCCGGACTCCTTTAACCATATCGAATTCTTGGACAGCATCGTGGGCGAGTGCCTGGCGAATCCGCACCTGCAGCCTTTCGAAGGCCTGCAAGGCCAGGTGGAGGCCTTGCGCACTCTTAACGTTCAAGGGCGGCTGGGCCAAATTCAGGCGTCGACGCTCGTGCTGCATGGCGAACTGGACCAACTGGTGGCCCTGCAGGAAGGTTCGGCTCTGGCCAGGGGCATCCCCGGAGGGCGCATCGAGATCCTGGAGGGCGCCGGCCATTTGCCGCATCGCCAGCAGCCGGATCGTTTCACTGGGTTGGCGCTCGATTTTTTGGGCGCATAGCGCGGCGTCCGTCCGCTTTTTCCGGGCCTCTTGATGCGACAACGACGCCGTACGGCTCGTCAGAGCAGTTGAACTTTGAAAAAGTTCAACTGCTCGGCAAGGATTTCAAGCGTAATATGCTTTAGAGTTGGGCGATAGCGTGAAAGAAGCTTCGGGTGCTGGAAGGTTTGTCCAGGGGAGCCCACTCGATGGGGGCCGTGGGCGAGGCGTTGCGCACGGCGATGCAGCTGAATTGAACGCCCACGACGAACATTCCCGATTTCGCCTGGCGCAGATGTCGGATTTTACCGCCCAAAAAGAAGGAAACGAATCGTTTGTCGTCTTTGATGAACGGCCGCACCTCCACACAAACGCCGCTGTCCGGGCGCAGCTCGTCCTTGACGAGGGAGCGGTGGACTCCCACTCGCATTCCATGGGTTGAGACGTCGAAAAAGCGTTCCTGCGCGCGGTTGCCGAGTCCTTTCTCGACATTGATCTGGAACGATGGCTGAGAGAACCGGAATTTCCCATTGGCGCCGGCGTCCGGATCGCGCAGCCAGACTCGGGCCATGATGGTGCGCTGCGCGCGAATGCGTTTGCGTTTATACCGCCGCCTTTCCTGCACTTCCATTTTAACGGGCATTTTGACGCGGAGGATGTCGTTGCCGTAGCGGTCCTGCTCGAAGGAAATGGCGTACGTCTTGAAGCTATTGGTGCGGATTGTGAAATGTAAAATCGGCCTGTAATAGCAATAAATAAATTTATTTTTAATGTCCCTTGTGATGGATATGTTCGTGTAAATCTTAATGAGGATTGAGTTTCTGCGGACACTTTGAAGTAGACCTGCTCCCAGTTGGTCCGTATCGCCTTTTTTTACGTTCATGATCTCTATAGGAACTTTTTCTTCACAGAGTACGCGGAGCACATGTTGGCGATGTCCGCTTTCGAAAAGTTTATGCAGCCAAAGGCGAATTTCGTATTGAACGCCAGGAATCGTTTTGTACAGCAGGACAAGGACCAGGATGCACGCCAAAGCAAAGAAGGCGATGAGGGCGTAAGCCAATCCGGGATAGAGCGCGAACCATCGCTCCAGATGTTGGTAGGCGAGTTGAGGCCACTGCTGTATATCCTGCAGGATGGCGGCTGTGAAAACTGGCGTCGTGTACATGCTGCGTTGATGGATGAATATGAATTGCTGAATATTATTCCCGGTTAATAATGTTTTTTCTCAGATGTTGCAACCGAGTTTCCATCTCTTCCTCGGCCGCTTGCTCGCCGCCGGCTTTTCATTTTCGGCGTTAAAGCATATTGTCCCGGCTTCCAAGGAGATGGACATGAATTTCAATGGGTCGGGGCCCCAGCGCTTGGCGTCCGCGATGTCCGAAATTTTTCGGGACGCCGTCGGCGCCGCCGTGGATCTCTACAAGGTCATGATTCCCATTGTGATCGCGGTGAAGCTGCTTCAGGAGCTGGATGTCATCCGCTATCTGGCCCTGCCGCTCAAGCCGGTTATGGGGCTGGTGGGATTGCCCGACGAATTGGGGCTGGTCTGGGCCACGGCCTTGATCAACAATATCTATTCCGGTCTCATCGTACTATTCTCTCTGGCCAAGGACACGCCGATCACCACGGCCCAGGCGACCGTGTTGGGAGCCATGATGCTTGTCGCCCACGGCTTGCCCGTAGAGCTTCGCATCGCTCGGGCCGCGGGGCCGCGCTTTGCCTTTCAATGCGTGCTGCGGGTGGCGGGGGCGCTGCTGTTCGGATGGATGCTCTACAGGATTTTCCAGTCCTTTGACTGGCTCCAGGGGCCTGCGAATTTTCCGCTCGACGTGAGCCGGGAGCCGGCGGATTCGGGATGGATCGCCTGGGGGGTGGGCGAAGCGCGCAACCTGGCCGCGATTTTCGTGATCATCACGGCTCTGGTGGCGCTCATGCGCCTTTTGAAAGCCGCCAGGATCACGGACGCCATGAACTGGCTGCTGCGGCCGGTGCTGCGGCTCATGGGCGTGGGCCCCAAGGCCTCGACCATCACGGTCATTGGATTGACCATGGGCTTGGCCTATGGCGGCGGGCTGATTATCCACGAGGCGAAAAACGGCGGCGTGAGCCGGCGCGACGTGTTTTATTCGGTGTCCCTCATGGGGCTGTGCCATAGTCTGGTGGAGGACACCTTGCTGGTCGCCATGGCGGGAGCGGATTTGTCATGGATTCTCTGGGGCCGTCTCGCCTTCGCCCTGGTCGGCGTGGCCCTTGTGGCGGCCGTGAGCCGTCGGCTGCCCGAACCATTGGGCGACCGATGGTTGTGGGGTCCGGCGCAAGACGCGATTCGGACGGCGGAGGAGCCTGCGTGAGACTGCGCGACCTGTTTCCGGTTTTGGGGTTGGTCCTCTTCCTTTTCGTTCTTTCGCCCGTCTCGGCTTTTGCCCACCCGCACGTTTTTGTGGACTGCAACCTGGTCTTTGTCTTTGACGCAAACGGATTTGCAGGTTTGCAGGAGCGCTGGGTGCTGGATGAAATGTTCGCAGCAATGATCATGGACGAGCACGACGCCAACGGCGACGGCCGCATTCAGCCTTCGGAAGAGCAATCCATCAAGACCGGCGCGTTTGATAATTTGAAAAATTTCGACTACTTCACTCTTGTCGAGATTGACGGCGAATTCTTCAAGCCGAAAACGGCGCGGAATTTTTCCGCCATGATGCAGGCGGGCAAACTTGTCTATTCGTTTTTTCTTCCCTGCCCGGAGGCTGCAGACGCCAAGGCCAAAACGCTGCGGGTTGCAGTGAGGGATTCGGGCTATTATGCGGACATTCTCCTCGACGACAAAACCCCGGCCCAAACGGGGGGAGAGCCCTTCGAGGTGCAGCTTGACATGAAGAAGGTCCCCGCGTGGGCCTACTACGGCGGCCAGATCGTCCCCGAGGCTGCGATTTGCACCTTCAGGAAGGCCCCGTGAAGTTCTTGCTGGCGGTGTTGATTTTCGCGGTGTGCGCGGTCTCTGCAGGACCGGCTCTCGCCTCCAACCCGTTTGTGTCCGGCAAGCCCCAGCAGGACAAGCCCGCGGCGGCGTCCGAAAATCTTCAGACCGAACCGGGGGTGCGCACGCTGGTGGGCGAGGTCTACGAGTGGTCCGCTTCGATGCAGCGCCAGCTCAAAGTCCGGATGACCCGTCTGGCGCGCGACATACGCCGTGAACCGTGGGGCTCGGCCTGTCTGGCGTTTTTCGGATTGTGCTTTCTTTACGGCGCCGCCCACGCCTTGGGACCGGGACACGGAAAGAGCGTGGTCGTGGCTTATCTGCTCGGTCGGCCGGGGGGCTTCTGGTCCGGATTGGTTTTGGGCTGGGCCATTCCGATCATACACGTGTCTTCGGCCGTGGTCGCGGTGCTCATTGGAACGAAGGTGTTGTCCCTGGCAGGCATGGAGTCTTTGGACGTATCGGAGGACTACCTCATGACCGCCAGCTACGCCTTTTTGCTGCTCATCGGCGTTGCGTTGGCGGCGCTCGCCGTCAGGGAGATGCTCAAAGGAGCCACGCCGGCCGGGGAAGACGGCCCCGCCGACAAGGGCCGCATGGCGGCCGTCGCGTTCGCGACGGGCGCCGTACCGTGTCCCGGCGCGGCCATCATTCTGGTGTTTTCCATGAGCCTGGGGCTTCTCGCCCAGGGGCTGGCGGCCATGGTGTTCCTGGCCGCGGGCATGGGCGTCACCACGTCGGCGTTCGCCGTGGGCGCCGTGATGTCGCGGCGGGCGGCGCTGGCCCTGTCCGGCGGCGAGGGCCGTCTGTTCGTCTTTGTCTACAGTTCGTTGTCCCTGGTTGGCGCTTTGGCCGTGGCCTTCTTCGGTGGGATCATGCTTTTGGGCCGGCTGGGCGGTTGACGACGCTTCTTCACATCTTCCGCCAGGCCTGAAGCGCTCTGGCCGCGAACGCCTTCATTTTTTCGAAGTCCTTGGCGCCGCTTGCGTCCTCCAGGCCCGTGTGCGCGTCCACGCCGGCGGGTCGCACGGCGTTTACGGCCCGTCCCACGTTCTCCGGATCGAGCCCGCCGGCCAGGATCAACGGCCGGGGCGAGGCCGCGGCCAGAGCCCTGCTCACACTCCAGTCGTGCGTTCGTCCCGTGGCGCCGCTCGCGCCGGTGGACGGGTCGAAGGTGTCGGTGATGAAGGCGTGAACCAGCGGCGCGTAAGCTCGCATCCGCTCCAGCAGCGCATCCTGGGAGGCCTGTCCCACGATGAGGCTCTTGATGACGGCCAGCTCCGGCGCCAGGCGCCGCAGTTCGGCCAGTTCCTCGATCGAAACGTCGCCGTGCAGCTGGACCACGCGCACGCCGAGTTTCGCGCACAACTCCACCACGTCCTCGGGCCGGCGTTGATAGGTGATGAGCGCCGGCATGAGGGTTTCCGGCAGCGCGGCGACGATGTCGCGGGCGGTCCGGTCGTCGACGTCCGGCGTGTGCACGTCGAGCCGCAGGGGCAGCCCCAGGTGTGTGGCGCCGGCCTTGGCCGCCAGAAGCGCCTCGTCCAACGACCTGGCCCCGGCCATCTGGATGATGGGCGGCTTCAGGAGCGGATGGGCGTGAGGATAATTTTCGGGCATTTGGATTTGGGCGGCGTAAACACGCCGACTTTGATTTCGGGAGAAAGGGGCGCGGAAATATTGTCCTCCAGGAAGGAGCGGGTGTCTATCGTCATTTTCTCCAGGGACGCGGCGCGAGGCAGGCAGAAGAATTCCCCCCAGTTGGTGGAGTAGAGCAGGGACGCCTCCCGGATGTTCTCGTTGGTGCGCGAGCGCAGCAGGTTCACCACGAGAAAGGCGGCCGTGGCGCGCTGGGGTTGCAGGCTTTCGTCCAGGTCCGTGGAGAAGGCGTTCTTGATGGGAAAAAATTCGTACAGGCCGGCCAGCAGCATTTTTACGTCCGTGGACGAGACCGGGGCCAGCACGGGATCGATGGACAGATATTGCCCGGGATCGTAAACGCCGTTGACCACGAGCCAGCAGAGCAGGCGCATGGGTTCGATGTCCCGGTGCAAGAACTCGGATTTGCCGGGTTTGCCCTCCGGCGCGGAGGCGGCGCCTTTGACGAGCCATGCGCGGACCATGCCGCCGCTCTCCTCTCCGGAGAGCGCCAGCGAGGCGAAGGCGTCCTTTGGAGAGTTCAGAAAAGGGATGCGGGTGATCTTGTTCTCCCGCCGGCTGAAAAAGGCGGAAATGCGCCGGCCGAGTTTGGTCATGTCCTGGCCGGTGACGTTGACGGCGTTGGTCCGGCCGAGGCGTTTGCGTATCCGGTCGTAGGCCTTGGCCATGAACAGGGCGGTTTGCCGCGCCGCGCGCTCCCGGGCCTCGAAGGATTGCAGGTCCATTGTTTCCGTTTCCCGTTCGCCGAGCGAGAGCGAAACAGGCGGGAAAAAGAACTCCGCGAGGCTTGCGCCGGCGCCCCGCACACCGGTTCCGGACCCCGGCCGGGCCGACCCCGCGCCGGTCTTGGCCGCAAACGCCAGGCGCACCAGACGCAACGCTTCGTGATGCTCGCCGGCCAGATAGGCGTCGTTGACCTCCTTGAACAGCAGGGCGTAGGGATCGATCTCCCACAATCCCCGCATGCCGGACAAAAGATTGTCCTTGAGCCGCTCGCATAGCAGAACATCGACGCTTGCGCTCTGGCCCAGGTGTTTTTCCAGCAGCCCAAGCTTGAGTACCGATTTGAAAGGATTTTTCAAAGCCTTGGCGATCTGCCACAGGGAGGCGCCGAAAAACTCCTCCGGCGGGACGCCGACCATGGGCCCCAGGTCCAACACGCGGCCTTTCAGGAAGTCGGCGACGGACTCGGCGGCGGCCGCATAGCGCCGGTAGTTCGCCTCGCCTGCGCCGGCGGGAATGATCCACCAGACCGGGAGTTTTCCGGCCAGCAGGATCATGGTGCGGTAGAATTCCTCCTTGAGCAGCAGCGCCTGGGTGGAGCCGGCGCTTTCCTCGTCGCTGGCCCCGAAGTCGTTGTCTCTTGTCTTGTCCGGGTCCATGACGAAAAAATGGACCTCGAGCTTCAACTCTCGGGCCGCCCATTGTTCGATCCATGAAAGCTTCCGCCGCAAGGCCTCCATTTTTTCTTCGTCCTGGTTCGGGGACATGACCAGCCACGCATCAATGTCCGACGATTCGTTTTGGGCGATGGAGCCGGTGCTGCCGATGGTGTACAGGCCTTCGGCCCGGAGGGCCGAAGGGCCGGGATCGGGAAGAACGGTCCCTGGAATCAACCGGGCGAGCGCCTCTCTTTGGCCAAACCCCGGAGCGTTTCCGGCGATGGCCAGGTCCGCGCTCCCGGCGTCTCCGGCGCAGGCCGACAGGTCGGCCGCCGCCAGGCTCGGCAGCAGGGAGATGAAGGATTTGACGTTGGCCGGGCTCTTGGCCATGGCCCACTGCAAGCGCCTTTTGTTGTGCGTAAGCGCCGTCTTCGCGTTTCTGGCCGCGTCCCGGAACATGAACCAGAACTCCAGCACACGGCCGGCCAGAGACTGGGCGGGGCCGTCCCACTTCCGCCAGGAGTCGGGCGGCGCTTTGGAGTCCCAGGCCGCCTGGTCCAAAGCGCGCTCCAGGGCGCTTTCCTCCATGGCCATGAAGTCGGGCTCGAAGACGTCCGAGGCCAGAAGTTCGCAGTTCTGAAACTGGTCGCCATCGCACTCGACATTCTCCAGACGAAGGTTGGACAG
Organism: Desulfovibrionales bacterium; assembly: GCA_030156255.1. Taxonomy (GTDB): domain Bacteria; phylum Desulfobacterota; class Desulfovibrionia; order Desulfovibrionales; family Desulfovibrionaceae; genus JASGMV01. The sequence continues at coordinate 59,651 of JASGMV010000002.1, forward strand.
CCGGCAATCCTGGAGCAGACAGTCCGTCAAGGCCGCGCCCTGGATGTTCATGTCCCGGATTTCCAGGCCATGCATGAAGGCCAGGTCGAAAAGCAGCTCCCGTCCGGCCGCGCCGGCCAACCGTGTCTTCTGGAGCAGGCAGGCCGTGAACCTGCAATTGTCGAACAGCAGGTCTTCGAGGACGGCGTAGTCGAACAGGCAGCCGGTGAAGGAGGAGTTTTTGAAGGAGCAGCCCCGGAGTACGGCCGCGGTGAAGTCGCAGTTGACGAAGGAGCAGTCCTGAACATCGGTTGCGGACCAGCGGGACAGGCACAGCCGGAGGCCGTTGAAGGCGCAACCCTGAAGCCTCACTCCCTCCAGCAGCATTCCCTTGGCGTCCAGATAGGAGAAGGAGCAGGCCTCGAAGCGCGTCTTCTGAAGGTGGACGTTGCACAGCACCGCGTCTTCGATGGAGGCGCCGGCGACCGCTTCGCTCCGGAGGGTCTGGTTCGAATAGTGCCCGCCCGGGACCTTGGCGCCGGATTGCAAGGCCTCGGACAGCGAGCCCGACTGGGCGGCCTTGGCGAAGAGGCCGGAAGGCTCGGCCTCGGGAACGGCGGGTTCGGGCGGCGAGGCGTAGATCGGAAGCGGCTCGCTGTCCCGGAGCGGATCGCTCTGGGGCGTTCGCTGCTCGTGGGCCAGAAGGAAGCCTACGACCTTTTCCCGGGCCTGTTTTTCGTCTTCGCCGCTGACGAGTTGCGCGGCTCGGGCTAGGTCCTTGGGTTTGAGCCGGGCGATCAGGGAGACCATGCCGGCGACGAACTCCGGACGCGAACGCTCCGGAAGCTCCTCGAGCATCTTTTTGAATCCTGCCAGGTCCAAGCGGCAGGCCATGAGCCGCGTTTCAGGATCGTCCGGGGAGTGGGCGGCCAACCTGGCGAGAATCTTGGGCGCGGCGGGATCGCGCAGTTCGATGAGAGCGGCCAGGACGCGCAGCCGCATGGCGTAATTATCGCGGCGCAGCAGTTGATGGACCGCCGCGAGAAGCCTGGAGTTCCGTTTTGCGCCGACGGCCTCCAACGCGCCGAGGACTTCCGGCAGGCTGTCGGCCCCGCCGCCGGCCGCCAGACGCGCCAGCTCGAAAGCGACCGGTTCGCATTGAAGCCTGCTCAACGCGCGCGCCGCATACGCCCGTTGCTCTTCGTTGAGCTCCGTGCGCAGCAATTGTTTGATCCAGACCCACAGCGCGCTTTCCATGACCGCCTTTTGCACCGGATAGGCCAGTGGCCGGTTCCGGCGAGCCAGCTCCTCCAACATGCCCAGGCATTCGTCCGGGTGGGCGCGCAGGAGCCTGTTCAGGCGCCCCCAGACCATGGACGAGACTTCGGCGTCCATGTTCCGCGGGCGGAGCAGCAGCATGTTCAGCAGCCGCATCTGGTCCGGTATGGGTGTTTGGTCGAGCCCGCGATGCAGGGTCTCCGGCGGGACGGCGCCTTCGGTTAGTCCGCGCAGAACCAGTCTGCGGCCAGGATCTCCCAGACGCAGCAGCGTCTTGACGTGGGAGACGGGCCAGAACGCGTTTTCGGCGCGCAGCAGCAGGGAGTAGATGAGATTGGCCAGGACTGCGGACAGGGTCTCGCGGTCCTCGGGTTCGGCGATGCGAATTTTCTCCTCGGCCCGGGCCATGAGCTTGGGCGCCTGGGCCAAGGTTGCCCCCTCCGGAGTCGCCAGGATGTTTTTCAGCTCCAGAATCAGGCGCTCCGCCGAGGAGCTCATGGAGGGGACGTAGGCGGCTTCCTGGCCGCGGTCGGCGTTTTTGTCCACGGACGGCTCCCGACGAGGGCGGTTCAGCGCGCAGCCCTTCGACTGCGGCGGCTCTTGGACGAACCGACTTTACCAACCCGCGCCGCCGCCAGCAAGCCGCGACCAGGACGATTCAACTTTGAAGCAATCTCCAAGCTGCGAGGTCCGTTTTTTCAGTCCATGGATCGTCCCCCCCTAAAAAAAGTTTTTGGGAAAGGGGATAGGGGGTCCGGGGGGAAGGGGAGAACCCTTTTCCCCAAAAAGGGTTCTCCCCTTCCCCCCGATTCCCATCAAACAAATATTGCTTTAGATGGCCGCTTCGGCGGAGTAGCCCAGCATTTTCGTCGGGTTCAAATAGGCGAATATCTGGCGAGGCAGGTCGGAGGGCTTGAGGCTTTTCAGCACTTTGAGGTCGCCGTCTTCTTCTCCGAGGTCCAGGACCTCCGCTTCGTCCTTGGGTATGGAGTCGCTGTAGAGCATCACGCTCGGCAAAAGGGGCCGTCTCGAATCCACGGCGACCACCATGCCGACGCCGTCGTTCGACAGCTGCACCAGGCTGCCCAGCGGGTAGACGCCCATGAACTTGATGAAAAGTTTGATGAGCCGGGGATCGAATCCCGCGCGCATTTGGTAAATTTTGGCCATGGCTTGGTGCGGGGTCAGCCGCTCGTCGGGGGCTTTGGCGTTGCACAGGTTGTCGTAGGCGTTCACCACGGCCACGATCTTGGCCAGAGGATTGATCGCTTCGCCGGCCAGTTTGCCGGGGAAGCCCTTGCCGTCCTCCCGCTCGTGGTGCTGCAGGATGACCGCGCGGGCGTTGTCCGCGAAACGGTGGAGTTTCCCGGCCAAGTGCTCGCCGATGGAGGGATGCTGCTTGTAGATATTGTGCTTGGACTGTTCGTTGACCAAGGCCGCTTTTTTCAGCAGCTCCTTGCCGATGTCGTGGAACATGGCGCCCATGCCCAGCGCGGACATGTTTTCTTTGGAAAGCCCCATTTTTTGCCCCAACAGCATGGCGAGGACCGCCACGTTGAGCCCGTGCAGTTTGAGGCTGTCGTCCGCGGATTTGGTGTTCATGAGGTTGATGACGACGTCCGGAGAAGCCAAAAAGACGGAGGCCATGTCGTCCACCAGACCCAGAGCCTCCGTGGCCGCGTCGGCCGAGTAGCCCGACACCCGCCGCATGACGGTGGCGACGTTGACGTAAGCTTTTTCGTATTTTTTTTGGCAGTGTTGGAACTGACGCTTGCGTTCCTGGCCCCATTTCCGCTGGCGCTGCTTGACCTCCTTGATGGCCTCGGCCAGGGGGTTGGACGCCGGTTTCTCCGCAGCGTCTTCGGCCGACGCCTTCCCGGTTTTCTTGCTCTTTTTTCGACCGCGCAGGGAGGGGGGCAGCGTCTTGCACTTGCTCAGAACAATGGTCACGTCCTTGCGGCCTTGCTTCTTGATTTTATCGATGTCCTGCTGGCTTGTGAGTAAAAAATCCCGCTTGGCGAACAAACGGGACATCCAGGCTCCCTCCAGTCGGACATAAAGGCCTGTGCACAGCTGATCCACAGGTATTTTGATTTCATCGTAGCGCATATCGGATACGTGTTGTCTTGCTTGTGCAAGGTCATGTGAAGAGAACGGGCGCAAGGGAGGCGCCATCTCTTATATCTGTATATCCATGCGCTCAGGCGTGTCAAGCAAGCCGCATCGGCGCAAAACGGGAGGTTCTAAAGGTTGATGAACTGCTTTTTAGCCGACATGACCTTGAGGAGGTAGCGGCGGGTTTCCTCATATGGGAGACTGCTTCTTAGCGTTTTGTAGACGTTTAGCGGATCGAGTCCGTTCACACGTTGGAGCGCCTCGTCGCGGTTCCTGGAAAATGTTCGCAGCGTATTGCCGGCGCCGGTGTTGTAGGCGGCTATGACGCAGTATTCGCGGGATGTCGGGTTGCACACGCCCGCCAAGTAGCGGGCTTGGAGCAGGTGCAGATACGCGGTCCCGTAGAGGATGTTCGTCTGAGGGGCCAGAAGGGCGTCGCCGTTGGGTCTGCCGCTTTTGCCGTTCAGGTAGGCGTAGACGTCTTCTCCGGCCGACGCTGGAACCACCTGCATCAGGCCGATGGCGCCGACGCTGCTCACGGCGAAGGGGTTGAAGTCGCTCTCCACTTGCATGATCGCGAAGATCAGGTTTTCGCTGACGTTGAACCTTTTGGCCTGCGCGCGGACGATAGGCGCGTACTTTTGGGCTCGCACCTGCAGATGGTCCTTGACCAGGTTGAACTGAACGTAGCGGAGAGTCCGGCTTCCCTTGGGCGTGTGGATGCTTTTGCTTTGCAGCCGGTTTTTCACGAGGTAGTCGGCGAAGGCTTCGGCCTGCTGCGGGGTGCTGATCATCCTGCCGTGCTGGTCCTGCACTTCGCCCTGCAGAAACGGCGTTCCCGAAATTTTGACCTCCTGGTCCGAGAACAGGTCCACGGCGCGGGGATCGTCCGGGGTGAGCAGGGTGGTGGTCACCGCGTTTTTCAGGTTGGTCAGGGGATTTTGGGCAGCCAGGGTCTCCACCATGACCACGCCGGAGTCGAAGTCGACGCTGGCGCGGCTTTCATAGTTTTGCGTGTACTTGACGTAGACGGTGGGCGAAGGCTCCTTGGTTCGCTTTTCACCCCATGAGCCGGCCACGATCTTCCGGAAGTCCTCGAAGGTCTGCTTGAGGCGGTTCAAGTCGCGGACCAGAGCGTTCGGGTTGGCGGCGTATCGGACGGCGCGCTCCCCGGCGATACGGGCTGCAGCGGTCGGATCACCGGAAGCGGCGGCCCGCACCGAGCGCAAGACTTCGCCGGCCGTGCATCCCGCCAGGATCAAGCAGAGCAGAAATGCAAAAAGACGCAGAGATTTCATGGGCCGAGATCCTTCATGGTTGTCTTGGCGCGATTCTTCCAGATTCTTTGTTGGAGGTAAACCTGAACAAATATCGCGAATGTGACAGAAAAGTCTTTGAAATGCATCAGGAAGTGTTCTAACGAGATAAATCACGCGGCGTCTGTTTCGGAGCCAACGATGCACACCCTGCTCAAGAAATTATTGATTCGTCATTTTGGAAGCCTTGAATCGGCGCCCGCCGGATGGGAAGATTTCATCCGGGACGTGGACGTCAATCTACGCCGGGCCACGGAGTTGTTGGACATGTTCGAGATGAGCGAAGAACGGAGCGCCGGGGAACTGGCCCGGGCGTCCTTCGATATGGAGGCGTTCTTTCAGATCGCCCCTGACGTCTTTCTCCGTCTTGATCCCGATGGAGAAATCAAGGCCGCCAGAGGAGGTCGCTTTTTTTCGCTGTCTCCGGAGGCTTGCTCCGGGCGTTCGGTCAAAGAGGTGCTGGGCCCGGAGCTTGGCGAGGATTTTATTCGGGCGATCAGGCAATGCATGCATGGAGGCGAAATCGTCTGCATGGAGTTCGTCCGCAAAAACGGCGGCGGCGCATTGCGCCTGTTCGAGGCCAGATTCATGTCCCGGAAAGGCGAGGCCGTGGCCGTCATCCGCGACGTGACCGAGCGTTTCGAGTCCGAAAATCGGCGCTTGGCCCTGGAGGAGCGGTATCGGGCCATTTTTGAGAATTCAGGAGCGGCCACGTTCATCGTGGATCCGTCCGCCCGCATTCTGCTGGCCAACGCCATGGCCGAGCATCTCACGGGTCTTTCCCGGGAGGAACTGCAACGCCGTTTGCGCATATCGGATTTGATCCCCGCGGAGGATTGGGAGACGGTGCGCGTTTCGTCGCGCGGGGCCAGCCAGAGCCCCTGCCCCGAGTCCAGCTACGCCTGCAGACTGGAGTCCAAAGACGGCGACGTCCGTTACGTCACCGTGACCATGGCCTCCATCGGCGGCGGCCCGGAGAGCGTGGTGTCCATGCTGGACATCACCGAGCGGGTCAACATCGAGCACGCCTTGCGGAAGTCCGTCAACCGTTATCGGACCATTTTCGAGACCACCGGAATGGCCACCGTGATTCTTGAACAGGATGGGGTCATCTCTCTGGCCAACACGGAGTTCGCCAACCTTTCCGGCTACTCCAAGCAGGACATCGAATTAAAGTGGTCCTTTTGGAGCTTTGTGCACGAGGACGACGCGGAGCGCATCTGCGAACTTCACCGCATGGGCCTGCGGGATGCGGACGCCGCGCCGCGCAACTGCGAGCTGCGGATCAAGGCCCGAGGCGGCGAGGTGTTGCACATGGCCGCCACCGGCGCCGTGATCCCGGGCGCCATGCAGACGGTCGTCTCCATGCAGGACATCACCGAGCGCACCAAGGCCGAGCGGCAGCTCCTGGAGGCGAAAGAACTGGCCGACGTGGCCAACCGGGCCAAAAGCGAATTCTTGGCGTCCATGAGCCACGAAATCCGCACGCCCATGAACGCCATTATCGGCATGGCCGATCTGCTGGGGGAGACCAGCCTGAACTTGGAGCAGAAAAAGTACGTCCAGATTTTCCGTTCCGCGGGCGAAGGGTTGTTGGCCCTCATCAACAACATCCTGGACTTGTCCAAGGTGGAGGCCGGCCGGCTGGACCTGGAGGCCGTGGAGTTCGACCTGGCCAAGGTGGTGGACAAGACCATCGAAATCATGGCCTTGCGCGCCCACGAAAAGAAGCTGGAGATCGTGTGCCGCGTCGCGTCCGACGTCCCGCCGCGGCTTGTGGGCGATCCCATCCGGCTGCAGCAGGTTTTCGTCAATCTGCTGGGCAACGCCGTCAAGTTTACGGACGAGGGGGAGATCGTTTTCGCGGTGGAGACGGTCGACGGGAGGAAGAGCGGCGAACCGGGCGATCCCCCGGAGACCGGGCGCCGGAGGGTCGAGCTGCTGTTCTCCATGCGCGACACCGGCATCGGCATACGTCCGGAGAAGCAGCAGGAGATTTTCGAAAACTTCACCCAGGCGGACTCCTCCACCACCCGGCGGTACGGCGGCACGGGGCTCGGGCTGTCCATCACCAAACGTTTGGTGGAAATGATGGGAGGCCGCATCTGGCTGGAGTCCGCGCCGGGGCGGGGCAGCACGTTTTTGTTCACCTCCCGCTTTTGGGTTCAGGAAGCCGCGTCCTCGTCCGAGTCCGCCCGGGAGTTGCGAGGCCTCAAGGCGCTGGTCGTGGACGACAACGCCTCCCAACGGTCGGCCCTGCGCGATATTCTGCTGGACTGGGGGATGCTCGTCAACGAAGCCGGCGACGCCATCGAAGGGCTGTCGCGCATCAAAACCGCCCGCGACGCCGGCGATCCCTACGACCTCTTGCTTCTGGATTGCCGTATGCCGGGCATGGGCGGCTTCAAGATCGCCGAGCATTTGTACAACAACCCGGGCTCCGTGGCCTCTTCGTTCATGCTGCTCACCGCCAACCACCGGCCGGGCGATGCGGAGCTGGCCCTCCGGCTCGGCATGGACGGCTCGTTCGTCAAACCCCTGAACAAAGCGGAGCTCAAGGAGGCCATTCTCAAAGCCAAATCGGAAACCTCCGGGGACTTGAGTGCGTTGGATTCGAAGAGGCCTTCGCCCGAGCTTGCGCCGTTGTCCATCCTGGCGGCGGAGGACTCGGAAAACAACCGCGTGTTGGTGGATTTCTATCTTCAGAAGACGCCCTATCAACTGGATTTCGCCGCCAACGGGGAGCAGGCCGTGGAGCGCTTTTGCAACCGCGAGTACGATCTGGTGCTCATGGACATCCAGATGCCGGTCATGGACGGATACGACGCCGCCCGCGCCATCCGGGAATGGGAGCGAAACCATCAACTGCGGCCCACGCCGATCATCGCCCTTACCGCCAACGCCATGCGCGAGGACGAGCAGCGCTGCCTGGACGCCGGCTGCACCGCCTACCTGCGCAAGCCGATCCGCAAGGAGGACTTGCTGGAGGCCATCAGGCGGTACACGGCGATCGAGGACTGATCCGCGCACGGGGGCGCCCGGTCGAAACGAAACAACTCCAGAAAAATCGTTTTCCGGCTTATGGGGCTTGTCCCCCCCCATAAAAGTTTTGGGGAAAGAGGATGGGGGGTCTGGGGGAAGGGGAAAACCCTTTTTTCTTAAAAAGGGTTTTCCCCTTCCCCCAGTTCTTATCAAACGACGTCTCTAGACGCTGAACGCGGCGGCCGCGAAGCTCACGGCCGACTGCGTGGGCGCCTCGCGCCACATCTCGTAGCCCAAGATTTCGCCTTGGCTTTCCTTGGGCATCACTTCCAGCAGACAGGCCAGCGCGGTCAGGCCGCAGACGTTGTAGGCGTCCTGCACTCTGGCCGTTTCCTTCCAGAATCCATCGGCGTCCAGCGCCGCCAGCCGCTCCAGGAGGGTAGCGTCGTGCTTCGAGGCGCTGGCCGCAAGCTCCTGGGCCGGGTGCTGGTGGCCGAACTTTGGGCCGATGTGGCACAGGTCCACTCCGGCCAGCACCAGGGTTCGCCGGTCGGGGTCAGCGACCATGGCCGACAGGACTTCCAAAAACGGCCCGGCCGTGTCCAGGAACGCTTGGCGGCCGTACTCGGGCAGCAGAGCGGCCGATCCGCAGAGCACCGGCGTCGCGGGCGGGGTGGACTCGCCGTAGAGGTGGCGCAGAAACAGGGTTTGGAATTCTATCGAGTGTTCGAATTTGTGCTCGAAATCGTTCCCGGCGCCCAGGCTTCCCGCCGCTTCTTGCAGGGCTCGGCTTGCGTCGCGGTCGTTGCGCACGATTCCGAGCGGCGTTTTGAAGTCTTTGCACGTTATGCTGAACAGCGCTTCCGCCAGATGATGCCCCACGCCGAGGATGATCACCCTGTCGGGGGGGGCCGGGTCCAGGCGGCGGTAGGCCTGGGCGTAAACCCTTTCTCCCGCCGCCAGGTCGATGTGCGGCGCCACGAGCCCGGCCAAGCGGCCAGCGCGGCGGTTCACGGGAGAGGCTAGGGCCATGATGCGATGAAGCAAGGAGGACGCTTCGTCCGGTTCTTCCGGATAGGCGCTTCCGGCCAGGGCGGGTTCGCGCGCGTCGAGGTCCGCGTATGCAGCCTCGATCTGATCCCGTTGTTCGCGCAGTTTGTCGGAGTCCAGGAGCCATGCTGCGTCCAACTGGTCCACCACCGACTCGATTTCCTGCTCCTTGATCTCTCGGCCTCCGGCGAGCCGCGCCATTTCCTCGGCCAACTCCGCGGCCTCCCGGGGTTCCTGCAGCAGGGATAGCAGGCTGAAGGATTCCGGGCGCAGGGCCATGCCCTCGGGAACCAGGCCCAGGCGGTCGCGGACCAGCAGCATATCCTGGCCCTGGTGTTTGATGGGGATCAGCTCCACGTCGCGGCGTAACGGGGGAAGTATACGACTCATCCGAGATTCCTCGAGTCAAACGACGCTCAGGCGGCTTCGGCCCCGCCTGGTTGGGCGGGTTCAATTTTCGGCCACGGAGCGACAAACCGCAAAAAACGGACCTGGCCCCATGTCCGCCTCGTGCGGCGTTGTTGGTCGATGTGCGCGGAGGCTTCGATCTTGCCGAGAATTGGCCGTTCAACGGCGCCTGAGGCCTTATCCTTTGCGGAGGGGCCGGGGCGCCGAACATCGGTCGGCCGCGGCAGGCTGCGATAACCTCGACATTCTATTCCAGAATAGACGTTTTATATGGAATGCGCAATGGTTGCAGGAATCAAAAGAAAGGGGACGGCGAAATTCTTTCGCCACTGCTTGTAGATGCGAGGCGCTGCCGGTGGTTCGGCAACCTGCTCTTCAGCCTGCTTGCAAGCATGAGACTCGTCGTGTGCAAGAACGACGTGCTTGCTATTTTTTGCGTCCCTACTTGAAAATGGAGTAGAACAAAAAGAAATTGTAGGAAAAATGGATCAATGTCACGGAAAAGATGCTTTTGTAGCGTTCCCATGCAAAGCCGAACAGAAGGGAGGGAAAAAAGGTCATCGCCGCCCAGAAGAAAGACTGCGTGAACATGTGCATGACGCAAAAGCAGCTCGATACGAAAACGTTCGCCAAACTGATCGGTCCAAGCTTCATGCGTCGCGGGATGATGCGCAACAAGGCCTCCAACAAAAGAAATCTGAAAAAGAATTCCTCGATGAAGGCCTTGACGAGCAGCTTGTCCCAGGTAAAGTGAATGTCGGGACGTCCCATGAACCATCCCGCCAGGCCTGCGCTGAGCAACATGTAGAAAAGAGGGTCGAGGAACGCTTTGCCCGCGAAGACAAACTGATTCTTTGTCCCTTGGACAAGGCGGCGGCGGAAACTGATAACTTGCACGAACCGTGCTTACCCAATCGCCTTCAGCTTGGCAACTGAGCGATGCGAGGGCGAGGCTGCGGTTTTGTTCCGAACGGAGTGGACTTGTGAAAAAAACTCATGCTGTATACTTGGCGCTCGCCGCCTGCTTGCTGCTCGCCGCTCCCGCCCGGGCGGAACAGGATTTCCGGCTGGCGGCCAGCCCTTGCGTCAAGGCCGTGGATGGCGACCGCAAGACGCTTCAGGACATCGAAAATCGTATTTCGGACAGCCTGGAGAACGAATTGGACGCGGGCCAGACCTTCGCCCTGCATGATTTGGCGTTCATGTGCCGGCAGGGAGCCATTGAACTGCACGACATCGTCGATGTCTTTCTGATGGAGTCCACGCCGGGAGTTGGAAAAAGCTTCGAAAGCTCCAAACGAAAGGAACTGGCTGGTAAGGCGCAGTACGCCGTTTGGGACGTGGCCAAGCGCATCGAGTTCGTCAAAATCAACGCCAAGGGCCCTTACGCCGACCCCGAGCGTTGGAGCGTCGTGCGGGGCTTCGCTTTGGAGATGGAAAAAGCGTTGGAGCCCATTCTGGGCAACCTGAAAAAATTGCAGGCCTTGATTCCCGCCGAGTAGAGCATTTCGCGGCGAGGATTTGCCCGCAACTCCTTGTAGAGCAAATTAACTTTCAAAAAGTTAATTTGCTCTAAACGCTCCTTCCCGCTCTTCGGCTGCATTCAGCGCGGGGCTCCATCGTGTTCAAAGCGGGGACGTCGTCCTCCATGCTTTGGGCGTGGAGCCGAAGGCGCTTCTGCGGCGCTGTCGCAGTCAGGACTCGCCGCGAGCCCAGTAGGGCTGCCGGGCGTCCTCAAAAGCGGCCAGGGCCGCGGCCGCTCCGGCGCCGACGGCGGTGACGATCTGCATGACCCCGCCGACGATGTCTCCCGCAGCGTAAATGCGGGGTATCGAAGTGCGCATGGATTTGTCCACCTCGATGAATCCTTCCGGGGTGAGCTTCAGGCCGATCTGCTTGGCCAGGTCGGAGGCCGGGTCGTGCCCCACGGCGATGAACACGCCGTCGACTTCTTTGTCTTGGGTTTCATGGGTACCCACGTTTTCAAGCCGAATTCCCGTGACCTTGTCCTTGTCGCCCAGAATTTCCTGGACAACACTGTTCATGAAGCACTCGATCCCCTCCCGCTCCACGGAGTCCTGCAGATGTTTTTCGGCCCGGAACTCGCCGCGGCGGTGGACGATGAAGACTTCCACGCCGAGATTCTTCAGATGCAAGGCGTCGGTCAGCGCGGTGTTGCCTCCGCCCACGACCGCCACCCGGCGGCTCCGGTAGAGGTAGCCGTCACAGGAGGCGCAATAGTTGACCCCGGCGCCGAAATAGCGCTCCTCGCCCGGAACGCCGAGTTTGCGGTATACGGCTCCCGTCGCCAGGATCACGGCGCCCGAGGAGTAGACGGCCTTGCTCGTCAGCACCTCGATGCGCTTGCCTACCTTGAGCTCCTCTACGGACTCCTCTTCGTGGATGTCGGCGTACTGGCGCGCATGGTTGGCCATGATGTCCATGAGCCGCTTGCCCGGAACGGAGTCGTAGGCCGGATAGTTCTCAACCACCGGCGTGATGGCCACTTGTCCGCCAACCACGCTTTTCTCCAGGACCACGGTTTTCATGCCTGAGCGTTCGGCGTAGATGGCGGCCGTGAGCCCGGCCGGGCCGGCGCCGATAATGACTAGGTCCGTTTCCACGACTTGATCCTGGGCGTTGTCGCTCTTCAGTTTCTGGATCACCTCCTTGGCCTTCTCCAGCAATACCAGCTCCAGGCAGAAGATAACCTCATCCATGAGTCCGACCTGGGCGTAGGTGTCCGTGAACTGGGTGTGCGGCACGGACCCCACGCCGAACGACGCGGACAGTTCGGCGTTTTCGGAAGTCTCCACGCACTCGGCGGATACGAGGTCCGGGCGTTCTACGGCGGCCTTGAAGGCGTTCACCACCTGGCCGGGGCAGTAGGGACAGGTGGGGGAAACGAAGACCCGCGCCTTCCGCGGTTCCTTCAGTTGGGATAAAATCTGTTTGCTTTGATCGGACAGGCCGCTTTCCCCGGTTGCGGCCAGCATGATCCCTTGAATCAGCGATCTGGCCTCTTCGCCTACGGGAGCGCCTCGGAAACTCATCCGGTACTCGTCCGGGTTGATAAAGATGGTGGGAGAGATTTCCGCACCCAGCTCCTTGGCCCGGTCGGAGTCCAGATTCTGAAGCTTGGCCGTAATCTTGGGCGACAACCGGTCCAGGTCTTTCGCGAAACGCAGAGCGTATTCCGTAAACTGTTCGTTTTCCTTGTCCCGGGTGAACACTTCCAGGACCACGTCCCGGTTGATGGATTTGAACATTTGTTCAAGCTGGGGCCTGGCGTCCGCGGGCAAAAGCCAATCCTGGCTCTGGTCCGCGTCTTTGTCGTTTTTTTTGTCTTTGTCGTGCTTGAACAGGGGGCTCATATCCTTCTCCATGCGTTAATTAAGGGGCCTATTCATGAGGCGGTCAAAATTTTTGACCTGTTGCGTCGACATCCCGCTCAGCCTGCGCGGGAGCGAATTCCCGCCGTCTTCACCGTACGATCAACTTCCGCGCGGCGAACCATGGGAGCAGCTTGTTAAAAATATTTTGCTTCCATTGATTGTATGATTATTTGCTTTCGGAGCGGGAAGGTCAAGTCCAACCCTTTGTCATCAGTTTATTTTTAGCGTAGTCAGTCTTACATGGACCTGAAAGAAAGAATTGCGGCCAAAGAGGCCGAAGGTCAGTTTATTCCCGTTTCCTCCTTATTGCTGCGCCCTTGGGCGAATGGGCCCTTCTCCGTGTTTCTTCGCCAGGAGGGCCATTTCGTTTTGTACACCACCAAAGGCGGCGCCTACTCCGACGAGCATCGACAGAAGTTGTCCGACATGGATGTGGATCTGGTCTACGTGCCGAAAGACCAGATAAAGAATTATGAAGCTTATCTGCTGGAGAACCTCGACGCTCTTTTGGCCGACGAGACCGTGCCGTTGCCCGTGCGCGGACAGGCTTGGTATGAGGCCTCCATGGCCTCGGCGCGGTCGGTGTTCGAGGAAAAGTTGCCCCGCAAACTTTTTCGTACGCGCTTTAATCACGTGCGTCGTTTGGTGCGTGACTCTGTGGCCTTTTTTGACTCTCCCGGCGCGTTGACCAATGTGACCAAACTCGTTTCCCGGGGATACAAAGGCTATCACCACGCCATGGGCGTCATGGTGTTGCACTACTTTGTGCTGCGCGGCTATGAGGAAGTCAACAAAGAAGAATTGTTTCAGGCTTGTCTCGGAGCGCTGCTGCACGACATCGGTAAGACCGATTTACCTGAGGAAGTCTTGGCCCGTCGGCCGGAAAATTGGTCACAGGCGGAAGAAGACATCTATAAAACCCATCCCGCCCGCGGCGTTGCTTTGGTCATCGGGTTGCCGCTGGACGCTATGGCGCAGCACTGCATCCTTTTTCACCACGAACGCGAAGACGGCCGGGGCTATCCGGCTGGTCTGACGGACGAGCATATTCCCCTGGCGGTCAAGTCGCTCAGCGTTTGCAACGAGTACGACCGTTTGACCCGCCCCTCACCCTGGCGGCCGGCCCATACGCCCTACGAGGCCTTGCAGAAGATGGGGCGCCGGAAACGAGCTTTCCACGCCGAATCCCTGCGCCGGCTCATTTTGATGCTGGCCAAGGCCGAAATCATCGAACCGGATCGTCTGAAAGAATAGGGCGGCCGCTGGCGGCGTTTAGAATTTCTGTGGCTATCGCGCTTGTCGGCAACAAGGATGAGCCGCCCCTCTGAGGGGGCGGGGCGTCGGCTTTGCTCAGAAGATGAACCGCTCCGTGTCCAGGCGCAATGGGCGTGGGTCCAGGCACTCCTTGATCTGCAGCGGGGAATTTTCGCCCTCGAGTTCAAAGGGCGCGATGATCTGGCTTGGAATGGGCTTGAGGCGGGCGTCGAAAGCTATGCGCATTGTCGGGCGCAACGGAGCTTCCTCTGATACGTCCACCACGACGGCGTACCGCCCGTCGTGAAGCCTGACCAGGGAGCCCAGCGGATACACGCCAAGAAGCCGAACGAAGGCGGCCACTTCGACGACAGGAAATCCCGCTCCGGATTGCAGATAGAGCCTGCTCAGCGCCGTATGCGGCGTGTGGCCTTCTTTGCTTTCTTTGGCCGGACCGGACGCCAGCAACCGGTCGTAAGCGTTCGCCAAGCCGACGATGCGGGAGATGTCGCCGATCTTCTCCAAAGAAAGTCCTCGCGGATATCCGGTCCCGTCGGCCCGTTCGTGGTGCTCCAGCACGGCGCGAAGCACGTCTCGATGGATCGATGCCTCAAGCATTTTATAGCCCAGCACCGGGTGCATGCGCATTTGCCGGGGGTTCTTGCGGAGCGCGCCTATGCGAAGTTTGCCGACATCGTGCAGCAGGCCTGCCGCGGCGAGTTTCTTTACGGTTTCTTCGGAGAGCTCCAAGCGCACGCCGAGCGCGGCGGCCATGAAGGCGACGCGCATGGAATGGGCCTCCAGGTCCGGGGCGCGGGCGAGGCAAGCCAGGCTGGGCCCCGCCTTGGCGTTGCGGAAAACACTGGCCGACACTTCGTCCACAATCGGCTCGATGGCCGAGATATCCAGATTCCTGGCCTGCTGCAGCAGGCTCATAACGTCCTTCAGGATTCTTACGGAGGCATCATAGCTCTGCCGGGCGACGTGTATTTCCCTCCTCAGGGCCTCAGCCGAGGCTAGGGGGTCGTAAGGCGCCGCCAAGCCTTGGATGGCGACTCTGGGATCGAGGCCCAAAGCAGGGTCGATGAACACGGCTTTGGTCCCGGAAAGCATGATCTCCCGTATTTCCGAAGCGGTCGGGACGCGGTGGAGATGTACGGTGGGATCATTGAAGGAACCCACGCCGTATTCGTGCACATACATGCCGGGGCGTAGTGCGAGAGGGGAAATTTTTTTTAACATGGCGTCCTCCATGCGACGAAATGTCGATAGTGGAGATCGAATTTCACGAACAGTCGTGAGAGAATCTCCCCAAAGGCCCGGAGCCATGCGTCCGAGGGCTTGTTGGAGAATAAAGCAATAAGGGCGCCACGCGGAGGACAAACACTTGAGGCGGCGATCCGAACGGAGTGAATTTTTTGACCGGAGTTCTGCGAGGCTTTCCTCTGGGGGTAAGCCTGTCCTTGGGGACGCCGCGTCGGTTCCGGAGAGCCTCAGAATCGACGGAGGCGAAAGGGAGCCGATTTATCGTGGTCCGGAGGCTATTCTGCGTACGAAGAGTAGTTGTGCTTGAGCCATTTATCCATGCCTTTGGTGTCGTGGACCGTGTCCAAGCGCAGCAGTTTCTTGCGGGTGGACTTTTGGCCGCGATAATAGAACAGTCGGACTTTCACCGACAGCCGGATGGAATATACGTTGTCCGCGCCTTTGTGTTTGTGGATATCCAGTCCCGGCGTGGATTCGTCCGCCATGTCAAAGCGGACAAGCGTCTCGATAACTTTCTTCAGCAGGTTGAATTGTGAAGCATAGATGGCTTCCATATCCTCCACAAAGGAAGGGGTGATCTCGCTGCGCGGCAGCAGGGACGCCAGAATGTCCTTGATTTTTTCAAAGGGCTTATTTCTCTTGCTCTTTTTTGTTTCGCTGTCCTCCCCCGCAGGCGCCTGAGCGAGTTTGTCCAGCTCGTCTTCCAAAAGTTTTTGATATTCTTTTGTCTCGTCCAGCTCCACTTCCAATTGCTCGATGTATTCCCCGCTTTTCTTGCTTGTCCCCATGTAAAAGGAGACCATCCGGACCAACTGCTCCTGTCCCACCGGTTTGGGGATGAAGTAGGTGCACTGGTAATTTTGCGCTTCCCGCATGGCGTCCGCATCCATCCCGGAAAGCAGGATCACCGGAAGAAATGGATGGTCCTCGCGGATGAAAGGCAGGATGTCCACACCGGAAAGTCCTGCGTTTTCGAAGTGGACGTCCAGAAGAATAAGGTCCGGAGGTTCGTCAGCTTCTTTGAGCCAGGAAAGAAAGCTGACGGGTTCTTCAAAGCAGAGGCTGCGACGCAGCAAGCCGGCTTCTCCCAGCATCGAGGCGACCGCCTCGCGGATGCGAGGTTCGTCATCGACCAAGACGATGAAGAAACCGGCTCCTGTCGCGTCGGAAGGCGTCACCGGAGGACCTCATAGATACGGACGTCCGGGTAGCCTTCCCATATAAGATGGAAATAACGGCTCCGCTCGGGATTCTTGTAGTCGCCGATGAGCAATTGGACCATCATGGAGTTGTAGGCCGTATCGTCCATCAGGTAGGCGTCGTGCGCGTCGTTGTTGATCACGAGGTGCGGACCATGTGGAACGTTGTAATCTTGATGCTGTGATCCTTGGCGGGAGCAGACGTCCAGTGTCTGGAGCTGAATCGGCTGCTGTCCTTGGATGGTGACGGTTCCTGTTCGGGGATCGGCCTCGAAAGCCTGGGTGATCTGTATCGACCGTGCGTGATAGCCGCTTTGGGTTATAAAATTCCACGAGCCGTAGAATGATATCCAATGAATGATGCGGAGGTTTTCCCACGTCACCACCATGTAAGGGGAGGGGATTTTCGGGAAATCAATTTTTTGCGTCGCTAGGCTGTTGATGATCGCCTGGGCTTCTTTCGGGGTTTTTCCAGTGAATTCTTTGGTGATATTATTGTCAAGCATGGTCGTAAGATAAATAATCTGAGACGACTGCAAAGGCGAAGGGGTAGTGAGCGCCAGCCCCAAGGGAAAGATGCGGTCCCCGCTGTGTTTGCCGCCGTCGGAGAAGCTCTTTCGCCTGGAATAGAAATCGGTGGCGTAGCCCCAATCCCACCATGTCCAGACCTGGCTGGAGGGCGAGGACAATTCCCGGAGTTGCGTCAGGGCGAAGGCGTGGGGCTTGGAAAGTACCGGGGTTGGGCCCAGATTGAGATAGATGTTGTAGGAAGAAATCATGATGAGCACGCCCGCCGCAGCCTGCACTGACCAAATTGCGTATTTCCTCCACGGCTTTTTGTCCAAAAGCCAGCGCATGCTCCATTCAAGGGGGACGGCGACGCCTAAAGCGACTCCTGGGCCGCCGAACATGTCAAAACGAGCCCCCATTTTTACGCCGAATAGGCTGAGTATGGCTAAAGGGGCGAGGAACAGCGCCACAGGCCGTATGACGATGACGCAAGCCAAACCGATGTAGCCCAACACGCTCAACCATGCGTAGGGCGTCACCCGGTTGAGTATCTCGCTGAGAGGGACGTTCTGGGCCTCGACCACGCTTTGGGCGATTGCTGGTAACGCAATGGATTCATTGGAGTTTTCCTCCTGAACGACCGGCTTGAGATAGGCGCTGAAAGTGCGTTTTGAGGCGCTGTAGAAGGAACCGATCATTCCTGAGCCGAGAAGCGTCAAGACAAGTAAAGCGATGACAACCCAAATGTTGTTTTCCGCTTGTTGGAAACGTTCTTTGAGGAGCTGGCGCGCCAGCAGAAGGAGCAATGCGGCCAAAAGGCCGTACCAGCCGCAGACTCCGGCCATCGCGAATATCACGACGCCGAACAGCGTCTTGGCCTTTTTTCCTTTTTTCCCGAGGAGTAAAGTCAAAACGACGGCTACGCCGATAACAATGATGTTGAACTGGTGGATGTAGTCGTGCCACCAGCCGGCGAATCCGGCGAAGATTCCCACCAGGAGCGGCCAAGTGAGGCCGGGGGCGGAATCCTTTATGGCTTGATTCGTAACTTGCAGCCAGGTTTTTTTCAGTTTCGGCGTGAGCCAAAACGCCATGCCCAAGGAAACAAGCAGGGGAAACGCCAAGGTGACGATATCAGTGTCGTAATATCCAAGGCGGGTTCGGAAATAGAAGCCTTGAGCCAAACCTCCGACCAGGGCGGCGAAGATTCCGGCTCCGACGCCTCCCAAAAGCCGACCCCAGAAAAAACAGGCCAGAGCGGCGAAGGAGCAAACCACGGCCGGAGCGTAAAATGCTATTTTAGTCAGGGAAACTTTACTGATCCTGGAGGCTATGTCCAAAAAAATGGACATGGCGCTATCCGCGGCGCTACCGATTTTCTCCGCTCCTGCAAGCCAGAAATAGGCGTCATGGGTTCCCATGATGTGCTCGCCCGCGACTTTGAGGGCGGGCTGCTCCCAGCTGCTGAGGTCCGCCAGTCGGATGCCCAGCGTGAACAGGTAAATGATGGTGCAAAAAACAACCAGCATTTTCCAATCGCTTGAAAAATCAGGAAGAGAGAAGGCCCTTGCAATTTTTTCCCTGGCTTGGCTTGAAGGGCTTTCTTTTGCCGTCGCTTGGCGAGCAGTCATGGGAAACCTCTAGCGGATGATTTTGCTCAAGTCGAAAATGGGGCCCATGATGGCCAGCACAATAAAGCCGATCATCAGGCCTACGACGAGAATGAGAAGTGGTTCGGACAGGGCGACCAGCCGCTTGACGATGTTGTCGACTTCTTTTTCCAGTACTTGGGAAATACGTTGCAGGAATTCGCCGAGCTTGCCCGATTTTTGGCCGGTCGACAAGGTCATAATATAAAGCTCGGGATATATCCCCTGGTCGGCCAGGACCTTGTGCAGCGGCTGGCCCGTGGCCACCTCCGCGCGCGCCGCTTGGATGTGTTTTTTGAAGAAGTTTGAATTTACGGCTTCCGCCGCGCTGTCCAACGCCTGCACCATGGGGACGCCGGCCTGAAGCTGGAATCCCAACAGGCCTGAGAACCGGGCGAGAACATGGCGCTGCACCAACGGCGCTTTCCAAAGCGTTTTGTCCAGCCAATTGTGCAACGTTGGAATTTTACGAAACGATACGCTGATCAGAAGCAATAGAATCAAGGGAACCAATATGCCCGCCGGGCCCAATGAAGCGAAAAATTCGCCGATGGACATGAGCACACGGGTGTTGAGGGGCAGGGTTTGCTTGCTTGATTCAAAGATGGCTGCAATCTTGGGCAGCACACCCGTGAGCAGAAAATACGCCGCTCCGAATCCCACCAGCATAATGACGATGGGGTAGACCATGGCCGTGTATAGGCGACCCGTGACCTCGCCGCGCGCTTCTTCGTACCGCGCGATTTGCTCCAGTATGGGGCCGAGGCTGCCTACGGACTCGGCGACCCGAATCATACCGATGTAGACGCTCTCAAAAGACTTGCCGTGGCGTTTGAGAGCTTCGGAAAAGGCTTCGCCCGATTCGACGGTGTCGCGGATGTCCAACCAAATACGGCTGGTTTTGCCGGAGGACATACGGCCGAGCATGTCCAGGGATTGGGACAGGGAGGTGCCGGATTGCAGCAACATGCCAAGGTAGTAGAAGGACTCGCTGATGTTGATTTTGCGGCCGGGCAGCAACTCGCTCAGCGAGAAGGAGAGTTTGCGCCTTTCGCCGCGTGGCTTTCGGCGCACGCTTTCCAGCGCCAACGGAGTCAGCCCGTCGTTCTGGAGCAGGATCATGGCCCGGGTCTGGCTTTCGGCCTCGATGAACCCTTTGCGTTTTTTGCCTTGGGCGGTCAGGGCTTGGTATTGAAAAGTCGGCATGGGGGATAGGCTCTCGAACGCTCGCCGGGCTTAAAGCTTCGTAACGCGGATGACCTCATCCAGAGTGGTGAGTCCGCGGACTACAAGCTCCAGCCCGTGCTCCATCATGGTGCGCTGGCCATGCTCCTTGGCGTAATGTTTGATGCGGTCGGAGGCGGCCCGCTCCATGATCAGGCTCCGCATGCCTTCATCTACGGGCATCATTTCGAAGATGCCGCGGCGGCCTTTGAAGCCGGTGTACTGGCACTTTTCGCAGCCAGCGCCCTTTTGATGCCTCGTCACGTTATTCACACCCGCCTGGGCGATGACGGCGTCGGAAATGTCCATTTCTTGGGCGCAATTGGGGCAGACCAAGCGCACCAAGCGCTGCCCCATGACCAGAGCCATGCTGGAGGCCAGCAAAAACGGCTCGATCCCCATTTCAAGGAGCCGGGAGACGGCCGTCGCCGCGTCGTTGGTGTGCAGGGTGGTCAAAACCAAGTGGCCGGTGAGGGCGGCTTGGACGGCGGTGCTGCCGGTTTCCTTGTCGCGGACCTCGCCGACCAGGATAATGTCCGGGTCCTGGCGAAGAAAGGCGCGGATGGCGCCTGCGAAGCTCACTCCGGCCGCCCGGTTGACCTGGACCTGGTTGACGCCGGGCAGGTGGTACTCGACGGGATCCTCGACGGTCATGATGTTGCGTTCGTCGCTCACCAGTTCAGAAAGTCCTGCGTACAAGGTGGTGGTTTTACCGGAGCCGGTTGGACCGGTGACCAGCACAATGCCGTGCGGTTGGGCTATGGCCTGCCGGAAAATGGTCAGGTCCTGGTTTTCCATGCCTAGGTCCGGGAGGGAGAGAATAGTCTTGGAGCGGTCAAGAATACGCAAGACCGCTTTTTCTCCGTTCATCGTGGGCATGGTGGAGACGCGAACGTCCACGCTTTTTTGTCCCAGGCGCACCTGGATGCGGCCGTCTTGGGGAATGCGGGATTCGGCGACGTCCATTTCCCCCATAACTTTGATGCGCGCCACGATCGTCGGCTGAAGATTGCGGTCCAGCTTTTTGACAGTGTGAAGTTCTCCGTCCAGGCGATAGCGAACCAAAAAGGAGTTGGCTTGGCCTTCGAAATGGATGTCGCTCGCTCCCTGGGTGATGGCCTGCTGCAGGACCTTGTTCACCAGGCGGACGATTGGGGCGTCGTCGTGCGACCACCCAAGCAGTTCCTGGCCGTTGACTTCGGAGTTGTCTTCTTCGGCGGTGTCTTCCTCCTCCGCGCTCGTATCCACCTCCCAAAGGGCGAGCGCCTCCTCCAGCAAAGGATAGAAACGCTCCGGGGTCGTCGACTCGGTATGGATGTCGAGGTTGAGGCTCCAGGCGAGGTAATCCGCCAAAGCTTTCGCCCGTTCACTGATGGTCCAGACCGTAAGGCGTCCTTTGTCGCAGGCTACGGGCAAGAATTCATTGCGCTGCGGAAATTGCAGATAATGATTGAGAATATCCTTGGGTAATTCACGGAAGTTCATAGACTCCACGTCGGGCCCCCTCGTTTATTAGAACTCGTGCACTGTTGGCGCTTGCGACGGGGCCTGATCCGTTGCTTCCTGGGGCTGGCTCTTGGCTTTGTCGCCCATTTTCTCCAGACCGAACTCCTTTTCGATGACCTGCTCCATTTTATTCCGTTCTTTCTTGTAGCGCTCCATCTTTTTCCGGCTGATGGCGCTGGCTTGGTCCAGCGTGCGAACAATGCGTGCGGAGATGAAGACCATGAGCGTTTTTTTGTCGTTCGAACTGCTGCGCCGCTTGAAGAGCCAGCCGAAGACGGGGAGATCGGATAATCCAGGAATGCCTTCCTGGGCGCGGTTCTGGGTGTTTTCAATCAGTCCGGAGATGACCATGGTGGAGCCGTCGATGAGTTGCACGGAGGTCGAGGTGACGCGGTTGATGGTTTTTGTCAGGCCGTCGGCGCCGCTTGCGCCCTCTTGGTTGTATTCCTGATTGAGGTCTAGGCGGATTAGGCCTTTCTCCGAGTTGACGTAGGGCGTGACGGTCAATTTGACGCCGACGTCGCGGTAGTCGTACGCCACCTGCGTGCTGCCGCCGGACGTGGTTTGCGAACCCGTTTTAAACGGAAGCTCATCGCCGACGAAAATTTCCGCCTCGGAGTTGTCCAGGGTCATGATTTGCGGCGCCGAGAGTAGATTGAAGTCGGTAACTCCCTTGGTATAGGTGATAAGGGCTCCGATGGTCGGAAAATACTGGCCGTTGTATTCGATCATGTTGCCGAGAATGCCCATGGAGAATCCGCCGCCCGCGGCGGCCACGTTCGGCGCTCCGCTTCCGTCAATGACGGGCTGGGCGTAGGACATGAGCGAACTAGGGGTATTCAGGTAACCTATTGTGCCGATAGAGCTGGATTCCGACCCGGAGCCCCCGACCCATTCAACCCCGAAGGCCTGGGAGTTGGTCAGTGAGGTTTCCAGAATCAGGGCCTCGATGAAAACCTGGTCCAGGGTCCGGTCCAGTTGTTTGATGACCTCCTCGACAGTGGCCTGGAACGACGGATCAGCGAGGACGAGCAGCGAGTTGGTGTCGGTGTCCGCGGACACCAGCAGCGATTGCTGGCCGTTCGAAGCGGAAGTCATTGTCGAGGTCGAACGGGGTGCGGAGGGGGCGGATGTATCGGATTTGATGCCGCCTGTTCCCGTTTGCGTAGAGGTTTGGCCCTCGACAAGGGCTGTGAGAACCTGGGCCGCGGATTCCGCCTTGGCGTTCAACAACCGGTAGACTTTCAATTCTTTTTTGACGGATTCCTGGCCTTGTTCGTCGATACGCTCCAAGAGGGACACAACCATCTGGATTTGGTCCGGCGAGCCCGTCACGATGAGGCTGTTGGTCCAATCCACCGAGGAGATCAAAGGCGGCTCGGCGATCTGTCCCAGTTTTACCATGGATTGGAAGATTTCCGTCAGCTTCTGCGCCGCCTCGCTGGCCTGGGCGGTCTTCATGGGCACGACTTCGAATTTCCAGGAAGGTTTGACGTGCTGAATGTCTTTCAACAGCGCCAACATCTTTTGGATGTAATCGGCCCGGTCGCGGATCAAAACGGCGCGCGCCTGCGGGATGGGATGCACTTGGCCGAACTTGGAGGAAAAGCGGGTTAACAACGTGGCGGCGTCTTGAGGCGAAATGTCGTCGGACAATCTATAAACGGTGGTGACAAGCTCTTCCGGGGGAGGTTGGCGCATTTGGGGGCCGCTCGGCAAGTCCTTGGCTTCGTTTTGCGATAAGATGTAAAGAACATTGCCGCGCGCCACAGAGTAGAGGTTGGAGCTGTTGAGCACCTGATCGAAGATCGCCATGAGTTCAGGCTCGGTCATGGACTTCGTGGAGAAAATCGTCACCACGCTGGCGGGAATCTTATTTTCTTGGAAGACAATGTTCCTACCCGTATAGCTTGCAATAAATTTTATAAAATCTTTGAGTTGGATATTTTCCAGGTTGGCTTGCATGTTGTTTTCTTCTTGCGCATGAACAGTAGAGGGTGCGCACAAGAGAAAACCGCTCAAAATGATAGCGAAGAAGGGGAGGAAAAAGGATGCTTTGAGTTCCTTACGATTCATAGAAAGCCGCCCTGCATAGCTTGGCCAACGCCGTTAAGATTAAAATAGTTCAGGAACAAAACATACAGCGGCGTGTCGTTCGCCTGTTGCGCTTGGAATATATTTACTATTGTATCTATAGCCTGAAATGTTCAAATTGCTTCGCAAAATATGTTTAGTTGATGAAAGTCGACGGATGGAGGGAGTCTAGTCAACTTCGACGACGAGCGTCAAGACCTGCCCCTCTCGCAATACATTCAGGGTGATAGCTTTGCTGGATTGCAACCCCGAGTAAACCTGCATCATCTTAGCCGGGCCGTCTATGGATTCTCCATTGATGCGAACGAGTACGTCATTATTGTGCAATCCCATGCGTTGCAACAGGGAATCGCTTTTGATGTTGCTTATTCGGAATCCCCCGACTTTGCCATCCTGCATATGCGGTTTGAAAAGCGCCTGTTGCAGGAGCATGTTTGGATTGTTTAGAACTTTGCTTGCTTCGGCTTTATCCAAAACCAGCTTATTTTTTTGGCCCATGACCAGATTGATCTTCGGTTTTGTTTTAAAAATGGACAGCTCGACCCGCTCCCTTCCGGAGGTGAGGAGCAAGTGCGTCGGTTCGATTTTTTCCAACAGCCATCCTTGGACTTCTTGTCCTTCCTGAATAGCCTCCGTTTTGGATTGTATTTGGATCAGAGCCATGTGCTTCCCGCCGGTGAAAATGCCCAGCACGGTCCATGATTCCGGATCGGGGCGGGAGTCGGCTTTGGGTTTGGGCGCCGGGTTGTCGAGGCCCAACACATTGTTTTCCGTGATGATAGCAATCTGTTGATCGGAATTTTGATTCGGCTGAGCGATCTTCACCTGTGGAGAAGTGAGCACAGGAAGCGGTGTTGCTCCCGCCAGGATGCCCGTGGCGAGATACGCGGTGGATAACCCTAAAACGAACGGCCAGCATTTGAGCAGGGTTGTGGAGAATGACTTGAGATTATACACGAGAGCCTCGCACCGGGCTAGCTTCCTTGACGATGAGCACCATATGTCAACTCGTCTTTATTGACAACTCTGGCGCGCGTATTTTGACTGCAAATTTTTTGCCGCCGCGCCATCTGATGCAAAATTTAAAATAATAATATAGGTTGGTTACAGCGAGGGCCGCGCGTTTCTTTAAAGCAGCAGTGCGGTTCTTTGCGCCCGCCGCCGTCCTTTGTTGGATGAATGTCGCATAAATTCTTTGAGTTACAACCCTGGGAGCTTGTCCAGCGCTCCGGCCTTTTGGAATTTTTTTACGTTCTCCCCAAATTGTACGGACCCGGAAAAATCGTAGGAAGATCTTTTGAAATTGGACCAGTCCAACTGAAGCGTTCCGCTCCCCTCTACGGGGATGGGGCCGGTCGTCTTGAAGGCACGGACGGCTAAGGTGGGACCGTCGAGCTCGGCCTCTGCGGCGACGTTTTCCGCCGTCAGCCCTTGGGGCAAGGCGAGGCTTGCGCTGTGTATTTCAAGTCGCCCGGTAGACGGCGGCGCTCCCCATTTAGGGAACGCCGCATCGCCGGTCAGGGCGACGACTCCGGAGGTGTCCTCTCGGTTGAGCAAGGCGTTCAGGTCCAGGGCGCCGTCCAGTCGAACGGCTTTCGACCGGAAAATGTCCAGTGTCAACGTCGGGCCCGTATTGCACGTCAGTTTGACCAACGGAGTGATTCCGAACTCCAATTGCAGGCTGTTGATGTCCAGCGAAGCGGGAAGGGCTTTCGGTCTCACTTTCAGCCCCATGAGTGTGACGCCAAGAGGCCCGGCGTGTTGGATGGCCGTCCAGGTAATTTCCACCTTCCCGTCGAGTTTTTTGTTGGCGGCGTTCAGAGCGGTGTTCCAAACGTTTTCCCAAGGCAAAAAGAGGAAGACGCCGACAAGCAATCCGGCAAAAAATAGAAGGGATGAAATGACAAGGCGTTTGATTCGAACCATAGCGGCCAAAGTCTCCTTACCGTGCAAGTACGAGTTGCAGGTCCGCCAGGTCCTTGTTGTCCAAGCGGCGACTCAGGCTGAAGTTCAGCACGCCCAAGCCTGCGCGATGGTCCAGATTGTCCATGAGCGTAAGCAGCTCAGGCAAATTTATGGACTCCATGATTAACTGCACCCCTTCCGCGCCTCCGCCGAGCTGTGTGGGCCGGATGGAAGCGAGCCGGTTGTCCAGCCCCATCTCCCGGATGACTTGCTGAGCCGCGGGCATCGGCCCCATGCCCGCTAGGGCGCCTTTGCGCGCCTGAAGCTCCGAGGCTTGCTCCACCAGCGGCGCGGCTTGGGCGTATCGTTGGGCAAGCACGTCGACGCGCCGCTGGGAGCGTTGCGCCATAACGTAAAGCATGATCCAGGCTCCAACCAGCGCTGCGACAAGTAGCCAGAAACCGCATAGGAACAACCCGCGGCGTTGCCTGCCGGTGAGGTCTTGCCAGAAAAAAAAATCGGATACGGCCATGAGCGCCACGATCTCGTTGTTATTGTGTTATCGTCACACGAAGGTGGAATTGAATTCCGTCCTTCGTATTGGCGGCCTGCTCCAATGTGAATGTATATGTGGAGTCAGAATTAAGAGTATTCAAATAACTTTCCAAGCCATCATAGGAATCGGTTCGGCCCATGATGGAGCCAGACTCTACGGAAAAATTCAAGTTTTCAACGTCCAAACCTGCTGGCGGCTGTTTGCTGAGCGCCGTAAGGATTTCAAGGACGTTGACGCCTTTGGACTGCGTGCGCTGCAATTGGTTCATCGTGTACAGCAATTTGCCGTAGGGATCGGGTCCCGGGTCGGGACCGAAGATGGAGGAATACAGGCTTTGCGTGCGGTCCCTCCATTGCTCTACTCTCCCTTGGTGATGTTGCAGTCGGATATATTGGCCGGCGACGGCCAGGGCGCCGACTAGGAAAATCACCAGCATGGCTCGCCGGTAAGGCTGTAAACTGGTTTGTTCGTCTATGGGAAGTCGTACGGGCGTGCGCAGGGACGACCATTTATTCCCACCGCTCATGTGCCTGCTAAGCGATGCAACCCAGTCCAAAGTCTCCGCAGGCTTCTCGTCAAGAAGCGCGATCCGGGCCTCCAATTCCGATTCGTCGGCCTGAAAGAAAAGAAGATTGTCCCCGGAGCAGATAGCCTTGAGCTTGTCCTCTCCCCGCCAGATGAATGCATCCACTCCCTCCACGGCCGCGTCGCGCCAACAAATGGCGAATTCGGTTGTGATCACAGTAGCACTGGAGAGGAGCTTGTGGTGTTCCGCAATGAAATCGGCGAGTTCAGGTCTGGTGAAAAAGCCCAGCAGGTTGCCGTTGTGGGGTTTGAGCATGCCGATGGATTGTTGTTCGTCAAAAGACGGAAACAGGTGGCTCATTTGGAGCTGAACCGCCGCCCGCGTTTTCCGGGAGGAGGCAGCGGCAACGCCTTGGGGGCGGTAGTAGAAAAAGTAGCGATCCGGCAATATGGCGACCACGATGCTGCGTTTTTTCGTGGCGGGAGGCTCGCAAAGCTCAAGCCTTGCTCCGTCAAAAACGCTCCAGACAGCCTGATTATTGCGAAATTGGATCACATAGACCGTTGTGGTCATGGCGTTTTCTAATGCTGTCGTTTAGATGCCGCTGAGGGACACGAACAACTCGTCTTGGGCCACTAGCTGCGGCTTGGCTTGGGGCTGCATGGGATCGCGTTCTAATATATATCTTTTTTGAAGATGGCAACCGTTTGAGTTTACGGTGACCAGCACCTGAAAGATTGAAGATTTTATCGTAGCATACTTGATGACGTCTTGATATTCTTCGGAAGCTGGGTCCATTCCTGTGATGTCAAGGAGCTGGCTGATGTTGGTGAGTCCGGAAAGTTGCGTATGCTTTACAAGTTCTTCTGTATATGGACGTAGTTCTGGAAAATATGCATCAATCAAAAGGGAGGAAGCAAAGTTTAAGTTCATTTTTTTATCTTCGCCCCAAACAGTGAAGACTCTGCGGATATCGTCTAAAGGAATATCTTGAAAACCCTCAACAAGCGACAACTCTTCTGGACGCGTTAGCTCGTCTTCTCGTGGTCCGTAGTGCGGCTCTGTCATGCTGTAATTCGGTCTGCGAAAAATTGGAAGTCTGCGCAGGATGCTTGGGTCCATCCAACATTTGAGCGACATCAGCATGAGCTCGCGTTCCGGGTTCTTCAAGAGGTACAAAATAGCGTTTGCAACGCGGTCATCTTGCACGTCATTAATGTTTATCAGGGCGTCGCAAGGAGTTATCTGGATTTTCAGTTCTTGTGTCTCAAAAGGTTGGAACCACGGCTCCTCCCGCGTGTCCGAAAGAGCGTCCTTGTCGGCGCCGAGCATCGCCATGGCGATCCGCAGTGCTGATTCGGCTTGCAGGTCTGCTTCGTATTCGGACGGCAAACTGGCTGAAGCCACGGCTCCATTGGTGGATATCTTCAGTTGGCTCAGCACGATGGCGCTCAGCGAAAGCAACACGATGAGCACCAATACGAGAACGACGCCGTGCTCGTTCATCTGGGTGTCATACCGGACAGAGGGCGGCGTCGCGTGCGCGCATTGGTATTTCATCCAGTCGTGTTGCTGTGTCGGATGTCTCATGATCTTGCAGGCAGGAGGCAGCTCTTCACTCCGAGTTCGTTTGCACCCATGTAAAGGGAATTCTTTCTATAATATCCATGGTCACTGCGTCGGTTTCCAGATGCAAATAGATACCGGTGAAGCTGGTCGCCAAGTCTTTCATGGACGATCCAATGAGATTCAGCCATCGGTTTTGCTTGGGGTCCAGCACGGACAGCCGCCAGGACTTCAGCTTTGGAATGAGCACTTGCTCCATGCTGTAGTCGAGGCTTTCGTCTACTTCGTAGCGTCGGACCTGCCCTCCGGTGAACGTCCACGCCACATCTACGGGAAGCGGACCGTTTAAGAGCATGTTGTGGCTGGTGTTCAGGGTGAATCCTCCGGCGGCGACTTGTAGTGGCTTTTGGATTCCTTGCATGTCTCTGTGCAGCAGCCTTCGAAGTATGGCCTCCTGGCTGGACGCTCCCTGCGTTGCGCGCAGGTTTGTGTCGTTTTGGACAATTTGTCCCATGACCAGACTCAGCGCCCCCATGATCAAGCCGGTAATGAACAGGCTGACGATGACTTCAATAATAGTGAAGCCGTATTTTCTCGTTTCCTTGAAGCGCGGCATCATGGATTCTTGGACAGCGAGGCCTGCGCGGCTCCGATCCACCGCCAAGTCATGGTGTAATCTCCGCTCTTGCCCTCCAGGTCGATCATGCGCACCCCGGTTGATCCGGGCGGCCTCTGTTCCTGCAGCCTCCACTCCCCTTGGGCCGCTCCGGACCAGGAGAGGAAGCTCGACGAGCCGGCGAGGCCGTCCGGATACCGGACGGCCAGGATTTCCTGCAGCAGGTTGATACATTGAAGATTTTCGCGGCTTATGCTTTGGAACTTGGCGGATTGGCTTTGCATCGTCAGCAGGGACGAGGCCAATATAGCGGCCACGGCCATGGCGATAATAACCTCCAGCAGGGTGAATCCGGAGGCATTGGATCTTTGGCGGGATTGGCCTGGAGAAGCCCCTTGCAACATCGGATTATTGAACCCGGCTCAGGCTTGCAGTGAGGGGCGCGCCGGCCAGAATGACGCCGTTGCCCAAAGAGAGGCGCAATTCGTCCATGACGCCCGAAGGGTAGATGCGGAACAATACCCAGTGATCGCGGCGTGTTTCGCCGTTGACCCGGCAATCGCTCACAGAGGACGGCAGTGGTTCGGTCCGCTCCCCCCAGGCGACGCTGACGCCTCGGTGTTGGATCTTCAGGCGTTGGATGCCGCCGCCGGACATGGCCTCCAGGCGGGCTTTGTTCAGCATGGCGTTGACGGCGTTCAGCTCGGTGACGGATGGATCTTCTTCTTGCGGATTGAGCGTTGGCAACAGGGCGAACCATCCCAATGCGAAGATCATCATGACAACGATGAGTTCGATCAGGGTCAGGCCGCGTTGCCCGGAGTTCGCGGCTGCGGCCGGCTCACTCGTTGGTTTCGTAGCTCTTGAGGTCCGCATCGAAGCCTTCGCCGCCCTCCATATTGTCCGCGCCCAGCGTGATAATTTCATAAGGGCGATTGTCTCCGCCCGGGGAGCGATAAATGTATTCGTTCCCCCAGGGATCTTTGGGCACGGTCTGTTGGTTCAGGTAACCGCCTTGCGGGTAGTTTCTCGGGATGGGCTTGATGACCGGCTTTTGGATCAACGCCTTCAGTCCCTGCTCCGTGCTGGGATAGAATCCGTTTTGAACTTTGAAGAGAATCAAGGCGGACTGCAGGGTCTGCATGTCCGTTTTCGCTTTGGTCACTCTGGCTTCGTCCGGCGCTCCCGCAATGTTGAGGATCACCAGGGTGGACAGAATGCCGAGGATGACGATGACGATCATCAATTCGATAAGGGTGAATCCTCGGGCTTTGCTGATAGTTCTACGTTTTTTGGCGTCGTTGTTCATCAAAGAATCCTTGCTGAATGTGAGAACTGCGGATTTGCTTTTGTCGTATGAACTTGAAACGCCAGATTACAGCAAATCGTTCGAAGGCTCAATAGCCACCCAGTTCGGAGGGCTGTCCGCAAGAATAGACTCACGAACAGGCAGCATGCCCGGATGCGGATCGAATTCCGCCGGCCGCAGAGATTGGCTCCACCAAAGCACGAATCGACCATTCTGAAGGCTGCGGCAATTTAGTTGTAAATGCTCCCATTGGGCCGCCTTGACGGCCAACGCGTATTTTCGTCCGTCCACGCTGAATTCTCCCGCCTTCGATACATCGACCGGAGTCCAAGCCCCGCCCTGCGCCGGCTTCGGAACCGGACGCCCCTGGAGCAGATCGTAGTGGCGCACCATGCCGTCCATATCCTCCACCATCAGCAGATTCACATCTTTATTGACGAATACGTGGAAAACAGGAGGGACCATGTGCAGTTTTTTTACCGGAAGCTTCGCCGAGGTCTTGTAGGTAAGCACTCCGTTTTCAAGTTGATACGGTGTTTGCGGCGGCAGCGTGGAGCTTTCCTCCATGGAGGCGACATTGAAGCTGGCGGTTTTTCCCTCTGCGGGCGTTAGAAAGAGGCGCTGTCCCTCGAAGCGGGCTTTGAGAAAGGGCCCTCCAGGGATGAGATGTTCATGGAGCCGTTTGCCGGTCAGGGGCGCCCACAGGGTCAGCCAGCCGGCGTTGTCGATCACCATGAGCAGGCCTTCCCGGGGGGTGAAGTTCATGGCCAGCGATGCGTAACGCAACTCCCCCAACGTTTGGAATTTCAAGCCGGCGCCTGGCGAGAGGACCAATCCATGTCCCCCGACAGCGCCGGCGATCCAGGAGCCGTGCGAGGAGATGGTCAGATCCGTGAGGGGCGATGAGAATGCATGCTCGTCGATGAGCTGGCAGGATCGTAAATCGTAGAGGAAAAGTTGTTCCTTTTCGGCGTCGAGCGCAGCCAGTAGGGGGGATTGGGGCGACCATGCGACATCGCCCAACTTGTTCTTCCCTGGCAGCGCAATGGAGGGGCAAAAGGACCCTCCGAACGTGCGGATAGCGCCATCCTGGAAGCCGATGGCGAGTCCGTCGTTGCCGGAGGCGAACGCCGCGACGCCTGAGGCCAAAATCAGATTCGCCGGTTCGCGGTCCAGCTCCATGTAGAATTTGCCGACCATCTCCCGAGGGGGCGGGGAGGCCAACTTTTCCGGGGAGGCGTATTGTTGGGCGGCGACGGCCGTCAGGTATTCCTTTAAACTCAAGGAGGATTCGGCGGCCGACGGCGTCGTCGTTTGCTCCTCCGCCGCAGCGGGGACGGCTTGGGAACGTTGCAAAGCCGTCTCCGGTGAGGTAGATGCGCAACCGGCCAGAGCTAACCCGAGCATCAGCAAAGCCGCTTCGCAAATTTTCACGAACCGCAGCATGGGGGCAAACTAAGGTAATCTTGGCTGGCCGGCAAGGGGCTCACGGTCTGTTTCGCATGGAGACGGGCTCTGGGCGCTTTCCTTAAAGGGATGGCTCCGCTTCTTCGACCGGCGTTTTTATAGGAATCTGTATGGTTCGCGGGGAGGGTTTTCGTTGACTGTTTGTACAGTTTTTATTAATGAACTCATACAGCAAATCGCAATTTTCATTACGCTTCATGATGCGCTGGAGCTTGGCTTGAGGTGTAGGAAACTGTAGGCTGCGGCCTGCAAAATCAATAGCCCGGCGCGGTTCGCGACGAGCTTGAAGAATTGAGGATATGCGATGAGCGCAAAGCCCTTGGCTTTAGGATTTATCCCCGCTCGTGGGGGCTCCAAAGGCGTGCCCGGCAAGAATCTCAAACCACTGGCGGGGAAACCCCTGATTCATTGGACGATCGAGGCCGCCTTGGCTAGCCGTCTGGATCGCGTGCTGCTGTCCACCGATGCGGCGGATATCGCCGAGGCGGCTCGGCAGGCGGGGGCTGAGGCGCCTTTTTTGCGGCCGGCGGAGTTTTCCGGCGACGCCTCCGTCATGGACGACGCCATCCTCCATGCCTTGAAGTGGTTGCAGGGGGCTGACGACTGGATGCCGGATATCATCGTCGTACTGCAGCCCACCTCGCCCTTGAGGCGGTTCGAGCATATTGACGGATGCCTGGATTTACTTATACGCGAAAGAGCCTGCAGCGTGGTTTCCGTGTCCGACCCCATGGAACATCCGTCGGAAATGGTCTACTGGACGCCCCAAGACGGCATGCGGTCGTTTCTTGAAAGCTGCTCAAGCATGGGCGCGGTCCAGCGACAGGCGTATCCGAAGTGCTATTTCATCAACGGAGCCGTCTACGCGTTCACGCGGGAGGCGCTGGAAAACGGGCAAAGGATGGGAGCGCAAACGCTGCCGTTTTTCATGGCGCAGAAAGATTCCATAGACATTGACACTCCTGACGATTTTGAAATCGCCGAGGCCCTTATGGTGGCGCGTCTCTCTCACCAAAACGGTTAACCGGACCTGCGCCGGGGTGTCTTCGAGAGACGGCGTGCGTCATGATTTTTCATTTCGACAAGAGCATGCCTGTTGACAGTTTGTTCAGTTTTTCGTAACAAATTTCCATTGATATTTTTGAGGAGGAATTATGTCGAAGACAGTGATGGTCACGGGGGGCGCCGGGTACGTCGGCTCTGGGCTGCTGCGGGTATTGCTTGGAGCAGGGTGCCGCGTCGTCTGCGTGGACAAATTGATGTTCGGCGGCGAATCTATTCTTGATATTTGGGGCCATCCCAACTTCGTGCTTCACAAGACGGACATCAATGACCATCCGGCCCTGGATGCAGTGCTGCAATCCGAGCCCTTCGACGCCGTGATCCACTTGGCGGCCATTGTGGGCGATCCGGCCTGCAAACGGGAGTCCGAGCTGGCGCGCAAGACCAACTGGGAATCCTCCAAATATTTGCTGGATCGCTGCAAAGAACTGAAAGTCCCTCGCTTCGCTTTCGCCTCCACCTGCTCGAATTATGGAAAAATGGCCGACCCCGAGGCTTATGTGGATGAATCCTCCGAGCTGGCCCCGGTGTCCCTATACGCCGAACTCAAGGTTAAGTTTGAAAAGTATATGTTGGAGGAGATGGAGAAGTCGGACGATTTTTGCCCCGTGGCTTTGCGTTTCTCCACGGTGTACGGCGTATCTCCCCGCATGCGTTTCGATTTGACCGTGAACGAGTTCACCAAAGATTTGGCTATGGGGCGGGAGCTGGTGGTCTTTGGCGAGCAGTTCTGGCGTCCGTATTGCCATGTGAAGGATTTTTCCAACGCGTTCATGACCGTGCTGGACGCCCCGCGTGAAAAAGTGGCCTACAACGTGTTCAACGTCGGCGACACGAGCGAGAACTACACCAAGCAGATGTTGGTGGATGAGATCAAGAAACAGATTCCCGGCGCTCGCATCAAATATGTGCGTAAGGATGAGGACCCTCGCGACTACCGTGTTAATTCCGATAAGATCAAACGCGAGCTTGGATTTGAGATCACCATGACGGTTCCCGACGGTATCCGCGAGGTGCGCGACATCGTGTCGCTGGGCGTCATTCGGGATCCGGACGAGCAGCGTTATTACAACATTCCTCACGTGAGGCCTGAAGCGTGAATCTGAGTGATGCTATCCTGGAAGCCTTGGTTTCGACGCTTCCCGCTGAAGGGTTCAAACCGTTGCACGAGCCTTGTTTCGAAGGGCGCGAGTGGGAGTACGTCAAGGAGTGCCTGGACACGGGGTGGGTCTCCACCGCCGGCAAGTTCGTCGACCGGTTCGAGTCCATGCTGCAGGAGTTCACCGGCGCCCGCCGGGCCGTGGCTGTGGTCAATGGCACGGCCGCTCTGCATGCGGCGTTGGCCCTGGCCGGAGTCGAGGCCGGCGATGAGGTGGTGATGCCCGCCCTGACCTTTGTCGCCACGGCCAACGCCGTCGCCTACATCGGCGCGACGCCGCATTTCGTGGATTGCGAGGAGTCCTCGTTGT
This sequence comes from Desulfovibrionales bacterium, assembly GCA_030156255.1. Classification (GTDB taxonomy): domain Bacteria; phylum Desulfobacterota; class Desulfovibrionia; order Desulfovibrionales; family Desulfovibrionaceae; genus JASGMV01. Next base: position 93,352 of record JASGMV010000002.1, read on the forward strand.
CCATGAACTCGGAGTCTCTGGCTGCCAGGTTGGAGGCCGTGGCCGAAATCCGGGACGGCGCCTGCGTCAACAAGGAGACCGGACGCCGGATATCGGCCGTGGTCCCGATGCACGCCTTCGGCCATGCCGCGGACTTGGACGGCCTGCTCGATATTTGTGGCAGGTATGGGCTGGTCATGGTGGAGGACTCCGCCGAGTCCCTGGGTTCGTATTACCGCGGCCGTCACACCGGGCTGTTCGGGCTGATGGGAATTCTAAGCTTTAATGGCAACAAGACCGTCACCACGGGTGGCGGCGGGGCTATTCTCACCAACGATGAGGCCTTGGCTGACCGGGCCAAGCATGTCACCACTACGGCCAAGCTTCCGCACAAGTGGGAGTATGTCCATGATCGGGTAGGATTCAACTACCGGTTGCCGAATATCAACGCGGCGTTGGGTTGCGCGCAGATGGAGGTTTTGCCGGACTTTTTGGCCCGCAAGCGCCGTTTGGCCGAAGCCTACGCTCGGGCTTTCGACGCGGTGAACGGGGTGCGTTTCGTCACGGAGCCCGAGGGGCGTCGCTCCAATTACTGGCTGAACGCGTTGCTGCTGGATGAAGACTTGGCCGACCTGCGCGACGAGGTGCTGGAGAAGACCAACGCGGCCGGTGTCATGACCCGGCCTGCGTGGACGCTCATGCACCGCTTGGCCATGTATCAAGATTGCCCTCGGGGCGATCTGAGCGTGTCCGAGTCCCTGGAGCGGCGGTTGATCAACATACCGAGCGGACCGAAGCTGCATGGATAGCAAGCGAAGGCTTTGCATCGTTACCGGCTCCCGGGCGGAGTGGGGTCTGTTGTCGCCTGTCGCCGACGCGTTACGGGCCAGCGGCGCCTTCCTCGTGGACGTTGTGGCGACAGGCATGCATCTTTCTCCTGAATTTGGAATGACGGCGGCTAGCATCCAGCAGGATGGCTATGAGCTTGCGGAAAAGGTGGAAATGCTTTTGTCTAGCGACTCTGGAGTCGGTGTCGCCAAATCCGTAGGCCTGGGCGTTATCGGATTTTCGGACGCCCTGGCTCGTCTTTCTCCCGACATGGTGATGGTGTTGGGAGACCGGTTTGAAATCCTGTCCGCGGTTACGGCTGCCTTATTTTTGCGAATTCCCGTCGCTCATCTCTGCGGGGGGGATGTGACCGAAGGTGCTTTTGATGATTCGATCCGTCATTCGATCACCAAAATGTCTCACGTGCATTTCCCCTCCAACAAGGACGCCGCCCGGCGAATCATCTGCATGGGCGAGCGGCCGGACCGGGTGTTTGTCGTGGGCAGCCCGGGCGTTGACCACTTGCTGCGTTTGAAACTCATGGGGCGTGAGGCTCTTGAGATGGATTTGGGCTTCCAATTCAGGCCCCGCAACATTCTCGCTACGTTTCATCCGGAGACTCTGGCTGACGTCTCTCCCGTCGATCAGTGTGCTGAATTGTTGGCCGCCATCGAGACGTTGGGGCCGGAGGTGGGCGTCATATTCACGCACCCCAACGCGGACACGCAGGGGCGGGCGCTGCTGAATATGACGGAAGCGTTTGCGTCTTCTCGGGAGAATGTTCTTGCTCGTTCTTCTCTTGGGCAACTGCGCTACTTGAGCGTGATGAACCTTTGCGATGCGGTGGTGGGCAACTCGTCCAGCGGACTCTACGAGGCCCCGTCCCTCAAGACGCCGACCGTGAACATCGGCGGCAGGCAGGCGGGCCGGCCAAAGGCCGTCTCGGTCGTCGATTGTCCAGCGGAAAGAACGGCCATCGTCTCCGCCGTTCGGAAGGCGTTTGATCTTGATTGCTCCGATGTGGTCAACCCGTATGGCGACGGCGAGGCTTCGGGCCGGATTGTCCGGGTTTTGAGAGAGATGCAAGACTGGCAGTCTTTGCTGTGCAAGGGATTTTACGAGGAGCTTGAGCCATGAATGGCGACCATGTCTTCATCATCGCCGAAGCCGGGGTGAACCACAACGGCTCCCTGGACATGGCCATGGATTTGGTCGACGCGGCTCGCGAAGCCGGCGCCGACGCGGTCAAGTTCCAGACCTTTTCCGCCGCCTCCATCGCCTCCGCCAATGCAGCCAAGGCCGGCTACCAACTCCAGACCACCGACGCCGGGGAATCCCAGCTGGATATGCTGCGGCGTCTCGAGCTTTCACTGAACGGGCACAAAGCGTTGTACGACCGATGCCGGAAGCTTGGCCTGGAGTTCATGTCCACTCCGTTTGATCTTGGCAGCGTGGACCTGTTGATCGAACTCGGCGTGTCCCGGCTCAAGGTTCCGTCCGGAGAGATCACCAACGGGCCGTTGCTGCTCAAAGTCGCCAGGACCGGGCTGCCCCTGATCGTGTCCACGGGCATGGCGACCTTGGGTGATGTGGAGGCGTGCTTGGGCGCGCTTGCCTACGGCATGTTGGACGCGGCGGATGCGCCAGGCGTCGAAGCCTTCGCCCAGGTCTTTGCCTCCGAAGAGGGAGGGAGGCTGCTCCGGGAGCGGGTGACCCTGTTGCATTGCACGACGGAATATCCGGCGCCCTTGGATGAAGTGAACTTGCGGGCTATGGGTACGTTGTCCTCGGCCTTCGGGCTTCCCGTGGGCTACTCCGACCATACGGAGGGAATCTCCGTGGCTGTGGCCGCAGCGGCCCGGGGGGCCAGGATTATTGAGAAACATTTCACGTTGGACAAAACGCTGCCCGGCCCGGACCACAAGGCGTCTCTTGAGCCTCGGGAGTTGGCGGCCATGGTTCAATCCGTGCGCGCGGTGGAGTCGGCCCTGGGCCATGGCCGAAAGGTTTCCGGCGCCGCAGAACTCGGCAACCGTTTCGTGGTCCGTAAAAGTTTGATCGCGGCGCGCCCCATCGCCAAAGGCGAAGTTTTCAGCGAAGAGAACGTGACGGTCAAGCGTCCCGGAACCGGCGTCTCCCCGATGCTTTGGTGGGACTGGCTGGGACGTCCGGCCGATCGTGATTACGTCGTGGACGAGGTGATCGAGTCATGAACCCGCCGGTGATCGTCATCGGAGCGGGCGGACACGCCAAGGTGTTGGTGGACGCGCTGTTGCTGGCCGGCGTCCAAGTCCTCGGCCTGCTGGATCGCGACCCGGCCATGGCCGGCCGCGACGTTTTGGGCGTTCCGGTTCTGGGCGGGGAGGACAAGCTTGTGCAGTACGCGCCGGACCAAGTGGCGTTGGTCAACGCCGTGGGGTCCGTGGACAGCATGCAGGCCCGCAAAACGGTGTACGACCGCTTGCGCGGGCAAGGCTATGGGCTCGCCCCAGTGGTTCATCCTCAGGCCGTGGTTTCGAAGTTCGCTGAAATTCAGCCCGGCGTCCAGATTCTCGCTGGCGCCGTCGTCGGGCCGGGCGCCGTGATCGGAGAGAACGCCATCATCAACACCAAGGCGTCCGTGGACCACGACTGCCGCATAGGAGCGCACACGCACATCGCTCCCGGCGCCACGCTGTCCGGGGGCGTCGTGGTTGGCGAGTCGAGCCATGTCGGTACGGGCGCAAGCGCCATTCAAGGAATCCGCATTGGTCGGGATTGCCTGGTCGCGGCCGGGGCCGTGGTGGTCCGGGACGTCCCGGACGGCGCCAAGGTCCGGGGAGCGCCGGCCAGGGAGTGGGGCGCATGAAGGATTGGAGTAAAACGCTGATAGGGCCCGAAGCTCCCATCATCGAGGCTTTGCGCATCATTTCCAAAGGCGCTTTGCAGATCGCCTTGGTGGTGGACGAAGACAAGCGGTTGCTGGGGACGGTGACCGACGGCGATGTGCGTGCGTGGCTGTTGGAGGGGAAAAGTCTACAAGAGCCTGCGTCTGCGATTATGGCCGCCAGTCCGATCGTCGCCAGAGTCGAAGATTCGGAAGCTGAGATGCTCAGGCTGATGAGGGCCAAGGACATCCTGCAGATTCCCGTCGTCGATGCGCAGGGCCGCCTTGCTGGGCTCCGATTGCTCAAAGAAATGGTCCGCGTTCCGGAGCGGGAAAACCTGGTGGTGCTCATGGCTGGAGGCTTGGGTTCCAGGCTTGGGCCGCTTACCGAGAAGTGCCCAAAACCACTACTGAAAGTTGGCTCCAAACCGATTTTGGAGACCATTCTGACGAACTTCGTGAATCAGGGATTTAAAAAATTTTATATTTCAGTCAATTACATGGCTGAGGCTTTTGAAAACCATTTTCGGGACGGCTCCCGCTGGGGCGTAAAGGTTGATTATTTGCGCGAAGACAAGCGGCTGGGAACGGCCGGGGCGCTGAGCCTGTTGCCGGCGCCGCCGGATTCACCGTTTTTCGTCATGAATGGCGATATCCTGACGAATATTGATTTCAGACGATTGTTGGAGTTTCATGAGGCGTCCGGCGCCGAGGCCACCATGTGCGTGCGGGAGTATGAGCAACAGATCCCTTACGGCGTGATTCGATCCCTGGACGGCCGACTGCTCGGCATCGAGGAAAAACCGACGACGACCTATCACGTGAATGCCGGCATCTACATGCTGAACGCTTCTTGCCTGGATTGCATACCGGAAGGTGAATTTTTCGACATGACGGATTTGTTTTCCAAGCTTATCGCTCTGGGGCGGAAGGCCATGATCTTTCCCGTCACCGATTACTGGATCGATATCGGGAGAATGGAAGACCTTAAAAGGGCTCATGGCGAGTACTGCGATAACTTTATGAACGGTGGAGTGTAAGATCGTGAGCGAGACGTTTCGTTTCCAATTGATGACGGATATGCGTTTCGGCTGTGGCTGGTCCAGAGGGCTTGGCGAATTTTTGTCGGAGCGCGGACTGAAGCGCATCGCGGTATTGGCCGATGAAGGCTGCGCCAGCCATGCAAAATACTTCCCTGAGATTGTCTCTTTGCTGGAGGCGGCGCTGGAACGAGTGGAAGTGCTGCAGCTTCGCGGAAGCGAGGAGCCGGACTACGACTACCTTGACAGCGTGGCCGACAAGGTCAAGGCCTTGGGCGAGATGGACGCGTTGGTGGGAATTGGCGGCGGGTCCTGCCTGGACATCACCAAGACCGTCGCCGTCCTTTTGACCAACCCGGGCCAAGGGATCGAGTATCGCGGTTTCGACAACGTGAAGGTCCCCGGCGTCCCGACGGTGTGTATCCCGACCACGGCCGGCACGGGCTCCGAGGTGACCATCAACGCCGTGTTCACGGATAAGAAGGAAATGAAGAAACTCGGCGTCAACGGCCGATACATGAACGCGACCTACGCCGTGCTCGACGCCGAGTGGACCATGAGCTGCCCACAAAGCGTGGCCGTGTCGTCGGGACTGGACGCTATGACGCATACCTTGGAGAGCTTTACCTGCAAGCAGCACAACGCAATGACTCGGTCCCTGAGCCGGGAGGCGTTCAAGATTTTATATGAAAACCTGCCATGCCTTGTGGAGGAGCCGGAGAATGCGGATCGCCGTCAGCAACTGCTGCTGGGCAGCTATCTGGCCGCTTCCGCGCTGTTCAATTCCGGATCGGGGATCGCGGGGGCGCTGTCCTACCCCATCGGTGTGCATTTCCACGTGCCCCACGGCATTGGCGGCGGAATTTTCCTGGCGTCCGTGGCCCGGTTCAATGTGGAGCGGGGGTACACGGATTACGCCGAGCTGCTGGACATGGTCGAGCCGCATCCTGATTGGACGGCGGAGCAAAAGAGCAAACGCTTCGTCGAGGCCCTGCAAGCCCTCGCCGACCGCCTGGGCGCGCCGCGTACGCTGGAGCAGTGGGGGATCAGCAAGGACAACGTTGAAGACGTGGCGAAATTGATGCATCCCTTGCAGGGCGCCTTTGACCAGAATCCGATTTCGTTTGATGCGAAGACGGATGCGCTGGCGATGCTAAAGGAGCATGTAGCATGACCGGCAAGAAGTACGATTCTTGTACGGAATACTGGATGAATCCTCAGGATTGCACTTTTCGAGGTGAATTTGAACAGATGTATCAGGAGATTGAAGATCCATGGGGATGTCAGGCGGGAGCATTATCCCTGCACAACAAGATGTTCCTAGATATTCTGTTCGATGGTTGTTGCTATAAAAATATTCTGGATGTTGGATGTGGAACCGGCGGTTTTACCAAGCAGCTATTTGAACGAAACAACGGTGGAGCAGTGTGCGGGTGTGATATTTCCGCTACAGCAGTGCAAAAGGCAAAAAATTTGTATTCGCAAATAGATTTCAGGCAACTCAATATCTTGGATGCGAATGATAACGAATTTGGTCCTTTTGATATGATCATTTGTTCTGAGATTTTGTGGTATATCTTGGACGGGTTAGAGGCGACATACTCGAAAATGGTTAGTTGGTTGACTTCGGCAGGCAAGCTCGGCGTGCATCAATTCTTCCCGTCTTGCCAGAATTTTGGCAAGTGTGCGCTGGATGGTCTTAAAGGTTTCGATGCGTTCATAGCGTCTTCCACCTGTTTGAGCTATGAGCGGAAAGTTGTGAGTTACACGGATGACGGGATGGTCTTACTTGCGACCTTCGTGAAAAAGGACGGGAAGTAGGATATGGCGAACCGATCCATCGTGCTTCTGGTTGAAAACCCTTTTACGCAACGCGATTATGAACGTTTTGGGATTGATATTTTTTTAAAGCGTGGATACCGGGTTAAAATTTTACAGGTTACGCCCATTACGAAGCCTCATGTACACCGTTTTGTGGGGTTCAAAAAAATTTGTGATTTTCATTGTATCGTTAATACCTTGCAGCAGTTCCAAAATGTTATTGAGAAGAATAAAAATAGTATCGTTATTTCCTTTGTGCAGTATGGACTACTCTCTTTTTGTTTGTTTAGAATGTTGAGTAAATATAATATAAGATTATGTGTCTTGGCTTTTTCTGGACCATTTTTCAGCATCAAAGGAAAAGGAAAATGGCTATTTCGGCTGCAAAGAATTTCTATAAGAAACATTATAGATTATCTGTTTCGGTATATAAAGCCATGCTGGCTGAATATTAAAGACGCTGATATATGTTTGGTGTTGGGTGGTCAAAGATATGTTGCCCAGGAGCCAATTGGAGCAGCAACCAAGATAATCTATGGGCATGCTTTTGATTATGACCTTTTCTTAAAGAGAAAGCTGCCGAGTGGTGATCTTAAAGAAAATATTGCAGTATTTTTAGATGAATATGCACCATACCATCCAGATGATGTCAACGCTGGCGTTACCTCTATTGATGCAACAACATATTATGGCAGGCTGAACAATTTTTTTAACAAGTTGGAGCAAGAGACTGGCTTACAGGTAGTAGTCGCTGCTCATCCTCGGTCTGACTATGAACTTCACGGGAATGTGTTTGGAAAGCGCAGATTGGAGAAAGGACAAACCATTGATTTGATTGCTCAGGCCAAGCTTGTCGTCGCTCACATGTCAACCGCGGTCAACTTTGCTATTTTAATGAAGAAGCCAATTCTTTTGTTCGCAACTGAAGAATTTATGGCGGCCAACGAATGCTTTGTTTTGGCGCTTGCTCAGGCACTGGGAAAAAAGGTTTATGATGCCGAAGATCAAAAGATAAATTTTGAAGAAGAAATGAGCATTGACTATGATATTTATGAATTTTACAAAAAAAAATATATTTCTGTACAAAACGATTGTGTAAAAAATTCTTGGGAAATTTTATGTGATACCCTGGAAATGAAGATTGACAATGCGGAGAAAATTAATGAGATCCAGTGTAAATAGCGAAAAAATTTTTTTTACTGCTGATATCTTGAGCGAAATTGAATGTCGATCTCTAGCAGATGTTTTGTGTTCGTCATTTGATTTGCTTATGCAACAGTTGCGTTATGCCTTAAAAAATAGCCTATTTTACCAAAAAAAATTCAAAACCATTGATTTTCGAACCAAGAACTTTAGTTTAGATGCATTTCGAAGTTTACCATTTACTGAGAAAAGTGAGCTTCTTGTAGATCAAGAGGCGTTTCCTCCTTTTGGGAGTAATCTTTGTGTAGATTTAGCTTCCGTTGTCAGAGTGCATAAGACTTCCGGGACCACGGGGCGACCACTGATCATCGCATTGACGGACGAAGACCTTCGCTGGACAAAGCTTGCTGGCGGGCGTTGTTTTTATTCGGCCGGGCTGCGTTCAAGTGATCTTGTTTTTCATTGTTTAAATTTTTGTATGTGGGCAGGAGGACTCACTGATTGCCTTAGTTTGGAAAATGTTGGGGCGAGTGTCGTTCCTTTTGGGGTGGGTAATTCTAAGAATCTTATTGAAATGATGTTATTGTTGAAGCCTTCTGCAATCCATTGCACTCCCTCATATTTATCGAAATTAGAACAATTGCTGCACGAAGATTATTCTCTCAAGCCAGAACAGCTTGGTTTAAAGCTTGGTCTCTTTGGTGCAGAGGGGGGACTCGAAGATGCGCACTATAGAAGCAAAATAGAACAAACTTGGGGCATAAGAGCAATAAACGCCAATTATGGCATGGCCGATGTCCTTGCCACTTTTGGCGCTGAATGTAGCCAACGCGATGGTTTGCATTTTATGGGGCAACATATTCTTTATCCTGAACTTATTGATCCTCAGCGCATGACTCCTCGTCCAATTGTCGAGGGCGCTGTTGGAGAGCTTGTTCTGACCAATCTATGCAAACAGGCTCAACCGCTCATCCGTTATCGAACCCGTGACATCATCGAGGTTATTGCTACCGGCCCATGTTCCTGTGGAAGAGGCGGCATGCGGTTTAGAATTTTGGGGCGCAGCGATGATATGTTCGTTGTGAAAGGTGTTAATGTCTTTCCGAGCACAGTGTCTCACGTTATACGATCCATGCCTGATGTGTTAAGCGGTGAGTATCAAATTTATATTGATAAAAATCAACCAATAAAAAAAATGCTTATCAAGCTTGAGTTGAGTGCTGGAGTCCAACTTGTTGAAAGTTTACAGCAAAGAGTAACAACTGCTTTGGCGTCTAAATTGTCTTTTCATCCTGCCATTGAATTTCTTCCTGCAGGAAGTTTGCCACGAACTGCCGAGAAAACAAAACATGTTTTCAAGCTGCTAGATTAATATTGTTTTTGTTGAAAAGTTATTTTTTTTACTTTTTAGTGTCGCATTTTAGATTGTGGATGAATGGCATTTTGTGTAATTTATTTTTAATGCGAGGGTGTTATGGAACGTTTGAAGCACCGTAAAGAAAAAATCACTCCTTTTTTGAAGTCAAAGTTTGAATTTTTAAAAACAAAATATGGAGAACAGCATCCATATTACAAAGGATTATCTTTACAATATTTTGTGTCTGATCAGAATACGGATGAAAAATTTGTATTGACTAATCTTAAGCATTATGAGGCAGGCGTTCATATTGCAGAAGAGCATGGATTTATTCCTGGATTGGAGCGTTTATATCGGAGGACTCTTGTTATAGAGCCTACTTTGGTGTGCTCTGCTCATTGTCAATTTTGCTTGCGGCAAAACTATACGCAGCACACGTTAAGCGATGAATTATTAGTCGACGTAGCGAAGTATTGTGGTGATTCGAAAAATAGAGACATTCTTAATGAAGTTCTAATTACTGGCGGGGATCCCTTGTTAATTCCTGCTAAATTAGAATTTTTAATTAATGCGCTCATCAGGTATGCTCCTAATATACGAATTATCCGTATCGGGTCACGCATTATGACGCAATGCCCGGAAAAATTTGATGCTTCAGTGTTTTCGATTTTTTCCGGCAAGTCTGATGTTCGTTTCGAGTTGGGGACTCAACTCAACCATCCGGTTGAATTTTTTCCTGAGGCAGGTGAAATATTCGACCGTGTAAACGAGTTGGGGATTAAAATTTATGCGCAAAATGTCTTGCTGCGTGGAGTTAATGATGATCTAGAAACCTTGGTCGCCTTATATGAGCTTATGCGGCGCTATAATATTGAATCACATTATTTGTTTCATTGTTGTCCAATTGTTGGCATGCAGCATTTACGACCTTCGATTGAGAAAAGTTTGGCTTTAGTGCGTGGTTTGAGCATGGGAGGAAAAATTTCCGGCCGTGCAAAACCAATGTTTGCCGCGATGACGGATATTGGGAAGATTCTTTTTTATGAGGGCACCATCATTAAGAAAAAAGGGGGCCTCTTATTGCTTCGCAGCGGCTACAAATTGAGTGAGCGAACCGATTGGAATCCTTCATATGAAGCGCCTGCTTCTGCACAGGTTGATGAGAATGGTTTTTTAACTGTATGGTATGCTGACGGGGTGGAGTAGTGGCTATGCAGTATCAATTTGAATTTCTTGAACTAGAGCAGCTTGGGCAGCTGCAGCGTATTTTATACGATTTCTTTGGGGAAAATTATTATGGAGCGCATGTAGATTATTTTAACTGGCAATATCGAGATTCTTTGTTTAGCGAATCTGTTGCTGGGGCGAATAGATATACTGTTTTTGTTGCCAGAGAAGATGATAGAATATTAGCCTTGGATGCTTTTTTACCATGGAAGACCTATATACGAAAAGAGCCTATCCAAACAATGTGGGATATCGAATGGATAAATACCTCTGATATTAAAGGGATAGGGCGTAAATTGGTTGCCGAACTTCGCTCTCATTTTGAAATGTATTGCGGTTACGGATTGAATGCGCATTCCACCACTGCTTATGGCAAGTTAGGATTTCGCATCAATGATTCAATTGAGCGAATGGTCGCAATTCTTGATGCAGAACGCTGTATTGAGGAGTTTGGGGTTATAAACGATGCAGAAAAAGTTTCTTTTTACAAAGACAATCAAGCCCAATATGCGCAGTCTTCCTGGGATATCCTTACTTCTGTTGCAGAAATCAGCGAAGCTTATTGGGAAGATGCATTGTCTAATTTCTGCTGCATTTCTTACAAAGGGCCTCGATATTTAGATTGGAGGTATTTAAGGCATCCATTTTTAAAATATCATCTGATTTCTCTTGATTCAAGGGGAAAGAGCGGTATAGCCGCTGTGCGACTGGAGCAGATTCGAGGTCGCAATGCTATTGTGCTCAGGATATTGGACTTCTTACCATGCTCTGGAAAAGAAAAAGAGCTTGCAGTTGCTGTTTGCGCCTTTGGTCGAAAGCATCGGGCTATATTAGCGGATTTTTTTTGTGCTTCTTCTCGATATGCTCAACAATTGCTTACAGTTCCTTTTTTGCCTTTGTCTTTTCATTCTCTCTATGAGGTCCCGATGCTTTTTCAACCGTTAGAAGTTCGTAAGCGTAAGAGCATCAATATGGTTTGGGATTTTCAAAAGCATTTTGGTGAACTTGGTTTCGATGACTTTTACGCCACTAAAGCGGATGGTGATCAGGATGTTTTCATTAATCCCGAATACAGCACGGTATCATTCTGATGGATAGTAACTTGGTGTTAGTTGTTCACTGCGTAGACACCGAAGGTCCACTTTATGAGTCAACTGCTGCAACTTTCGAGCGCCTCGAAAAAACGTTTGGCGTGAGATTAAAGCCGACGCTGGAGCAACTCGACCGTTTAAAACAAGGTCTGGACCTTGAGCCTTCGGTGCGATCTTCCGTAATGGATTTTTTGTCCGACGACCGCTTGAACTACAACCGCTCTTGGGCTGATGTTGACGCCATGCTGCGCGACATGATGCGCCCCGAATGGCGGTTGCAATACTCTGATGATTTTGGAAATGGTTACGCATTCAACTGGTTTATTCTTGATCATGTTGGCTTTGAAATCAATCCTCGGCAAAGAGCTTTAGGCTATCATGCCGTTTATGAACACTATCTTGAGTTTTTGCAAGAGTATGCTCCTCCTATGGATCGGCTATATTGGCATAATCATCCTGTCTCTTTTTTTCATGAAGCCCATAAAACTTCCAATAATTTCAGTTATACGAATCATCATGTGCAAGTCCTGAGTCGCAGGGTCATCGATTACCTCGATTTTCCCGTAGCTTATAGACCTGGTTGTCATTGCGAACGGCCCGATATCAATCTTTTTTTGGAGATGTGGATACCGTTCGATTACGGCAACCAAGGTATGCCTGAGCGGGCGGAAGATCGTGCGCAAAAGGATGTTTCCGGTGGTCGATATGGAGATTGGCGCCGGGCGACTTCAGAATGGGAGGTTTATCACCCTGATTTTTATGATTATCAGTCGAAGGGTGGCATGAAGCGGCATGTTGCACGCTGTCTGAATTTAAACTCTAGGCTTCGCCCTGTCACTGAAGAAGAAATTACCAAGGCTTTTGCGAGGGCTTCCTCCGGCAAGCCGACCATCTTGTCCGTGACGAACCATGATGAACGTGAGATGAGACCGTATATTGCCCAATTTATGGGTGATGTCCGAAACGTTCAGAAAAAGTTTCCTGACGTTAAGATACGGCATGCGAACGCTGTGGACGCGATACGTCTTGCGGAAGGTTTGGTGCGGAAAGACCCCGTGAATCTTTCTTTTTCTTGGGATGGACCTCGCCTCGATGTTAAAACAAATTCATCAATTTGGGGACCGCAGCCCTGGTTATGCTTTAAGACACACGATAAACGGTACATTCATGAGAATTTTGATTTCCAGGAGCCAGGCGAGTCTTGGAGCTATGTTTTCGATGAAGACACCATCCAATTGGATCAAGTTGAATGCATTGGTGTGGCGACAAATGATGACTATGGAAACACTTCTGTCTATCGGCTATATCCTGACCGGAATCTAGATAAGACGGAAGTTATGCATCGTAATGAGCCAGTGTTATAACAATCTATTTTGTGGAGTGCTCCCATGCCCGGTTTTGAAGTGTTCGGCGAAGAAGAACGCCAAGCGATCAATGATATTTTTGACAAGAACGGCGGCATCCTGTTTGCGCATGGCTTTGACGCCATGCGCAACGGTGTCTATCGCGTGCGCGAGTTTGAGGCCGCCGTCTGCAAGAAATTTAATGTGAAATATGCTCAGGCCGTCGCCTCCTGCACGGCGGCGCTGCGCATCGCTCTGGCCGCTGCCGGCGTGGGGCGAGGAGACGAGGTCATCATCCCGGCCTTTACCTTTGTGGCCACGGCCGAGGCCGTGATCCAGACCGGAGCCGACCTTGTCATTGTCGATATCGACGAGTCCTTCAACATGGATCCGGATGCGTTCGAAGCGGCCATCACCGACCGCACCAAGCTCGTCATGCCCGTTCACATGATGGGCGCTCCGGCAGACATGGACCGCATTCCGGCGATCGCCGCCAAGCGCGGCGTGATGGTCATCGAGGACAGCGCACAGGGCGTGGGCGGAACTTGGCGCGGCAAGCATCTTGGAACTATCGGCGCCATGGGCTGCTACTCCTTCGACGCGGGCAAGGTCATGATCACCGGCGAGGGCGGCATGACCATCACCAACGACGAGTCCCTGTTCGTCAAGGCCCGGGCCTACCATGACCACGGCCACGAGTATTCCACCACTGTCGGCCGCGGAGCGGAAGGGGCCATCGGCGAAGGCTTCAACTATCGCATGACCGAGCTGCAAGGCGCTATCGGCATTGTCCAGCTCGGAAAATTGGATATGATTGTTGAAACGCAGCGCGCTAACAAAGCCAAACTCAAGGCGTTGCTCGACGACGGCGGATTCCCGTTTAGATATCGCAAGATTCTGGATGAGGGAGAGCTGGGCGACGCGTTGATTTTCTTCCTTGAAAGCCGCGACCAAACCCAGGCGTTTCTCGCGGGCATGCAACAGGAAGGCTTGGGCACCAAGAATATTCCTGACGCCATTCGTTGGCATTTCGCCAAACACTGGTCCCACATGTTTGAGAAGTACGGTTGGTACCGTGATTCCTACGCGACCCTGTGGTCGCGTTCCGCCGATATTCTGGAGCAGTCGGTCGCCGTCCCAATCATGATCAAGATGACCGATGCGCGTATTGAGGAGGTAGCGGCGAAGCTTTTGAAGATCGCCAAGGACGTTGCATAGAGAAATTGTTGTGCATGCTGTGCTTGGTTTAAAGCAGCGCAGTGTGGTCGTTGCAACCAGTTGTCTGCGATCGGCAGGCATGTGTTAAAGGATCGACATGCTTAACGGAAAGACTCTTCTGATCACTGGAGGAACAGGATCTTTTGGCAAGGCTTGCACGAAGATTCTCTTGGAGCGTTATGACCTCGCCAAGCTGATCATCTTCAGCCGTGACGAGCAAAAGCAGTATGAGATGGCGCAGCAGTTTCCCATGAAAAGCAGTCCCATCCGCTATTTTATTGGCGACGTGCGCGACAAAGAACGATTGCAGCGGGCTTTTCGCGGCGTGGACTATGTGATCCACGCCGCGGCCATGAAGCATGTCCCGGCGTCAGAATACAATCCTACGGAAGCCATCAAGACCAATGTGCATGGAGCGCAGAACATCGTCAATGTGGCTTCCGACGTGGGGGTCCAGCGCGTGGTGGCCCTGTCCACGGACAAGGCGGTTAGTCCGGTGAATCTTTACGGCGCCACCAAACTGTGCTCGGACAAGCTGTTTGTCGCGGCCAACGCCTTCACCGCCAACGACGCCTGTCGATACTCGGTCGTTCGTTACGGCAACGTCATGGGCAGCCGCGGCAGTGTGATTCCGTTTTTCATCAGGCAACGGGCAAAGGGCGTGCTGCCCATCACCGATCCGAGGATGACCCGGTTTTGGATCACCTTGGAAGCCGGCGTCGAGCAGGTCCTTTGGGCGTTGCAGAACATGAAGGGCGGAGAAATCGTGGTGCCCAAGCTGCCGTCCATGCGCATTACTGATTTGGCTGAAGCCGTCGCTCCGGGCTGCAAGACAGAGGTTGTAGGCATCCGGCCGGGCGAAAAGCTGCACGAGGCCATGATCGCCAAGGCCGACGCCCGCAACACCGTGGATATGGGCAAGTACTATCTCATTTTGCCGGATACCGGCTTTGTTGAATTGGAGTGCAATCACGACTGCGGAACACCGGTTCCCGAGGAGTTCGAATACAACTCTCGCGACAACGACTGGTGGCTTGGAGTCGATGAAATGCGAGAAGTGTTGCGCTATCAAGGTTGGGATATATAAATGAGTCGGAGTTCGCTCAAATTTTTGCCCTATGGTCGTCAGCAGGTCGACGAAGACGACATACAGGCTGTCGTCGAGACGCTACGCAGCGATTTTTTGACTACTGGTCCCAAAGTTGGCGAATTTGAACGGGCCGTCGCCGAATATTGCGGAGTGGAGCACGCCGTCGCCGTGTCGAGCGGTACGGCGGCTCTGCACGCGGCCATGCACGCCTTGGGTGTTGGCCCTGGCGATGAAGTCATTGTTCCTCCTATGACTTTTGCTGCGTCTGCAAATTGCGTACTGTACCAGGGCGGCCGACCAATCTTTGCGGACGTCGATCCCGGAACGTTGCTCATTGATCCGGAGCAGGCGGAGCGGGCTGTCACGCCGAAGACGCGAGCGATCATCGGCGTGGACTACGCGGGCCAGCCCTGTGACTGGGATGCGCTCCGGGGCATCGCTGATCGTCATGGCCTGGCCCTGGTCGCGGACGGCTGCCACGCTCTGGGCGGCGAGTACAAAGAGCGGAAAGTCGGGACGTTGGCTGATATGACTGTGTTCAGCTTTCATCCGGTCAAACATGTGGCCACGGGCGAAGGCGGCATGGTCGCGACCGATGACTCCAGGTTGGCCGATCGCGTCAAATTGTTCCGCAATCATGGGATCGCCACGGATTACCGCCAACGAGAGGAGCAGGGCTCCTGGTTCTATGAGCAGGTGGAGCTGGGTTTCAACTACCGGATCACAGACATTCAATGCGCTCTGGGCGTCAGCCAGATGCGCAAGCTGGCCGGTTTCCTCGTCCGGCGTCGGGAGATCGCGGCCCGCTATGACAAAGCGTTCGCGTCCGTGGAGAACGTTGCGCCGCTGTCCGTGCGCGGCGACGTGCGCCACGCCTACCATCTTTATGTTGTCCGGTTGTCAGAGCAGGTGGATCGGGCCAAAGTATTCTCTGAGCTCCGGGCGGCCGGCATCGGGGTCAACGTGCATTACATTCCGGCGCATCTGCATCCGTACTACCAAAAGCATTTGGGAACGGCGCCGGGATTGTGCCCCGTGGCCGAAGCCGCCTATGAGCGCATTATCTCCTTGCCCATGCACCCCGGGTTGACGGATGCGGATGTGGATCGGATCGTGGAGGAAACGGCCAAGATCGCTGACCCGACGGGGCGTGGATAATGAATGTGGCGGTGATTCCTGCGAGGGGGGGCAGCAAGCGCATCCCCAAGAAGAATATCAAACCGTTCGCGGGCAAACCGCTCATTGCGTATTCCATTCTTGCGGCCTTGGAGTCGAAGCTTTTTGACCGGGTAATCGTATCGACGGATTCGGAAGAGATTGCCGCAACATCCGTGGCTTGGGGAGCGGAGGCGCCCTTTCTCCGGCCTGAAGAGTTGTCCGATGATATAACGGGTACGGATTCCGTACTATTGCATGCTATCGGATGGCTGGAGCAGTATGGTGAAACTCCGGACTACCTGTGCTGTATTTATGCAACTGCCGCATTCGTGCAAGCGCAGTATCTGCGGCGAGGTTTTGAATTGTTGGTGCAGAACCAGGCAACAACGGCATTTAGCGTTGCCACGTATCCGTATCCGATATTCCGGTCGTTGCGCATCAATGCGGGCGGCCGGCTGGAGATGTTCTGGCCGGAGCACCTGAAAAGCAGGTCCCAGGATTTGCCGGAGGCCTATCACGATGCGGGGCAGTTTTATTGGCTGGATGTCGAGAAGTACAGACAGGAAGGAAAATTGTTTTCCGAAGACGCGGTTCCTGTGGCGTTGCCCAGGTGGCTGGTGCAGGACATCGATACGGAGGAAGATTTTGTGCGGGCGGAGTTGATGTACAAGAGCTTCTCCAGTCGCAAGTCTTTCGTTTAGCTTTCTAGCAGGTATTTTAGCCTTCGATTGTATAAACTTGATTTTTAAAAAAGCATATGAGTACGATACCGGATGCTTCACCCAAGCGTATCAATTATTTTCTTATTGAGCGCTTGTCACTGTTTCTTTTGGTTCTAGCTTTCATTTTGCGTTGCATGGGGTGGGTCGTTTACTATGCAAACCTCAGCCCAGTGTTTCGATTCCATTGCCTAAAGCATTTGATCAGATGGGGTGGGCTGCGTGCATTAGACTTGGGTAAAATGGAAATATTGGAGGCTGACAAAGTCTTTACGGATGGTTTAAACTTCATACCAACCGCAGTTAACGATTTTATGGAGCAATCAAAGGTTTTTTCCTTAGTTGAGGACGCCTGTTTCGGCGTCAAAGAGGGAGGAAAATCGCTTAAGACGGCTCTATATGCCCAGGCGACGCGGCGGTATCACATAGTTTACTACTTTTTGCTACTTTTGAGATCCGCTCCAATAAAGCCGCGTTTTGTTTTAACGTATATTTATCGTGATATTTATGTGTCGAACTACCTACGGCATATTGAGGCGCCTGTTCTCAATATTGCTCCAAGTTTTTGGTCCATCAAGCTTTGGGAATGCGGCGCGAGGACGCTCAAGGGAGCGCCTTCAAAAATCTGTCGTCGTTTTTTTCGGCAGCCTTCGATAAACAAACTTGAAGATGTCGCAAGACGGGTGCCTGACACGTATAAGACGCTATACTTCCCGCACCAATCAATTTTTTACGGTCAGCTTTTCGCCAAGGATCATTTTTATTCCGAGAGGCAAGACTCATTGCTGCATTCCAGTAATATCCTTCATGTGGAGTTCAGACCTTCATCATGCCCGAATGAGCATTTAGAAAAGCAAAAGGAAATGAATCTTGAGACGTATACATTGAATGGACTTGGCGTGAAGGTTATTTTTTTTAGTATGACTGAATTTTTTCATTTTCTGTGGCAACATCGGAAGCAGCTTTTGAACGCCTCTGCGAAGCGATCGCTATGCATGCAGCTTCTTATATTATATATTGAATTCAGACACTATGTCAAAGAAGTACTCCCTATAGAAAAAAACGCGCAGCTTGCCATTGTGGGCTATGACATGCTTTTGCCTGCCGGCTTAGCGCTGGCTCTCAAGTCGCTTGGGATACAAACTGTCGCTACGCAGGAAAGGCTGTATCCGGTATTCCAGGCTCCATATTGTTCCGTTATCTTAGATCATTATCTGGTTGCAAGCAACTTTGTTAAGGACAGACTTGCTGCGGCGCCGAATTTTTGTGTAAATAATGTAATTTCTGTTGGAATGGTTCGAACTGATCTTTTGCACCGATATTCTTCTTTGCATAGAGATATGACGTGTTTCAAAAAATCGTCGAGCGTTATCGTTACAGTGCTTGACTTCCATTCAGAGAAGAATGCTGATGCACAACGTCTATGTCCTGTCAACAACTGGACGGCAAATAAAAATTTTTATTTTGATGTCATTCAATTAGCAAAATTTTTCAATGAATTACATATTACGATACGCGGCAAGGATGACGCTTGGCTCCATTTGGAGTATTTTCAGGATGTAAAGCAAGTCATTCAATCGTTGCCCAATGTGGAGGTGAGCCGAGAATACGGGATGCTCAATGAGTCCTATCGGCTATGCGCAAATTCGGATTTGGTCATAGCGAAGCACACATCCTTGGCGGATGAATGCCTGGCGGTCGGTAAGCAAGTTTTGATTCACGATTATACACACAATTCACGTTCTTTGTTGAGCGCCAGTTTTGACTATTTTGGCGCTCCTTTTTTCTGCCACAGCTTCGAAGAATTGAGGTGTGGGGTGCAACGCTATTTAGATACTGGGTGTGTTATGGACCCAAAGCAGTATGAGGCCATTCGCAGCCGTGTTTTCGAAGGGCGAGCCGACGGCAAGGTGCGACAACGGGTTCAGCAAGTTATTTTAGATATACTCCAGGGCGACTCTGCTCCCGGAAGTGCTGATGCATAACCAGCCCACGGTCTCCTTCCGCAACGCCAAGTCCCGTCTAGACGACGTCGCAACGATCATGTCCTGGCGTAACGACCCCGTGACCCTTGCGATGTCGTATCACCAGGAACCCAAGGTCATGCCGGGCTTCTTGGAGGAGTTTACCTCGGACTATTTCTTCGCCCCCGACTATCCACCCTTGTTCGTCATGCTGGACGGCGAGGAAATCGCTTTTCTTCGGGTGAAACCCTACGACTTGCCCGGCTTTGAAGGACGAGTCGTCAGCATTGACGTGAACCTGGCGCCCGAGCGTCGCGGCCAAGGCTTGGGGGCCATCGTGCTGGAGCGCGTGTGCCGCAGGATTTTCAGCCAGGGCGTTGATATTGCTGTCGCAGAGATCAAACGCGAGAATGCAGCTTCCTTCCGGGCCTTTGAAAAGGCTGGCTTTTGCTTTCTCGACGAGCAAATACACACTGTCGAGGATACCGGCGAGCGTGTTCCCATTTTCCGCTTGATGCGTCGCAAGCCCCGCTTCGAGCAGCGTGTTGCTGCGCCGGTCTTCATCATTGCCGAAGCCGGCTCCAACTTTCGCATGGGGACGCCGCCTCGGGATTTGGCCATGGCCAAGGCGCTCATCGATGTCGCCGCCGAGTCAGGCGCGGACGCCGTCAAGTTCCAGACCTATCGTCCGGAAACCGTCTACGTCTCCAATGCCGGCGAGGCGGACTATCTGAGTGAGGCCGGCGTGAAGGAGTCCATCTCCGACATCTTTCGCGACCTGTCCATGCCGTACGACATGATCCCCAAGCTCGCCGAGTACTGCCAGGCCCGGGGTATCGAGTTCATGTCCACCCCGTTTTCCGTGGCCGACGCCGAGGCCGTGGATCCGTTTGTGACGCGCCACAAGCTCGCCTCCTACGAGATCAGCCATCGCCGACTCATCGAGCGGCTGGCCGCCTCAGGCAAGCCGCTCATCATGTCTACGGGCGCTGCGGAGGAGGCGGACATCGAGTGGGCTGTCGATTTATTCCTTCAATCCGGGGGCAAGGATCTAACCCTGCTGCAATGCACGGCCAAGTATCCCGCGCCGCTGGCCAGCTTGAACCTGCGGGCCATTCCCTGGTTGCGTGAGCGATTCGGCGTCCCGTCCGGTTTGTCCGACCACAGCCGCGATCCGGTGATCGGCCCGGCCGGAGCCGTGGCCTTGGGCGCCACGGTCATCGAGAAGCATTTCACCCTGGACAACAGGCTGCCCGGACCGGACCACTCCTTCGCCCTGACGCCGGACGACCTGAAGACGATGGTGCGCGCCATTCGCGACATGGAGCAGGCCGTGAGCCAGGAGGGTAAAACCATTTTGGCGGACGAGCAGGAGTTGCGCAGCTTCGCTCGGCGCTCCGTTCAGGCTGTCCGCGCGATCAAAAAGGGAGAGCCGATCCGGGAGGGCGTCAACGTGGACATCCTGCGCCCTGGCAAGCAGCGGCAGGGCGCGCATCCTAGACTCCTGGACGACATGGAGGGCAAGCCCGCGACGCGGGATATTCCTGCGGGAGACGGTGTCGAGCCGGGCGATTGGACGGATGCATGATTTCGGCGGTCTTTTTCGATCTCGACGGGACGTTGCGCGACTCCATCAGCGCTTTACGGCGCGCCTATTTTGATTTTCTCGCCGGATTCGGCTGCACGGGGTCCGATGCGGAGTTTGATGCGCTGAACGGGCCGTCGCTGTCGGAAATTGCGGTCAGACTTGCCGAGGCGCACCACCTTTCTCTTCCTCCTCCACTCTTGGAGCAGCTTTTTTTCGCGGGCCAACAGCGAGCCATGGCAACGGGTATTGCCTTGCATGAAGGTGCACGCGAGCTTTTACGCAGGTTGAAGGATCGAAAAATCCCTCTGGGCTTGGCCACTTCGAGTCCTCGCCAGGAGGTGGAGCGTTATCTGTGGGGGATGCATTTGGATTGTTTCCAAGTCGTTGTTTGCGGCGATGAAGTGGCGCGCTCCAAGCCCGATCCAGCGTTGTACAATTTGGCGGTTGGACGCATGGGCGAGGATGCCGCCTGTTGCGCTGCCGTGGAGGACGCGCCGAACGGCGTCATCGCCGCCAAGCAAGCGGGACTCCGTGTCGTGGCAGTGTCGCACCATACTGCTCCCCAGATCCTTCAGGAAAGCGGGGCTGACGCTGTTGTCTCGACATTGCCGGAAGTGTTGGATGCTTTGGCCCTGGAGGGCTCATGAGCGTGCGGATTCTTGCGGAGGGCGATTTTACCGTTCGGGCCGCGGCTGCTTCCGAACTTGCTGAACGCATCGCCTGTCGGCGGGCGGAGATCGACGAGATTTGGGAAATGGGGGTCGCTGAGTCCCAAGGGCGACTTTTCAATGGGCGACTGCTGCATTTCGTGTCCGCAACGCCCAGGCAAGGCGTGGTGGATATCCAGGGCTTTTTCGTGGACTACAAAGCCTTCTGGGCGAATCGGCGGGAACCTTCGCTGGCGTTGGATATCCAGCCGGTGGGAGTCAGCGGCCTCACTATCACCCAAGACGGCTGGATCATGTTGGCGAGGCGCTCCGCCAGCGTGACGCAGTATCCCGGGAGGTTGGAGCTTCTTCCCTCCGGGGGGATTGATGACGCCCACTTGGCGAATGGCGGCGCGATTGACCACCATGCGGCGTTGCTTCAAGAACTCGCGGAGGAGGCGGGAGTTGCGTCCCGCCTGTGCGATTTCGTCCAGGATTTGGCTCTGATCGAGGATGAAGACGAACCTGTGGTGGACCTTTGCTCCGTCATTGCGCTCACGATAGACCGGCGGACCGCTGCCTCCGCGTTTCCGAGAAACGCCGAGTATGAGGAGCCGCTGTTCATGCGGCCTTGGGAGCTTGCTGATTTTGCGGCGAGCCGGGAGCCGGCGGTGGTTCCGACCACCATGGCGTTGTTGAGAAATATTCAGGAGCGCCGGGATGGGGGAACGCTCGGCTCTCTTGACAAATTGTTCAGTTTTTCTTAACGAAAAGTCTCCATGCTCGATAAGCTATTCACTTCCAAGACCCGGATCAAGCTGCTCTTGAAGTTGTTCTTGAATCCCGAGGTTTCATCCTATTTACGCGAACTTTCAAGCGAATTTTCCTTGTCGCCCAACGCCCTCAAGGAGGAGCTGGATGGGCTGTCCGGGGCCGGCTATCTTGAGAAGAAGAAGAAGGGGCGGTACATCTATTACAAGGCCAACACAAAGCATCCCTTTTTCCCCGAGATCAGCTCCATCGTGCGCAAGCATATGGGGATCGACCGCCTTATTGACGAGATCGTGAACCATATCGGCAAGGTGGAGGAGGCTTATCTCCTGGACGATTACGCCCAGGGGGTTGATTCCGGACTGATCGACGTGCTTATTGTCGGCGAGGTGGACATTACCAAGGTGTTGGAGGTCTGCCGGCCCATAGAAAAAAAATTATCCCGCAAGATACGGCCGATGGTGATGACCTCGGAAGAGCTTGCAGCCAACCGGGGAATTTTGGATAAGCGGCCGCATTGGAAAATTATCTGAGGTAACAACGACATCATGACGATACCATTTATAGATTTGAAGACCCAAATCGCTCGCGTCCGCGACGATCTTGACCGCCGTATGGCTGCAGTAGTCGAGCACGGCCAGTTCATCCTTGGCCCGGAAGTGAAGGCGCTTGAGTCCGAACTGGCCGGCTTTTCCGGACGCAGCCGCGCCATCGGCGTGTCCTCCGGTTCGGACGCCCTGCTGCTGGCGCTTATGGCGTTGGGCGTGGGGCCGGGCGACGCCGTTCTGGTTCCGGCTTTCACCTTTGTGGCGCCGGCCGAGATGGCCGTGTTGCTTGGCGCGACGCCCGTCTTCGTGGACGTGGACCCAGTTACGTTCAACATGGACCCGGCCAGTGCGGAACAAGCGGTGAGCGAACTCAAAAAGCGGCCGGAGTTGCGTCTTAAGGCGATCATAGCCGTGGACCTGTTCGGCGTTCCGGCCGATTTCCAACGCTTGACCACATTGGCGAAGGAGGCGAGGGTGGTCCTCATTGAGGACGCGGCCCAGAGTTTCGGAGCCGAGCGCTTCGGCCGCAAGTCCTGCTCCTTCGGCGACATCTCCTGCACGTCGTTTTTCCCGGCCAAGCCTTTGGGATGTCTGGGCGACGGCGGTATGTGCTTCACCGATGACGAGGAAATCGAGGCAAAAATCCGTTCGCTGCTGTTTCACGGCTGCGGGGAGATTCGCTACGAACACGTGCGGATCGGCGTCAATGGTCGGTTGGACACGCTTCAAGCCGCAGCGTTGCAGGCCAAGATGACGATTTTCCCGGACGAAATCGAGAAGCGCAACCTCGTTGCCGACCGCTACCGTGAACTGTTGGCCGGAGTGAAAGATTTGATTGCTCCGCAGCCACCCGAAGGATGCACGAGCGTCTGGGCGCAGTATTGCGTTTTGTCCCGCGATGCAGCGCACCGCAAGGCGCTCTTCGCCGCTCTGGATAAGGAAGGCGTCCCACACGCCATCCACTACCCCATGCCGCTGCATCAACAGCCGGCTTACAAGCAGTATGCTGACGGTCCTGGGCAATTTCCCGTGTCGGAATCCCTGTGTGAACGAATTTTCGCACTGCCCATGCATCCGTATTTGAAAGAAGAAGACCAGGCGCGCATCGCCCAGGCCTTGAAAAACGCCTGAGCCACGGAAGAGGAGTCCAAGAATGATCGCGGCGATCCTGATCGGCCGGAAAGGCAGCACCGGATTTCCAGGGAAGAACACCATGGAGGTCCTTGGTCGTAAACTCAGCGAATACCCTTTGCTTGCGGCCGCAAACTCCCGCGGCGTGGATCAGGTCTTTGTCTCCACGGACGATCCGGTCATTATGGAAATCGGCGGAAAGTACGGCGCGACGATCATCGACCGTCCCGCCTATCTGGCGACGAAGGAGGCTTTGGGCGAGGACGCCTATGTCCATGCTCTGAGCGTGATCCGCGAGAAGCATCTGCCGGTCGGAGAAGAACTGGAGCAGTTGGTTCTGCTGATGTGCAACGCCGCGACCATCACGGCCGCGACCATCGACCAGGGGGTCGAGGCGTTGCGCGAGCATCCGGACTACGACTCGGCCGTGACCGTGTCCTGCTACAACATGTGGAGCCCGCTACGGGCGCGTAAGATCGGCGAGGACGGTTTGCTGCACCCCTTTGTTCCGTTCGAGGCCTTCGGCGATCCCGAGACCTTGAACTGCGACCGGGATTCCCAAGGCGACGTTTGGTTTGCGGACATGGACGTGTCCGTGGTGCGCCCGCAAAATCTCGACAACATGCACGCCGGGCTCTTGCCGCAAAAGTGGATGGGGCGAAAGATTTACCCCCTCAAGCAATGGGGCGGCGGGGATATTGACTATGAATGGCAGGTCCCGGTGGTGGAGTTTCGGCTGAAGAAGCTCGGGTTTACTGAAACCTCAACCCCCTACGACAAGTAGCATGCCGACGGTCAAAGCCGATCCCAACGCCAACCTGACCGTGCTTGGCGGGGTGTCCGTGCATGAAAGCCGGGACCCCCGCTATCTGGAGTACCGGCGGGAGTGGATGGAGAACCCCAAGAATTTTGTTGTCCGGGATTTCCCGGTGCATTTGGATATCGAGGCCACGAATCGCTGCAATCTGCGCTGCACCTTCTGCGATAAGCTGCCCTTGCTCAAACCCGAGGATTTCGGGGATCTGGACTTCGATCTGTTCCGCAAGATCATTGACGAAGGGGAGCGGGGCGACCTCTGCGGGCTCAAGCTCTCCTATCGGGGGGAGCCGTTGCTGCATCCCCGGTTGGCCGAGATGGTCGCTTACGCCAAGGATCACGGACTGTTGGATATTTATTTCAACACCAACGCCATGCTGCTGACGGAGAAAAAGGCGCGGGACTTGATTGACGCCCGGCTGGATCGCATTTCCATCTCCGTGGAGGGCGTGGACCCCGTCCCCTTCGAACGCGAGCGCGTGGGCGCCAAGTTCGACAAAATCAAAGAGAACGTTGGCCGCCTGAAACGGTTACGTGAGGAAATGGGACGGGGGATTCCAAAGATTCGCATCCAGACCGTAACGCTGCCGGACATCGACATGGAGGAGTATGCGGCGTACTGGGGGCCATTTTGCGATGAGACCGCTTCCGTGGATTATAAGGACGTGGAAAACCGGGACGAAGCGCTTGTCGAACCGGATTGGGCGTGCCCTCAGCTTTGGCAGCGTATGACCGTGGAATGGGACGGGGCGGTCATGCCGTGCAACAACGACGACTTCCGGACGTTGTCGCCGGGTAATCTGAAGGATATTTCCGTACGCGAGGCGTGGCGCGCGCCCGTGGTGGAGGCGGCCCGCAGGCTGCACAAGGAGGGACGCTCCCACGAGGTGGAGGCCTGCAACGGTTGTCCGTGGCGAACCACGCAGATTTTGAAGAAACGCGAGCGGGGAAGACGCAGCTAAAGCCCTTTCGTGGGCGATCGGTGCGGCTCCAAAGATTCGATTCATTGTCGCTCTTTCGATGCTAGGAGTAATCGTGGCGGAGAGTTATTCCGGACGCACCGTCCTGGTCACGGGCGGTTCCAGCGGCATCGGCCTTGAAATTTGTCGGGGGCTCGCCAGAAAAGGATGGCGTGTCTTCTGCCACTATCGCAGCAATTCGGATCGAGCCCTTGCTCTGAAGACCGAAATACAGGAAATGGGGCGCGAGTGCCTTTTGGTTCAGGCCGACCTCGGAAATGAGGCCGGAATCGAGTCCGTCGCTGTCCGAGCCAAGGAGCTGCAGGTGGACAGCCTCGTCAACAATGCGGGAACTTATGTTTGCCCCAAGCCTTACGGCGAACTTGGGCTAAAGGACTACGTTTGCTCTTTCACCGTCAATGCGTTTGCTCCCGCAATACTCGCCTCTCGGCTTTTTGCCGGAATGGCGGAGCGGGGATTCGGGCGCATCGTGAATATCAGCTCTGTGGCCGCTAAGTATGGTGGCGGAGCGCAGTCAATGCACTATGGCGCCGCCAAAAGGGCCTTGGAAGGAGTGACCAAGACTTTGGCTCGAGAGGGCGCCTTCAAAGGCGTGCTGGTGAACACGTTGCGCCCCGGGGTCATTGATACCGATTTCCACGAAAAACACCCCAAGGACATGGCGGCCAGAATTGCCCTGATTCCCATGCGCCGCTTGGGCGAGGCTTCGGAAGTGGCCCGGCTTGCATGCTTTTTGGCGAGCGAAGAAAACACCTTCATTACGAACGAAACCATCGCTGTCGCGGGCGGTGAATAGTTTTTAAGACGTTACCGGGAATACTTATGGTCATGAGGGCTTCTGAAAGAGGTAAAGTGGTCGTGGTCGGAGGCGCGGGATTCATGGGAAGCCATCTCGCCGATGCACTTTCCGACGCTGGATATGCTGTTACAATTTTTGATATTTCGCCATCCCGGTGGTTGAGAGAGAGTCAGACGATGGTCGTCGGCGACGTCATGGACGCTCAGGCCCTGCGGGGCTGTTGCCGCGATGCTCGGTATGTCTACCACTTGGCGGGCGTTGCGGATATCGGGGCGGCTGCGGCCGCACCGCGCAAAACCATCGAGATGAACGTGGTGGGCAGCCTTAACGTGATGGAGGCCTGCGTCGAATCCAAAGTCGAGCGGTTCATGTTTGCGTCCACGGTGTATGTATATAGCGACAAAGGTTCGTTCTACCGGGTGAGCAAACAAGCGGTGGAGTCCATCGTGGAAGTCTTTGATGCTCAGTACGGTTTGGACTACACCATTTTGAGGTACGGTTCGCTGTACGGACCCAGGGCTCAAGCCTGGAACGGCTTGAAAAGGTGGGTGACCCAGGCGGTGAAGAGCGGGCGCATTGTGTACCCCGGCGAGGGATTGGAACGTCGGGAATACATCCACGTTAAGGATGCGGCCCGCCTTAGTGTTCGCGCCTTGTCCGAAGAATTTTCCCGACAGTGCCTGACCGTCACCGGCGCGCAGATCATGACCGTGAAAGACGTGCTGAACATGATCGGCGAGATCTGCGGTTTGCCCATAGATGTGGAGTTCTCTCGAGAAACTTCGGATTACAAGACCTCACACTATGCGTTGACGCCATACCGGTACACGCCTAAACGCGGCCGCAAACTCGTCCCGGACTACTTCGTGGACTTGGGGCAGGGGATTCTCGATCTTGTTGAAGAGCTGGATGGTGAACACAACGGGTCCGGGGAGGACTCCGCACGGGAGCTATGATGAAAGTCGCTGTCACCACGTCCACTTTCGCTCAATATTCTCAGGAACCTTTGGAAAAGCTGCGCACTTGCGGCGCGACGCCGGTTCTCAACCCTTTCGGCCGCAAGCTGACGGAGGCGGAGACCATTGAAATGCTGGCCGACTGCGACGGCGTGGTGGCCGGCACGGAGCCTCTGACAGAGAAAGTCATGTCCGCCTGTCCGCGGCTGAAGGCCATTTCCCGTTGCGGCGTGGGCATGGACAATGTGGACGCCGAGGCCGCAAAAAAACGCGGCGTCGCTGTCCGCAACACGCCCTTCGGCCCGACATTGGCCGTGGCCGAATTGGCGTTGGGCCTCGCTCTGGACCTGCTCCGAAACGTCAGCCGCATGGATCGGGAACTGCGGGCCGGAACCTGGAAAAAGCGCATGGGCTCCACGCTGCAGGGCAAAAAGCTCGGAGTGATAGGCTTCGGCCGGATCGGGCGGGCCACGGCTCGGACCTTCGCCCCGCACGGTGTGGAGATAGGCTTTTACGATCCCTTCGTGGACAGGGCCGAAGAGGGCGAGCGCATGGAGCTGGACGTCTTGCTGGCTTGGGCCGACATCGTGACTCTGCACTGTTCCAAGCCTGAAGGCGTCGCGCATCTGCTCGGCGAGCGGGAGTTGGCCCTGATGCGGGAGGGGGCTTGGCTTATCAACGCCGGCCGCGGCGGATTGGTTGACGAGAGCGCTTTGTTCGAAGCTCTGAAGTCGGGACGCTTAGCCGGGGCGGCCGTGGACGTCTTTGAAAAGGAGCCGTATCACGGCCCTCTTTGCGAACTGGACAATGCGCTGCTGACGCCGCACATCGGCTCCTACGCCCGTGAGTCGCGGATTCAGATGGAGCTGGACGCCGTGGAGAATCTTCTGGAAGCCTTGGGAGCTGCGGCGCATGAAGGTTGAGCTGGTGGTGTTCGACTGCGACGGCGTGCTCCTGGAGTCCGTGGACGCCAAAAGCCGGGCCTTCGCGCGATGCGTCGAGGGCCTTGCGCCCGACGCCCCGGAACGGCTCATCGCCTATCATCTGGCGCATGGCGGGGTTAGCCGGCAAAAGAAGTTCGAATGGCTGTACCGGGAGGTGCTGGGCCGGGAGATCGACACCGCCGAAATGGACCGTCTTTGCGGCAGATTCACCGAACTTTGCTATGACGAAGTCCTTCACGCCGAGTTCGTCCCCGGAGCGCAAAAGGTCCTTCAGGCCTGGGCCGGCCGCTTGCCCTTGTACGTGGCTTCGGGAGCGCCGCAGGACGAACTCCGCACGATTTTCCGAGATCGCGGCCTGACCGTCTGCTTCAAGGGCGTATACGGTTCTCCGCCGGCCAAGGCCGACTTGCTGCGCCGGATCGCTTCCATGGAAAATATTGATCCGGCGGCCATGCTCATGGTCGGCGACAGCTCCACGGATATGGAGGCGGCCGAGGCCGTGGGAGCGATGTTCTACGGCCGCGGACTGGCCTTTCAGGAGTCGGGACATCCCTGGGGCGAGGATTTGACCGGCTTGGCGGACTATCTGGCGGGCTTGACGTGACGGGGGAGCCTGCGCGGCATTCGCTCCATCCAGGGCTTGCGCCGCTTTTTCGTCGGTTGCAGGAGGTGAATCAGACCGCTTATCGGCTGCCGTACGTGCTTTGCAACCGCGTGTTAAGTAAGATTCCGGACGCCGGAGCGTTGCTGGCGGCGTACACGGCCGAATATCCGCCGGCTGAACCGGGGCGCCTGCAAAAAGCTTGGACGCTTGTCCGTTACCTCGTCCGAAACGTCGTCTGGTTCGCCCTTCACGCCGCCTGGACCTTGGCCTGGATGTGCTCCGGACAGAAATACGATACGCGGCGCCGATCAGGGATTCGGCTCATCGACGCATATTTTCTTATAGGGAAGATTTTGGACTCCCGTTGTTTTCAGGACGTGTATTTCCCCGGGCTGACGGAAGAGATGCAGCGCCTGGACGAGGATTACATCCACTGCCCGAGATTTTACGGGGCCTACAATCCGATTCGATTTTTCAGGATGTTCCGGATTCTTGCGAAAGAGGGCCGGCCGGTGTTGTCCGAATTTCAGTTGCTGCGCTTTTCCGACAGGCTGCGCATGCTGCTTTGCATCGCTTTGTATCCACTGCAACTGTTGAAAGTCCTGCGGCTGCTCGGCGACAGCAGGGAGGATAAGGCGCTACGGTCCGCCTTGTGGAGGGCCATGGATGACGTCGTGCTCGGCGCTTACGCCAGGGGGCTTTTCGCCAAACGATTGTCCCATATCTTTCGGGACGGCGCATGCATCAGCTGGTATGAGAACCAGGAACTCGAGAAATGCTTTATTCAAGGCTTGCGCAGCGGAAATCAGGGAATCCGAATCATTGGGGCGCAGCTCTACATTTGGCCGGATTCCATTTTGAATTTTTTCCCCGACCCCGCGGAGCGGATGTTGGGTTTGACGCCGGATAAAATTTTGGCGAATGGCCCCTATTATCTGCAACATACCCATGGAATAGACTGTGCTGTGGGCCCGTCATTGCGCTACCGCCGGTTATTCGAGCAACAGCGCCCAGAGCAGAAGGGCGATAGCGTCCTGCTGCTCACGTCGTACTTTGAAAACGAGACCCGGTTATTGCTGGAATGGGCCGGGGGCCTTGACTTGGGAGAACGCCTGAGCGTTCGTTTTCATCCTGCGGTGTCGGTGGAGGCGCACCGCGCACTTCTCCCCCGGGGGGCGAGCCTCTCGCAGGGCGATTTGTATGACGCCGTCCAATCGAGCATGCTGGTTGCGGGCCGCTCCACGGGGGCGCTGGTCGAAGCTTTGGCGCTGGGAGTCCCATGCGTTACGCCGGTCTTTGACGGACGCTTCGTTCATCAGTATTTGCCAGAAACAGGCCGCGGCGTTCTCTGGTTCGAGGTGCGGACCCGGCAGGAGTTCTCATCGCTATTGGATGAGTTGAGGCGGCCAAGCAGCGAACAAAGGCGGGCCAGGGACGAGACTGCGAAGTGGTTCCGCGAACACTTGTTTTGCGAACCTACTGCAGAAAGAATTTGTGAAGCCTTTGAGCTGGGAGCAAGACGATCATTTTCCGCAGGCGGATGAGGATGACGCTGCATTTGACCGAAAGCGCCTTTTTCCGGCTAGGGATCGTTTTCCCCATCCCCAGATTCTCGGCAAACAAACATTGCTCCAAGATGTAACTTCGAGGTGAGCCATTCCATGAAAACCATCATCCTCTGCGGGGGCAAGGGCACGCGGTTGCGCGAAGAGACCGAGTACAAGCCCAAGCCCATGGTCGAGATCGGCGGGCGGCCCATCATCTGGCACATCATGTCCCTGTACGCCCGGGCCGGGTTCAAGGACTTCGTGCTTCCCCTCGGCTACAAGGGCGAAGTCATCAAGGACTACTTCTTCCATTTCAAGGCCATGAACTCCGACTTCACCGTGGATCTCGGCACGGGGGACATTCGGACCTACAACGGCTGCAATTGCAGCGATTGGCGCGTGACGCTCTCGGACACCGGCCAGGAGACCTACAAGGGCGCGCGCATCAAGCGCATCGCCAAGTACATCGACACCGACCGGTTCATGGTCACCTACGGCGACGGCGTGGCCGATGTTGATTTGGCCAAGCTCATCGCCTTTCACAAGGATTCCGACGCTGTCGGAACGTTCACGGGGGTGCGCCTGCCCTCTCGGTTCGGGGCCGTGTCCACCGCGGACGACGGCCGTATCTTGTCCTGGCAGGAAAAGCCCGTGCTCAACGAGTACATCAACGGCGGCTTCTTCGTGTTCAAACGCGAATTCCTGGACTATCTCTGGGAGGACGACGACTGCGACCTGGAAAAGGAGCCCCTGGAGCGGCTGGCCGCCGAGGGCAAGTTGAACATGTACCGCCACGACGGTTTCTGGCAGTGCATGGACACCTACCGCGACTACACGAAACTCAACGCCCTGTGGGACGCCGGTCAGGCGCCGTGGGTGAAGTAGGAGACAGCCGTGTTCGACAACGTCTATGCCGGCCGCCGGGTTCTGGTCACCGGGCACACCGGATTCAAGGGCTTCTGGCTCACGACGTGGCTGCTTTCCCTGGGCGCCGAGGTCGCCGGGCTCGCCTTGGATCCGCCCTCCGAACCGTCCGGGTTCAACATTCTGGGGCTGCATGACCGCATCATCGATATCCGCGTCGACATCCGCGACCACCAAGCCGTGGCCCGGGCCTTCGCGGACTTCAAACCCGAGGTCGTCTTCCATCTGGCGGCCCAGGCTCTTGTGCGGCGCTCCTACGCCGATCCCGCGGCCACCATCGAGACCAACGCCATCGGGACCATGAACATTTGCGAGGCTGCGCGCCGGACCGATTCGTTGCAGGCGCTGGTCCTCATCACCTCGGACAAATGCTATAAAAACGTGGAGTGGGAGTACGGCTACCGCGAGCCGGACGCCTTGGGCGGGTTTGATCCCTACAGCGCCTCCAAGGGCTGCGCCGAGATCGTCGCGGCCAGCTATTTCGAGTCCTTTTTTCGGCGAGAGGGCCGGCCCATGGCCGCCACCACCCGGGCGGGCAATGTCGTGGGCGGCGGCGACTGGGCCGAGGACCGCATCGTTCCGGACTGCGCCCGCGCCTGGGCCTCGGGCGAACCGGTGCGTATTCGTTCTCCCCGAGCCACGCGGCCGTGGCAGCACGTCCTGGAGCCGTTATCCGGCTATTTGCGGCTGGGCGCCCGGCTTTTGGCCAAAGACCCGGCCGTCTGTTTTGAAGCCTTCAATTTCGGACCCCGAGCCGAAGTGGTGCAAACGGTGGAGGAAGTGGCCAACGCTCTGGCTCTCGTCTGGCCTGGCTTCAAGGCGAACATGGATAGGGCCGGCCAGGGCGGCGCCAAGGAGTCCACCTTACTCAAGCTGTGCTGCGACAAGGCGCTGGCCCGGCTCAAATGGCGCGCCGTGCTCGACTTCGAATCCACCATGCGCTTTACCGCGGAGTGGTACCGCGCCTATTACCAACAGGGCGCCCAGGAGGCGGCCGCCCTCACGCAGCGGCAAATCCAGGAATATAAAAACCGGGCGGAACAGGAAGGCTTGCCGTGGACGAGTTGAAAACGGAAGTGGACGGCGCGCTTCTTCAGGAATTGCGCCAAATTCCCACGAATGGCGGCCCGGTGTTGCACATGCTGCGGGCGGACTCCCCCATGTTCATCGATTTTGGCGAGGTCTATTTTTCCGAGGTGGAGCCCGATGCAGTCAAGGCCTGGAAATATCATACGAAAATAACGCAACATTTTGCTGTTCCCGTCGGGAGGATCAAGGTCGTGTTGTTCGACGACCGTGAAGGCTCCGCTACTCGCGGCGCTGTGGCCGAGGTGGAATTGGGCCGCCCCGACGCCTACCGGCTTTTGCGTATTCCTCCGCGGGTCTGGTACGGGTTTACGTGCCTGGGTGCGGCGCCTGCGCTGGTTTGTAACGTGGCGGATTTACCCCACGACCCCGAGGAATCCATGCGGGCGGACCTCGACGATCCGCGATTCCCCTACCGTTTTTCCCCGGGGGGGCGGTGATCCATGAAATATGCGCGGGGCAATCCTTTCAAAGGAGTTTTTTCCTTCGCGTATCTCCTTCCCAAACCTTAAATGAAAGTTTTTGAAAAGGGGGGCCGGGGGAAAAACTTTTTTCCAAAAAGTTT
>JASGMV010000081.1 GCA_030156255.1 Desulfovibrionales bacterium
CTTGGATCGGGAGAATCCCAATTTGACCACCCTGGGGATGGCGTGGCCGCAAAGAGTTCCGAAAAAACGTTTGCGGGCGGCGGCGGGTTGACCGGCGAGGTCTCGCCATTCCGCGAATCCTTGTTCTTTGAGGGCCTCCTGAATGGCGAAGCGGAAGGCGCCTTTGATGGAAAGATGCGTAAGGCCCGGCTGCATTTCCTCCACAACGCTCGCCATGTCCTCAATTTTTTTTTCCTGTTTCGACACGCCGACAGCGCTCATTGGCCGCCTCCTAACAAGTTTGAAAACAATGGGAAGATGCGACAGGAAACCGGGCGGCGAGGTTTCGCCTGAATCCGGAAAAAAGCGTCAGGCCCTGCCGCAGCAGCTTCCCGGAATACAGCCCGATGCTCCTGGGCTTGAACCGCAGCAACCGGTGTCGCCGGCGCCGGGCGTGCGGGGCGTCTCCTTTCCGGTGAGGCTGGAGCTGGCCGAAAGGAGTTTGCGGCCGTTGGTCCCCCCGCAGTGCGGACACTTGGGGATGTCCTCGCTTTCAGAGACGATTTCTTCATACAACGTGGCGCAGTCCTGGCACAGATATTCATAGATCGGCATGGCGCATTCCTTTGCTCGTTTTCTTGATCCATATTAATAGACCACAAAATTCGTCCGACTCCCTCAGCGTGATCGGGGCGTCGGCGGGGCCCTGAGACCAGGCGGTTCGCCTTCGTTCTCTTTGGGTCCGGTTCACCCGAAGATGTTGTCCGGCAGATACGGGTGCGTTCCCTCGATGACCTCGCAGCCGGCTTTCGCCCTGGTTTTTTGGAGAATCGTATCCTTGTGGGGGCAGTGCATGGTAATGCACGGCGCCACGTGAATTTTGGTGGGCTTTTCGTTCATGGGCGCGTTCCAGAGTTTCGCCTGGGCCAGCCGGGTTACCACGGTGGCGCCGGGGCAGCCGCCGCAGTCCAGCAGGGCGATGAGTTCGGCGTCCTGGTCCTTGTAGGCCTCGAAAGCGCCTTCCTTGCGGTTGAAGCCCACGAGGCAGCGGGAGCAGGCGATGCAGGTGGCGTTCATGGCTTGGCGGCAGCCGAGAATGAGAATTTTCTCCATGGCGAACTCCTAATTGGATGGTTGCGTGGTGGGGAAAAGCCTGGATTCGATGCGGCTCCAGACGTCCCGGATCGTGCGGCCGAGGCCCTCGGGATCGCGCTCCAGAATCGTCTGCCCGTGGATTTGGGCCTGGGTGACGACGGGGGAGTAGGACAACTCCCCGACGACGGCGACGCCTTGGCTTTCGCAAAAATCGCGGATTTCCCGCTCCGCGGCTTCGTACACGCCCGCTTTGTTGATCAGCGCCATGGACGAGATGCCGAAGCGGCGGGTCAATTCCAGGATGCGGCGCATGTCGTGGAGGGCGCTTTTGGTGGGCTCCGTGACGATCAGACAGGCGTCGGCTCCGGTGAGGGACGCGATGACCGGGCACCCGACGCCGGGGGAGCCGTCCACCAGAACCAGCTCCGCGCCTTCTTTTTCGGCTGCGGAGCAAGCCGCGTTGCGCACGCTGGTGACGAGCTTGCCCGAGTTCTCCTCGCCCACGCCCAATTCGGCGTGAGCCATGGTCCCGAAGCGCGTTTTGGACAGATATTGCATCCCGCAGGTCCGGGGGGCCATCGTAATGGCCTGTTCGGGGCAGATGAAGGCGCAAGCGCCGCAGCCTTCGCAGTGCTCCTTCAGAATGCGGAAGTCGTCGCTGATGGCGTCGAATCGGCAATGCTCGATGCACTGCCCGCATTGAATGCAGACCTCGGGGTCCAGAACCGGAGTTTCGCCGCTGACGAACTCTTGGGCGTCCACAATGTCCGGGTGCAGCACGATGTGCAGGTCCGCGGCGTCCACGTCGCAGTCGGCCAGGACCTTTTGGGGGCCGAGGCCGGCCAGGGCGGCGGTCACGGAGGTCTTGCCCGTGCCGCCTTTGCCGCTGACGATCACGAGCTGTTTCATCGGGAGGCCTCCAGTTTTTTGTCGATGCTCAGAAGCAATTGTTTGAATCCGTTGACGAAGTGTTCGGGGCCGTCCACCAGGAGTTTGCCCTGTGCGTAAAGCTCCGCCGCCTGCCGGTCGTACGGGAAGGCGCCCAGCAACTCCACGCCTTCTGTTTCGAGAAAGCGGCGGGTGGCGTCGTCGCCCATTCCGTCCCGGTTGATGACCGCGCCGAAGGGCATGTCCAGTTTGCGCAACAGCTTGACCGCGATTTTCAGGTCGCTCAATCCAAAGGGCGTGGGTTCGGCCACGAGCAGGACGAAATCCGCGCCGTGGACGGACTCCACCACAGGGCAGGACGCCCCGGGAGGACAGTCCGTGACAACGATGTCGGCGCTGGGCCATTGCTCAAGGGCGGCCTCCTTGGTCTTGCGGATCAGCGGCGGAGACATGGCTTCGCCGATGCGCAGCAAACCTTGGCAAAAATGCACGCCCTGGGCTTCTCCCAGCTCCACCACGCCCACCTCTCTGGTGGATTCCGTGACGGCCTGGGCCGGGCAGGCGAGCGAACACAGTCCGCAACCGTGGCAGAGCTCGGGGAAGACCATGAGTTCATCGCCCATGTAGATGAGGCACTTGAACCGGCACAATTCGATGCATTTCTTGCACGCCTCTCCGAGGCAGCGGTCCTGGTCCACCACGGGAACGGGCACGGTGGCGGTTTGTTTGTCGTGAAAGGCCGGCGAAAGGAAGATGCCGGCGTTGGGCTCCTCGACGTCGCAGTCCACAAGGACGGCGTTGCGTCCCATGCGCTGGGCCGTCACGGCGAGGTTCACGGCCACGGTGGTCTTGCCCGTGCCGCCTTTGCCGCTGGCTATGGCGATGGTCGGTGGTTTGGTGACGGTGTTCATGTGAAAATCCTTGAAAGCATGGACTATGCCATGAATTTTTGTGTGTAATTTAAATGGAATAGTTTAATCGTTGTCAATAGCTGGCGCAAATTTAGCCGAAAATATTGAAAGGCGGGCGAAAAATGCGCCTGCTTGGTCCGCGCATCACCGTCGCCCCCCGGAGCGTGGGCCAGGGGCGTTGCCGGGGGCCGCTGCGCCAGATCGGTCAAAAAAAGCCGCCGGGGCCGGAGTGTGGTTGCCAAAAGCCGCTGGAATGATCATCATGCGTCTCGTGCGAATGTCAACGCCTTGAACGGAATCTATAATGAATACGACATTGGACTGCCTTCCCTGCCTCTTACGCCAGGTCCTGGCCGGCGCCCGGTTGGCGCGTCCTGGCGATGAGGACTTCCATCAGCGAATTTTACTCGACTGGATGGAGCGGCTGGCGCACGCCGACCTGAAGCGCTCTCCCCCGGAGCTGGCCGGAGCCTTGTACCGCGGCCTCGCCGAAACCTCCAGGCTGGGGGATCCGTACGCAGAGATCAAGAACGACGCCAACCGCCGGGTCATGGCCATGCTGCCGCGCCTGCGGACGATGGTCGAGGAAAGCGAAGACCGGCTGGCTGCGGCCCTGCGATTATCCATCATCGGCAATTACATCGACTCCGGCGTCGCCCAAGAATACGACTGGGAGCGCGCCCTGCTTCACGAAAATCATGTTCTCGACGATGGCGTCTACAACGAATTCAGGCGGTTGGCCCGCTCCTGCGGCGAATTGCTGGTGTTGGGCGACAACGCCGGGGAGGTGGGGCTGGACGTCGTTCTCGCCGAGACTCTTGAAGAAATGGGAGTCCGGGTGACCTACGCGGTCCGGGGCCGGCCCATCCTCAACGACGCGACGATGGAGGACGCCCGGCTGGTCGGCATGGACCAGGTGTGCGAAGTGGTTTCCTCCGGTTCGGACATTCCGGGAACGGCCTTTGACCGTTGCGATCCGGAATTCTCGGCCCGGTTGCAGGATGCTCCTCTGGTGCTCAGCAAAGGCCAAGGCAATTTCGAATCCTTGGTGGACCGTCTGCCCGGCGTGTTCTTCGCCTTCAAGGTCAAATGCCGGGTTGTGGCGTCCCGGACGGGCCTGCCTGATGGACGTTCGGCGTTGCTGCGCCCTTGACGTCATGATGCATAGATATATCCCCCGACTTCTGCTTTCCCTGATCACCTGCCTCGTCCTTCTGGCCGGAGGAATGCTGGGCGGCGCGCTTTATTACGTGGACACCCCCGGGTTCAAACAGGACGTTACGGACATTATGTCCAAATTCATCGGCCGCAAGGTGGTCATCAACGGCCCCATGGCGTTCCGGCTGTATCCCTGGCTGGCCTTGAACGCCGAAAACGTCACGATGGGAGAGGTCGAGGGGTTCGGCGAGGGGACCTTCATGCAGGTGGACGAACTGTCCATGGGAGTGATGGTCGCGCCCCTGCTCCACAACGATTTGAAACTGGACCGCACCTTGATGCGCGGGGCTACAGTCCACTTGCGCCGGTTGGCCAATGGAACGGTGAACTATGCGGATATCTACGATTTGTTGTTCGGGACCAATTTCCCCTTCGAGTCCTTCGGCCTGCAGGGCCTTGCCGTGGAGAACTCCTCGTTCACCTTCCGGGATGACGCCGCCAAGCGGGTCTTGACCGGCCGCAACGTGAACATCTCCACCGGCGATATCCGTTTCGGCGAGCCGCTGATGTTCGAGACCAGCTTCGAAGTCGAGGGGCGGGCGCCGAAGCCTTTGGCCCTTAACGCCTCTTTGGCCGGCGCCATGCTGCTGTCTGCTGCCGGCGACGTGGAGTCCGTCAACGGGACCCGGGCGTTTGTTTCCCTGGCCGGAGCGTATGCGCCTCTTGGCCGGCCTCTGCGATTCAAAGCCGTGGCGGACTACGACATCAACAAGGCGGCTTTGCATTTGTCGTCCGTTGAGGCGCATTCCGGCCAACTGCGCGCGGCGGGCTGGATACGGGGAGACAACGTGACGTCGAGCCCCGCCTGGAAAGGTCGCGCCGCGGCCGAGAATTTCGAGCTGGGGTCTCTCCTGCAGGCCGTTGCGCCGAAAGCGGGGCTGGCCGGCGAAACGGACGTGCTGCGGGTTCGCCGAGCCTCCTTCGGGTTCGCCGTGAACGGGACCGGTTTTTGGGTCGGCAATGCGTCGGCGCAGGTGGACGACGTGGATATCTCCGGAGGCCTGCGCTGGAGAACGAAGGGAAGCTCCTCCCTGATCGTTCGGGCCGAGGCCGGCGTTTTGGACATCGACCGTTACCGCAGCCTTTTCGCATCCGGCGGCAACTCCTCGATGGACGACGCCGTTCGGCGCCTGGAGGCCTTCATCGACCGATGGAGCGCGGACTGGGACGTTCGCTGCGACCGGCTCTCCAGCGGGAACGTCACGGTCGGAGACGTTCGTTTCCGAGGCCGCTTGGACCAGCGCCGCATATCGGCCAACTCCACCCTGAGCGACGCCAGCGGCGGCAGCCTTCTCGCCGGATTCGAGTCCGAGATGCAACCCGGCAAGCAGGGGGGGCTCTGGTCCGCCCGTTTACGGCTTCGGGCCAAGCATGTCGATCTGGCCGCGCAACAGAGGTTGTTTAATGTCAAGCCCGTGATCTACGGCGTGGGCGACGCCACGGCGGACCTCGCAACCTCCGGCGCCATGCTGCCCGCTTTGGCCAGCGCGGCCGTGGGCGACGTCCACGTGAAGGCCCGTGACGGGGGCATCGCATGGGGCCGGGACAAACAGACGGGGCGGAAGCTGTCGACGCCTTATAGCGCGGCGGAGCTGTACGTGGAAATGCAGGGACTTGGCTCCGACGCCAGGTCCCTGAAAGACGGATACGGCCACAAGGTCAAGGCGTCTCTTTCCTTGTCCGCGGCAAAGCCTCGTTATGCATTGTCGGCGAGGTACGCCGGCGCGACGGAAGTCTCGCACGACGGACGTCGAATCGTGGTCAACGGCGGGGCTTTTGAGGCGAATCTCGAAAACGGGCCGTTGCCGGCCAAAGCTCCCAAGGCGTGGTTGCGCGCCAGAGTGGATTTCGACTCCAAGACCGGCGCCGCGAGCCTCACCCCCGTGGAGTTCCATATTTTGGGCGCCAAGGCGATGGCGAGGATCAAAGCTCGGCGAATCTGGTCGAAGCATATTGAAATTTCCGGAGCCTTGGACGTCGGCCCGACGGATATGACCAAGGTGCTGGAGTGCTTCGATCTGGACCTTTCTCCCTGGGCCCAGGCGAATCGGCTGCGAAGCGTCTCCCTTGCCGGCGACCTCTCCTTGAACCGGCAGCGCGCGCTCTTGAGCAACGCCCGGCTTCGGGTGGATGAGAACGATTTCCATGGAACCGTGGGGCTGGAGCTGCCTTTCGATCTTGAAAGCAACCGTTTTCTTTTCGACCTGGAGGGGAATCGGTTGGACCTGGACAACTATTTGTTTCCGCAGGATTCGGACCGGGAAAACGAAGGAGCTGCGGCCCTCGAAGTGAAATCCACTCCGGGCAAGGTGCCTTTGGAGTCTTTGCGGGAGTTGAATTTCGACGGCAAGCTCAAGCTGCGCGAACTGGTCTTTCTGGCCGCCGTCCTTCGGAACACGGAAATTCCTTTGAGCGCCCGCAATGGGCAGCTCCTTGTCGGTCCGGCGGAAGGCGACTTCTACGACGGACGCTTCAACCTCGTGCTGAGCGGCGCGGCCGCTCCCCAAAGGCTGGACGCCGGACTCAAGTTCGAAGCCAGGAATTTTCAGGTGGGGCCGTTCATGATCGACACGGCGGGGCGCGAATACGTGGCCGGAACGGCGGACATGGACTACAGTCTGCAAACCTCCGGCGCTGACACCGATCAATTGCTTCGGCAACTTCACGGAACCTCGGGGTTCAGCGTCAAGGACGGTTCCTATAAATTCAAGGGCTGGAACGCCCAAAACGCCACCGGGGAGACTCCGCTCGACGCCTTGAGGCCGCCGGTTGAGGACCCGCAACAAGCCCAGGCCGCGCGCCGTAACGTCTTCAGCCTGTCGGAAGGCCGTTTCAAGGTGGACGGGGGCGTTTTCAACCTCACGAGCTTTAGGCTCAAATCGCTGCTGTTGGACGGGGAGGCTGCGGGATATTTCAGCCTTCCGGACAACGCCGTCGACCTGACCATTTACGCCAAATTCGTCGCCGCGCCCGACGTGCCCATCCGACTCACCGGCAAGCTCACCGACCCTAGCGTGAGCGTCTCGGCCCAGGGGCTGGTCACCAAGACGGTGCAGAACATTTTGGGGACTCCATACCAGCGCATCATGCAGTTGAAGGATTTGCTGTTCGGGAAGTAAAAAGATACATCGGCAATATCCCTCAACCTTTTTTCGGGGGGTCGCCATGACGCTCAACCGCCGCATCGACGCTATCAAGCGCTATTTCACGCAAGACATTTGGATTCTTACGGGCGAACCCGGGAATATCGGCTCCCGACTGCACGACGTTTCCCGCTGGGCCTATCTGGTGGTGCACGGTTTCATGCGCGACCAGTGCCTTATTCGGGCTTCGGCCTTGACCTACACCACCATCCTGTCCGTCGTTCCGTTTTTCGCCGTCGCTTTTTCCATTTCCAAGGGGCTTGGCCTGCAAAATACGAATTTCATGCGCATGGCCCTGGAGCAGTTGACCGCCGGCAAAACCGCGGTGGTGGACCAGATTCTCGTCTACATCAACAACACCAACGTTCAGACTTTGGGCTTCGTGGGGATGGGCATGCTTTTGGTCTCGGTGTTTCTGGTGGTTGGCAACGTCGAGAAGGCCTTCAACACCATTTGGGGCGTCAAGGGGCGCAGCCTGTGGCGCAAGTTCACCGACTTCTTTTCCGTGACCCTGGTGGCGCCGGTGGTCATGGCTTTGTCCTCCTCCATGGCCGTGGGCGCTTACGAGGGGGGCGCCCTGTACAAGCTGATGCAGAGTCTGCACATGGACTTCGTGGCCGTGGCCGCATTCAAAGCGGCGCCGCTGGTCATCATCTGGTTTTTGTTCACTTTCACGTACATGTTTTTCCCCAACACAAGGGTGAAGTTCATTCCGGCCGTAACGGGAGGCGTGCTGGCAGGCACGGTCTGGCAACTCGCCCAGTGGGGCTACATTCATTACCAGGTGGGCGTGCACAAATACAACGCCATCTACGGCAGCTTTTCCCAACTGCCGTTGTTTCTGGTCTGGGTGTATTTCAGCTGGGTTCTTGTGCTGGTGGGCGCCGAGATCACCTACGCCCTGCAGCATTTGAAGACTTTTTTGAAGGAGCGCTCCCGCGCGGAGGCCAGCTGCATGGAACGGCAGAAACTCGCCTTGATGCTTTTGATCCGCCTGACGCGGTGTTTTATGGAGGGGCGCCGGCCGGAGTCCGTGGACGATTTTTCGGTCGCCACGGGAGCGCCCGCCCGGTTGCTGGCGGATATTATGCATTACCTCGAAAAGGCGCGTCTGGTGGTCAAGGCCGAAGACCCCGAGCAGGACGTGTACGTTCTCGGACGGCCGCCCGGAGAGGTGCGTATCGCGGACGTGATGGCCTCCATGAGCACGGACGGCGGCAAGAAATCGCAGTTTTTCAATGCCGCGGCGTTTCCCAAGGTCGAGGAGATGGTCGGGGCGTTGCTCCAGGCCGTCCGCCAGGACGGCGCCAACGTCACTCTGGAGCAGGCCGTACACATCGAACAGACCCAGGGAGCCTCAAATTGCGGCGTGGATGCGCCGCTCTTGGCCACCTGACGGCGGCTTTCGCGCTTAATCGCGGCAAATGCTCTCCAGCAGGGCTTGGGCGTCGTGGACTGGGGGCAGGCAATGGTTCGTCCCGCAAACCATGGCTCCCGGTTCGCCCTGCGCGTTGCGCCGGATCAACACCGATGGAAGTCGCCGGCTTCCGAGCGCCTTCAACATCTCCTGCACCGTCGGATCGTCGAACGGGCCGTTGATGGCGACGGTTTGCAAGCCGGAGTTCTCCAGCAGAAGGGCCGAGAGCATCAAGGGGGAGGCCAGGGGGTTGGCCTTGAGCTGGTCGCTGAAAGCCGTAGCCGCGTCCCGCCCCGCCGCGGAGAGGTCCGGCTGTTCGGTGAGCCGGCCGAGCCGGATTAGGGCCAGGGCGGCGGCTGAATTGGCCGAAGGCAGAGCTCCGTCAAAAAATTCCCTTTTACGCAGCAGAAGTTTTTCCGCGTCCTCGGCCGTGGTGTGGAAGGCGCCCGAGGCGGTGTCGCGGTGCCGGTCGATGAACTGCCGCGCCAGGTCCAGCGCGACCGGTTCCAGGCCGGTCCCCGCTTCGGTCTGTAAAAGCTCCGTGAGGCCAAGCAGGAGAAAGGCGTAATCCGCGGCCTGCCCCGAATGGGCCGCGTCGCCGTTCCGGTAGCGCCGCAGCAGCCGGCCGCGCTCGTCGCGCAGGTTGTTCAGGATGAAGTCCGCGGCCTTGCGGGCGCGTTGGGCCAACTCCGGCTCGAACAAGACCCGCGAGCCGAAGGCCAGGGCGGCGATCATGAGCCCGTTCCAATTGGTGAGGATTTTGTCGTCCGTCAGAGGCCGAATGCGCCGCTCGCGGCGGTCCAGAAGCTTGGCGCGCAAGTCGGCGAGCCTGGCCTTCAGGGTGTTTGGTTCGATGCCCGTCTGCTCGGCCAGCTCCGGCCACGGCGTCCGAAAATGCGGAATGTTGGCGCCCGTGCCGCGCCCGGAAGCTTCGTCGAGATAGTTGCCGGCCTCCTCGAATCCGTAGGCCTCCAAAAACAAGGCTGCGTCATCGCGGCCCAGAACGTCCCGGACCTCCTGGGCGGTCCAAACGTAGAATTTGCCTTCCTCGCCCTCGCTGTCCGCGTCGAGTCCACTGTAGAACGCCCCCTCGGGCGAGGTCATCTCCCGCCGCACGAAGGTGAAAATGTCCCGGGCCGTGTCCGCGTGGGATGCGTCGCCCGAGGCCTGGGCGGCCTCCAGATAGATCGAGGCCAGCAAGGCCTGGTCGTAAAGCATTTTTTCGAAGTGGGGCAGCAGCCATTTTTCGTCCGTGGAGTACCGATGAAAGCCAAGGCCTACGTGGTCCCATATCCCGCCGGCGCGCATGGCCTTGAGGGTGGCGTCCAGCATGGGCAGGGCCCGGGAGGCCGGGTCGGCGTCATGGGCGCGCAGCAGGAAGGCCAGCAAGGGCGGCGTCGGGAATTTGGGCGCCCGGCCGAACCCGCCGTACCGGGAATCGAATTGCGTCTCCAGGGTTTCCAATGCGCTACGCCGCAGATGGTCCGCATCGATGGACTCGTGCGACGCGGAAGGCGTCGTGAAGCTCTGCTCCAGCGCCTTGAGCTGATCCGTGAGGCTTTGCGCGGCCTGAACGGCGTCCTGGCGGTTGGAGGCCCAGAATTTTTTGATCTGCCGGGCCAGGTCCAGAACTCCGATGCGGCCCGGTGCGGATCTCAAGGGGAGATAGGTGGCCGCGAAAAAGGGCTCTCCGTCCGGCGTGGCCGCAATGGTCAGCGGCCAGCCTCCGGAGCCGGTGAGCATCTGGCAGGCGGTCATGTACACGTCGTCCACGTCCGGACGCTCCTCGCGGTCCACCTTGACGCAGACAAAGGCGTCGTTGAGCAGCCGGGCCGCCTCTTCGTTTTCGAAGGACTCCCGCCCCATGACGTGGCACCAGTGGCAGGCGGCGTAGCCGATGGA
Organism: Desulfovibrionales bacterium; assembly: GCA_030156255.1. Taxonomy (GTDB): domain Bacteria; phylum Desulfobacterota; class Desulfovibrionia; order Desulfovibrionales; family Desulfovibrionaceae; genus JASGMV01. The sequence goes on from JASGMV010000081.1 coordinate 10,554, forward strand.
GATGAAAATCGGCTTGTCCAGCCTCCGGGCTTCGTCAAAGGCCTCTTCGGACCAGGGCCGCCAGTCTACGGGATTGTTCGCGTGCTGGAGAAGGTACGGGCTTTTTTCGTCGGCCAGCAGGTTCACACGGCGCTCCTTGTTGGGGTTCACCGTATGAAGATGGCCTCAGGCGAAGAAAAGTCAATCGGCGTGCGGAGCGGGAGCCTGCTTGTTCGATTCGTAGCCGAAGTCCAGGCCCAGGGCGTAGTAGACGGTCTTGGCCGCTTCCTGCAGGACGTTTAAAGCCAGCCGGTGGCGGCGCCACCAATCCTCGGGGAACGATTCGTACGGACTCGCCAACACGAGGATGTTGGCTTTGGGCAACGCCTTTTGCAGAACGATCTTGGCGCGTCGCGTATGGTAGGGGGACGTGACCACAAGCAGAGTGACGGGCGCGTCGCCGAGGGCTTGGCGCAATGCCCGGGCTTCGTCGCGGGTGCTGGTCAGCTTGTCGCCGAACGGGAGGATGTCCTGGTCCGGAACGCCCTTGCGCCGCAGAATCTCCACCGTGATGTCCGTCTGGGTCGGCGGGAATATTCCCAGCTCCTCCAGCTTGGGACGGATCGGCATGGGCTCCACCCGGCTGACCAGAATTTTCGGCGCATAGCCTTCGTTGTACAGGTCCGCGGCGTACAAGGGGCGGGAGTAGTCGCCGCCCAGCGAAACGATGGCGTGGGCCGGAACGGGCGCGTCGCGAACCTGCAGAATTTTCGGAGCGAAGAAAAACAGGAGCGCCGCCGCGAGGACTCCCAGCAAAGACAACGCTCCCAGAAGCTGGAGCAGGATTGCGGCCAGCCGTCTCACGCTCTGCTCCATTCTTGCGGATACACCGCCTCCATCTCCTCCTTGAATTCCCGGAAACGGCCGTCCATGACCGCCTGCCGGGCGGATTTGGCCAGATTCAGGAAGAAATGGAGGTTATGCAGGCTGTTGAGCCGGTAACTCAGCAATTCCCTGGCGATATACAGGTGCCGTAGGTAGGCGCGCGAATAACCCGTGCAGGCCGGGCAGTCGCAGGCTTCGTCCAGCGGCCCCTCGTCGCGTTTGTACTCGGCGCGTTTGATGTTGATCTTGCCGTGGGAGGTGAACAGGGTTCCGTTGCGGGCGTTGCGGGTGGGCAGCACGCAGTCGAACATGTCCACGCCCGCGGCCACGGCGGTGAGGATGTCCTGGGGCGCGCCCACGCCCATGATGTAGCGCGGCCTGGCCTCGGGCAGCAGGGCCGCGGTGTGCGCGGCCAGCCTGGCGTAGACCTCCCGGGGCTCGCCCACGGACAGCCCTCCGATGGCGAAACCGTCGAAATCAATGGCCGTGATCTGCCGGGCGCTCAGTTCCCGCAGGTCCTCCAGGAAGCCTCCCTGGACGATGCCGAAGAGCAACTGGTCGCCGGCGCCCTGAGGATAGGCGTCCCTTGCCCGCGCGGCCCATCTGGCGGTCAGCTCCAGGGATTTGGCCGTGTAGTCGCGGTCCGCGCCCCATCCCACGCATTCGTCCAGCACCATCATGATGTCCGACCCAAGATTGCGCTGGATGTCCACCACGATCTCCGGGCTGAAGAACTGTCGGGAGCCGTTCAGGTGCGAACGGAACTCCACGCCGGCCTCCGTGAGTTTGCGGATGGCTTGCAGGCTGAAAACCTGATAGCCGCCCGAGTCGGTGAGAATGGGCTTGTCCCAGGCCATGAACTTGTGCAGCCCGCCCAGGTCGCGGATCAACTCGTCGCCGGGCCGCAGCCGCAGGTGGTAGGTGTTGGAGAGGATGATCTGGGCGCCGGCGGCCTTCAGTTCGTCCGGGCTGACGCTTTTGACCGAGGCCTGGGTGCCCACTGGCATGAACATCGGCGTTTCGATGACGCCGTGGGCCGTGGCCAGCCATCCGGCGCGGGCCCGGCCGTCGGTATGGGTGATGCGGAACTCTCCGGGTTTCGTCACTTGTCGGCGACTCCGATTTTGGGGCAGATGTCGGCCAGGACGCACGCCGGGCAGTTCGGTTTGCGCGCCTGGCAGGTGTCGCGGCCGAAAAAGACGAGCAGGTGGTTGATGCGGCCCCAGTCCTGTTGTGGAATGAGCGCCATGAGCTCCCGTTCGATAACGGCCGGATTGTCGCTCTTGACCAGACCCAGGCGATTGGAGAGCCGCTTGACGTGGGTGTCCACGGCCACGCCCTCGTGCACGCCGAAGGCGTTGGAGAGCACGATGTTGGCGGTCTTGCGGGCCGCGCCGGGCAGTTTGACCATTTCGGCCATGGTTCGGGGCAGTTCCCCGCCGTATTCGGCCATGAGCTTGACGGCCGCCGCCTTGAGGTTTTTCGCCTTGTTGCGGAAGAAGCCGGTGGAGCGGACAACCTCTTCGATAGCGGGCAACTCGGCTTGGGCCAGCTCCTCCGGGCCGGGCCAGCGGCGGAAGAACTCCGGCGTGACCATGTTCACCCGCTCGTCCGTGCACTGGGCCGACAACACCGTCGCCACCAGGAGCTCCCAGGGCGACGTATGCCGCAGGGCGGGTTTGGGGTCGGGATAGCGCTCTCCCAGCCTTTGCAGAATTTCCTCGGCAAAAGCCGCTTTTTTTGTCGTGCTCATGTATGCTCCCGCTTCGGGCGAAACGTTGTGGACAACGTTGAACCGCCACCGTATACCGTTAAGTCAATGGTCCGTCCAGGCGCCCCGGCGTCGTCTGCATTCGAGGAGGATCTATGTCTGCAGTCTTGATCTACGTTACCTGCTCCAGCATGGAGGAGGCCGAACAACTCGGCGCGGAGCTCATCAAGCGGCGTCTGGCCGCCTGCACCAACATTCTCGGGAGCATCACCAGCATGTTTCATTGGAAGGGCCAGGTGGAAAACGACCGCGAGGTCGCATTGCTGGCCAAAACCAGGCAGGACCTGGTGGCGGATCTGACCGCCGCGGTCCTGGAGCTGCACAGCTACGAGACGCCGTGCGTCGTCGCCTTGCCCATCATCGGCGGCAACCCCGACTTCCTGAAGTGGGTCGAGGCGGAGACCGGACCGCCGAGCGCGCCAAGGATCGAGACATGACGTTCCGCCAGGCGGGGACCGTAGAATGCGGCCTCTTTTTTTGCGATGGTTTCGCGGTCAAGGGGCGACGACCGCAGACGAGCCTTGCTTGCAAAGCGCCGAGGGAAATCTTACCTCCTCATTTCATGCAAGCTGCAATTGTCTGCGCGCATGGGGGGGCCCTTGTAAAATTTTTAGGGAAAGGAGATGGGGGGAAGGGGAAAACCCCTTTTCCAAAAGGGGTTTT
>JASGMV010000082.1 GCA_030156255.1 Desulfovibrionales bacterium
ATGCGTTACGCATGCGCCGGCGGCGGTTTGATCCGACAATATATCTTAAGCGAAACGGTGCGTTACATATTCACGCGAGCCCGGGGGCGGCGAACCGAAGGCGCCGGGCAGTACACCGGAATCGACCGGACCGACGGGCGCGGCGGCTCGTTCATGACGTACTGAAGATTCTCGAACTCGCGCGACAGCGCCTGCACGATTTGATCCTTTTGCCCGGCCCGCACCATGTGGCTGAACGGCACGTCCTTGGCCGCGGCCGCCTGCTTGAACTGGACGGCGTACGCCTCGCTCGGGACCGTGTTGATGTTCAACGCCAGGATGGCCGCCTTCATGCGGCTGGCCATGTCCACGGCGTACTCCACCAACCCCGCGGAAAAGGACTCCGCGCCGCCGACTACCAGAATCAACGGAGAACCGGCTTGCGCAGCAACCCCGCATGCGTTGCCCTGAAGAATGCTGCGGGCGGTTTCATGGTCGCCGGCGCTGGCGTACGCCGCCGCGACGTTGGCGTCCTCCAGTTGATCGCGCACGGACTCGCAGGTCTTGCCCTGCATCTGAACATGGTAGAAGCCGGACTCCACGTTCTTCTCCGCAAACGCCGCCTCGGCAAACGTATCCTCTATGGTCTGACGCAGCTTGTTCATGGCGTCCTCCTTTTTTCTCCTTAATCTCCAAGTTCCATGCCAGAAGAAATATCCTTTTATTTCAACCCATCGTTTCGAAAAAACGAAAAGCGACCTTTGCGTGCTGCAAAGGCCGTTGAAAGTTGCAATGGCTCACCGATACCAACCGCTTCACTTCTCACCGGCGCCCTGGCCGGACGAAGCGGAGGGGAAGCAGCAGCCCGGCGCCGGCTGTTCAGCATCGGGTGGATGCGTTATGAACGGGCCAGGGAGGCGATATGTCGGAAAACGTCGTCTGGCTCATGCGCCACGGGCAAATTCCCCAGGACGCGCCGCGCCGGTTCGTCGGCCAGCGTGATTTGCCGCTGGACGAAACCGGTAGGCGGCAGGCCGAGTCCGTCCGGGACTTCCTGGCCGGATTCCCGCTGACGAGGATCGTGAGCAGCGACCTCGCCCGGGCCATGGAGACGTCGGCCATCGTTGCGGGCGGCCGAGGGCTTTCCGTCGAACCGGCCCCCCTGCTGCGGGAAATCTCCCTGGGACAATGGGAAGGCCTCACGGTTCAGGAGGTCAAAACCGGCTTTCCGGGCCAATACGAACAACGCGGCCGGGACATGGCCGGTTTTCGCCCCCCGGACGGCGAGAGCTTCGCCGATCTCAGGGACCGGGCCTGGCCCGCGTTCGAACGGATTGTCCGGGAGACGGACGGTTCGCTGCTGATTACGGCCCACGCCGGGGTCAACCGGGTTCTGCTCTGCACCCTGCTGGGCATGGATCTGGCCGACCTGTTCCGGCTGGAGCAGGACTACGCCTGCCTCAACGCCATCCTTCGCTCCCCAAGCGGACTCCGGCTGCAACGGTTCAACATCCCGCCGGCGTTCGCCGGATAGGAGTCGATTTTTCCGACCGCGGCAGAGGATTCTCGGGCTACGCGGATTCGTACACGATGCGGCCGTCGAAAACCGTCAGTGCGACCGTGGCGCGGGAGATTTCCGAAGGATCGATTTCATAAATGTTGCGATCCAGCGCGATGAAATCCGCGCGCCTCCCCGGACGTAGCGTTCCGGCGGCGTGGATCCGGCCGTAGGCCGCGGCGGGCGCCGCCGTGTAGGCCTGCACCGCCTGATCCACCGTGACGCGCTGCTCGGGCCGCCATCCGCCTTCGGGCGTCCCGTCGTTTCGCCGGCGGGTCGCCGCGGCCTGAATCCCGACCAGGGGGTTGGGATCGCTGACCGGGCAGTCCGAGCTGAACAGCACCAAGACGCCGGCGTCCATCATGGAGCGAAACGCGTAGGCGCAATCGGCGATGTCCGGGGCGCACTGTTCGATCATATTGATGTCCAGCAGCATGTTGGCCGGCGTCATGGACACGGGAACGCCGAGTTTCGCCAAGCGCCGGACGTCCTCCGGGCGGATCACCTGGGCGTGCTCCATGCGGTGCCGCACGGCCGGCCCGAAGCCCGTCTTGCGGCGATCCGGGGCCAAAAGCCGTTCGAACAGCCCCACCAACTCCCGGGAGGCCCGGTCTCCGATGACGTGGACCATCACGGCGAGCCCGGCGTCGTGCGCCTCGCACATCTCCTGAAACAATTCTTCGGGTTCATGCATGCACTGCCCGCACGACCCGGTGTCCTTGTAGGGCGCAAGCATCCAGCCGGTGCGCGCGCCCATGCCGCCGTCGAAAAAATATTTCAAATGCCCGATGCGCAGATACTCGTCGCCCAGGCCCGTGCGCAGGCCCAAATCCTGAGCGAGCCGCCGGGATTCGCCGGGAATCCCGGTCCAGCAACGCAGGGCCAGCTCGCCACGCTCGCGCAGCACCTGCCAGGCCCGCAACGTCAGGGCGGCCTCCCGCTCGACGCCGCTCATCCGAACGTCGTGCAGGCCGGTCAACCCCATGGCGTGGGCCGCACTTTGGGCGTCGCGCATGGCCTCCACCAAATGCTCCAGACTGGGCGCGGGCGCGGCGTTTTTCACCAAGTTGATCGCGCTCTCGCGCAACACGCCCGTCAACCGGCCCGAGGCGTCGCGCTCCACGCCGCCCGGAGCAGCGCCGCCGTCCGCAAGTCCGGCCAAGCGCAACGCTTCGCTGTTGGCCACCGCCAAATGCAAATCGCAACGCCAGACGATCAACGGGTTGTCCGGCGCGGCCGCGTCCAGGTCGGCGCGCAGGGGGAGCTGATTCTCAGGCCAGTCCGTTTCGTTGAGTCCCTGGCCTTGCAGCCACTCGCCGCGGGCCGCGGCCTGCGCCCGGCCGCGGACGATGCTCATGGCGTGGGCGAAGCTCGTCGCGGACTCCAGATGCATCCGGGATCGGCCCATGGCCCATTGATAATAGTGGAAATGGGCGTCCATGAAGCCCGGCAGGCACAGCCGGCCTTCCAAATCGATCCGCTGCGTGGATCGGCCGGCCAGCGCCGCCATGTCCCGGTTCGACCCCACGGCCAGAATGCGCCCGTCCCGCACCGCCAGGGCCTCGGCGCGCGGCAGGGCGTGGTCCTGCGTGCGCACATCCGCGTTCTCGAAGATCATCGAAGCTCGTCCGCGATTCCCGTCCATTGCAAAGCTCCTCCCAAAGTCGCCCGTGCAGGGGCCAAAAAAAACAGCGACGCCGCCTTCTCGGGCCGCCGTCACGGCGTGTTACCCCTTGGCGTACGCCATTGCCGAACGCGACGCCAGAACCTTCCGACTTGGGAATATCCCCAAAATAAAAATTCTTAGGGAAAAAGGATGGGGGCCTGCGGAAAGGGGGCCCCCCTTTCCGCAGGCCTTACCAGCCGAACATTGCTTTAGCGGTTCTCCATTCGTTGGGCCAGGGCCTTTCTTTCGAACTCGGTCCGGTCCTTGCCCACATAGAACAGGAAGGTCAAAAGCATCACGACCATGCAGCCGGCCAGAGCCATCTTGGCCGCGCCGCTCAAGGCCACAAGGCAGAACAGGCCGGCGGCCAGGGAGGCCGCCACCTTGAACCAGGCGGCCTTGTTGTACAGGCCGTAACGCCGCAGCAGGTTGAGGGAGGAATAGAAATACGGAGGCAGCGTCAGCAGCACGGCAATGTCGCAAATCTGTCCGAACAGGGCCTGGGTGTCGCCTCCGCCGCTGAAGACCATCAGCAGGACCAGCAGGCAGCTCATCATGCCCGAGGCCAGGACCAAACCGGCCACGGGCACGCCTTTCGCGTTTTTCCGGCCGAATATCTTCGGCAACGTGCCGTCGCTGGCGGCCCGGCAGCCGGCCTGCGACACCAGCATCATCCACGACCCCAAGGAGGCCAGGCAGGCGAAAGCGGTCACGGCGGAAACCGCCTTGGGAACCCAAGCGGCGAACGGCAAGCCTGCGCAGATATGCCCCATGGCCGTGGAGAACGGCGCCCCGGAGGCGGCCATGACCTTGGCCGGGAACATCCCGGAAATGGCCGTGCAGGAAAGGATGTAGACCACTCCGGCCACGGCCGTTCCGATCATGGTGGACAAGGGAATATTGCGCTTGGGGTTGTCCACCACGGCGGTGTTCACCGCGGCGCTCTCCACGCCGATGAAGCTCCAGATGCACAGGATGATGGCGGCCATGACCGCGCTCGACGGCGCCTGGCCGCCCACGATCCAGTTGGTCGAGAACTGGGCGGAATCGAAGAAGAACCAGCCCACGGTCCCGGTCAGGACGACGGGGATCAAGAGCAGGACCACGCCGATGGACACCAGCCGGCCGATCCAGGCCGCCCCGAGGATGTTGATTCCCGTGAACAGCCAGATGAGCGCCAGGGACGTGGCGCCGGACCACAGCGGATGCTGCAAGGCCGGAAAAAACACCGAAAGATAGTCCACCCCGGTGATGGCGATGGCCAGATTTCCGATCCAGTTGGCGTGGTAGTAGAGCATGCCGGCTTGATAGCCCAGCACGGGCGCCACCTCGCCGGAGTAGGCGATGGGGCCGCCTTCCTGCGGATCCTCCATGCCCAGGCGCGCGAACACGAACGCCAAAGCCAGGGCGCCGACCAGCGCCGCGACCCAACCCAATATCGTGATGCTGCCGATGGCCGCCAGGTTGGCCGGCAACAAGGCGATGCCCGATCCCATCATGTTGCCCGCCACAATGGCGATGCAGGCGAACAGCCCCAATTTCTTACCGCTATTCTCGCTCATCGAGCAGCTCCTTATGCATTCGGTCGCCATACGGCGTTTTTTTACGGACGATTCCTGCGTCTCGAACTCATGCGTCTTCGCCGACTTCCTGGGCATACCCGGAGCTCCGGGAGGCCCTGGCGTGGAAATACAGAGGCAGCAGCGTGAACCCCGCCACGCCCGCGAGAAGAAAAGCCGCGTAGGCGATGCACGCGTTGACCCCCTCCTCCATGACGGAGCTCGGCGGTATGAAGCCCACGACGAACACGAAGGCGCTGGTCAACAGCGCCAAGGAGCAGACGATCCAAATCCCCGGTTTGCCCCCGGGAATCCGGTAATCTCCCCGCACCTCGGGATGTTTGTATCTCAGGCGAATGGCCGCGGCGAACATCAGCAGGTACATGACGAGATAAAGCTGCGCGGCCAGGGCGGTCATCAGCATGAAGGCGCTGCTGACCGTCGGCATGAACAAAATGGCCAGAGAGACCAGGGAGGAGAGCGACGCCTGGATGAGCAGAATGCCCGTGGGCATCCCGTACTTGTTGGCCGCACGCCAGGAGCGCGGCAGCATCCCTTCCTTGGCCACCTCCAGCAAGCCCTTGGAAGGCCCCACCATCCAGGTGGCGACCATGGCCAGCGCGCCGTAGGCCATGAAAAAGCTGAATATCGGCGTCAGAACAGGCGTGTTGTGAATGGCGAACAGCTTCTCGAAGGCCTGGCAGACACCGGCGCTCAGGCTCAGCTGTGCGGCCGGCACCACCTCGGCGATGGCCAGGCCGCCAAGGACCGCCACCACGAGAATGATCGCGCTGGCCGCGAAGATGGCCCGAGGATAGTTCTTTCCCGGACGATCCACCTCGTTGACGTGCACGGCGGACATCTCCATGCCCTGGAAGGAAACCAGCATGGCCGCGAGCAGCATCAACTGCTGGGCGTTGTGGAAATCCGGCGCAAGGGCCTTCCAGCCGAAGGTCAGTTGCGCGTCCACGTGCGTCGAAAGCCCCCAGACGCCGAGGCCGATGATCACGACGCCAGGGATGATCGCTCCCAGCACGGCCCCGGACGAGCTGAAAAAGGCGGAGAGCTTCATGTCCCGCAAATTGAGCAGCGTGGACAGCCACAGGGAGCCGATGATCACGCCCACGGTGAACAGCTTGCTCTGGGCCAGGGCCGGATCGACAACGTAGGCGACGTCCGAAGCCGCAAAGGCCAGCACCGCGGGGAACCACGGCAGGTTCTCCACCCATTGCATGAAGATGGCCAGAAAGCCCCACTTGGGCCCGAAGGCCTCCTTGACCCACAGGTACACCCCGCCCCGCCCTTTCCAGGCGGAGGCCAACTCCGCCGCCACCAAGGCCGACGGAATGAAAAAGCACAGGGCCGCCAGGCTCAGGTAAGTGATCAAGGCGTAGCCGTACTCGGCGTAGCCGGGCAGGGAACGCAAGGACAAAATCGCCGACACGTTGATCATCATCAACGTGAACACGCTCAGCTTTTTCACAAACGCGCCTTTTTTGCAGCCGGCAGGCGCCCGCCAAAGGATTTGGCGGGCGCCTGTTGGCTATCTTTTCACGCACAAGGTCTTGAAGAACTGCTTGCCGTCGCGGCAGTCGCGCTCCACACCGTGGATGTCGCTTTCATAGCCGGGGAACTTGTTTTCGAACGCTTGGCGCGCCTTCAGGTAATCGAAGATCGGCTTCGCCTTTTCGTTCAGCATCTCCCCGCCCATCATCACCGGGATGCCTGGAGGATAGGGCACCAGCATCACGGCCGGAATGCGGCGCTGCTCGAACATTTCGCCCAGCTCCACGTACTCCACGTTCTTACGGACGACCTCATGATAGGCGTCGGCCGGCTTCATGGCCTGGTCCGGAATGACCTGGAAGGCGGCCTGCATCTTGTCCAGCAATTCGTGGTCCCGGAAGTACTCATGGATGGCCTGGCAGTGTTCCTTCAGGCCGACCTTTTCGTACGTCTCCGGCGAGACGGCGTAGAGATCGGGCATGGCCCGGCGCAGCGGCGCATTGCGGTCGTACAACTCCTTGAAGGCCAGGAGTCCGGAGAGCAGCGCGCCCTGCTTGGCCCTGGTGGTGCCCAGGGAGTTCAGGAGCAAAAAGGAGTAGTAATCCGTCTTTTCGCAGACAATGCGGTGGCGGATCAGATAATTGGTGACCACGGCGGCCGGAATTCCCGTCGGCTGCATGGTCCCGTCTTCATCCAGGCCCGGCGTGGTGAAGGTCAGCTTGATGGGGTCCAGCATGACGTAGCCGTCTTCGATGTCGTCGAATCCGTGCCAGTTGTTCTCCTTGCTCAACACCCAGGGCTCCTGGGTGTTGGCGAGGTAATCGCAGTCCACCTCGTGGAAGTCCACAAGCTCCTTCCCGCATTTAACCTTTTTCGGCTGCCACATGTCGAAGAACCAGTCGCCGTGGTCGGCCATGTCCTTCGCCATCCTGGCCACCTTGCGCCGCAGATGCACCGCCTCCAGAATGGTGTCGGAGAGCAAGGACTCGCCGTTGTCGCCCATCATCTTGGTGGCCACGTCCAGGGAGGCGATCATGTTGTACTGCGGGGAGGTGGAGCCGTGCATCATGTACGACTCGTTCAACTCGTCCTTATTGATGGCCGTGTGGCTGCCGTTCTTGACGTGCAGCATGGACGCCTGGGAGAAGGCGGTCAGCAGCTTGTGCGTGGACTGGGAGCAAAAAATGGGAGGATGCTCCGTGTTCGCCTCGTCGTCGGCCATGCCGTAGTGGTCCTTGTAGATGGGATGGAACCGCGCATAGGCGTACCAGGCTTCGTCGAAATGCAGGTTTTCGACGCTCTTCTTCAGCTCCTTCTTGATGTTCACCACATTGTAGCACAGGCCGTCGTAGGTGGAGTTGGTCAAGGCGGACATCTTGACCTTGGCGCCCTTGAGTTCCGCTGGGATCAGCTTGTCCGCGGCGATTTTGGCCCGGATGGTCTCCTCGGAAAACTCCGACAACCGTACGGGGCCGATGATGCCCCGCTTGTTGCGGCGCGGGGTCATGTAGATGGGGTACGCATCCGTGATGACCATGGCGTAGTTCAAGGACTTGTGGCAGTTGCGGTCCACAAAGGCAATGTCGTCCCGCAGCACCTGGCTGCGCCAGATGATCTGGTTGACGTTGGAGGTGCCGTTCAAAACGTAGAAGGTGATGTCCGACCCGAAGACCTTGGCCGAGCACTCCTCGGCGTCGCGCACGGGGCCGGAGTGGTCCAGCAGGGAGCCCAGCTCCGGCACGGAGATGGACAAGTCGGCGCGAAAGACGTTTTCGCCGAAGAATTTGTGCATGGCCACGCCCGCCGGACTGCGCAGGAAACCCTGCCCGCCCATGTGGCCCGGCGTGTGCCAGGCGTATTTGTACTCCTGGGCGTACTTGGCCAGCTCCCCGAAAAAGGGCGGGAGCACGCTTTGCATGTACTCCTCCACCAGCGTGTTGATGCGGCCGGACAGAAACTCCACCGTATCCGAGGTCTTCCAGATGCAGTCGTTCACCTGCTTGAGCTCGTCCGCGGTCAAATCCTCCAGGCCCCATTTGTCGGTCAACAGCACCACCGGAATATGCGGGTTGCGCTTGCGCACTTTCTCCAACATTCCGTCCGGGGGCCTGTTTTCCTCATCGGCGTCCTCGGGAATGTCCCAATCGATGACCAAGGCGCCCAGGTCGGCCCTGGAGAAAAACACATGCAAGGCGTCTTCGTAGCTCCGGGAGGTCAGCACCGCGCACTCCTGCACCTCGGTCAACTGCGTCATGAGCTCGCGCAACCTGCAGCCTTCGTCGCTATACGACTCGAATTGGCCTGATACGATCAGAACCGGCCATTCCCGCTTATCCAACTTCATAACCACGCTCCTTTCGGGGAAAAAAATTTTCTTCGAGCCAAAGACGCCGTTACCAGAATCCAGGACGCCCCGCATGGCGAAACCGGCGGGGAAACCCGGTGGAGCGCCCCGGCTGCGTACGGGCGCGGGACCGCGCACGCCGCAAGACGTTTCTTTCCTCATTGGACGCCTGAAATGCGCCTTGTATTTCAAGCAACGCCCATGGAGAACAATGCGCCCGCACAAGCTTCTTCGCACCGCTTCGGCGCGCACGTCCCGTGCGTGTCGAGCAGGCTCGGCGTTCCAAGTTTGCTTTGCTCCAACCAAACAAAATAAAAAATTATTTTCCGGAAACGAAAACCAGGTGACAAAGCGCGCTGCAAATATGAATGATTTCGGGTGGTCCGTCAAAGACAATGCTCCGAATATTGGAATCGTCGCTCATTTTTCACAGGATTTTTCTTTTGAAGCGCTCCCCCGCAACCGGTCAAAGACCGGCTCGTTCGGAGCGGACCACGTCTTCTCGATAATACAAATATAATTTTCATATTACTATTGACATACCATAACCATAATAATAAAACGTAAACCTGCACGATCATACGGAGACGCTCCCATGCGAACCCATGCGATTCAAAGGCTTCTGTCGATATTGGTCCTCCTGGCCTTCGCGGCGGCGGGGTGTGCAGCGAAATTCGGCGCCCAACCGACAACGCCGACCATGCGCAAGGCGCAGAAGGCTCTGGACGAGGCGATGGCCGCCCTGGATGTCGACGCGCAAACGCCCGGAGTGCTGCTCATCACCAACGCCGGATACGGCGCCGCCGACGGCCGGAGTTCGGAAGCTTATTTCGATCTGGCCATGCAGACCGTCGGGCGCACTCCCGGAACCAGAAGCCTGCTGGCCGTTGTGACGCCCGCCAACGAGCCGTTGTGGTTCGCCTTGTACCGGGCCGCCACCGGCAAGGTCGCCTTCCTGGTCCTGACGGACGGCGGATTCACGCAGCAAATTGCGGACTTGTCGCCGTCGGTGATTCTCACCCCCGACGGCTGGGCCGATGCGGCCAACGGCCCCCTGAAACAACGATTGTTCTCCGTGGCGTCCATCTCTCTTTCGTGGGCGGCCGGAGCACCCTGGCCCATGCTCAAGGCGGCGGAGCTCCACGACCATTTCTGCCCGGGCCTCAACGCCGGGTTCATCGTCCTGGAGCTTTTGAAAGAGGAGTTGCCGCTGGCGGACGGCGACAGTTACACCTTCGTAGGCGCCCCGCCCTTCTGCGCCATGGACGCCTTCCAGATTCTGGAAGGGAAAACCTTGGGCAAAAAAGGCTCGCTGGGCGTGGCGAACCAGCTTGGCGCCGGCGCCGGGTTCGCCGTCGGAGGGGTGCAGCCGTCCTTGATCGTTCTGCGGACCAACCGAAAAAAGAACGCCTGCGACGCGCTGGTTCTGGGGATCGACTGGTCCAAAATCCAGACTGCGTCCAACGTTGGCCCGGACGATATGAACCCGCCGGGCGGACACGCCAATCCTCTATTTTACGTCTCCCGCGCCAAAATGTCGTGGGTGCTCGCGCAAATGACGATGCAGGACAAGCTGGACTGCATCGTGGTCCTGAAGCGCGCCTCCGGGACCATGGAGCTTGCAACCGCCGTGGCTTCAGGGGCCGCGGATCCATACAGAGCCCTGCCCTGACCGCAAACAATTTTCATTTCCCCCTCATTGCGCCGGAGAGGCCGGAACCCGAGACCGCCCTCTCCGGCGCGCTTTTTTTCTCCTCCGACGCGCCCTACATATAGGCGATCTTTTAGACAGCCCCACAGCTATCGGGAATATCTATTTGCGTTTAGAAACAGTCCGTCGTACCCGGATATTGCACATAATTTTGTCGTCCGCGACGGACGACCGAACAACCAGCAAGGGCTGTTCAAGTACAAAAGGCTTGGATCACCCTGCAAGGATTTGCCCGCGAATCCTTGCATGAAATGCTCGTAGGCGGACCGACCCGCCGCCAGGCAGGCATTTCAGGCGCAAACTGCTCGGAGGATGTGCGGCATGAAGAACTTCTTTGCATCACGAACCGGCGTCATCGTTGTCGGAGGCCTGATCGGCGTTTTCGCGGCCTTGCTTCAGTTCTGGGGCAATCCCGGCAACATGGGCGTGTGCGTCGCCTGCTTCGAGCGCGACATCGCCGGGGCGGTGGGGCTGCACCGGGCAGGAGTCGTCCAATACATGCGTCCGGAAATCATCGGTTTTGTCCTGGGCGCGCTGGGGGCCTCCCTGGTCTTCGGCGAATTCAAGCCGCGGCTGGGTTCGGCTCCCATCACGCGCTTCATCCTCGGCGCCTTCGCCATGATCGGCGCCCTGGTCTTTCTGGGATGCCCCTGGCGCGCCCTGCTGCGCTTGGCAGGCGGAGACGGCAACGCCTTGTTCGGCCTCGCCGGGCTGGTCGTCGGCGTCTGGATCGGAACCTTGTTCTTCAAAGGCGGCTACAATCTCGGACGAACGCAAAAGACCTACGGATCAGCCGGTGTTCTTTTCCCGCTGATCATGGCCTTTTTCCTGTTGTTGATGCTCATCTATCCGCAAATCCAGGGCGAGCCAAAAAGCGGCGTGCTGTTCTACAGCGTCAAGGGTCCCGGCGCCATGCACGCGCCGCTCATCGTTTCGCTTTTGGTGGGTCTGGGCGTGGGCGTCGTCGCCCAGCGGTCGCGATTCTGCACCATGGGCGCCTTTCGCGACCTGATCCTGTTCAAACAAGCCCATCTGTTTTCCGGAGTCGTCGCCTTGCTGGCCCTGGCCTTTATCGCCAATCTGGTTTTGGGACAGTTCAAGCCGGGCTTCGCGGGCCAACCCGTGGCCCACACCCAGGAATTGTGGAATTTCCTGGGCATGGTTCTGGCCGGCCTGTGTTTCGCTCTGGCCGGCGGGTGCCCGGGCAGGCAGCTGTTCCTGTCCGGAGAGGGCGACGGCGACGCGGCCGTTTTCGTCATCGGCATGATCGTCGGCGCGGCTTTTGCGCACAACTTCGGCCTGGCCAGTTCGCCCAAGGGGGTCGGCCCCCATGGAATCGCCGCGGTGTTCATCGGCCTGGCCGTGTGCCTGTTCATCGGTTTCACCATGCGGCGCAAAGCCGCCTGAGGAGGTCCGCCATGTCCGAACAAATCGATGCGCGGGGCTTGTCCTGCCCGCAACCGGTGCTGCTGACCATGGAAAAGATCAAGACCATGGGCCGAGGCGAATTGATCGTCCTGGTCGACACGGAGGCCTCCCGGGAAAACGTCGGACGCGCCGTCCAAAAACAAGGCTGGAGCCTTCAATGCGTCACGGAAAACGACGGCGAGTATGCACTGACGCTGACCAAAGGGTAGTTCGTGAATCTATTCGGCATGTTCAGGGGAGATCGGCGCAGCCCCGGGAAGAAATCCATGGCCGACCGCGGCCTGCTGGTGTTCGAAAACACCAGCGAGGTCATCCGCGCCGAGGACCGGCTCAAGGCCTGCGGCTTTCAGGTCAAAGTCATGGGTCCGCCGCCGGAAATCCGCACCGGCTGCGACTTGGTCATCGTCTTCCCCCTCATCGAAGAGCTGAACATCCTGCGCGTGCTGGAGCAGGCCGGCGTCTCGCCCTTGCAGTCCGCTCCGGTGGCGAGCCCCCTGCTGGCGCCCGTGGACCTGTTCGCGACCACGGACTTCGGCGACCATCTCATGGTGCGCGCCGCGAACATGAAAATCACCGTGGACAAATCCAGCCGGAGAATCGTCAACATCTCCGGCGGCGGCTGTCCCGACGTCCCCTATCTGGCGCGAGAGATGACCGGCAAAACCCTGGACGAAGCCCCCTCGCCCAGATCGTTGGGGAGCACGCTGTGCGGCTACGCCCTGCAGCTGGCCTATGAGGAGATCGTCCGCCAATGCTCCTGATAGCCGGTACGGTTCCGGACGAGGCGTTTCCCCTGATCGTCGAGCCCGTGCGGATCACCGCCCGCGGCCTCGCTCTCGGCGAACGGATCGTGGACATCGCCCGCGGGACGCCGGCTCTTGCGGCCGCAGCGGCGCAAGCCGCGTCCGTCCTGGGGGACCCGCCTCCCACAGTCTGCATGGCCGGGGACATCGGACGCGGCCAAGGCAGCCGTCGGATTTACGACTATTTGGCGCAGAACCTGAACGACGTCGCGCCTTCGGTCCTGGCCTTCCACTACCTTCAGCCGGAAGTGGACGGGCACCTGAAAGTGCTTCTCGCCGTCCAGGAGATGCAGCGCAGGCCGCTGCTCATCGCGGACGCCGGCTTCATGTACGCGGCCAAGATGAGCGGGCAGGCCAAGGAATACGATCTGTTCACCCCCGACGCGGGAGAGCTGGCCTTCCTGGCCGATGAAGAGGCTCCCCACCCCTTTTACACGCGGGGGTTCATCCTGCACGGCGAGGCGTCGGTTCCGGAAATGATGGAACGGGCCTACCGGGGCGGCAACGCCGCCAGATATCTTCTGGTCAAGGGCGCCACGGACTACGTCGCAAACCGCCGCAGCGTGCTCCACACCCTGAGCGAGCCCAACTGCGCGGCCATGGAGGCCATCGGCGGAACCGGCGACATCGTGACCGGACTGGCTGCGGCCCTGATGCTTCATGGACTGGACATTCCCAAGGCTGCGTTGACCGCCTGCCTGGCGAGCCGTCTGGCCGGGAAGTTCGCCGAAGCGACTCCGGCCAGCCAGGCGGCCGATATCATCGAGCACGCGCCAAAGGCGCTGGAGACGGCCTTGAAGCAGTTATTCCCATGAACGAAACGCCCCCCATCCATAAGGACATGGCCGTGCTCGACATCGTCGCGCAATGGACGCCGACCCAGGACGTCTTCCGCCGCTACGACGAAAAAGCCGGCGAATGCATCATGTGCCAAGCCCTGTTCGAAACAGTGGAGACCGTGGCCGAACGCTACGGCCTGGACCTGAACCAACTCCTGCGCGACCTGAACCAGGCCGCGCAGGACAATATGGGAAAAGGCGTTGGATAAGAACCGGGGGAAGGGGAACACCCCTTTTGGAAAGGCTATTGACTAGATTAGCCTCTTAAGAAGAGGTAGAAATCTAGTTATGCCAAATGGTAATAAGTACA
>JASGMV010000083.1 GCA_030156255.1 Desulfovibrionales bacterium
TCACGGCGAGCGTAGCTCGCCTACAAGCATTTCGCGGCAAGGATTTGCGGACAAATCCTTGCCGAGCAGTTAAACTTTTTTAAAGTTAAACTGCTCTAGTGCTCCGGCGTTGTCTAGTCATCTGGCCAAAAGTACAGCAAGTAATTGCTCAACCAATGCACAACAGAAGCTCTATAAGGGTTTATATATGAAAATAAAAGTCAAATTCAACACAAAACTTGTTCTTTCTTTTGCGGCGGTCCTTGTCATGACAATCCTGGCAATGGGATTTGTGACCCGTTACCTGCTGACCCAAAATGCACTCAACCTGGGTGAAAACATCGCGGAAAGCTTCGTGCTTTCCACTGCAAATTCATTGGATTCGCAGCTGAAAGCCAAAGAACTCGCCGTCGGGCGCGGTTTGTTGACGCTTGAAGAGGAGTACTCCAAAGGCGTCAACCCGCAGCAGCTCGTGGAAAAAATGAAATCGAAATACGACCTTTACAGCACCATCTTTGAAAAGGAAGGGAACGATTTCGTCCGGGTCGCAACAACGATTCCCACGAAAGACGGCTCCAGCGCCATCGGGACAAAGCTGGCCAGGAACTCGGAAGTGTTCTCAAGCGTCTCAAAAGGAAACAGCTGGAAGGGCGTGCGGAAACTCATGGGCATTCAATCCGTCGTCGCATATCAGCCCATCAATGGAAATGTGGTGCTATATGTGGGAGTACCCCTCATTGACGGGTTGGGCGACTTTTTGAGCAAACAGCAGATAGGCGGTCGTGGATACACGTACATATTCAGCAAGGACGGGGTGATGAACTGGCATCCCGATCCCCAGAGTATCGGGGAGGACCTGACAAAGACGCCCTACGGCCCCATACTGCTTGGCGCCCGCAACGAAATGGTTGCCTACCCGTACAAAGGGAAAAACAAATACGCCTTCGTGTATTCCCATGCAAAGTCAGGCTTGAATATAGGGTTCGGCTTGTCTGAACATGAAGTGCTCTTCGGGCTGGATACAGCCATCAACGCAGCCGCCGTGTGGGGCGGATTGACGGCGCTGCTGTTGTCCTCAGTCGTTGCCTTCGTATCCATATCCAGCATTCGAAAAGACCTCGGCGTCGTGGAAAGTACGGCGACAAGCATCGCCCAAGGAGACTACGACGTCAAAGCCCTTTACGCCGCCCGGGACAACATCCGCAAAATACTGGACGGCATGGAGGCGATGGGCCGCAAGATTAAAGAGCAGATCGCCGATGTTCAGGAAAAGTCCCATGAGGCCAGGCTCGCTCAGGACAAAGCGGAAGATGCGTTGCAAGAAGTAACGGCCTCGCAGGCGATCCTGGAGGAGAAGAACGCTCAAATCGTGGAGGCTGCGAAGGAGGCGGAATCGCTCACCCAAAGCATGGCAGCAACGGCAAGCCAGCTTGCGGCCCAGTTCGAGCATGTCAACCATGGGACGGAGAATCAGAAGACGCGCATTACTGAAGTCGTCACGGCCATGGGGCAAATGTCCGCAACGGTTGTGGAGGTCGCCCGTAATGCGGCGAGCGCCTCGGGGCAGGCTGAAGACAGCAATCAAAAGGCGACCAGAGGCATGGAAATCATGAGCAAGACCATCGCCTCCATCGGCAGTGTGCAAAAGATTGACGAAGCCGGCGCGCAGGCCATGAACGAACTCTCCCTCAAAGCGGACGCCGTGGGCGGAATCGTGGGCGTTATCGAAGACATCGCCGACCAGACCAATCTTCTCGCCCTCAACGCGGCGATCGAAGCGGCCCGGGCGGGAGACGCCGGCCGAGGCTTTGCGGTCGTAGCGGATGAGGTGCGAAAGCTTGCCGAAAAAACAATGTCTGCAACGCAGCAGGTGAACGGCTCCATCAGCGAAATCCAAAGCGCGGTTTCGCAAAACGCCTCGGAGCGCGCCCACGTCAAACAGGCGATGGACCGCACCGTGGAGTTTGCCGAGGAAGTCAACGCCATTCTGCAGGACATCGTCGCTTCTGTCTCGCAATCTTCGGACATGGCTACCGGCATCGCCACGGCAACGGAAGAGCAGTCCGCCGCGGCGGAGCAGATCACAAGCAATGTTGAAGTCGTCGACAGGATCAGCGCGGAGACGGCGGAGGCCATGCTGGAGTCGTCCAACGTGCTGGGTCGATTGACGCAGCTGGCCAGCAATCTGGACGCCACGATCAAGTCTCTCGCCAGCTGACCGCAAACCCGGCGAGTGCGGAAAACCTCCTTGCGCGCAGGCGGCGAAGGAGGAGCTTCCGTCGTGATGCAGGCATCGCCCCCATCGCTCCCGGTTCATATTCCTGGGGGCGGAACGCGCCAGACGCTCCGCCCCCAGGATGGCCGCGCCGGAGGAAGACCAAAAGCTTCTTCCCGGAAAACTTCCTCAAGCAAGAGCCAAACAACTTTTTCAGGCCGGCGCCAGCGCCTGCTCC
Organism: Desulfovibrionales bacterium; assembly: GCA_030156255.1. Taxonomy (GTDB): domain Bacteria; phylum Desulfobacterota; class Desulfovibrionia; order Desulfovibrionales; family Desulfovibrionaceae; genus JASGMV01. The sequence continues at coordinate 2,433 of JASGMV010000083.1, forward strand.
AAAACTTCCTCCATGGAGCCCGCCAACACGATCTCCAGGGCGCTGCGCACCTCCTCGTCCAAAGTCTCGACTTCGGCCCGGCAGCGCTCCGGCGCCACGGCCTTAACCGCCCCGGCTTCCGCCGCTGCGAGAATTTTCATCCTGATGCCGCTCACCGGCAACAGCCTGCCGCTCAAGCTCAACTCCCCGGTGAGCGCCACGTTGCGCCGCACAGGCCGGCCCGTGAGCAGGGAAACCAGGGCCGCGGCGATGGCCGCTCCGGCCGACGGCCCGTCCTTCGACACGGCCCCGGCCGGGATGTGCACGTGGATATCGCGTCCCTCGAAGGACGCGGGATCGATCCCCAACGCCACGGCCTGGCTTTTGACGTAGCTCAGGGCGGCCTGGGCCGATTCCTTGAGCACGTCCCCCAGGGAGCCGGTCAGGATCAGCTCGCCGGTTCCGGGCATGGCGGCCGTTTCAATAAACAGAATATCCCCGCCCGCCTCGGTCCAGACCATGCAGGTGGCGACGCCCACCTGGTCGCCTCCGAGAGCGGCCTCCCGAGTCGCTTGCGGCGGACCGAGGAAACGTTCGACCTCCGCCGGTCCCAGGACCTTCACGGCGGCCTCGGGTTCGGACAGAAGCACCCGGTTGACCTTCCGGCACAGCCCGCCGATTTCCCGCTCCAGGCCGCGCACACCGGGCTCGCGGGTGTAGCCGCGGACAACGGCGTCCACGGCCTCGGGCGTCAGGCGGAACTCGTCGGAAGCGAGCCCGTGGCGCTCCCTCTGGCGCGGAACCAGATGCTCCAGGGCGATGATACGCTTTTCGGACGGGGTGTAGGCCGGAAATTCGATGATCTCCATGCGGTCGAGCAGCGGACGGGAGAGGCGGTCCACCACATTGGCGGTGGCCAAAAACATCACTCCGGAGAGATCGAAAGGGATGTCCAGAAAATAATCCAGGAAGTTGACGTTCTGCTCGGGATCCAGGACTTCGAGCAGAATCGAGGCCGGATCGCCGCGGTAGTCCTGCCCGATCTTGTCCAGCTCGTCGAGCATGAACACGGGGTTGTTGACCTCCACGCGCCGCAGTTCGGACAGGATGCGGCCCGGCATGGCGCCCACGTAGGTGCGCCGGTGCCCGCGCATTTCGGACTCGTCGCGCATCCCGGCCATGGACAGCCGGGTGAACCGCCGCCCCAACGCGCAGGCGATAGCGCGCCCCACGGAGGTCTTGCCCGTGCCCGGAGGCCCGGAGAAGCACAGCACCGCGCCCGGGGCCAAACGTTTGCGCCTTGCGCCGGCCAGGGCCTCGGCTGCGGTTTTTCGCAACACTCCCAGATCAATGGGTTTGGCGAGAAAATGCGCCGCGCCTTTGCGCATGGCCGCCACCGCCGTCTCCACCGTGGCGTAGCCGGTGATGATGATGAACCGCACGGCCGGGGATATTTCCTGGGCCTTCTCTAGGAGCTGCATGCCGTCCAGCCGGTCCATCTTCAAGTCCGAAACCACCAGGTCGTAGTCCTCGGCTCCGAGCATCTCCAAGGCTTGGGGTCCGCCCGAGGCCGTATCGATTTCGTAGCCCTCCCGGGACAAGATCAAAGCCATGTTCTCCAGGGCTATGGGCTCGTCGTCCACCACCAGCACGCGCATGGGCCGGGAACGGACCCGGATGCTCACGGCCAGGTGCTCCAACACCCGCTCCTTGACCCGGGCCATGCCCGAATGCTCCTGCGCCAGGATGTCCTCGGCGCGGCGAATGTCGAGTTGGTCCTCGCTGGCGGCGCGCCATGGAAGGGACAGGATGAAATCGAGATAGTTGAGCCCGATCCCGTACTCGGCGCTCGACGGATCGGTCTTCTCCAACCGCTCCAATTCCTTGAAGGCCGCATGGGCGGCGTGCCCGGGCAGCATGGCCTGATCGACCTGCGCCCTCATCTCGTCCAACCGCCCGTCGGCCGGCGCCGGCGGCGTCAGGTCCACAGGAGGCGCTGAAGTTTCCGGAGGAGCGGCTTCACCGTCCTTCTTTCTGAAAAAGGCCATAATCTCACCTCAAAGGTTGTCTGCAGACCCGTGCCCGGTGGTTTTGCGATTTGCAAAAGCCGCTGCGGCCAGATCCGGCGGGGTTGTTCGAGCCGTTTCTTCCCATAACTTGCAAAGGTCCGCTGCGTGAACCTTTGCAGCCTGCAACGCCCTCCGAAGGCCCACTTCGAGGTCGCTGGACGATTTTTCCAAATTTTTCAATTCATTATCTCAAAATCTTGTTCTTGGCACAAGAATTGTTTTTTCTTTATTGAAAACTGTGCGCCAAAAAAACGAACCAACCGAAAAAAGTGAGCGGAAGGGATGAAAAGGATCAGACAAGCCATTGAAAATTTGGCGTCGGCCGTTGCCTACGCCGAAGAGGGGCGGCGAGAGGACGCCCTGGCTCTGATCGACGCCTTGCGTCCCATCCGCGCCAGCTCGCACGCCAAGGTCATTCTGGCCTCGTCCGGACCGACCTTTTCCGACTCCTCGCTCACCTACATGCAGGGCCTCATGGAGCGCATGCCGTGCGACATTCTCGCCCTGACCACGGAAGCGAAGCTGAAAAAGGCCGCGCCGAAAAGCGAGGAATCGGAGCACGTCCGCGCCTTGCGCAGAATGGCCCAGGAAAGGGGAGCCATTTGCCTGCACCGGACATTTTCGGGCGAGCTGTGCCAGGCGGTTCAGAACTATTGCCAGTTGGTGAGGGACGTCCGGTTCGCAGTGATCCAGGCCCGGGAGGACAGGATGGCCGCCTGCGTGCTGCCGATCCCCGTATTTCTCGTAAAGGCCTGAGGCGAAGCATCTCAGGGCAAGAAGAGGAACGCCGGCAGGCCGTAATCGGCGGCGTTGCGCGGCGCAAGCTGTTGAGGCCGCATGCGTCCATGCGCCCACCCGCCTCGCCGGCCGCATGGGCGGTCGAGGCGCTGCATAGCCGGCTCCCCCCGCCAAAGGGGGGCGGCTGAACCGCAAAATGGCTCGACCGGCGGATCGAAGCGGGCGGACGCGGCGTTTTAGGCCTTTACGACTACCGAAGGAGTTGCAAGTCAATGACGCTAGAAATGTATCTGGTCATGGGCGTACTGGTCCTGGCCATTCTTATGTTCATATTCGAGTGGGTTCGGGTAGACGTCGTCGGAATCATCATGATGGTCATTCTGCCGCTGCTCGGGCTGGTCACGCCCAAACAGGCCATCAGCGGCCTGTCGAGCAACGCGGTGGTGTCCATCATCGCAGTCATCATCATCGGAGCGGCCCTGGACAAGACCGGCGTCATGAACTCGCTGGCGCGGGTCATCCTCCGCTTTTCCGGCAAAAGCGAAAGCCGCATCATGGCGTTGATCGCCGGCACCGTAGCCTTCATTTCCAGTTTCATGCAAAACATCGGCGCCGCGGCCTTGTTCATGCCCGCGGCCCGGCGCATCGGCAAGCAGACCGGAGTCCCCGTGTCGCGCATTCTCATGCCCATGGGCTTTTGCGCCATCATCGGCGGCTGCGTGACGTTGGTGGGCTCCAGCCCCCTGATCCTCATGAACGACGTGATGAAGGTCGTCAACGAGAACGTGCAGCCCTGGGGCCTGTTCAGCGTGACGCCTGTGGGCGTCATCCTGGTGATTTCCAGCATCGCTTACTTCCTTCTCTTCGGCCGGTTCATCCTGCCGGCGTCCAAGGGCGAGGAGGCGCAGAGCGCCATGCCTCCGGCCCTGGCCCTGACCTACGGAGACGTCGGAGAGCTTTACGAATTGCACGTCCCGGACAGCTTCCGTGAAAAAAGCCTGCAGGAACTGAACATCCGCCCCATGTACTTCACCACCGTGGTGGCGGTCTTCAACCACGGACAGGAGCAGACCGTTTTCAACCCGGACGGGGAGAACATCATTCGTCCCGGCGCGGACGTCGCCGTTGTGGGTCCCCAGGAGCTGGTCAGGCGCATGGCCGACGAACAGGGCTGGGAGCTCAAGGACGAATTATCCACCTTCGCCGAGGACCTTTCCCCCAATAACGCGGGCATCATGGAGGCGATCATCACGCCGCGCTCCGCCCTCTCCCACAGCACCTTGCACGAAGTGCACCTGCGCAAGAATTACATGGTCAACCCTCTGGCCCTGTTCCGGGGAGACAAGATCTTCGTCAACGGCCTGTCCGACATCCGGCTGGAGGCGGGCGACGCGTTGCTGCTGCAAGGGCGATGGGAGCGCTTCCACCTGCTCAAAGACAAACCGCACCTGGTGTTCACGGACGAAGTGCAGGGAGAAATCCTGCGCACGGACAAGGCCAAATTCGCCCTGGGCTGGCTGGCCGTGTCCCTGATCCTCATCCTGATCTTCCACATCCAGTTGTCCATCGCCCTGCTCACGGGCGCGCTGGGCATGATCCTCACCAAGGTGCTGAGCATCGACGAAGCCTACAACTCCGTGGACTGGATGACCGTCTTCCTGTTGGGAGGGCTCATCCCCCTGGGAATGGCCTTTGAAAACACCGGCGCCGCAAAGTTCATCGCGGACACCATCATCAGCGCCTTGGGCGACGTTTCCCCCATCGTGCTGCTGACCGTCATCGCCATCCTGTCGTCGTTCTTTACGCTGGTCATCTCCAACGTGGGCTGCGCGGTGCTGCTGATTCCGTTGTCCATGAACATGGCCGCCCAGGCCGGCGCCGATCCCCGCATCGCCGCCATGGTGGTGGCCGTAGCCGCCTCCAACACCTTCGTGTTGCCCACCCATCAGGTGAACGCTTTGATCATGCGGCCGGGAGGCTACCGCACCATGGACTACGTCAAGGCCGGCGCAGGCATGACCGTGCTGTATCTCGTGGTCATGATGGTTTGCATGGCGGTATTCTATGGAGTCTGAGAAAAAATCTCCTCGCCTTTCTCCTGGACCAGGCGTATTTGCGATGCCTGGAGGAGCACTTTCACAAATTCCAGGAGACTACAGCTATGCCTCAAACCAATACCCGGGCGCTGGCTCGAAATCTGCTCGGGAATTCTCCAAACTGGTACAAATGGGCGATTGCGGGATTCCTCGTAGTCAATCCCATATTGTTCTTCACCGCAGGGTCCTTTATTGCTGGTTGGGCGCTCATCGCGGAATTCATCTTCACGCTGGCCATGGCTCTGAAATGCTACCCTCTCCCCGCCGGGGGCCTCCTGGCCGTGGAGGCCGTGGCGATAGGCATGACCAGCTCCGAACACGTCTACCACGAAACCCTGCACAACTTCCCGGTCATCCTGCTGCTGATGTTCATGGTGGCCGGCATCTACTTCATGAAGGACCTGCTTCAGTTCACTTTCACCAAGCTTCTGGTCAAGGTCCGTTCCAAGATGTTGATCTCTCTGCTTTTTTGTTTTGCAGGGGCGTTTTTGTCCGCCTTTCTGGACGCCCTGACCGTCACCGCGGTCATCATCACCGTGGCGTACGGGTTCTACGAAGTCTACCACCGCTATGCCTCGGGGGGCATGGGGGCGGAACACAACACGAAAGACGACGGCGCCGTCAAGGCCATGTACGCCGAGGACCTGGAGCAGTTCCGCGGCTACCTGCGCAACCTGATGATGCACGGAGCCGTGGGCACGGCTTTGGGCGGCGTTTGCACCCTGGTGGGAGAACCGCAAAACCTGCTCATCGGCCACGAAATGGGCTGGCGCTTCCACGAGTTCTTCATCGAAGTAGCGCCGGTCTCCATCCCAGTGCTCTTCCTGGGCTTGGCGGTTTGCCTGCTGGTGGAGAAGTTCCGAATTTGCGGCTACGGCTACAAAATGCCCGGGAACGTACGCTCTGTCCTGTTGGAGGAGGCCACCCGACGGGTGGATAGATTGACCAAACAGGGCCGCATGGCCCTTTACATCCAAATCCTCACCGCCATTTTCCTGGTGGCGGCCCTGGCGCTCCATCTGGCAGAAGTCGGCCTCATCGGCCTGACCGTCATCGTGCTGCTCACCGCCCTGAACGGCGTCACGGAGGAGCATCGCATCGGGCACGCCTTTGAAGAGGCCCTGCCGTTTACGGCCCTGCTGGTGGTGTTTTTCTCCATCGTGGCCATCATTCACGACCAGCAGCTCTTCGCCCCGGTGCTGCACTTCGTCTTGTCCCTCAAGGGGCATGCGCAGCTCATCGCCTACTACATCGCGAACGGTCTGCTGTCGTCCATCAGCGATAATGTATTCGTGGCCACGGTGTACATCACCGAGACGAAAATGAACTTCATCAACATGCTGGGGCATCTCCCCGGCGTAGAGTCGGGACAACAGCTCATGGCCCTGCTCACGGACCCGCATCTGGTCCGGAGCGAAGTCGTGGCGGGACTCCCCGGGGACACCGGGGCCAAGGCCCTGGCGCTGATGCACCACTTCGACAAGCTGGCCGTGGCCATCAACACCGGCACGAACATTCCCAGCGTGGCCACGCCCAACGGCCAGGCCGCGTTCCTCTTCCTGCTCACCTCGGCTTTGGCCCCGGTCATCCGCCTGTCCTACGGACAGATGGTCAAGCTGGCCTTGCCGTACACCATCGTCATGAGTCTGACCGGCTTGGCGGCCATCGCCTGGCTACTCTAATCCTCCATACGTGCTCCCCCCTGCGCCAGACCGGCCCGGATGCGTCGCGATCAGACGCCTCCGGGCCGCCTTTGTTTCCACAGGCGAAACCGGCGAGACTCGAAACGTGCGACAACCGGAAAAGAAAGGCCTATTCGCCGTGCATTCTCTCAAACACCTTGTATAACGCCTGCGTGCCAAGCGCTTCGAGACCTTGGGCCATTGCCGCGATATAGAACTGATTGACGAGCGCCAACCCCGGCAAGGACATATTCATCCGCTCCGACTCGGCAAGCGCGATGCCCATATCCTTGACGAAATGTTTGATGAAGAAACCGGGATTGAAGTCGCCGTCGGCGATACGGCGGCCCAACTTGTTGATGCAGAAAGACGAAGCCGCGCCGCTGCCGATCACGTCGATGACCTCGTTGAGGTCCATGCCCGTCTTGTAGGCGTAGAACAAGGATTCAACGGTCCCGATCATGGTTCCGGCAATCAGAATCTGGTTGCACATCTTGGTGTGCTGCCCGGTTCCGGCCTCGCCCCTGCGCACGACATTCTTGCCCATGACGTCAAAGAGGTCTTTGACCTTGTCAAACGTCTTTTGCTCGCCTCCGACCATGATGGCCAGCGTCGCCTCGCGCGCTCCGACATCACCGCCGGAAACCGGAGCGTCCAACGCCTCCACCCCCTTGGCTTTCGCTTCCCGCTCGATACGCACGGCCAGAGCGGGTTCGGAAGTGGTCAGGTCCACGATGATCTTGCCGGGAGCCGTGTTGGCGAGAACGCCGCCTGCGCCCAAAATGGTTTCCTCAACGTCGCGGGGATACCCCACCATGGTAAAAATGACATCCGCATGCTTCGCAACTTCCGCCGGCGAATCGCACCAGGTCGCGCCTGCGGCCACGAGGTCGTCGGTCTTCGACTTGGTGCGATTGTAAACAAACGCCTCGTTTCCGGCCTTGACCAGATGCATACACATCGACGCTCCCATGACACCGGTTCCGATCCAGCCGATCTTTTTGCCCATCGTTCCTTTCTCCCTTTTGGCGGCCATCCCGCGGCGTACGAAGCACGACACAGGCGTCAGATTCGTCCGACCCGGAGGAGCCACCGGCTTTAAGTAAAATTATCGTATAAAATCGATATGTTGAAATGTAAAATAGCCAAAACATCAGATGTTATGATGATATTACTATTGCTCCCTCCGCCACTTGTCAATATGGTGTCGCGATGCAGGCTTCTTCCATGGCGATTGGATGTTGAACCCGGAGAACCCGATACAATCGTTAGCACAGCCTATGAAACGCAAGCAACTCAAGCTTCAACGGAAGCGGCTTTCGGACCAGGTCATCGAGGAACTGATCGCTCGCATCACCAGCGGCGAGCTGCAGGCCGGCGACAAGCTTCCGCCTGAACCGCAGCTCATGGAGCAGTTCGGCGTCGGCAGAAGCTCCATCAGGGAGGCAATCGGCGCTCTCGAACTCCTAGGCCTGCTCTCGGTTCGCCCGGGACAGGGCACGCGCATAACCGATGCGACGGATACCCCCAGATCGATTGGACTGTCCCTGATAACCATGGGCCGTGAAAAAATCCGGGAACTGGTCGAAGCAAGGGCGGAATTGGAGCAAATAATCGCACGGTTCGCAGCCGAGCGAGCAACCGAGGACGATATCGCAGAGATCAAAAAGCAGCACAAAAAGCTCATTCAAGCCCAAAAAAACGGCGCCAAGCTCATAACGGCGGACATGGAATTTCATACGGCCGTTGCAAGCGCCTGCCACAACACCGTATTCATTCGATTCTTTTCCGAGTTACACCAGCCGATACGTCACTGGATGCAACAGAAGGCGAAATATGATTGGGGATTCGATCGGGTCGTGGAAGAACACGAGGCGATCCTCCATGCAATCGAGGCCCATGACGCCGACGCCGCCCAGACCGCGATGCAACAACACATCGAAGCGGCAGGCGGCAAACTGGCCTATGCGATGCAGGAAATCGACGCCAACACCAAAGTGGAGTAGCCCTCTCATCGCTGCAATTCAAAACGCATCGAAGAAAAATTTTCTCCAACTTCATGGCAGGGTTGTCTCTTCCGGCGGAGCCAACGAGACTCGAACTCGCAGCTTTCGGCGTGACAAAACGGGCTTTACAGCACAAGCGCCAATCGCAGCATATCTTTGAGTTGGATGCCCAGCTCAAAAATCGGCTCATCATAATGATCGACAAAAAAATCCTTGACCACTCCCTCCACCCGGAACCCGACACGCTGGTAAAACGCCAGTTGATATCCAAATGTACCCGTTCCCAACTCAATGCGCCTGAAGCCTTCGGCTCTTGCTTCTTCAATGACATGGCGCAATAACGCTGTGCCAATGCCTTGTCCCTGAGCACTGGGACAAACTGCGATGTTATGCAATTCCAGAGTATCTTCAGCAATATTGCCCAGCACGCAAACGCCGACAGCAACGCCTGATTTCAGGGCAAGATAACACAACGATTCCTTAAGATATTCTTTTACCTTATGCTCGGAAGGATCGGCTTCCAGCAGAAGACGCATCGGCATCTCATCGGGAGAGACGGAAACAATAGGCAGCATAGCACCCATATCCAAAAGCTACGGCAGTAAGGTGTTGATGACAACTCGTTCTCATAAAACACCAAAGCCTACCAGCACAAAAATCTGGAATTTGGCATAGCGTCCCTCACCCCGCGATCCATCCAGTTTTCCAAACAAATCCGGTAAAATACGTGCATCTATCCGGAATTCTTGCCAAAACGGGCATTGCAATAAAAAAGGATATCAACCTAACCGATTGATATCATCACTCTTTACTGGCGGAGCCAACGAGATCGCCCCACGGCCTCCGGCGTGACAGAGCAGGGTTAAATTCAATTATTCAAGCATATGACAGCGGTCCAACGCTGCCATAAGATCGGTTCAAATTGCTACTAATACAAAACAGTTACAGCAGAAGAAACCCTTTTTGCCTTCTCTACGGCCCCCTCAACGTCGTCAGCAAGGGCCAAAGCAACGCCAAGACGACGGACTCCAGCGCATTCGCCTTTTCCGAAAATTAAAACCTTTGTATCCGCCTCACGAAGCGCCACATCAACGCCGCCAAAGGCGGGCTTGTCTGATGCGCCATTAGATAGAATCACACTCGAAGCGGCGGCTCCGTATTGGCGAATACCCGGAATCGGCAAGCCCAAAACAGCTCTTACATGCAGGGCAAATTCACTCAAATCCTGAGAGATGACAGTCACTAATCCTGTATCGTGGGGGCGAGGGGAAACTTCACTAAAGATAACATCGTCGTCTTTAACAAAAAGTTCAACCCCAAAAAGGCCACGCCCACCCAAGGCGTCTGTGATCTTGCGTGCATATTCTTGAGCTCTCGCAAGGGCCGCCTCACTCATGGGTTGCGGCTGCCAAGATTCACGGTAATCCCCATTTTCCTGTCGGTGCCCAATCGGCTCACAAAACGTTGTTCCATCAACGTGACGCACGGTCAAAAGGGAAATCTCATAATCAAAAGGTACAAACTTTTCGATAATGATACGCCCTTTACCAGTACGACCGCCAGACTGAGAATAATCCCAAGCCTTTTGGATATCAGCCTCACTTTTCACAGTGGATTGCCCTTTTCCAGAAGAACTCATGACAGGCTTGATCACACAGGGGATACCGATTTCAGCCACTGCCGCCCGGTATTCTTCTTCTGTATCGGCGAAGCGGTAAGGCGATGTGGTCAGGCCAACCTCCTCAGCAGCAAGACGCCGGATGCCTTCGCGATCCATTGTCAGCTTAGTCGCATTGGCGGTAGGGACAACATTGAACCCCTCTTTTTCAAGCTCGACCAAAGTAGACGTAGCAATAGCCTCAATCTCAGGCACAATATAGTCTGGCTTCTCTTCTGTAATCACTCGACGAAGCGCATCACCATCCAACATGGACATGGTATAAGAGCGGTGCGCCACCTGCATAGCAGGGGTATCGTCATAGCGATCCACCACAATCACCTCAATGCCAAGACGCTGCGCTTCAATCACAACTTCCTTACCAAGTTCGCCACCGCCAAGAAGCATCATTTTCTTTGCTGATGCAGTTTTGGCCGTTCCCAATATTGTCATATTAAATCCCTTTGAATTAATTAAAATCATGCTTTACACAGGAAGCCTCTATGCCAAATTTTCCCCAAAATTGAAAGGAGTTCTCTTTTCGATTTCAGGATGAATACGGCTCTCATCGAAGCAGGTAGCCATGGGAGAACGGCTCTAGCGAGAGCTTCAACGGAAAATTGCGGGATGATCGGCTAAACGGCGAGATATTCTATTCATTGAAGGAGGCATAGGTTCTGATCGAGAACTGGCGGCAAAAGTACAATACGATCAGACCTCCAGCTCGTTGGGACAAGCCGCCGACGCCTGAGCTTCTCCCCAAAGAAAAACCGCCGCCGGCGCATGCGTTACGCATG
>JASGMV010000084.1 GCA_030156255.1 Desulfovibrionales bacterium
TTTCCGGGGGAGGAACTTTTTGAAAAAAGTTCCTCCCCCGGAAAAAGCTACCGATTGATCAATTCTCTTAGCTCCTGCAGCTGTTGAAGATATTGCTGCTGGTAGGCGCCCCCGTTGTCGAGGAACTTCTCCGCCTTTTCCTGATGCGCCTGCAGCCAGATATTCAGGCGGGGGTTCGGCCGCAGGACCGCGTACGCCCTGATCATGTGCAACGTGTTGTGGCAAATGGGCATTTCATGGCGGCAGGCGACCAAGAGTTCCGTGTAGTCACGGTTCAACTCGACAAAAAAAGCGGCCACGGCCCTGGCGGCGAAGTAGTTTGCCCCCGAAGCAAGCAGCTCTTTGAGCCTGTCCGCGGTGAGCCGCTCCGGACGGAAATTTCGTTCAAACCATTCCTGGGGAATGCTCTCTTCCGGCTTGTAGTCGAGGCGCCCCGTCTTTTGAAAGGCCGAAACCTTGTCGGCCAGGGCGTCCCAGACCGTTCCGACGTGCTCCAGGTCGCGTTGCAGGATCAACCGGCTTTGGTCGTCTGCAACCTGGACCGATTCGATTTTGAGAAACGGGCAGTGCTCTTCAATACGCCGCTCCGACGAATTCCATACGCCGGCGAAGATGCGGTCCATCTCCAGAACGTGAAAGTCCGGGATATCCTCCCGCCAACGCTTGTAGCACCCGACGGCCGTCGGCCACAGCTGGTCCCAACCTTTGAGATAGGAAACGGGCGTCGGACCGAAGGCCGGGTAATGGGACAATCTGGTCAACAAAAGAATGGGAACACCCGGGGCATGCCTGCGCAACAAGGCGAGCATTTTTCCAAACCGGTCGGGATACGTCGCCGGGTCTGGTTCATAGGGTCGGCACTCTTCCTTCAAAAATTTTCCAAATTCCTCGTTTCGGGCGGCCTCCGGATCGATGTAGAAGCGCTCCCCGGTCGCTTCGATCCTGTGCAGCGGGGAGGTTTCGTGGAAAAGATTGATCACGATGAGCGTTGCATCTTTGACGGCGGTGTCCAAATGTCCGAATTGAGCGTCAAGATCGCGGCCATGAAGATAGTCCTCCAAACCATGCCGCCGCACCAGCGCCGCCAGTCTGTCGGGCGGCCGGCGATCCGGGTCGAGCATGGTCTCGGGAGAGGCCAGGGCGACAACAGAGACGGCGCCGCCGCGGCCCTGGACGGTGTTGGCCAACAATTCCGACTGGCCGTTTCCTAGAAAGACGATCATGCGAATCCCCCTTGGATTTCAGGAAATCCAAGCAAGATCCGGGCCATAAAAAAAGGCCGCGCCCCGAAAGAGGCGCGGCCAAACATTCCTCAAAGGAAAGCGCTGTTAGTAGGAAATACGGAACTGATCGCGGCGGTTCAGAGCCCACGCAGTTTCGTTTTGCGCCGGGTCGATGGGGTTTTCTTCACCATAGCTGACAATGGAAAGCCGCTCGGGAGCAACTCCCAACAGGACCAAAAATTCGTAGGAGGCGCGGGCGCGGCGTTCACCCAAGGCGAGGTTGTACTCCTGGGTGCCGCGATCGTCGCAGTAGCCTTCTATGACCATGGTGACGTCGGGATATTGCTTGAGAATGTCAGCCTTCCGCTGCAGGATGTCGCGGGCCGACGGCTTGAGCTCACTCTTATCGAAATCGAAGTGGACCATGGTTCCCAGCTCGATCAAAGAGGCCTCGAACTCGCGTTGGCGGGCCAACTCGGCTTCTTGCAATTGCTGCTCGGCCTGTTGCTGCTCCTCCTGCGCCGCCTGATCCTGATCCACTTGCTCCTGGTACGCAGGTTGGGGCTCGGGTTGGCTTTGAACTTCCTTCTTGGCGCAACCGGCGGACCCCAGCGCGAACAGCAAACACAACGTCAATAAACCCAAAAACTTCATTTTCATACATCCTCCCTTGAACCTGGCGGTCCTTAGTTGACAAGCCGTCATCACTTAAAATTCAATTGACTTCTCGGGCCGGCAAAAGGGCTTTCTGTTTGTCGACGACGCTCGATTCATGACCTTTTACTTTTTTTTTCAAAAAAATCAAGTGGACTCTTTGATCAGCAAGCACTTTTCGCGCATCTATACTTAAAATAATGCCCTACCTCCGCAACAACGCGTCCTGCAACTCATTGCCCGCGGACCAATAATTGGTCCACGTCGCCCCAGGCGGGGCTGAACGCCGGACCTTCCACGGGAATGCGTCTGGCTGCGTCGCCGTGGCGCGTGGTCAGATAAAGCTGGTAGACTCCGCTGCGGCTCGAGCTGAAGGCGATGAAGTAACCATCCGGGCCGAAGGCCGGTTCTTCATCGTTGCCCGGCCCGAAGCTCACCTGGGTGTCCCGGCCCGTGGCCAAATCGTGGACGAAAATCCTGTGTCCCTCCGGCAACATGCTGCTATAGGCGATGAATCGGCCGTCCGGGCTCATGGAGGGCGAGGTGTTGTACTTGCCCTTGAACGTCACCCGACGGACCTCTTTGGTTTTCATGTCCAGCAAAAAAATCAGCGGACTGCCGTACCGGCCCGAGGCGAAGGCCATCTTTGCTCCGTCCGACGAAAAACTGGGCGAGACGTCGATCGCCCGGCTGCTTGTCAAGGCCGTTGACGGCTCATACGTATCGCTTAGGAGGTAAATGCTGGTTCTGCCGGCCAAATCCAGAGCCACGGCGATATGGCCGTCCGGCAGAAACGCCGGGCTGATGACCGTATTGCAGTTCAAATTTTTTCGATCGATACGGCCGGTGGCCCGATCCCAGATGCCCAACCGGTGGCCCAACGGGGTGAGAACGGTGAAGGCGAGCTTGCGCCCGTCAAAGGACCAGGCGGGGCTGAGGTTCTTGCCGCCCAAGCGGGTGACACGCAACTGTCCGCGCCCCTGGGGTCCGACGGTGTAGATTTCCTTGGAGTGGCCCACTTCTTTCACGTAGGCGAGCCGGGAGGTGAAAAAAGCGCTTTTGCCCGTGAGCGCCTGCATAACCAAGGAGCAAAAACGGTCCGCGATCAGCGGCAGCTGCTCCTGCTGCACGTTGGCGTACGCCTTTCCCAAAATCCGGCGGCCGGAGAACGTCTCGAACAAGCGCAACTCCAAAGAGCCCATGTCGCGCCCTTCATCGATCCAGGACGTGGACACGGCCAGGTCGGCCTGGGCCAGGGTCAGGGCGTGAAAATCGATCTCCTTGGCCGTAGCCCCGCTCGTGGAGCCGAGAATGTCGGAGGAAGCCATCAGCTTGATGAACGGCAGAAAAGACAAATCCTGCCGCATCAGGTTCTCCAACCGCTCAGCGCCGTCCGGCAGATGGGGGGCGGCGCCCGGCTTGGCGGACACGGCCACGGGCGCCAGCAGGCATACATTGACCTGGCGCTGTCCGGGTCCGTAAATGTCAATGGTCAGAGCCCTGGCCGTTGGAGCCTGGACCGCCTGCAGGACCACAGCCAGCAGTAGTGCGAAAAACCATTTAAAACGCAGCATGGCCTATGGATTCAGCTCCTGAAGATTGAAATTGATGGTGATCCTTGAAATGTCCCTGGTCGGCGGAGGCGGCAGGCTTCCGGTCTGGCTTACGGCCTTGAGCACGGAAGAGTCGAATTCCGGACGGCCGGAGCCCCATGTCAGGCGTTGTCCGGTGATAGCGCCGGACGGATCGATGTCGATCTCCACCGTGGCCGCCAACTCCTCGTTTTGCCCGATGGCCGGATAGCGCCAGTTCTTTTTGACCAGGGTCTCCACAATGGATGCGTAAACTTCCATGGCCCCCGACGAACCCTCGGCGTCGCCTCCGCCGCCGACGGACTCCCGAGCCTCCTGGTCCACCTGCTTGCGCAGTTGCAGCAGCGCCTGGTCAACCTGGCGCTGCTCATTTTCCCGCTCCTTGGCGGCCGAGGTCTTGGCCGAGTTCAAGGCCTGGGCCAGGACCTCTTCGGGCGAAGGCTTGGGAGGTTCTTTCTTTTTTTCCGGTTCGCGCTTCTTCGGTTTGGGGGCCGTGGTCTGCTTCTTGTCCGGACTGATGTCCTTGGGCTTTGGCTTGGCCGGAGGCTCGGGCTTGGCCGGGGGCTTCTGGGCCTTGGCCGGCTCGGGCTCGGGCTGCGCTTTTTTGGGAGGCGCCGGTTTGGGTTGTTCGATCTCTTGGACGGGCTTGGCTTCGGGCTTCGCCGGCTCTTCCGCCTTGGCCGGCTTCTCGGGTTCGGACGCGGGCGCCTTGGGCTCGGGCCTGGACTGCTTGGCCGGGCCCGGCGACAAAGACACCAACCGCACATGGTAGAGCGGAACGTCGAGATTCACGCGCGAACGCACGGAGGCCCCGATCGTCAAGGCGAGGATAAGCACCAACCCGTGCAGACAGATGGAAAAAATCAGGGAAAGGATGCGCATGGTTTTCGGCCCCGGGCGCCAGCGCCTCGCAGGCTCACTTCGCCCGGCGATCCTCTTCGGCCACCACGGCCAAGTTGTCGATGCCCGCCGCCTTGATCTCGCCCATGACCTTCACCACGAATCCATACGGAACGTCCTTGTCGGCCCGCAGGAAAAGCTGCTTGTGCTGGTCCGCGGCCAAGCGGCGAAGTTGGCCTTCCAAGGAGTCCATGTCCACCTTGTAGCGGTCGATGAAAATGGACTTGTCCTTGTCCACCGAGAGCACCAGGTGGTCGGTGTCCGCCGGCAAACTGCGCACCGTACGGGTTTCAGGCAGTTGAACCTCCACCCCCTGGGTCATGAGAGGGGCCGTAACCATGAAAATGATCAGCAACACCAGCATGACATCCACAAAAGGCGTGACGTTGATCTCGGCCAAAAAGCCGTTTCTCTCACCGAATCGAAACGACATGGTCCCTCGCTTAGAACATATCTTCAGAAGATACGGATTGTCCGGTCGAGACGCCTTCGCGCTCAACGTGGTTCAAGAAGGCTCCAGCGAAGCTCACCAGCTCCGACTCGAGACCGGCCATCATGCCGCGGAAGAAGTTGAACGCCACCGTGGCCGGAATGGCCACGGCCAAGCCGATGGCCGTGGCCACCAACGCCTCGGAGATGCCGGGGGCCACCGCGGCCAAGGCAGCGGTCTTGGCCATGCCGATGGAGTGGAAGCTGTGCATGATGCCCCAAACCGTACCGAACAAGCCGATGAACGGCGCGGCGTTGGCGCAGGTGGCCAGAAACGACAGCGAGGCGGAAAGCCGGTTCAACTCCTCGCTCACGCCCTGCCGGAGCACCCGGCGCAGATTGTCCATGGCGACATGGCTCTTCTGCTTGCCCGAGGCCGCGTTATGCCGCAGCCGGCGGTATTCGTCCACACCGCGTTTACCGATGCCGAACAGAGTCGATTTGGACTGCAGCTCCAACACCCGAAGGCCGGCCGCAAGGCTGTCCGCCGCCTGGAAAGACTCCATGGATGCGGCGATGTCGCGTTTGGCCATGTTGAGCTGAATGAGCTTGTAAAAGATGATGGTCCAGCTCCCCAACGACATGGCCGCCAGGATCACGAGCACGATCTTGACCGTGAGGGTCGCGTGCTCCAACATTTGCAACAAACTTATCTGCATCGTCGCTTCCATAGCCTCTATCCCTCGCCTCCAAAGACAGGGGGCTGCACAAGCCCGTCCTGGAATTTTTCAAGTTGCGCCGGCGCAAGCGCTGTTCGGCCGGCGCCGCGAATCAGGTCGCTTCGCGCTGCTGCATTTAAGGGTTGGCGCGCCTTCCGGCGCCCACGGGTTGTTTCGCCCCAGCCTATCGCCCCCTGGCCTCGGAGACCATCCGGGCCAAAAGCGGCAGGCTGCGCTCCGCGGGCGCGTCCAACTTGACGTCGCAAATGGAATCGAAATACGTCGGCCCCAACGTCGCGTCGATCACGCATCCTCCGCGCGCCTTGATCTTCTGGGGAATGGTGTTGGCCGGAGCCACCTCCCCGGTCGTCCCCACGACCAGCACGGCGTCGGCCTCCTCCGCCAAGTCGAACGATTCGGCCATGGCCTGCTGCGGAATGGGTTCGCCGAAAAACACCACTTCCGGCCGAATGAGCCCGCCGCAGGCGGGGCAAAACCAGGGGATGTCCTCCGGCCCGAGCCGGCGGGCGACGGAGGCGTCTTCTTGGCGTCCGCATTCGTTGCAATAAAAACGGTCCATGGAGCCGTGAAATTCGATGACATACCGCGACCCCGCCCGTTGGTGCAGCCCGTCGATGTTCTGGGTGACGACGGCGCGCAGAGCGCCCGCGGCCTCCATGTCCGCCAGCGCCGTATGGGCCGCGTTGGGCTCGGCTTCGGACATCATGCGCACGGCGTCGAGCAGAAAACGCCATACGCCCTCCGGATTGCGGCGAATGGCTTCGGCGGAGGCCGTCTCCCAAGGATCGAACCGGGACCACAGCCCGCCCGGACTGCGAAAATCGGGAATGCCGCTGGGCACGGACACCCCCGCCCCGGTCAGGGCGATGGCGAGACGGGCGCTGTAGAGAATGTCAGCGGCCTGCTCCAGACGGTTCTGCAGAACGGCGTCCATCCGTTTGGTCCGTGTCATGACGGAAGACTTCCCGGACGTTCTTTTAAACTCATACCCGTGGAGTATTCCTATGATCAAAGCGCAAAGCAACCCCTTTTAAGGGGTTCCCGATCATTTTTTCAAACTTTTTTGGAAAATCTCTAAAGAAGTCCGTTCCGCGGCTTTGAGCTCATCCTCGGTCAAGCCGGCTCCAAGGCCGACCGCGCGGCGCAGGGTGCGGGAGACGAAATCCCCCGGCCCGTGGGCGTCGTTGTTGATGACCATTCGGGCGCCGAAGCGCCGAGCCTGAGCAGCCACGTGTCCGTTGGACAGGCTGTGTCCCTTGCGGGTGGTGATTTCCAGGGCGACGCCCTTTTCCGCGGCGAGCTGCGCCTCCACGTCGGTGATAAGGCCGGGGTGGGCCAGTATATCGACGCCGGCTTCGATGGCGGCCAGGTTGGTCCCTTCCTGCACGGGCTCCACGAGGGTCTCTCCGTGGACCACCACGAGTTGCGCGCCGAGGTCCCGGGCCTGTCTCGCCATCTCGGGAATCAAGGCCGGGGGAACGTGGGTCAGCTCCACGCCGGCCAGAACTTCGACGCCGAAGTACGCTCCGTAGCCCCGAACCAATTGCAGCGTATTCTCCAGGATATAGGCCAGATTGGCCGGATCGGCGTGGTCGGTGAGCGCCACGCCGCGGTAGCCGGCGACCTGAGCCCGCCGCAGATGCTCGGCCACGACCAACTCGCCGTCGCTAAACAAGGTGTGCGTATGCAAGTCTATCATGGACGGCGCACTACATTTTGTACTTGATGTCGTCAATATCGAACTTTTCGAGCATTTCGTTCCACTTTTCCGCGTCCTCGGTCTTGAGCACCGGCTCCTCGTAGTTCGAAGCCGAAGCGCCCGCGGACTCCAGCACCGTTTCGTTGACCAGAATCGGGGCTTCGGCCCGCAAAGCCAGGGCGATGGCGTCCGAAGGACGGGAATCGATGCGGCGCTCCACCTCTCCCTGCTGGACCACGATTTCCGCGAAATACGTCCCCTCCTCCAGGGAGGTGATCTCGATGCGCAGGACCTTGCCCTCCAGGACCGTCAGGGCGTTCAGCAGCAAATCGTGGGTCATGGGCCGCGGGAAGGCGACTTTGTTCAAAGCCAGAGAAATGGCCATGGCCTCCATGGCGCCGATCCATATAGGCAGGACGCTCTTTTCCTCCTTGTCCTTGAGTATGAGCACCGGAACCTGGCTGTCTTCATCCAACGCCAGTCCGAAAACCTGCATCTCTACCATAACTCACCGATCCTTTCCCCGGTCAGGGAGTGGTTTTTGGCGTGGGTAATTTTGACCTTGACCAGCTTGCCGCTCCCATCCTTCCCCGGTGGAAGGGCCAAGTTGACCACCCGCCCGTGCGGATCCCGCCCTCTCCAAAAACTTTCCTCACTGTCTTGCTTGCGGCTTTTGCCCTCCAGCAAAAGGACGGTTTCGCGCCCCACCTGGTCTTCCAATACCTTTCTGGTAAGCACGTCCTGGAGTTTCTGCAACCGCCACAGGCGGTCCAGCTGAATCTCTCGATTCACTTTGTCCGGCAAGGCCGTGGCGGCCGTGCCGGGTCTGTCAGAATAGCAAAAGGAGAAGCTGCCTTCAAACCCCACCTGTTCCACCGCCTCCAGGGTCTGTTGGAAATCCTGTTCGGTTTCGCCCGGAAAACCCACGATGATGTCCGTGGTCAGGGCGACGCCGGGGCGCGCCTGCTGCACCTTGGCCGCGAGGTCCAGATATTGCGTCCGGTTGTACACCCGGCCCATGCGCCGCAGTACGGCGTCCGACCCGGCCTGCATGGGGAGATGAAGCTGCGGGCAGACGGCGGGCTCCTCGGCCATGGCCCGGATGGTCGCATCGTCCAGGTCCTTGGGGTGGGAGGTGGTGAACCGCACGCGTTCGACGCCGGGCGTCCGGGCGACGCGGCGCAACAGCTCGGCGAAGCCGACGCCGGCGCCCGACGCGTCCAGCCCGTAACTGTTGACGTTTTGCCCCAGCAGAAACAGCTCCCTGGCGCCGCCTGCGACAAGCCTGCGGCATTCATCGAGGACCAAGCCGGGGTCACGGGATTTTTGCCGGCCCCGCGTATAGGGGACGATGCAATAGGCGCAAAAATTATCACAACCCTGCATGATGGTCACAAACGCGGAAGGGCGCCCCGGCGCAGCCGTCACGGCCGGTTCGCGCTCGGGATAACGCTCCTCGAAGTCCAACAAGCTGATTTTCAGGGACGGATGCTCGACCAGCCGCGCCAAAGCGCCGGGCGCCGCGCCGACCTGGTCCGTTCCGAACACCAGGCGCACGAAAGGAAAACGCTCCAGCAACCCGTCGCCGACCTGTTGCGAAACGCATCCGCCCACGGCGGCGAAGCCGTCAGGGTTGAGCTGCTGCAACCGGCCAAGGGCGGTATAAACTTTCTGCTCGGGTTTTTCCCGCACGCTGCAGGTGTTGAGAATGTAAACCTGGGCCTCTTCGCGCGGGGATTCGACCCACCCCATGGACGTAAGCGCCTGGGCCAGCCACAGGGAGTCCGCAGCGTTCATTTGACAGCCAAAACTCAAAATCGAGAAGCGCATGGCTCCTGTCTACCCGAAGCCCGAGCCCTGGTAAAGCAAAGTCGACGCGGCCGCCGGCGCCGGATGGCGAGACGAAAAGCCGGACTGGCCCGGGCCGGCCAGAAGCGCAACCGCAGCGCCAGGAAAAGTCCAAAGCTCGGCGTCTGCCCCTGTGCAGGGTTGAATGCAGCATGTTTTGCCGAGCAATGCTTGCATCGGGGACAAAAAATGTGCATAATATAAAATCCATCTTCCTATGGAGCAGAGAATGCGCCTAACGTTTATCGGATCCGGGTCCGCGTTCACGACGGACGGCAACTATCACTCCAACATGCTTCTTGAATCCAAGAGAAGCGGCTCCAAGCTGCTGTTGGATTGCGGATCGGATGCGCGGCGCTCCCTGGCCGAGCGCGGCCTGGGCCATGCCGACATCGACGCCGTCTATATCTCCCACCTGCACGCCGACCACGTCGGCGGCTTGGAGTGGCTGGGTTTCCGCCGAAAATTCGACGCCGCCTGCTCCCGGCCCAAACTGTACATCGGGCGTCCCTTGGTCCACGACCTCTGGACGCACACCCTCTCCGGCGGCATGAGCTCCCTTCAGGGGGAGCAGGCCCGCCTGGACACGTTCTTCGACGTGGAAGCCATTGAGGACAATGGCGGCTTCACCTGGGAAGACCTCTATTTCCGGCTGGTGCAAACCATCCACATCATGGACGGCTTCTACCTCGCGCCAAGCTTCGGCCTGCTCTTCGAAATCAACTCCACCCGCATCTTCTTGACCACGGACACCCAGTTCGCACCGGAACACCTCGGCAAAATCTACGAACAAGCCGACATCATCTTCCACGACTGCGAGACGGCCGACGCCCCAAGCGGCGTCCACGCCCACTATGACAAGCTGAAAACATTGCCCGACCGCTACAAGCGCAAGATGTGGCTCTACCACTACCAACCCGGCCCCCTGCCGGATGCAACGTCCGACGGCTTCAAGGGGTTCGTGGAAAAAGGCCAAGCCTTCGATTTCAACCATAAATGAAGACTAGAGCACTTCACCTTGTTCAAAGGTGAAGTGCTCGCAAGCGGGCTGCGCTCGCCGTTCGGCAAGCATTCCAAGCGGATATACGCTCCTATATCGCTCTGTTCCGAGCGTTGATACGATTTTTCCGCGGTTCTCATGGACGCAAGCGCCAGGGGTGGTGTACGCTGGACCAAATTCGAAAAGAGAATGGTCTATCGAAAATAACGGAGGGGCTCGTGCGCAGGCAACTTGGAGTAGAAGCCATCCAGATCATCCAAAAGGTTGTCAACACGTCCAACGATCTTCTCTCCTACGTGGACGCCGACCACATCTATTGCTACGTCAACGACCGCCATATCCAGTTCTGGGGCAAACCAAGGGAGGAAATCGTCGGGAAAAGCGTCGCCGAGTTGCTCGGGGACGAAATCTACGCCGCGTTGGTCCAACCCAAACTCGACCAATGCTTCGCCGGCGAAACGGTTCATTATCAATCATGGTTCACGTCCGCAGACCAGGGTCCGCGTTACATGGACGTCAGCTACTTCGGGACTATGGAGCACGGCAAAGTCGTTGGGGTCATCATGCATGGGCACGACATCACCGAGCTGCGGCTGGCCAATCAGAAATTGGAGGACGCCTTGGCCACGGCCTGGTCCCGGGCCGGAGAGGTGGAGACGCTGCTGGACTGCTCCCGCATCGTGTTGGAGGCCAAGGATTTTCCCACGGCGGCCCGGCGCATTTTCGACAGCTGCCGATCACTCGTGGGCGCCGTGGCCGGATACGTAGCCTTGCTTTCGAGCGACGGCGCCGCAAGCGAAATCATCGTCCCCGAGATAAAAACAAATCGCCGGCCCGAAGCCCCCTGCGCTACCCTACCGATCCGCGGTCTGCTGGCCGACGCATACGGCCTCGGAAAGGCGTTGTACGAAAACGACTGCGCGGGCTCCGCCTGCGTCGATCTTACGCCCGAAGAAAGCGTAAAGCTGGACAACATCCTGTTGGCGCCGCTGAAAATTGACGAGCAAACCGTGGGCGTCATGGTTTTAGCCAACAAAAAAGACGGATTCACTCCAAAAGATCAGCGATTGGCCACGGCCTTCTCCGAATTCGCGGCCGTAACCTTGCGCAATTCCCGGGCGAAGGAGGCGCTGGAGCAAAGCGAGCAGCAGCTCACCATGGCCCTGGACGCCGCATCCATGGGAACGTGGGTTTGGGACCTCCAGGGCGGCGGAGCCCGACGGGGCGCCAATCTGGCCGTCTTGATCCAGGACGACGAAAGAACGCTCGAAGCCGACCACCCCATCAAGCTGTTCGGGAAAATCCACCCGGACGACCTGCCCGCCCTGCAGGCGAAACTCGATACAGCCGTGCAGGAGGAGGGAGTGTTCGAAGACGAGTACCGAGTGCTGGACGAACAAGGCGCCTGCCGCTGGATGCGCAACAAAGGCCGCGTGCTGCCGGGAGATTCGGGCACACACGACCGCATGGCCGGCGCCGTGGCCGACATCACGGAGCGCAGGCGCATCGAAGAAGCCCTGCGGGAAAGCGAATCCCGCTACAGAAGCCTGTCTGCGGATTTACCGGTGCTGGTCTGCACCTACCTGCCGGACAGCACGCTGACCTACGTCAATACGGCGTATGCGAAGTTCGTCAAAAGGACGCCCGAAGAACTCCTTGGAAAGGCCTGGCTGGATTTCATGCCCAAAGCGGACAGGGAGGCCCGGCGCAAAGGATACATGTCCCTGACGCCCGACAATCCATTGCAAACGAACGAACAGCTGAGCTTCGACCAGGGCGTGGAATGCTGGCGCGAATGGACGGACAAAGCGTTCTTCGACGACAACGGCGCCATCGTCTCCCTCCAGGCGGTGGGAGTGGACATCACCCATCGCAAGCACGCGGAAGAGCAGGTGCTCGAAAGCGAAGCCACGCTTCGCAACATCCTGAACGCCCTTCAGGCGGCCATCTTGATCATCGACCCCAGAACCATGACCGTGGTGGACGTCAACGAATTCGGCGAAAAACTGTTCGGCGAATCCAAAGCGGCCTTGCTGGGACGCAGATGCCAGACACTCCCCTGGCTCTCCGATTGCGGCAAAGCCGTCGCCGACTGCCCGTTGCTCCACCGCGCCGTCTTTGCTCAGGAATTTCGAATTCAACGGCCGGACGGCAAGATCACGCCGATCTCCAAGACGGTCATCACCTCCAAATTGAACGGAGCGCCCCATCTTTATGAAATTCTGCTGGATTTGACCCGGCAGAAGGACATGGAGCGCCAGCTCACCCATGCGCAAAAGATGGAGTCCATCGGCCAGCTCGCCGCCGGCATCGCCCATGAAATCAATACGCCGAGTCAATACGTCGGCGACAATCTCTATTTCTTGCAACAGGCTTTCGTCAAAATGCAAAACATGCTCGAAACGGTTGACCACATACTCGAAAGTTGCCACTTCGCCGCGCAACAAGCTTACCAAGAGGCGAAAACGGACGCCAAGCTGGATTTTTTGACCAAGCAAATTCCGCGAGCCATCGATCAGTCCCTGGACGGGACTTCCCGCGTCGGCAGCATTGTTCGGGCCATGAAAAAATTTTCCCATCCGGACAATGAAGAAAAAAGGCCCACGGATATCAACTCCGCCATCGAAAACACCACCACCGTGGCGCGCAACGAGTGGAAATACCATGCGGAAATGAAGCTCGAACTCTCGCCGGATCTACCCGCGGTCCCATGTTATCCGGGCGATCTGAACATGGCGCTGCTGAACATCGTGGTCAATGCGGCGCACGCCATCGGCGAAAAATTCGCCGGGACCGAAGAGAAAGGCCTCATCACCATTCGTTCATCCCTGCACGAGGGGTTTGTGGATATCGCTATCGAAGACACGGGAACAGGCGTTCCCGCGAAGCACCAGAAGCGCATCTTCGATCCCTTCTTCACCACCAAGGAGGT
>JASGMV010000028.1 GCA_030156255.1 Desulfovibrionales bacterium
GGAGGGGGACGTCCCCCTCCCTGAACCTGGTGAGGATCGTGTGAATGTGTTACCTATGTCCCCGGTCTAAACTGTTACCCATGTCCCCGGTCACACAAAACCACTTTTGGAAAAGTGGTTTTCCCTTCCCCCCAGTTTGCAGCCCTCCCCAGCTCAAACGAAGACGCCGGGAATTTCCCGGCCGCAGCGGCCGCAGCGGCCGTCCTTCAGGTCCACGATCCGGGTCGAATAGCCGCGGCGCTTGATGAGCAAGGCGCCGCATTGGGGGCAGGAGGTGTTCTCGGCCTCGGCCGAGGGGACGTTGCCGACGTAGACGAACTCCAGCCCTTCGGACCGGGCCGTCTCCCGCAGCCGCAGCAGGGTCTCCACGGGCGTCGGCGGCAGGGACTTGAGCTTGTAGCGCGGATAGAACCTGGTCAGATGCAGCGGGACGCCGGGCGATAATTCGGAGGCGATCCAGTGCGCCATGGCCTTGGTCTCATCCGGCGCGTCGTTGCGCCCCGGCACGACCAGCGTCACCAGTTCGGTGAACACGCCATGCGCCTTGAGCCGCTTGATGGAGTCCAGCACCGGCTGCAGCCCGCCGCCCGTCATCGTTTTGTAATACTCTTCCGTAAAGCCTTTGAGGTCGATGCACGCCGCATCCAGGACCTTGCACAGGTCGGACAGCGGTTTTTCGTTCACGAACCCGCAGGAGTGCATGACGTTCAGCAGGCCCGCCCTTTTGGCGCGTCGGCCCAGCTCCAACATGTATTCGATGAAAATCGTCGGCTCGACGTAGGTTGAGGCGACGGACTTGCAGCCGTAGGCCGTTGCGATCTCCACGGCGGTCTTCGCCGGCAGGTCGTAGTTCAGGGTTTGCTCAGGCTCGGCTTGGGAAATCTCCCAGTTCTGGCAGAACTTGCAGTGCAGATTGCAACCGGCCGTGGCCAGGGAAAAGGAACCGGTTCCGGGCGCCACGTGGAAAAACGGCTTTTTTTCGATGGGGTCCACGTTGACGGCGCACGGGTTTGCATGGGCCAAAGACATCAGCGTCCCGCCTTGATTCATCCGCACGCCGCAAGCCCCTCGATCGCCGTCTTCCAGTTCGCAGCCGTGCGGACACAGCGTGCAGCGTACGCCGCCTCCCGCCAACGATTCATAATAGGGAGATGGGAACGGGCGGATGAATCCCTGGCGCGGAACGATCCTCCCTTCTTCCGCCTTGAGGTCTGGCGGACGTTGCGGCGCAAGCGCCGGCGCCTGGATCGCCGCCAGGCAAACCGCACAGCGGCCGCACAGCTTCACGAACTCCCGTCGGTCCATCAGAAGACCTCGGCGGTGAACAAGTAGATCTCCGTTTGCGGGTCTTTCCAACAGTCGGGGCGTAAGCCAGCCTTGACGCACGTTTGCGAAAGGAACATTTCGCGGTCCCAGCTCCACTCCGTGGCGACCTGCGGCAGAAGCAGGCCGGAATACCGCCCGCGCCGGATAAAAATGCCATCGCGGCCGACGATGACCTCCTCCGGCTTGGCTCTGTGCAAGAGCGACAGCACGGAGATTTCGATATCGATATTCTGAAACTCCTCCACGGTTAACGGAGGAAACCTGGGGTCGTCGAAAGCCGCGGCCCGGGCGCATTGGGCCACGGTCTGCGCCAGGGAGCCGCGGGGCAGGACGTGGCCGATGCAGCCGCGCAGATCGCCTTCCAGTTTGATCGTCACAAAAGCGCCGGACGGCGTCTGGAGGGCGGGAGGCAAGTCGTCGGAAGGGATGTAGGCCGCGTCCGTCAGTCCCGCGTGGATGGCCTCCTTGGCGATATCCCGCAGCATGTCGCGCTCCGCGTCCTGGAGGCTTTGCCTGGAGGCCGTGGGCGCAAAATCCAGCTTTCGGCCCGACCCGTCGTCCGACAACGCCGCGGAGAGATAGCCCACCACCCGGTTGTTGTCGCCCGTAATGCGTCCCGAATGGGTCAACTCCAAAATTTTCGCCTCGTTGGCGCCCAGTTTCGCCGCGGCGTACATGACGGTGAGAAGCGGTGCTGCGCCGCAGGCCTCGCACTCTCCGGAGCCGAGCTTGGCCGCCAGGCAAGCCGGGTCAAAAAGTTCGACGCATTTGGCGAGGGTTGCGTCCATTTTTTCCGCAACGGCGGCCTCGTGGTAATGGGACAGGTCCGTGGAGGCGATCAGCAGCACGGAGCGGCCTGCGGAGCACCGGACCAGCGCTTCGGCCAGCGCTCGGCATTGCACGACGCCGGCTGCGCCGATCACTAGAGGAACCAGCTTGAAGTCTTTGAGCGTGCTTTGAAGAAACGGCAGCTGAATTTCCAGGGAGTGCTCCCTGGCGTGGGCTCCGGGCTCATAACGGACCGACGCGTTCGCCTGCTTCAATTTTTCGATGAAGTCCGCGTCCAGGGGAACGTCGCCCAAGGGTGTGCGGAACGGCCCATGATCGTAAACGGAGAAGCCCTCGAACGGGTACTGGTGGCTGGGGCCGAGAATCACGACGGTGTCGTAATGGCGGCCCTTGAGCAACGTGTACGCCGCGGCGGCCGTGGGGCCGGAATAGGCGTATCCGGCGTGGGGACTGACCAAGGCGACGATGCGTCCTTTGACCTCTGCGGCTTTTGCGTGGTCCATCATGCCCTTGACGGTCGAACTCAGTTCGATGGGATCGGCCGGATACCAGGTCCCGGCCAGGATCGGCGCCCGAACCTGGGCCGTCGCCGGTGAAGAGCAGACCAGCAGCGCCGCAGCAAATACCGCGAGGACGGTCAATTTGGGCATGGCTGACTCCTTCATTCGGTTATGATACGAAACCTCCCGGCCGCGGGCAAGACGCCGGAAAAGGAGACCTCATGCCTTGCATCCCGCAACATTTTGAATTTATTGACGCCAGGTCTATGAGTGCAGCCTTGGCCGACGCCATCGAGCAGGAGGCGAAATCGGCCTTACTACGTCGCGGAGTCTTTACGCTGTGCCTCGCAGGCGGCTCCTCGCCGCGCCAAGCCTACGAGATGCTGGCCGGCAAAGACCTGCCGTGGCGCGACATCCATCTTTTTTTCGGAGACGAGCGGCTGGTTTTTCCCTGCCACGGCTGGAGCAATTTTCGCATGGCCAGGAAAGCCTTGATCGACCGCATCGAGATTCCCAGCGCCAACGTGCGCCGCATGCGCGGGGAAATGAACTCCGCCGCGGCCGCGGCGCGGGATTACGAGCGCAGGCTGCGCGCTTTTTTCGGGCCTGGCGCCAGTCTTCCGGAATTCGACGTCTGTCTGCTGGGACTCGGACCGGACGGGCACACGGCGTCGCTCTTCCCCGGACACGCCGTGCTTGAGGAGACCGAAGCATGGGTCGTCGGGGTGGAGGAACCCACCCTGCCGCCCGCCGTCCGCCGCATCAGCCTGAGCCTGCCGGCCCTCAACGCATCCAAGAAAATCTTTTTCGCGACTTCCGACTGTGGCAAGCAGCCGCTTGTCGAGACTATTCTGACGAACCGCACGGCGGTCACCCGGCGCTATCCGGCGGCGAGGGTGCAGGCGCGCGACGTCGTGTGGTTCACGACGCAGCAGCTATAATCACCCAGTATTCCTAGCGAATACTTCGCCTCATTACGCGATTTTTCAACCCAGGAGAACATAGCCGGCGCAGACCACGGCGATGCTCAACGCGCGCAAGGTCTGATTGTAAACCATGAGCCGCATCGCCAGGGCCGGCTTGTAAATGCCCGCATAGTAAGGAAACTGGTGGCGAAAAGCGCGCATGGGGGAGGACAGCACGTTGCCCGCCAACAGGGCGACCACCACCTCTTTCACCCCCAAAACCCCGTTGTCCAGCATGGCGCCGGCGGACGCGAGCCCCGCCGAAAACTCCGCCGCGACCTGCATCACCACGATGCTGATGGCTTGGGGGTTCAACCACGACAGCACCTGCACCCGCCCGCCCAACTCCTGCTCCAGCCACTGAAAAATTCCGTAACGTTGTAGCAGGAATACAGCCACATAAATCGGAACCGTGATGTACAGAATTTTCGGCAGCCGCCGCTTGAAGCGCTTCCACGTCTTGCGCAACGCATCCCGAAGACCTCTGTTTTCCGACTCCGTCAACAGGCACGCTACGCAGCCCTCGGGCAATGGCGGCAGCGTCCAATGCCCCAGCAACACGATGAACGCCGTGCGCAACACGGCGGATGTCAACGTCAGCCCCACATAGACAAATGCGGCCGAGCCCAAAAAGGGCGCGCTGATGAAAAAAACCGTGGGTAAATGCAAAAAATAGGTCGGCAGGCTGTTGAAAAGATTCGACAGCACCAGCTCGCTACGGGAAATCCTTCCTTGGTCATAGGCCTCGGCGAGCATGGTGTTGGCGGATACGCCCGAAAAAAAGGCCATGGAGAAGCTGGCGCCCGACACGTCCTTGAGCCGGCCTAAGCGAACCAGAGGCGCGGCAAGACGCGCCACGGATTTGGTCCAGTCCAGCGCTTCAATGAGATTACCGATAAGCAACCCGACACTGATGAACAACGTCAACCGGCCGAGCGGCCAGACCAATTTCTGCAGTAATACGTTGTAATCAATCGCAATACTTGTCATAATCGCCACTCGGGTCCGCAACGCCGCTCTCCGTCGGGACCGGCAAGCCTCGTGAAAACACACCGCGGAGCAATCCGCCGACTCGGCGTGCAGACCGAAGGCGTGGCGCCCCGGAAGAACTCCGCCAACGCCACCCAAGCCGTGGGAGCCCAGAGCATTTCAAGCGTAAACCGCCCTCAGGACGCGACCACCGCAAGGCCGAAACCTGCGGCGGCGCGATCCATCCACGGAACAAAAATCTTCATGGGAAGCAAAAGCTTTGCGTTTAAAAAACGCACAATACAACGCAGAAATGGCCGCCGAAAGCGCACACCAAAGCACAGCCGCCGAATTTGGCCTGGACTCGCTCACGCCTGCCCAAGCAACCGGCGGACTCGCTCCAACTCTTCGGGGGTCATATGATGCGTCTGGTCTTCGCCCGGGAACACGCCCGTCGCCACCTCATCCCTGTAAGATTCGAGCGCCTTCAGGGCTTGCGGCCAAAACTCGGCGTAGGACTTGACGAAGCGGGGCTTGAACCGGTCGAACAAACCGATCATGTCGTGGACCACCAGCACCTGCCCGTCGCAATGCGGCCCGGCGCCGATGCCGATGACCGGAATGTCCACGGCGTCCGCGATGGCCTGCGCCGTCTCGGCCGGCACGCACTCCACCACCAGAGAGAAAGCGCCCGCCGCGGAAAGGGCTTTGGCGTCCTCGACGAGAATCCGGGCCGCCTCTACGGTCTTTCCCTGGTAGCGGAATCCTCCCAGCTGAATCTGGCGCTGAGGCGTGAGCCCCACATGGCCCATGACAGGTATGCCTGCATCGGTCAAAGCGCGAACCGTTTGCGAGGTCTCGGCGCCGCCCTCGATTTTCACCGCCTGGGCGCGTCCTTCCTTGATAAGCCGGCCAGCGTTGCGCAAGGCCTGCTCAACGCTCTCCTGATAGGACATGAACGGCATGTCGCTGACCAGCAAGGCGCGTTCAACTCCGCGGGAAGCGGCTTTGGTGTGATGGATCATCTCCTCCATGGTCACGGACAGGGTGTCCTCGCGGCCAAGCACGACCATAGCCAGCGAATCTCCCACGAGAACCATGTCCATACCCGCCAAGTCGGCCAGCCGCCCCGTAGGGTAATCGTAGGCCGTGATCATGGAAAGCTTGCGCTCCCCTTTGGCCTCCATGATGTCCGGAACAGTCACTCGCTTCAACATGCAAAAGCTCCTCTGCAAACCGCCGTTGGAAGGTCCTAGTGTAAACCTTCACGGCTGCGCGTCAAGCGATCAAATTTTCCGCCATCATGGGCTTGCGGACAACGTGCGAGCAGGGAGGCGCAAACGCCCCCCTGGCTCAAAGCTGCTGGAGAATCCAGACCACGCGGCCGACGGTCTTTCCTTCTTGCTGGTCGATAGGAATGTACTGCTCCGGATGGTTGGGGTTTTCGGAGCGAAGGATAAAACGGCCGTTTTCCGGGTCGGAATACACGCGCTTCAACATGAGGCCCTGATGAGGCGCCTGAATTGCGTAAAGTTCGCCAGGAATAAGCCGCTTCTGGTTGCGATCAATGCCCACAAAGGCCCCCCGTCGAATGAGCGGCTCCATTCCTGCATCCTCAACCTTGACCACTGACAACGCATCGGCATAAAAAGATTCAGGAATGTTGAGTTCCTCGATGACCATCGGAATCCAACCGGCGCTGCTGTCGTCAGATCCAGCCATGTTGGACACCGGAACGATGCGGCCGCGGGACAGGGGCCTGGGTTGACCGTAACTACCAAGACTTTCCAGACTTTTTGCTGGGATCTGGCCTTCGATGGATTTGAGGTAGACGGGATCGCTGCCAAACTCCAGCCAGTCCGGGTTCAATCCAAACTTGCGGAAGAGTTTCAGGAACCACTCGGCCGGCACGGAGCTCCGCCGCTTAGCGTCGGAAATACTCGATTGCCTGATGCCGAGGATCTCGGCAAGCTGCACCTGAGTCCGCGCGCCCGTGGCCTTTTTAATACGCTCAAAGGCCTGCTCGAACTGAAGGCGCTTGTCGTCGGACTCGGTGGCGGGCAAAGATCCGCCCGTCGCGTTGCCTTCGTAGGTCATATGGGAATGCCTCCTTCCTGCAAATTTAAAGTGTAGCCCGAGTAACATATTTACTTGGAACCATATTGCCACCAAAAATAAGTTGACACCAGATATAGCTCAGCTTAATTATATTTCTGTTTGACTTAACCTACCCAAATGACTGGCATGGAAACTTCATACGAATTCAAGCATCAAAATCGCAAGAACGCCTTGCGGGCATGGCTGGCCGGGCAAGGCATTTCAAAGGTGCAGCTTGCGAGGTCGTTAGGAGTCTCTCCTTCTTGGATCACAAGAATACTCGGGAGCGATCACGCGCCGCTGAAGCGAATCCAGCAGCTTGAGGATTATGGCATCCCAAAAGAATTACTTCCTCAACCAAGTGCGCGTCCGGGACGGCCAAGAAAAAAAAGTTGAACTGTATCTGAAACAAGCAAGACCAAGTTATACCAAAACTGTAAATGATTATTCACTGCCTTTTGACTCAATTGCATATCAGATACGCATCGCCAAATGCTAACGATGCGCATCCAGCATGTTGTTCTACATTCCAACGTTGTATTCTACAAGTTTTGCGCCCGCTTTATTACATCCCCACCCCTGATAGCATCCCCTGAACGGCCGCCACGTTGTCCGGCAAGCAATAACTCAACAAATTGCTTAATTTTCGAAAAAAATCAAGCCCGGATATCCAAGTGAATTAACGGGCGAAATTCCTCCATCCTTTTCACACCGATGGCGCGCAACCCTAATGCGTTGCAGCCGGTCTGGCAAATCCAACCGGCGGCCTGCGCAACATTCATTTCCCCTCCACTCCCGGACTCCTCCTCGCTTTTCCTCAGACATTGGCGCCGTTCCTTCTTGCTTCGGCGACCAGGACCGGATACCAAGAAGTCTACTGCAGCCGGAAGCAATAGACGCGAGACTCTCCGGTCCGCTCTTTTCCAAGCGCCGCCGCAAACAGACTGTTGCTCGCCGCCGCCAGCGGCGCAATCGTCTCTGAAACAGTGAAGAACATGCCGGAATCAACGAGCACATACGAAACAGTCTTTGTCGCAAGGCAACCCGTGTTCGATACCGAATTACGGGTTTGGGGATATGAACTGCTCTACCGCGACCAGCCGCACGCGCCCCGTGCGGAGTTCTCGGACGAAGTCAACGCCATCATCAAGATCATGGCCAACGTCGCCCTTTGCCCGGACGCGGACTTTCGCCCGGCGAAAATCATGATCAACTTCCCGGCCAAAGCGTTGACCAACGACATACCACGCACCTTCCTTCCGGAGAGGACCGTGGCGGGCATGCAGGAGTATCTGGCGCCGAGCAAAGATCTGATAGAAGCCGTCGCCAAGCTCAGGAAAGACGGTTACTCGATAGCCGTGGACAAGGCGTCTCCAGCCCCGTGCGCTCCAGAGTTCGCCGGCCTGCTGGATATCATCGCCATAGACGTCAGCCAGGAAATCGGCGTAGCGGAAGCGTTGGCGGCCGCAGCCAGAAATTGTCCGGGCGGACCCGCCCTGCTGGCCAAAAAGGTGGAGAGCCTTGCTCTGCTGGACCGCGCCCGCCGGTTGGGATGTTCACTGTTCCAGGGCTTCTTCTTCCAAGAGCCTACGACGATAAGCAGCAAAAAAATTTCTTCAAGCGAGCTGGTCCGACTCAAACTCTTCGACATTATCGAGCAGCAGGACCCTGATTTCCAGGCTCTGGCCGCAGCCATCGAATCGGACGTGGCGCTGAGCTACCGGTTGCTGACTTTTCTCAACTCAGCCGCCTTCGCCTTCACCCAGAAAATCACCTCCATCCACCAGGCCGTGGTGCTGACCGGTTGGCGACAACTGCGCGGCTGGCTCCGGCTTGTGCTCCTGACGGACATGGCCCCACCGGCCAAAACCCAGGAACTCGCCTTTCTATCGGCCCAGCGCGCCAAATTCCTCGAACTGGCCGGCCAGGACCACGGCAAAACGGAGCTGGCGGACACACTGTTCCTGCTCGGGCTGTTCTCTCTGCTCGAACCCATGCTCGACGCCCCCATGCGAGAGATCGTCGCCTATCTGCCTCTGGCGGACGAGTTGAAAAGCGCCTTATGCCAGCGGCAGGGCGCACTCGCCCCCTGGCTGGCGCTGGCCGAGACCATCGAAAAATCTCGCTGGGACGAAGTCGACGCCGTCATGACCAGCCTCGGCCTGGACGCCGACAAGCTCGCGGAGGCCTATCACCGCTCCATCGAATGGACCAACACGTTTTTCGGGTCGCTGTAAGAGAGAGGCGCCCGAACCACGCCGCCGAGGCGGCGCAGCCGGGCATTTGTCCAGCTTAGGATGCGCCCATCAATTCGTCATGCAATTGAGGGGCTCGCCTGTCATACGGATTGGCGCCACAAGGCGAAACAACAACCGGCGGTCGGGCTATCTCTTCGCCCAGACGCGGGCTCGCGCCCGCAGCTCCGCCACCTTGTCCTTGTCCTGGAAAACCTGCTGCAGCTGCGGGCTCGCCTTGATCAAAAAACTCAACAAGTGCTGGCAGCAACCGATGTCGTACTTCTCCGGGCTTTCCAGCAGGATCAACGCAGCCTGCAGGGGATTTTGGGCTTCCTGATAGTACCTGCGCGCCACCATGGCGCAAAAAGAATCCCCAACGGCGCAAACCTTCGCCAAGTCCGAAAGCGCATCGCCCCGTATCCCTTTGGGGTATCCGGAGCCGTCCAGCCGTTCGTGGTGGTCGCGCATGCAGGCGATGATCGCCTCGTCCTCCACGCGAAGCCGGTGCATCATCTTGAGTCCGACCTCGACATGATCCTTGATCTTGGCCTTTTCCCGATAGACCAGAGGCGTGTCCTTCTCCAGCACCGGCTTGGGCATTTGCGACATCCCCAAATCGTGGATCAGCAGCCCCATGGCTATTTTGTTCAGAACCAGTTGGGCGGGCGGGGTTTTGGTCATTTGAAGATACACGGCCATGCCGACGAACAAAGAGCTCGCCCCGTGGTCCGCCAAACCGTTCTCACGGCTCAAGGCGTGAAAAAAATGCATCCAGCGAGCGGGATCGGCCCACAGATATTCGCAGAACACCGCCATATCCTGCTCCAGAGCCTCGTATCCCGTTCTTGCTGGATTCTCTAGAAATTCCTGATACTTGTCACGAACCCCCATAAAAAAAACGCCCGCAGCGTCGCTTTCGTCCAGGTCGTGCTCCGTGAGCAACGCCCCCAAGTTCCGGCTCAAATGGCGGGCGAAAACCGTGTACTCGTTTCTGGCCAAGAAAAGGTTGCCGGCGTCGCAAAGCTCCGTGACCCGTTGTTTCTTGGCCCGGGAAAGCAAGGTCTCGGCGTTGAAGATCTTCACCGTACGGTTGAGTTCGGGGTCCTCTTCGTACAGAGAGACAGGCGTTCTGGCCGGAAAGGTGGCCAAGATATTCGGGCTGATTTGGAGAAACTCTTCAACCGACCCGTCAGCCGGTCCAGAGCGGTGATCATCGTCTGCCATCGGAACAAAACCTTTGGCCGGCTTTTTGGGTTACGAAACCATCCGATATCACAATAACATATTCTATTTATTGTATGTTCGCAACAATCGGAAGGCGCCGATATCTCTAAACGCTCCTTCTACGCCTCTTGCTCCGGCCCGCTTCTTGCTATCTTAGCATAACCGGTAACTTTTGCCCAAGGAGCAGTCATGCCCAAAGTTGTTTGCCACCGCTGCCGGAAATCCGTCCAGGACCATGACTTTTATATCGAGTCCCGCGGCGGGCCCATATGCAGCTCCTGCATCCTGGCCGCGGAGGAGCGATCCGTTCAACCAGCGACCCTCCAGAAAAACAACACGGAAACTCAAATTTTCGGCCCTCTCGCCGCCTGGGCCGATGCGTCCAAGTGATTTCCGGTCGGAGGCGGCGAAAGCCGCCTCCGTGCTGCCTTATTATTATTTGAGAAAACGCAGGAAGTTATCGTCCGGCGTCAGGACCATCTTGGCGTTGTCTTTGAACGACCGCTCATAGGCGTCCAGACTTCGCTTGAAAGCGTAAAACTCCGGCGACTGCTGAATGGCCTGGGCGTAAATGGCTATGGACTGGGCGTCGCCTTCTCCGCGCGTCATGTCGGAGGTCTTTCCCGCTTCAGCCAAGAGAATAGCCCGCTCCTTATTGGCTTGGGCCTTGATCTTGGCGCCCTCCTCTCGGCCTTCCGACCGGTACTGCTTGGCGATGCGTTCGCGTTCGGCCCGCATCCGTCCGAAGATGGCCCGCTCGTTTTCCGGAGGAAGATCGGTGCGCTTGATGCGCACGTCCACGACCTCGATGCCGAAGCTGTCCGCCGTTTGGTTGGATTCGCGGGTCACCCGGCTCATGATCTCCACCCGCTTGGTGGACACCACTTCGACCAGCGTATACTGGCCCAAGGCCTCACGCATTTTCGAATAGATGATGTCGTCCAACTTGGCCTGGGCGCTGGCGATGGTGCGTACGGTCTTGTAGAACTGCAACGGCCGCACGATCCTCCATTTGGAGTAGTTGTCCACCACCATATTTTTCTTGTCTTTGGTCAAAATCTCCGCCGGATGGGCGTCGTAATCCAACAGGCGGGCGTCGAAGTTGATGCTGGTCTGCACAAAGGGCAGCTTGAAGTGCAAGCCCGGCTGCAACGGGCCGGCCACGGGCTTGCCCAACTGGACCACGATAGCCCGCTCGATCTGGCTCACCACGAAAACGCTTTGATAGACGACCAGCAAGACAACGAAAAGGCCGACGACAACGGCGATGGGAGTGGTCTTCTTCATTGCTTCGCCCCCCCCGCCTGCGTGGCTGCAGGCAACCGGTCCAGCGGCAAGTACGGTACGGCCCGGGACATGGCCTCCTCGCCCAGGATCAGCT
This sequence comes from Desulfovibrionales bacterium, assembly GCA_030156255.1. Lineage (GTDB taxonomy): Bacteria > Desulfobacterota > Desulfovibrionia > Desulfovibrionales > Desulfovibrionaceae > JASGMV01. The sequence continues at coordinate 11,489 of JASGMV010000028.1, forward strand.
TCTCCAGCTTCGGATTGGCCAGGATGCGCTCCATGGACTCGATGAACAACCGCGTACGGGTCACATCTTTGGCCTTGTTGTACTCGGCCAGAATTTTCAAGAATCGGCTCGCTTCGCCCTGGGCGGTCAAAATTTCGCTTTCTTTGTAAGCCTGGGCCTGATTCACGATCATGGCCGCCTCGCCCCGGGTCTTGGGTAGAATGTCGTTTCGATAGGCCTCGGCCTCGTTGATGAACCGGCTTTTGTCCTCTCGGGCGCTGGCCACGTCCTTGAATGCGTCGATGACCTCCGCCGGCGGATGCACATCCTGCAGTTGCACCACCATAACGTCAACCCCGGCCTGATAGTTGTCCAGAATCCGCTGCATCAGATCCAAGGTCTGGTTTTGGATCTCCACCTTGCCCGAGGTCAAGGCCGCATCGATCCGACTGTGGCCGATGACCTCGCGCATGGCCGCTTCCGCCGCGTTCTTGATGGTCTCCGCCTGTTGGCTGATGTTGAACAAGTAATGCACGGCGTCTTTGATTTTGTATTGCACAATAAACTGCACATCGACAATGTTTTCGTCGCCGGTGAGCATCAACGACTCTTCCGGCACCGGTCGGATCTGCCCCTGCTGGAAGTTCCGCTCTCCGCCGAACGACCTGAATCCGACCTCAACCCGGCGAACCACCGTGACTTTCGGGGTCAACACGCTTTCCACCGGGTAAGGAATGTGGTAGTGGGGCCCAGACGTGGTTATCCGGTTGAAAGCGCCGAAACGGGTCACCACGCCGACTTCGTCAGGCTCCACAATATAGATACCGGATAGTATCCAAATCAGGATGACGATCAACGCAATGAGCTTGCCGCTTGGCGCCCGAAAGCCTTTGAACTTGTTCAGATGCTTGTTAAACTCTTCAACCCCCGACGGAAATTGCCCACCGGAGCGCCGCTGCCTTTGTTCGGTTAATTTTTCCCAGTCCCAGTTCATAATGAGTTCTGATAGGCTAGCCGACTTGCAAGGTCAAGAGAAGCTCGGCCAAAGGGCCATATCTTTATATGGAGGAAGCAGTTCATGACGGCCTTCGCCGGCGACGTTTTTCGCGCATACGACATTCGCGGCGTGGTGGGAAAAGACTTTGACGAATCCTGGGTGGAGCGGCTGGGGCTTGCGGTCGGCGCCCATTTCCGGAAGCATGGCCTCGGCAGGGCCGTGGTGGGCCGGGACGTGCGGCCCAGCTCCGAGTCGTTCGAGTCCGCATTGGCCAAAGGCCTTCTCTCCGCCGGCGTGGACGTCATTCTCCTCGGCGAAGTCCCCACGCCCGTCTTCTACTTTGCGGCCTTGCAGCTGAACACCCGGGCGGGCGTCGTGGTGACCGCCAGCCATAACCCCCCCCAGTACAACGGGTTCAAGATCTGGCGCGGACCGACCACCATCCATGGTGAAGAAATCCAGCAAATACGGCGCATCTTCGAGACCGGGCCAACGCCAGCCGGCGCGCCCGGCCTGCTCTCCCGCCATGACATCCTGCCGGCGTATTACGACGACGCCCTCTCCGAAATTCGCCTTCGGAACCCCGTCAAAGTGGTTCTGGACGGAGGCAACGGCGTGGCCGGACCGGTCTGCCTGGAGCTGTTGCGCCGGGCCGGCGCGGACGTCGTCCCCCTGTATTGCGACCCGGACGGCCGGTTTCCCAACCACCATCCCGACCCCATGGTGGAAGCCAATCTTGCGGCCCTGAAAGACAAGGTCCTGGCCGAAGGCGCCCACCTCGGCGTAGCGATGGACGGCGACGGAGACCGCTTGGGAGCGGTGGACGAAACCGGCGCGTTCATGGCCGCGGACAGGTTGCTCGCCCTCTTCGCCCGGGACGTGCTGGAGGAGCGCCCAGGCGCCCAGATCATTGGAGACGTCAAGTGCACCCAGCTGCTGTTCGACGACATCGAGACCCACGGGGGAAAGGCGATCATGGCCGCCACGGGGCATTCGCTGATGAAGGCCAAAATCCTGGAGACCGGCGCGCCCCTGGCCGGGGAGCTCAGCGGGCATCTTTTCTTCAATGACCGCCACCACGGCTACGACGACGCCGCCTACGCCGCCCTGCGCCTCGTGGAAATCCTGGCCAAGGACCCGGCGAGGCCCCTGTCCGGACGCCTGGCGGACTGGCCGGCCACGGCCGCCACGCCCGAGCAGCGGATACATTGTCCGGACGCCATCAAATTCAAGGTTGTCCAAATCGTGCGCGACCGGTTGGCCGAAGACCGGCCCGTCGTGGACATCGACGGCGTGCGGGCGGTGTTCCCTGACGGATGGGGCCTGCTCCGGGCCTCGAACACGGAGCCCGATCTCGTCCTGCGCTTCGAGGCCTCCAGCAAGGAGGGCGCCTGCGCAATCAAGAAAACGGTCATGGAGGCCCTGAACGAGGCGCTCCGAAAAATCGGCGGGTAACCCGCCAAGGAGGCCGCATGGGATTGTTTTCCACCAGGGGAAGGAGCCCGGCCGAACACATGATCCGCATGCTGCTGCTGCTTTTGGTGTTCTTGGGCGTGGTCTGGGCCTTCTGGAAAAACAACGAGCGGGTCATCACCCGTTTGGAGTCCAAACAGACGGTCTGGGACGAGACGGGACAAATGAGCGAACGCGACCAAGCCTATGCGGCCAGTTTCGCCGAAGCCCTGCGCGACCGCTACGGGGTGACGCTCAAACTGCAGATACGCAACGGTCCCGTGGAGGCGCCCAAACTGGACGCCAAGACCCTTTTTATCGGCGTCTCCCCCCAGAACGGGCAGGCCGTGGTGGTGTTTCCCCCCCTGCTCCGCTCCGGGCTCGGCGAATCCTTTGTCCGGTACATCACGGGCCCCCATTTCGAGGAATACTTCCGCAAAGGCGAATGGGAGGAGGGCTTGAGAAATATGTTCGATCTCACCTGGGGGCAGCTTTTGCGCCTGGAAAAAGAAAACGCCCCGCAGGAGGAAACCGGTGGCTGAACAAAAAAAGGTGGTCGCCTACACGGACGGCGCTTGCCTGGGCAATCCCGGCCCCGGGGGCTACGGCGCGGTGCTTCTGTTCGGCGAGGAGCGCAAGGAGCTGTCCGGCGGGTTCCGACCGACGACCAACAACCGCATGGAGTTGCTGGCGGTTCTGGAGGCGCTGGGCGCCCTGAAGGAGCCTTGCCGGGTGGATCTGTATACGGACTCCAAATACGTTCGGGACGCCATCGAGAAAGGATGGCTTCGGTCGTGGACGCGCAACGGCTGGCGCACCGCAGCGAAAAAGCCGGTCAAGAACAAGGACTTGTGGCTGCGGCTCTCTCCCTTGCTCAGCGCTCATGACGTCGCGTTTCATTGGGTGCCGGGGCACAGCGGCGTGCCTGAAAACGAACGCTGCGACGAGTTGGCCTCCGCGGCCGCCCGCCGGACGGGGCTCCCCAAAGATCCGGGGTATCCTTAAATCGCCCTATAAAGTGATTTCCTCCTTCATCCGATAAAACGTTTGGTCGTTAAACGATAGGGGCGGCGATCCAGAAACCACCCCTCGCGCCGCAAAGTTGGGCGCAGATGAAGGAGAACGCCATGAATACGTCTTTGCCTTTCGGCGTTGTGCTCAAATCCGGAAAAATCATCGGACGCGGGCGCCCGTGTTTTCTGGTCGCTGAAATCGGCAACAACCACCAGGGCGACATGGGCATGGCCAAGGAGATGGTGGCCCGCGCAGCCGAAGCCGGAGCGGACGCCGTCAAGCTCCAAAAGCGCGACATCGAAAGCCTGTTGACCGCCGAAGGCCGCGCCCGACCCTATACGGGACGCAACAGCTTCGGCGCCACCTACGGAGAACACCGCCGGGCGTTGGAGCTGTCCACGGACCAGATGGCCGAATTGAAGCATTTGGCCGAGCTGCTGGGTCTCGTCTTTTTCGCCTCCGTCTGGGACGCCGTCAGCTTGAAGCAAATGGCGGATCTGGACATGGAGCTGCTCAAAATCGCCTCGGCCGACTTGACCACGCTTCCCTTGCTGCGCATGGCGGCGAGCACGGGCGTTCCCCTGGTGCTCTCCACGGGCATGAGCGCCTGGCCGGAAATCGACGCGGCCGTGGCCTGCGTCCAGGAATACGAAACGCCGACAATCCTGCTGCATTGCAACTCCAGCTATCCGTGCCCGGACCATGAAACGGGCGTCATGGTGATGGAGGCGCTTCGCAGGCGCTACGGGCTTCCCGTCGGCTACTCCGGCCACGAGTCGGGCCTGGGGCCGAGCATCGCCGCGGCGGTGATGTCGGCGTGCATGGTGGAGCGGCACGTCACTTTGGACAAAAGCCTGCCCGGGACGGACCACGCCGCCTCCTTGACCCTTGACGAGTTCGGACAGATGGCCCGATTGATCCGCGAAGCCGAGGCCGCTCTTTCCCTTCGGGAGAAACGGGTGAGCGAAACGGAGCGCAACTGCGCGGCAAAGCTTAGAAAGAGCATCGTCTTTTCCCGGGACATGCCGGCCGGCCGCCGCATCGCCGAGACGGACCTGGCTGCGAAGTGCCCTGGAGACGGGGTTTCCTGCCTGTTTTGGGACAAAGTGGTCGGACGCAGACTGCTGCGGCCGGTTCGATGCGAAGAGCCCTTCGCCTGGAGCATGGTGGCCGAAGACGCCGCACCGGACCTGGAGGAAGAGCCTCGACGGATTGCGGCGTCCAAGGCTTAGCCGGTCGCGAGGCGCCTCCTCAAAAGGCCTCCACCAGATTGGAGAACTTGACGACGCTCTTCTTCAGAATGTGGCGGTGCTGCAGGGCGATCTGGCCGAGGATCCAGGCGGCGCGTTCATACAGACCGGTCACCTGCAGAGCGGCGACGCGCTCCTTGGGGTCCATGCCTTGGTCCCGCGACAGGTAGTTTCGCCGAAGCCGCTGCATGCCGGCCCGCTTGTCGTCCGTCATCACCAGCAACGCGTCGAGGTTGTCCGGATCTTGAGATTCGGACGCCTCGCAGGCCTCGAGCAAAATGAGTTCAAGCCCCTCCACAAGCACGTCCTTGAGCTGAGCGCCGGCCGAGTCCGGAGACATGTTGTCAAAGGCCCGGGTCATGTCCTCCAAAACGTCATCCAGAGACTCCAGCAAACTCTGGCGATTCAAACAACTCAAGGCCTGCTCCGTAATCCCGTGACCGTGCCGCATTTCCAGCAACGAGCCGATAAACCTGCGCACCTCCTGGGAAACGGATAAAAACGCCTCGCGGATGGTGCGCAAAGCGTCCTCAAGATCCTGGGTCTTGCCTGCGCGCATGTAATGGAAATAATGCGTTAATTGCCGCAGCAGGCGAGCCTGCTCCTGCTCGACGAGTTCAATGGCGATTTCCGGCGTGTCGAGCGTCTTGTAGCGCAAGTGCACGACCTGGGACCATTGCTCCTCGGGCGTGGGGGGCCAAAAACGCTTCAGCACGCGGACGTATTGCCGCGAAACCAGGCTCAGCGGAACAATAGGCGCCAGATTGAGCAGGAAAAACACGCTGGCCAGATTGAGCTCCAGGTTATGGCTCACCCTCATCGCCAGCGACAACACCAGGGGCGTGTCCAGATAGGTTTCAACAAAGAACAGCGGTACGAAAATAAGCAACGCGCTCATGGTGATCAGAATATTGGCCATGACCATCTGCTTGGAGGTTCCCTGGAACTGCTGCGCCGAAAACAGCGTGGAGGCCGTGCCGCCCAAGGCGCCGCCATAGATGAAGATGACGGCCTGCTCGGGCGTGCAGACGCCGTTGCTCGCCAGCGTGATCCCCAAAATGGTCGCCGCGGGAAAGGAATTGCACAAGGCGGCCGTCAACGCCCCGATGAAAAACGCGGCGATGTAGGACTCCAGGCCCATGGTTGCGATGCTCGCGACCCAGTGGATGCGCAGGAGGTCGTCGCAGCCGTTCCTGACCATGGCGAGCCCCAGGTACAACAACGCCAGTCCGAAAACGGCCAGAGACACGGTTCGGCGTTTCTGGTTCTTGTCGAACGCGTAGATCAGACCGGCCAGCCCCATGAGCAGAATGATGCCGGAATTCAGGTTGACCAGGGCCAGAAGAACGATCAGGCATGTCCCGATGTGCCCCCAGAACGTCACGATCAACGCTTCGCGCACATCGATGGTGCCGACGGAGACGTGGCTCGCCAGAATCTGGGAAAGAACGGAAATGGATTGGCAAACGGCGCCGGCGAAAATGCTGATGCCGGCCGTTTTGGTGCGCACGCCGGCCCATCGCGCCAGCAAAACGCGGAACTTGTCGGACAGCAAGCCGCTCAGACTGGAGGACAGCATGGTCATACCGGCGAAAAACACGCCGATCCCGCCGAGAAAATAAGCAACAGTTTGAATCAACGGGGCCTCCTGTCATGTGCTCGGATAGCACGGAGCCACTGATTGAGCAACGGCGTCCGCAGTCTCCCGGAAAGTTTGCCCGGCGCGCCATGGACACTCCAGGGGAAATGCCGTACAAGTGCTTCGCCTCTGCAAGTCTCACTGCAGCGCGCACTCCATATGACAAAAAGGCAGCGCCTTTGCCATGACGCGTAAGGAACAAATCCGTAACTTCAGTATTATCGCCCACATCGACCACGGCAAATCCACCCTGGCGGACCGGATTCTTGAACTGACCGGCCTGGTCTCCGAACGCGAACGGCGGGAGCAATACCTGGACCGGATGGAGCTGGAGCGCGAACGGGGCATCACCATCAAGGCGCAAACCGTTCGAATCCCGTACAAGACCTCCAGCGGCGAATACATCCTCAACCTCATCGACACCCCGGGGCACGTGGACTTTTCCTACGAAGTCTCCCGCAGCCTTGCGGCCTGCGAAGGCGCGCTCCTGGTCGTGGACGCGACCCAAGGCGTGGAGGCCCAGACCCTCGCCAACGTCTTCCTGGCCTTGGACCACGACTTGGTGGTGGTTCCCGTCCTGAACAAGATCGACCTGCCGAGCGCCGACCCGATCCGGGTTCTGGAGGAGATCGAGGACATCATCGGCCTCGACTGCGAAAACGCCCTGATGGTCAGCGCCAAGACCGGCGAAAACGTGGACAAGGTGCTGGAGCGCATCGTCACCGACCTGCCGGCGCCCCAAGGCGATGAAAACGCCCCGCTGCGGGCGCTCATTTTCGACTCCTGGTACGACTCCTACCAAGGCGTCGTGGTCCTTTTCCGTGTCCTGGACGGCTCGCTCTCCTTAGGCGAAAAATTCATGGTCCACTCCACGAAGGATGTCTTCGAGGTCACCAAGCTGGGTGTCTTCTCTCCGGACGCCAAGGACATCAAACGGCTCGGCCCCGGCGAGGTGGGTTTTTTGTGCGCCTCCATGAAGGACCTGGACGACGCGCCCGTGGGCGACACCCTCACCAAGCCGGACCGGCCGACGGACAAGCCGTTTCCCGGCTTCAAAAAGATCAAACCCATGGTGTTCTGCGGGCTGTACCCTTCGGAGCCTGCGGAATACGAGCCGCTGAAGGCCGCCCTCGAACGGCTGAACCTCAACGACGCGGCCTTCACCTTCGACCCCGAGACCTCCATGGCTCTGGGCTTCGGCTTCCGTTGCGGCTTTCTCGGCCTGTTGCACATGGAGATCATCCAGGAGCGGCTGGAGCGCGAATTCCAGGCCAACCTCATCGCCACGGCCCCGTCCGTGGTTTATCAGGTCGAATTGCTGGACGGCTCGACCGTGTTCGTGGACAACCCGCACAAGCTGCCGGACACCCAGGAAACGGCGGCCGTTCTGGAGCCTTTCGTGCGCATGGAGATCCACGTGCCCAATGAATACGTGGGCGCGGTGCTGGCCCTGTGCGAGGAAAAGCGGGGCATCCAGAAAAACATCGCCTACCACGGCGTCAGCCGCGTCATCATCACCTACGAGTTGCCGTTTTCGGAAGTCATGTACGACTTCTTCAACAAGCTCAAATCCCAGACCAGGGGCTACGCCTCCCTGGACTACGAAGTCATCGACTACCGGCCGGCCGACTTGGTCAAGCTGGACATTTTGATCAACGGCGACCCGGTGGACGCATTCTCCATCATCTGCCACCGGGACAACGCCTACCGGATGGGGCGCAGCCTCGCGCTCAGGCTCAAACGGGCCATCCCGCGCCAGATGTTCGAAGTGATCATCCAGGCGGCGCACGGCCGCAAGATCATCGCCAAGGAGCGCGTCCCCCCCTTCCGCAAGAACGTCATCGCCAAATGCTACGGCGGCGACATCACACGAAAACGCAAGCTGCTGGAAAAGCAAAAAGAAGGCAAGCGCCGCATGAAGCGAATGGGCAATGTGGAGATTCCGCAGGAGGCCTTTATGGCCGTGCTCAAAACCTCGGAGGAGGACTGAGGCCGCGCGGCGCGACCCAAGGACCACGCTATGACTCCCAATGCATTGAAAACTTTAAAGGAATACGGCGAAGCCCTGTTTATCGCCCTGATTCTGGCCTTTGTCATCCGTTCTTTCGTTGTCCAGGCGTTCAAAATTCCGTCGGGCTCCATGCTCCAGACGCTTCAGATCGGCGACCACTTGCTGGTGAACAAATTCATTTACGGGCTGAAACTTCCGTTCACCGACATCATCATGGTTCCGGTGAGCGACCCGAAATTCCAGGACATCATCGTCTTCGAGTATCCGGAAGATCCCTCCAAGGACTTCATCAAGCGGGTGATCGGAACGCCCGGCGACACCATCTCCATCAAGGACAAGGTGGTGTACCGCAACGGCAAGTCCCTCAACGAACCCTATACGCAGCACACCTCGTCCAACATCATCCCCATCCGCGACAATATGGCGGAAATCACCGTGCCGACCGGAAAATACTTCGTCATGGGCGACAACCGCGACAACTCCCACGACTCCAGATTCTGGGGATTCGTGGACCGTGACACGATCAAAGGCAAAGCCTGGATCATTTACTGGTCATGGACCAGCCCATTCGATATCCGTTGGGGCAATATAGGAAAGCTAATCCACTGACCCCATTGAACGCTTCCGGTAAAAGCCTCCGTCTCCACCAGCCTTCTTATCAGGGCCGAACGCAACCTTCCGTTCGGCCCTTTGCATTTTTCGAACGATGTGCCATAAGCAAACGGACAAACGAGAACAACGCAACCCGTAAGGACAACGGCGTGCTCCGGTGTTTGCTGCGATCCGCTATCGTGCTTTGCCTTTTCTCTTGCAGCCCCGCCCTTCCGGTTCTCGCTCAAAGCAACACGAAAGCGGTCATAGAAATCCATCGCGCCATCTACGGCTCCCTGGAAGACGCTTCGCAACGACGCAGTTTTTGCGACGCCTCTGCGCACGTACAAAGGATATGCCAGGGCGTCCGAAGGTGCCGCCTGAAAGTGGACGACAAGATGTGCGGCGACCCAGCGCCCTCGCAAAACAAATATCTTGACGTGGAGTACTCGTGCGGCGCCGGCCACAGGATCCTCCGCGTGAACAAGGGCGGCGTGCTGATTCTGGAATGTCCCTAGATAGTGTAGTCACGAGATAGAGGCCCATAAAAATATACATCTGATTTGGACAGCGGCCAGGAACGATGATGTGTTTTTAGCGTACCGAGTTGCGATACCGCACCATCGCTTGAGATGAAGGAAGGCATTTTCGACCAAGTGTCGTATTTTATAAAGATATTCATCGTAATCACGAGGTGTCTTCCTGTTCTTTTTGGGAGGTATAACGGGCTCCATCCCTTGCGAGAAGGCCTTCTGGATTATGCCTTCGGCGTCGTATCCTCTGTCAGCCAATAGATACTGTGCCTCAATGCCGTCGATCAACGCAATTGCCTGCGTACAATCTGCTGTTGTACCTTGTGTAATAACAACCCTGACCGGCATACCATGCGCGTCCACGGCCAAATGTATTTTTGTGTTGAGCCCCCTTTTGTGCGGCTCATGTCCTGGTTCCCGCCCTTTGCGCCAGCTGCATGCGGGTGAACTTTGCAATGGCTGGCGTCGATCATAAGCCATTCATAGTCAGGTTCATCTATCAAAATTTCCAGCAATTTTTCCCAAATTCCCGCGTCGCGCCATCGGATGAAACGACGATGAGTGTTGCTCCATCCTCCATAATCAGGAGGGAGATCACGCCAGGGAGCCCCAGTGCGCATGATCCAAAAGACTGCGTTGATAAATTGCCTGTTGTCCTGAGCTATTCCCCCCCAACTGCCTTTTCTTCCAGGCAAATGTGGCTCAAGTTTTTCCCAAACTTCGTCAGAGATGTCGTGCCTTCTGTGGGCTGGTCCTGACATGGCAACCTCGCTTTGTTTGAAGGGCAAGCGAAGTATGCCACAAAATCAAACTCTAGACAATCTCGTGACTACACTATCTAAAGCAATTTTGGATTGATAAAAACTGGGGAAAGAGAAAAAAACCTTTCCCCAGCCCCTATCTCTTTTCCCCAAAACATTTCTGAAAGAGAGGACCCACCGGCCGGGAAGCGAGCCTTTCTCCCCAGGGTTGCTTCAAGCCTGCGACGCGGGAGCCCGCGCCTTTACACGCAGGCCTGGAGCCGATATGCCCAGACCATGCTTGCGAAAACTCGCTGCGCCGCATTATTCGGCGTCGACGCCTGCACCGTGGTCCTGGAGGTGGACTTCTCCCGCTCCGGCATGCCGGCGTTCACCATGGTGGGACTGCCCGAAGCCGCGGTGCGGGAGAGCAAGGAGCGCGTGTTTTCCGCTTTGCGCAACGCCGGACTCAAGCTCCCCCCGGCCCGCATCACCGTGAACCTGGCCCCGGCGGACATTCGCAAGGAAGGCAGCGCCTTCGATCTGCCCCTGGCCGTCGGCCTGCTCGCCGCGGCGGGACACCTGGATCCGGCTCAGACCGAAGGCTATTTTTTCGCGGGCGAACTTTCCCTCACCGGCGCCGTCAAGCCCATCCCCGGCGCCTTGCCTATCGCCCTGCGAGCCAGGGACGAAAAAGCTCGGGGACTGATCCTGGCGACGGACAACGCCCCCGAGGCCGCGGTTGCGCAAGGCTTGCCGGTCTTGGGCGCCGGGTCTCTCAGTCAGGTCGTCGCGCATCTGTCGGGTCTGGAGCCCTTGGAGCCGGCGAGCGTCGATATCGACGCATTATGGGAGCAGGAGCAGCGCCACGGCCTGGATTTCTCCGAGGTCAAGGGGCAGGAGCACGCTTTGCGGGCCATAGAAATCGCCGCAGCCGGGGCGCACAATCTCCTGTTCATCGGCCCGCCGGGCAGCGGCAAGACCATGCTCGCCCGCCGCATTCCAACGGTGTTGCCGCCTCTGAGCTTCGACGAGGCGCTGGAGGTGACCAAAATCTACAGCGTGGCAGGCCGGCTGCGCCGCGACAAGGCGTTGCTGGCCGTCCGTCCCTTTCGCGCTCCCCACCACACCATTTCCGACGCCGGCCTCATCGGCGGAGGCCAACATCCCAAGCCCGGGGAAGTCTCCCTAGCCCATTGCGGCGTGCTCTTCCTGGACGAACTGCCCGAATTCAAAAAGCACGTCCTGGAGGTTTTGCGCCAACCCTTGGAGGACGGGCAGGTCACCATCGCCCGGGCGGCCATGTCCCTGAGCTACCCCGCCGGATTCATGCTTGTGGCGGCCATGAACCCCTGCCCCTGCGGTTACTATACGGACGACAACCATCCCTGCACCTGTTCGCCGGCGGCCAGACAGCGCTACCAGTCCCGGCTGTCCGGGCCGCTGCTCGACCGCATCGACCTCCAGGTGGAGGTCCCGGCCGTGCCGTACAAAGACCTGAAACAGACGCGGGGAAGCACGGACTCGGCGACCATGCGGGCCCGCATCCAGCAGGCCAGAAAGATCCAGGCAAAACGCTACGCAGGGGAAGGGATTCTGACCAACCACCAACTCTCCGGCGGGCTGGAGGAGCGCCACTGTCCCCTGACCAGCGCGGAGCACGACTTCCTGGAGCGGGCCGTGCGCACCTTGGGACTGTCGGCGCGGGCGTTCTCACGCATCCGGCGCATCGCCCGGACCATCGCCGACCTCCAGGGCGTCGAGCGCATCGAGGTCCCCCACTTGGCCGAGGCCGTCAATTATCGAATCATGGACCGCCGCCGCGGAGGCGACGCCTGAGCGTCCTCTCCGCAACCGAAAGGACAAGGAGCAACACGATGCACATCGCCCGATACAGCCGCGCCTTCTGCGCCCTCGCCTTCGCCGCGGTTCTGCTGCTGGCCCTCGCCGCCCCGGCCGCCGCAGCACAGAGCCAGCTTCCCATGGTCACACTGCAAACCACCATGGGAGACATCGAAATCGAACTCTTCCCGGACAAGGCCCCCAAAACCGTGGACAACTTTCTCCAATACGTTCGCGACGGTTTCTACGACGGGACCATCTTCCATCGCGTCATCGACGGCTTCATGATCCAGGGTGGCGGACTGGGTCAGGACATGCGCCCCAAACCCGCCCGGGCGCCCATTCCCAACGAAGCGGACAACGGCCTGCGCAACACGGCCTACTCTGTGGCCATGGCCCGCACGTCCGCGCCGCATTCCGCGGCCTCGCAATTTTTCATCAACCTGAAGGACAACGATTTTCTCAATTTCCGGTCCCGCACCGCGGCCGGTTACGGCTACGCCGTGTTCGGCCGGGTCGTGCAAGGCCAAGACGTGGTGGACCGCATCGCCACAGTCGATACGGGAAGGCTGGGCGCCCGCCAAAACGTCCCGGTGCAACCCGTGGTTATTCTGAAAGCCGTTACGACGCCTTGACGTTTCGCCTATATGGGGATGTTGTTCCGTTTCGACTTTCCGTTTAACGACTGACAAGCTGCAGCATATCGCCGTCGGCTTCAGCATTTCTAGCACAGGGGGAAAACATGGCCGATAAGTCCGGACAAACCATTCTCGTCGTTGAAAACAGCACCGTGCAGGCGAGAATCATCAGCGAGCACATCCAAAGCTGCACCAGCTTCCCAACCCGGATATGCGCATCTCTCGCCGATCTTCAAACCATTTTGGAAAACGGCGAAGAAAGCGTTTTTCTGGCGGTCCTGAACCTCAGCCTCAAAGACGCGCCCAACGGCGAAGCCGTGGACTACATCCTGTCCAAAGGCGTTCCGTGCATCGTGCTCACCGCCACGTTCAACACCGAACTGCGCAATCGCTTTCTGGAGAAAAACGTCCTCGACTACTTCGACAAGTCCAACCGGGAAGACATGGACAACATGGTGGACCTGATCGAACGGCTCTGGAGCAACCGAAACTGCAAGGTCGTCATCGCCGAGGACAGCTCCACGGCCAGACGCGTCATGCTCCGGCTGCTGCAACAACACAACTTCACCGTGCTGGAGGCGGCCAACGGCAAGGAAGCCTTGGAGCAATTGGAGCGACACCCCGACGTGAAACTGCTCATCACGGACTATGAAATGGGAGAAATGGACGGCTTCGAGCTGGTCTCCCTCGTTCGTGAAACGCACTCCAAAGAGACCTTGGCCATCATCGGGGTTTCGGCCCACAGCTCCGGCGCTCTGACCGCCAAATTTCTGAAAAACGGCGCCAACGACTTTTTGAACAAGCCCTTCGAAGTGGAGGAGTTCAATTGCCGCGTGTCAAAAAATCTTAACGAAATAGATAGAATACACGCAATCAAAGAGGCGCACCAACGGGACTTCCTGGCCCCGGTCTTCAACAGAAAATACTTCATCGAAACCGGACGCGAGCTGCACAATCAGGCCAAAGCCCAAGGGGCGAGTCTCGGCTTGGCCTTGTTCTCCATCGACGGGCTGGGCGCCGTCAACGCGCAATACGGCCTGGACGCCGGCGACGCGGCGCTCCTCCGACTGGCTGTCTGTCTGGACCACCATGCCGGCAATTGGGATATCGTGGCGAGAAACGCCAATAAGTTTTACGTGTTGACCATTCGGCAGGGCACGGAAGACTTCGTGCAGTCCCTGGAGGCGGTCCGGGACGAGTTCGCCGCCTCGCCCGTGAGGCGCCACCAGACGGCGTTCACGGTTCAGGCGTCTTTCGTGTACTCCGCCAAGCCCTACGAGTCCCTGGACGCCATGCTTGCGGCCCTTGAGGGGTAGCTGACTGTTGAAAATTCAACGGCCAGGGTAGAGCCGCAACGTCAGTCCCGGAACAGCGGACAGGCACAAGGCCGCCTGGACGAACAACGCCTCCTGCACGCCGTACAGGGGCATGACCGCCAGCGACGACGCGACGGCCATGACCATAGCGCCGGCGAGGTCCAGGGCGTACAGGCCGGCGCCGGGGCCCGGAGCGCGCCCGCGCGCCAGACTCGCAACGGAGGCGGCGTAATGCCCCCCTCCCAGGCATCCCCCAAGCAGCGCCAGCAGGTAAAAAGTCCAGCCCGGGGCCGAAGCCCGGACCAAACCGGGCAAGCCCGCGGCCAAGCCCAAAAGTCCCAGGCAAAGCGCCAGATGGATGGCCCACAGCCGGACGTTCGGCCGGCGCCGTCCCAGGACGCTTACGGCCGCGGCGCCGACGGCCAACCCGGCCATGAAGGCTCCCACGAGCAAGGCCAAGCGGCTGTACAGCGAACCCAAGGCGGCCTGGCAGCCCGCCAGCAACGCCAGCTCGAACACCATCAGCCCTCCGCCGGCCGTAGCTGTCGCCACGGCCGCAGGCCTGGCGCCCGTGGGCGCAGCCATCGCAAAAACCGCCAAACCAAAAGCCAACACCCCCGCCCCGAGCCGAAAAATCCGGCGGGGCGTTTGCATGAGTTGCTGCAACAAGGCGGCCGCCCGGGGGGAGGCGGCCTGGGCCTGGAGCGTCAAGGCGTGAAGAAAAGCCCATGGGTGAAGCAGCGTGCTGGGCTGGCCGGACGGCTGCTCCAAAACCTGGTCCAGATAGCGGCGCGCAAAAGGACTCATGAGGTCTTGCAACGAATCCGGGCGAACGTAGTCGAGAGCGAGCCCGCGCCGAGCCAACCGGTCGGCAAGCAGCCCGGCGTCGGCGCTCAAACGCGCCGCCTGGCCGCCGGCCAGAAAAAGGGCGTTGTCCCCGGGGAGGACCAAAACCTTCGGGAACGCCAGGCGCAACGTGTCGGACAACGCCTTGAGCTGGGCCAATTTGATCGGACCGGGCCCCCTGGACGGGCCGGAAATCGAAAAGGCCAACACCCCTCCGCGCGCCAGACGTTTTTTCAGGTCCTGAAAAAATTCGACGCTGTAAAGCCTGCTCGCCTCCATGGAAACAGGATCGCCGCCGCCCAGCAAAATGACGTCGTAACGCCTCCCGGTGGACCGGACGAACACGGCGGGGTCCTCGACGTGGACGAAAAGCCGGGGATCGCCGGCGAGACGGTCCGGGGCGATGCGAAGCACGGCCGCATCCAGCAGGACGCAGTCCAGGCGCTCTACGGAAGGGTGCTTGAGGATTTCCGGAGGCAAGCCGAAGGGGTCGCCCATGAGCAGAAGGACGTTTTTGGGGTCCGGATGCTCCAACATCGGCGTATGCGCGGCCGGTTCGCTCGTCCGAGGATCGGGCAGGCTGAAAGCCCAGGCGCCGTTTGCGAACAGGGACAACTGGCCCTCCCGGCTCAAGAGCGCGAGATTCTGGTAGGGCGTGTCTTCGATTCGCACCGCGTCGCGCCCCCATTGCCAGACCCGGCTGGCGCGGTCCAGGGGACCCGCGGCGTAAAGCCCGACGGCCAGAAGGCCGGCGCACGCAAGCCACGCCGCGGCGGCGAGGCGTTTTTTGTCCACGCATTCGATGCATAGCAATCCGGCGGCGAGGGGCGCCAGGGATGCAAGCAGGCAGCCCCGCAAGGCGCCGGCGCCGGGCAGCAGGACGAAAGCCAGCAGCAGACCGCCGGCGGCTGCGCCAAAAGCCTCCAGCAAATAAACCCGGATAGGCCTGGACGCCTCGCCCGCGGAAGCCTCGGACCAGGCCGCGGCGTAGAGGAGTCCCGACGCAGCCGCGGCCGGCGCCGGAGCGGCGAGGCCCGCGGCCAGCAGAACGCCGAGGCCGGGCAATTCGCCCGGGCCGAGGTCGGCGATAGGCCTGACGGCGCGCAACAACAAAAGCGTTGCGGGCAGAGCCAGGGACAACAGCGGCGCCCCAAAGGCCAGGACCCGGCGCCCGCGGTCCGACCGCCTGGGCAACGCCCCGCCCGCCGCGGCGGCCAAGCCGGCGAAAAGCAGCCAGGAAGCGAGAATCAGGCCGGCGGCCAGCTCGAACCCGGACCACAAGACCAAGGCCTCGCGGACGGCGAGCACCTGGCCCGTGGTCGAGGCGAACCCCGCGGCGCCGGCGACGAGCAATGCGGCGCGCTCATGACGCATGGCCAAGGTCTATCACGCCAAGCGCCCCGCTCAAAGCTGCTTCACGGCGCCATCCCAACCGTCGCCCCCAATCGTCACGAGAGCGCAATGAAATCGTCACAGAACGACGATATTCAAAAAAGAATTCTCCTTTTGTATTGCCCTATTGTTATCCAATCTCGACGCCGGCCGCGTTGTAGGGAAGAGCGCCTTGCATAGGGCGGACAAGGCGCCCTATAATATTAAGTACTGACGCAAACCACCTAGGAAGGAGATGACGCATGGCGTCCAACGAGCGCAAAATTCAGGCTTACATGACCCGCGAACAAACCGCGGACTACTTCAGGTCCCTGGCGAAAGTCATGGAGGGAGGGCCCGCCGAGGCCATGGTTCCGGAGCTGGCCGGCGTCAGGAAATTCAAATTGACGTTGACGCCGGAAGGTGATCGATTTTCCCTGAAGTGCACCGTCAAGCATCCCAAGCCGGAAACCGTTGCGACGACAGACGCCGATGAATCCCCCGAAGCGGACGAATCCGTCTCGGACGCAGGCCGTCCCAAGTACAAGCAGCTCAAGAAGCGAATGAAGAAAGACTTCAAACTGATCCTGGAGACCGCTCGGCAAGGCGCGCTTCCGGCGGCCGGGGTTGTTCAGGCTTTTCTGGACGATTGTGAATTGATGGTTACCTACCCCGGCAAGGGCGATCCCTATTACGACGTGTTCGCCAAAGCCACCCAGGAAATGTCCCAGGCCTATCGAGCGGAGGACCTTGGCGCCTTCGCCAAATCCTGCGATAAAATGGACCACATCAAACTCGAATGCCACAACAGGTACAAATAGCATGCCCCAAACCTTAGAGTCCCCTGCAGTCAGCGTCGTAAAGAAAATGCAGGAACACTTCCCGACAGCGTCTCCCGACACGGCGTGTGAGGAGATCACCGAGCAGGACACCGAAATATTCTTCCGCGTCATCTCCACGGATTTGAACGACGAACAGGTCAAGGCGGTGGTCACTCCGAAGCGGACCTACTCCTACCGCACCGTCATGGCCGTGCACTGGCACCCCGAGTTCATTCCCATGGACCTCATCCGCCAGCGCATCGCCGCCTCCTACCCTCACAAGGAGGGGGATCTCATCATCCCCACGCAGCACAACCAGATTCTGGAGTACGACGACTACGCCGGCGTGGAGGTGGACTGCTACTCCCGCGGATTCAATCAGAAGGTCCAACTGCTGCTGCACTTCGAGAAGAGCCGGCAAGACAAGGCCGAGGTGCTCAAATCCATGTGCGCCCACACCTTCACCTACCGCTCCTCGCAGCTCTTCGACTTCATGCACACCATTATCCGCCCGGACGAAAAACGCATTGAAGCCGCCGTGGCGCAGACCGGGGCGGATGCGGTTCTGGTCAAGTTCGTGGCGACCTACGTCAAGAAAATCGAAGAGCTGCTCATGCAGCACGAATCCGAGGTTCCGCCCGACGCCATCAAAAACAAACTGCTCCGCAATTTCTTCGACGAACTCCGGCCGATCTACGGCGCCACGGTGATCAACCGGGTCCAGAACTATCTCAAGGCGGTCAAGGCCATCGTCAAGCAGCATTTCTCGCTGCAGTACTTCTACCGGACCTCGGAGATCATCGAGGAGGCCCGGGCCATCGGCGCCGGAATCATCATTCCCCATCCCGAGCAGTTTTGGCCCATCCTGCTGGCCGAGTACGACGTGGACGGCTACGAAGTCTGGAATCCCCAGTCCCAGCGATACACCGACTTCCTCATTTCCGTGCTGAACGACAAGAACAAAAGCCTGGCCGGAAAACGCCGGCCGCTGCTCATCTTCATGGGCGACGACACCCACATGGGCGAGAAGGTCAAAAAACCCGAGCACCAGGACAAAGCCAAGGCCTCGCGGGAAATCGGATACCAGCCGGCTTGGGACGACCTGTGCATACGCAAAAAGCTGATCACCGCAAATCTGTGCAAAGAACAAGTCATCCAGGAATACCGCAGCCGGCTGGCCGGCTGAGACGCCAACCCGGGCGGCCGCGCCCACGACGAAAGAGAGGGACCATGAGCGACGAACGGTTTGAATATGAATCCTTCCAGGACAGCGAATCCATCAAGGCCTATTTCCAATCTCTCGTGGAGGGCTTGGAGAACGGCCGGATCATCCTCAGCTCCGAGGGCAAGGAAATCATGCTGCGCCCCGGCCCCTTGCTGAAATTCTCGGTCAAAGCAAAAAAGAAAGATGATAGTTGCAAATTCTCCGTGAAAATCACTTGGAAAGAGAAGAAAAAAGAAAAGCTCGCGGTGGGCGAGCCCATGAACATCTCCTCATAGATATCCACTTTAACCGGTTACGCTGGTCGTCCTATGCTCACTTTTGAAGGAATGAATGAAAACTTCAAGTTTCTGGACATTGAAGTTCAGAACCAGCTCAAAGCCACGCTGGACTTTCTCAACAACCCCACACCCAAGAAGTACGACAAGATCGTCTCCCGGGACGACTACATTGACAACCTGAAAAACATCATAGAAAATAAGTGCTTCTCTCGCATCCACTCGGATACGTCGCTGGACAAGCGATCCATCGACGCCATCAGGTCGCTGCACATCTCCTGTGTCAACCTGGAGCGCATCGCCGACTTCTGCGTCAACGTCACCCAGCAGATCGATCACTTGTCCAGTCCGGAGGCCCTGGCGGGCTACGACTACAAGGAGCTCTTCGAAGAAATTCTTTCGGCCGCCCGCAAGGTCCGGCCGGCCATGGAGAAGCAGGACCTCACGTTGGCCCTGGCCATTTGCCGCGCCGAGAACCAGCTGGACAAGCTGTACAAGCAACGCTTCGACCGCGTCATGTCCGAGATGCACGGCGGCGACGTGGTCCAGGACTTGGTCACCATCCTGTTCATCTTCCGCTATCTGGAGCGCATCGGCGACTCCCTGCTCAACATCGGCGAGGCCATCATCTTCTCCATCCTCGGAGAGCGGATCAAGATCCACCAATTCCAGGCCTTGCAGCAAACCCTCCACCGAACCGGCTTCGACGGCCCGCTTTCGGACGTCGACTTCCAGGCCATTTGGGGCTCCCGCTCGGGTTGCCGCATCGGAGCGGTGGAGCAGCAGGCGCAGGGCAGCGTGTTCAAAGAGGGGGCTCTGGAGAAAATCCGCGCGGAGAAGTGCAACATCGATCGGTGGGGCCGGATATTCCCCGGCCTGGGCCCGCGGATCTTCAGCTTCTACGAAGACGAAGAGTCCGGGACGGCCTCCATGCTGGTGGAGTTTCTGCCGGGCTGCACCCTGGATGAAGGCCTCCTCACCACGGACGAGGAAATTCTGCGCAACGCCTTCTTCACGTTCAAACAGACCGTGCGGGAAGTCTGGGAATCCACGCGCAAATTGGAGCCCATGGCCACGGACTACATGGACCAGGCCCTTGAACGGTTGGGCGCGGTGCGCCAAGTCCATCCGGCCCTCTACCGCAACGCCATGTCGCTCGGAGCCTGGACAGTGGAGTCCACGGAGGACCTGCTACACCACGCCAAGCGCCTGGAGGCCGAGATACCGGCGCCTTTCAGCGTTTTCATCCACGGCGACCTCAACGTCAACAACGTGGTCTACAACCACGAGGCCCAACGCGTTCACTACGTGGACGTGCACCGTTCCCGGCAGGCCGACTACGTGCAGGATGTCGCCATCTTTCTGGTCTCCAACTTCAGGCTGCCGATCTTCGAGTCCCGCCTCAGGGCGCGCATCGACCGGGTCATCGACGACTTCCTCAACTACGCCCGTGAGTTGGCCAGCCAATGGAAAGACGACACCTTCGAGGCTCGATTGACCCTCGGCCTGGCCCGATCGCTGTTGACCTCGACCCGGTTTGAACTCAACGAAGATTTCGCCAAGGACATGTTCCTGCGCTCGCATTTTCTCCTGGAAAAGCTGACCGGCGGCGAAGGACCGCCGTGGGAGAACTTCCGGTTGCCCCCGGGCGTGCTGATGTATTGACGCCTCAAACCGAAGCTCAAGGATTAGCCATGATCAAAATTGCCGTGGTGGGCGCCGCCGGGGGCTGGTCTTCCGAGACCCTGGCCGACGCCGTGGAGCGCAAAACCGGTTTCAGATTGTTGGTGGAAATGGACCAGGTGCGTCTGGATCTGCCGTCGGGCCGGGCGTTCTACAAGGGCCATGACCTCTCGGAGATGGACGCGATCCTGGTCAAAAAGGTCGGAGCCCGCTACTCCCCGGATCTTTTGGACCGGCTTGAAGTGTTGCGGTTGATTGCGGAAAAGGGAGCGCCCATTCTTTCGGACCCCTGCCGCATCATGCGCGTGCTGGACCGCTTGAGCTGCACCGTGACCCTGCAGTTGAGCGGCATCCCCATGCCGCCCACCACCATCACGGAAGACGTGGACGAAGCGCTGGCCGCCGTCGAGCGGTACGGCGAAACCGTGTTCAAACCCTTGTACAGCAACAAGGCCAAGGGCATGATCATGCTCACCCCCGCCCCCGGCGTGCGGGAAAAAATCTCCGAATACCACGCCGAGCACCCCATCATGTATCTCCAACAGAAGATAGAACTCGGCAACGAGGACCTCGGTTTGGTGTTCCTGGGCGGCGAATACCTCTGCTGCTACACCCGGCTCAAAAAAGGCGGCCCGCTGTCCGACCTGCGCAGCGGCGGAGGCAAGTATGAGCTGTACAAGCCGACCAAGGAAATTCTCGACCTGGCCGATAAAGCCCAAAAGCCTTTCGGGCTGGACTTCACCTGCGTGGATGTGGCCCTGACCCCGGACGGACCGGTGATTTTCGAAGTCTCCGCGTTCGGGGGGTTCCGCGGCGTTACGGAGACCACCGGCATCGACGCCGCCGAACGATTCGTGGACCTCGCACTGTCGAGAATCGAACAATGAGCGAACCGTCGGTCAGCCGCGCCGATCTGATCAGCAACCTGACGTCCCGATACGCTCTCCGCCACCGGATCTATCTGGATTTAGGCGGGGTGTGCGTGGAGATCGGCGTGAATGAACCGGCCCTGGGCCTGGCGTTGGAGAAATATTTCGCCGAGTTCCGAACGCAGGAGGCCTGCGCCGATCTTTCCATCACCGCCCTGGAGGCCCCGCCTCAGACGCCGCCGATGGAGCTTACCGTCAAGCAAAGAGCGCCGGGCAAAAAACCGCATGAGGCCTACGCCGACCTGCCGGACGGCCGGGTCGTGCAAAAATTCGGCACGGACATGCTTTTCGTGTTCGGCCACGGCGATAATCTGGTCATCGGCCCCTGCTTGAGGTGGCTCAACCAAGTGGTCAACTTCGTCGGCAACCGGCTCATCGAGTGGCTCATGCACCAGGGAGGACTGCCCGTGCACGTAGCGGCCGGGTCCCTGGGCGGGCAGGCCGCAGCCTTCATCGGTAAGGCCGGGAAAGGCAAGTCCACTCTGGCCTTGCACATGACGGCCCGCGGCGCGAACTTCGTGACCAACGACCGCGCGGTGCTGCTCGAGCGCAACGGAGAAGTCCGCATCCACGGAGAGCCCAAGACGGCTCGCGTCAACCCGGGCACGGCGCTGAACGTGCCGGGGCTCGACGGGGTCATGCCGGCCGACGACCGGGAGCGGTTCCGGGCTTTGCCGACTTCCGAGCTTTGGTCCGTCGAGCGCAAGTACACGGCGTCCATCACGGAACTCTACGGTCCCGGCCGCTTCCGGTTGAGCGCCGCGCTCAGGGGATTGCTGTTCCTTGAGTGGAGCGGGTTTGACTCCCCGTGCCGCATCGAGCCGGCCCGGGACGAGGAGCGCGAGGAGATGATGTCCTTGCTGAGAAAATCGCCGGGGTTGTTTTATGTTCCGATCCCGGGAGGCGTCCCGGCAACGCCGCCTCGCTCGGCCTATCTGGAATTGCTTTCACGGATTCCGATCTACACGGCTCGCGGCGGCGTGGACTTCGATACGGCGGCGAACTTCTGCCTTGGAATGCTGGAAAACTGCAGGAAAACGACGTAACAATGAGCGCATGCGCATTCGGCTGACCCGCGAAGCAATCATACCGGACCAGCTGCGCCTGGCCCGCTACGAAAGGCTGCCGGAGCTGGGGCCAAGAATTCTGTTCTTCAGCGGAGGGACCGCCCTGCGAGACTTGTCCCGGGAGATCATCCGCTATTCGCACAACACCATCCACCTGATCACGCCCTTTGATTCGGGCGGCAGCTCGGCCAAACTCCGGCAAGCCTTCCACATGCCGGCCGTGGGCGACATCCGCAATCGCCTCATGGCCTTGGCCGACACCTCGCTGACCGGCAATCCGGCCATCTTCAATTTCTTCGCCCACCGTTTCCCGAAAGACGCGGAAAACGACCGCCTTCGTTCGGAGCTCGAACTCATCATCCGGGGGCGGCATCGTCTGGTGCAACGGATTCCCGACCCCATGCGGAAGATCGTCCGCAACAACATCCGATTCTTTCAGGACTACATGCCGGAGCATTTCGATCTGCGCGGAGCGTCCATCGGCAACCTGGCGCTTACCGGCGGCTATCTCAACAACAGGCGCCAGCTCGATCCGGTCATTTACCTTTTCTCCAAGCTGGTGCAGGTGCGCGGCGAGGTCCGCCCCGTGGTCAACAACGACCTGCATCTGGCGGTCACATTGGCCAACGGCGAGACCGTCGTGGGACAGCATATGATCACCGGCAAGGAATCCGCCCCGCTCCCATCGCCTATCCGCCGGATGTATCTGGTGAAAAGCCTGGAGGACCCCCAGCCGGCCAGGGCCAAAATTCGCAAAAAGCGGGCGGAGCTCATCCGCTCGGCCGACCTGATATGCTACCCCATGGGCAGTTTTTTCTCCAGCATTCTCGCCAACCTGCTGCCTGAAGGCGTGGGGAGGGCCGTGGCCGAAAACCCCTGCCCAAAAATCTTCGTTCCAAACGGCGGGGAGGATCCCGAAAGCATCGGGTTGAGCTTGCAGGACCGGCTCGATTTCTTGATTCGAGGACTGACAAGCGACGCTCCGGACCGAATCTCGCCCGGAGACGTCCTCACGCACGTGCTGCTGGATGCCCACGACAAGTCGCTTCACGGCGGCAAACTCCAAAGCGCGGACGGCTCGGAGTTCGCCCTCATCGCAACCCGGCTGGCGAACAAGCAGTCCCGGCCGCTCTTGGACCCGAGGTTGTTGGCCCGCGCCCTTCTCTCCTTGGTCTAGGGCGCTTTTCATCCGTTCAACTTTCGCGAGAAGAGGATTATGGCTGAAAAGACCTATGTTCTCGACACCAACGTGCTGATTGAAAACCCCAAGTGCATTGTGCAATTCCGCAACGGAGAACAAAACCGCATCGTCATCCCCTACGCCGTCATTCTCGAACTGGACAAACTCAAAAAGGACCAGCGGCTGGGATACGTTGTCAACCAGGCGATCGCCGTCATCCAATCCGACCAGCTCCTGTCCATTCTGCCGCCGTACCCCATCAGCGAGGAGGCCCTCAAAAAAAACTGCGACGGCTTGATTCTCGAGGAAATCAAAAACAGTCATCTGGACGATCCCATTTTCGTCACCAACGACCGCATCCTGCAGATCAAGGCCCAGCTTTACTCCATCCGATGCGAAGGCTACCGCGACGCCAACCCCTTCAAGAGCGAATCCGAGCGCTTCACAGGTTTTGTGGAGCCCGGCGACAACCCGATTCCCAACTCTTTCCGATGGGAGAGCGGACACCCGTACTTCCTTGGATTCAATGAAGAAAAAAGCATCGACTACTCCCACAAAGTTTGGGGCGTGAAACCGCGCAGCGTCTATCAGAATCTGGCCATGGAGCTGATGCTCAACCAGGACATCGACTTGGTCTCCATCCAGTCCGAGGCGGGTTTCGGCAAAACCTATCTGGCTCTCGCCTGCGCTTTGTATCTGGTGCTGGAGGCGAAGAACAATCCCTTCAACAAGATTTTCGTCGTCAAGCCCGTGGTGGAGATCGGCGCCAAGATGGGCTTTTTGCCCGGGGACATCGAAGAAAAGATGGCGCCCTACATCCGCTACATTCGCGACCTGGTCGTCAAGCTGCACGAGGGCCGCCAAGCCAACCGGATATTCCTGGACGCCGAGGCCCAGTACGTACGCTTCAACCCCAACAAGTTCGAAATTCTGCCCATCGCCTACGTCCGCGGCATGAACATCGAAAACGCCGTGGTCATCATCGACGAAATGCAAAACCTGTCGCGCACCGAGACCCGGGCGCTATTGACCCGCATGTGCGAAGGCGTCAAATGTTTCTGTCTTGGCGACAGCCGCCAGGTGGACAACCCCTATCTCAACGAGACCAACAACGGCCTGAACTGGGTGGTGAAAAAGTTCCTGGGCATGCGCAACTACGCCCACATCGTGCTCAAGGGCGAGCGCTCCCGCGGCCCCATCACGGACATGGTGCTGCGCTCCGGGCTCTGAGGCCGCCTGCGCCGCCCTTGCTCTCTCCCTACGCACCTTCAAAAGGACCAGCCGGAGGCGCGACAATGTCCGGCTGGTCCTTTTTTGTCCCAGCGCATCCAGCCGTGGCTGACCCCAGTCTCTTCCGCTCAAAAATTCGCCCAGCTTCCCGATGTCGTTTCCCAATCCGACGGTTCGATTGCCATATGCAGCAAAGGAAAAGGCTTTCCCGCTCCATCCACCGGAGACCGGCTCAGCGTCTTGAAGCCCATATGTTCGTAGAATCCGACGGCCGCCGGATTCTGCTCGTTGACGTCGACCTTGTTTGCGCCAAGCTCGGCGATGGCGAACTCCAGCAGCATCCTGCCGATTCCCTTGCCGCGACTTTGTGGGGCAAGGAAAAGCATCTCGATTTTTCGTTCGGCCACGCCCAAAAAACCATGCATTCCATCCGACGCATCCACCAGGCAATACAAATCAACAGCCGCAAGATATTCATGCAGGATCAACGGCTTGAAAAACTGAATGTCCTCTTCCGACAAGAAATCATGAGTGGCTCGAACGGAAGCCTCCCAAATTTCAACTAGTTGTAGATAATCATTTTTCTCGGCAGCGACGATACGCATCACACCTCCAAAGGCTTTCCTGCAACAGGAAGCGGCATACACAACGCAGACAGCCCTTACAACCGGGACCGCTCTTCCCGAGGAAACCAGCCGGCCTCGCCGCCTCAGGCTTCCGCTTGACGGCGCAGCCCCTTGCTTAAAAAGCCATGATCCGACACAATCTTTGACAGCAACAGCCTTATGACGGGAGCCCTCATGAATGCACACTGGCCCATGACCACGGTGGTCATCGCATTGATCATCATTCTCATAGCCGTGGGCGCCGTGCTCATCCTGTCTATTCCGGGGGGCCGAAAGGCTTCCCCAAAGAAAACTCCCGCGGCGAAACCCAGCGAAAAAAAGCAGAAAACGACGCAACCGCCGCCCAAGCCGAAAGCCGCGCCTCCCGCTCCCCGCCTGCAACCAAAAGAACCTGTTCCGGAAACGCCTCCGCTTGACCTGCCGCCGTGGCTGGAGAGGGACGAGGAGGAAGAATCCCTGGCCCGCCAGGAACTGATTCCTTTTGAGGAAAACGGCTTGTACGGCTACCGGAACTATCGCGGCGAGACGGCCATCCCGCCGGAGTACGAATTCGCCGAAGAATTCTCCGAAGGCCTGGCCGTTGTGGCCAAGGGCGGAAGCTTCGGCTACATCGACACTGCCGGCGAGACGGCGATCCCCTTGAGCTACGGCGACGCCCGGGCCTTTTCCGAAGGGCTCGCCGCCGTAATGGAGGATGGCCGCTACGGCTACATCACCAGGAACGCCGACATGGTCATCGCCCCGGAATTCCTTGACGCCCGGGATTTCTCCGAAGGACTCGCCGCCGCTTCGGATAGTTCCGGCGACTACGGCTATATCGACAAAAGCGGGCACTGGGCCGCGCTCCCCCGCTTCGATTATGCAGGCCGGCACCGCCACGGCGTCGCGCCGGTCATGGTCAACGGAAGATTCACCTACGTCAACGCCTTCGGGGCCGAATTGGACCCGCCGGCCGACGCCTCCAAAAACGACTTCAACAGGGCCCTGGCTCCCATCCGCAAAAACGGGCTCTACGGCTACGCCACCCGGACCGGAAGGGAGATCATCGACTGCACATACGAGTTCGCCGAACCCTTTTCCGAAGGGCTCGGGCTCATCAAGAAAGACGGGCTCTATGGATTCATCGATCCCACGGGCGCCGTGGCCATTTCGCCGCAATACCCCATGGCCAGAGCCTTTTCCGAGAGCCTTTCCTGCGTGGAAATCGACGGCCGGTACGGCTACATCGACGACCACGGGCGGATAATCATCCCGGCGACGTTGGAGATGGCCTGGGGCTTCAGCGAAGGTTTGGCCCGTTTCATGGACCAGGAGCGCTACGGATTCATCGACAAGGCCGGCGTCGTGGCGATTCCCGCGGAATACGAACGCGCCGAAGACTTCCAGCATGGCCTGGCCAAGGTTCGGAAGGACGGGCGGACCATGTACGTGGACGCAGAGGGAGTCAGCGTCTGGGAGGTCAGGAAGGATTCAGACTGAAGCTCTTGCTCTGAGGAATGTCCGTGATCTTGGGATGAACAAGGATGGTGATGCGTCGGTTCTGGGCCTGGTTCTTCGGGATGGCCTGGCCCTGGGCGTCCCGGTTGGGCAGCACGGGTCGCGTGTCCGCCATGCCCAAGATGCTGATCTTGCCGTGAGGAAAACCCAAGTCCTCCAGATACCGCGCCACGGCGGCGGCGCGGGCCGCGGAGAGCTCCCAGTTGGAGGGAAACCTCCCGGTGCTGATGGGGATGTCGTCCGTATGCCCTTCGATGGTCATGGGATACCCGGCTTTGAGCAGAGGCGCGGCGATGTCGCGCATCAACACCCGGGCTCGCGGCGTCAAATCGGCCTCCCCGGAATCGAAAAACACCGCGCCCTTGAGCACCACGGCCACGGAGTCGGGCCGCAGCTGCAACTGGACATCCTTGTTGTCTTTGCCCACGCTTTCCGCCAAGGCCAACCGTAGACTCAACAGCTCGGCCTGCAACGGGTCCACCTTGAACCTGGCCTGGGGCGACGACGCCGGCTTGGCCTTCTCTCCGCCCATGGCGTCGGAAAGATGTTCGGCCACGGCGTTGTACTTCTCGGGATTGATGTCCGCGATGGACATGATGAGGATGAAAAAGCACAGCAGCAGCGTCATCATGTCCGCGAAGGTCAACGCCCAGTCCCCGGCCTCCTCTTCAGGCTTTTTCTTCAGCTGCAGGCTCATGGCTCGAAATTATTTCCTGGACGCAACCGGCTTGCCTCCCTGGTCGGCCTTGAACGAGGCCCACTTCCTCGGCGGCAGATAGCCTTGAAGCTTGTCCTTTGCGATGGCGGCGGGCGTCTTGTCCTTGATGAACAGGATGCCGTCCCGCACGACGCACATCAGGTTGACGATGTCGTCGATGCGCCGCTCCACCTTGATCGCTATGGGCCTGAAGAGCATGTTGGCGAACAGAGCGCCGTAGAGGGTGGTCGTCAAAGCCGTGGCCATGGCCGGCCCGAGCCCGGCGATGTCCGAGCCCATGGCCTGCATCATGGCGATGAGGCCGATGAGCGTGCCGATGATTCCAAAGGCCGGAGACAACCCGGCCATGGTCTTGTAAATGCCCGCGGCCGCGATTTCCTTTTCATGGTATTGCTGGATGCGATTATCCAAAATCTCCCGAATTTCCTCGCTGGAATATCCGTCGATAACCATTTGCAACCCCTGGCGCATGAAGTCGTTTTCGATCTTCGGCAGCCGCTTCTCCAGGCTCGCCTCGCCGCCGCGCGTCACTTCCTTGTTCAGGTCGACCAGAGCGGTGATGTAGGACTGCACGGGCAACTCCTCGGCCTTGAACGCCGTGACGAACACGCCGAGCACGCGCATGACCTCGCGCATCGGATAGCAGATGAAGGTCGCGGCGATGGTGCCGCCGCCTACGATAGCCAGCCCCGGCAGGTTGATGAACACATCCACCGAGTCCGTGGACGTGTAGGTCGCCACGGCCAGAATGGCGACGCCGCACAGGATGCCGATAATGGTTGCGATGTTCATGCGACCGAGCCCTTGCTCTCTTTAATCATCTCGATCAGCTCCATCTGGACGTCCTCGGCCTCCGCGTCGCTGACGTGTCGTCCGCCGGATTCTTCTTCGATGGCGGCGGCGATTTTCTTGGAAAGATTGGCCGTGATCTTGCTCTTCGCGTGCTCCTCCGCAATGGCCAGGAGCACGCCGATTTTGTAGTAGCCGAGCTTTCCGAAAACCTCCTTGAGGGTGGCGTTGTCCAGAAACACGATATCGTTGACGTCCTCGAAATCTTCCGGCTTTTTCTTCTTTTTCTGGACTTTCTTGAAGAAGTCCCGGCCCTGCTCGTCGGCCCAGGCGAACGCCCTGGTTTTGTGAAAGAAAAACAACGTCTCCGGGATGTCCTGGTTGCCGATCTTCTTGTAAATCACTTCCGGTTCGGCTTCGACGTAGTTGGCGAAGGTCGGAATGTCCACATATTGCAATTCGCTGGTCAGGCTGAAGTCGGTCTTTTGCAATTCGCTGTGCAAGCTCTCGGCGACCTGGATGAAGTTGTCCGGCGTATTGATCTTCACGTATTTTTCAGAAAACGTTTTGGAGCTTTTCAGGCTGGTCAGCTCTACGATGTTCAGTTTGCTCAGGCGATTGAGCACGTCTTCAATCTCCAGGTCCGTGCTCAGGATGATGTCTTTCACCACCTTTGAAAAGTGGTTGACGTTGACGCCCAACCCATGGTTGGCGACCTTTCTTGCGTCCTTTTGCGGCATGTTGATGTGGTTGCGAAACTCCAGGTCCAGAATGCGGCAGATGGAAAGAAAGGTGGATTTGTGGCCTTTTTCGGGGACCATGGTGTCCGCCTTCTGCAGACGGCGGATCAGCAGCTTGGTCAGAAATTGTATGGTGCGCGGACATTGGTTGAGCAGGCTCGACAGCAATTGCTCGGTCAGGATCACCAGATCGCAATATTCCGCGGCTTCGGCGTCGGCCGTGCGTTGGGATTTGTTGATGACCCCCATCTCTCCGAAGATCTCTCCCTCCCGCAGTTTGGCCAGGATAATTTTTTTATTGTTGATATTCTTGCATATATTCACCGACCCTTTCTTGATCATATATGCAACATTGCTGGGCTGTCCTTCCTTGAAGATTGTCTGGCCCTTGTAAAAAGATTTAATGTTGGCAACCATGGACTTCATCGCCTCACCTTGGGTGTCGTTATCGTCGCGTGGGGGAGAATCCCGCAGGAAGAACTCACAGTTTGTTGAACATCCTACAAGATTTGTTGCCTATATACAACCACAAGGGAAAGCCTCCTGGACCTTTTAACGGAGATTCCATGACGTCCAAAACTCCTTTGGCTTCACTGAACTCCGTGTTCTTCCGATTGGGTTGTACAGCGTTCGACGGCCCGGCCATGACTCTCTACATCAGGGAGGCCCATGCAAGCTGGCGAAAGCTGGGGAAGGGGAAAACCGCTTTCCGCGCAAAAGTGGTTTTCCCCTTCCCCCAAAACTTTTATCGACGATGATCAAAGTTGCGGCGCAAAAGGTCGGGACGGCGCGCCGTTAGCCGTCGTCCGCGACCATCTCGCGGTCGCGCATGCCCAACAGATAGAGAATGGAGTCCAGCCCCAGGGTGGAGATGGACTGTTTGGCGCCTTGCTTGACCTTGGGCTTGGCGTGGAAGGCGATGCCGAGCCCCGCTAGGGACAGCATGGCGAGGTCGTTGGCGCCGTCGCCCACGGCGATGATCTGTTGCAGGCTCAGTCCCTCCCGTTCGGCGATTTCCCGCAAGATCTGCGCCTTGCGCTCCGCATCCACGACCTCGCCCTTGACCCGTCCGGTCAAGGCTCCGTTCTCGATCTCCAGCTCGTTGGCGTAAAGATAGTCCACGCCGAGCTTACGCCGCAGCACTTCGCCGAAGTAGGTGAACCCGCCGGAGATGATGGCGATCTTGTACCCCACCCGCTTCAGGTTGGCGATAAGCCGCTCCGCGCCTTCGGTCATGGGCAGGGACGCCGCAATCTCCTGCATGGCGCATTCGGGCAGGCCCTTGAGTTTGGCGACCCGCCGCCTCAAACTCTCCTTGAAGTCCAGCTCCCCGCGCATGGCCGCTTCGGTCACGGCCCGTACTTCCGCTCCGGCGCCGCAGCGGGCGGCCAATTCGTCGATCGCCTCGGTCTGGATCAGGGTGGAGTCCATATCCAGGGCCACCAGCCGGCGGTTGCGGCGAAAGACATTGTCTTCCTGGAAGGCAAGGTCCACGTCCATGCCGTGGGAGATATCCATCAGCGATTGGCGCAGGCCGACCAGGTCCGAGGGGTCGCCGCGCAGCGATATCTCCACGCAGGCCCGTTTGGCGGCTCCGGGTCCATTGAGCGGGGTCCGTCCCGACAGTCTGGTGATGATGTCGATGTTCAAGTCATGGTCCGCAACCAACTGCGACAAGCGGGAGATGTGGTCCGCGGTGATGAATCTCCCCAGCACCGTAAGAATATA
This sequence comes from Desulfovibrionales bacterium, assembly GCA_030156255.1. GTDB lineage: Bacteria > Desulfobacterota > Desulfovibrionia > Desulfovibrionales > Desulfovibrionaceae > JASGMV01. Next base: position 42,216 of record JASGMV010000028.1, read on the forward strand.
CCGGGGCTTGCCTTGAGCCCGCACCCACTCCGAGTAGTGGTCTTCGCCGATGGGATCGAACTTCACGCTCAGTTCGAGCTCATAGGCTTTGTAGAGCACGTCCTTCAGGATAGGCTCCGAGACGGCGCCTTGGGGAATCTCGATCAGCATCCCCAAGGTGAGATGGTTGTGGATGACGGACTGGCCGATGTCCAGAATCCGTACGCCGTAGCCCGCCAACAGGCCGGTAAGGGAGGACGTCAGGCCCTTGCGGTCCTGACCCGAAACCGTGACCAATATGATTTCATGCATGAGACGACCTTGATTCGATAGACTACGCCGCTTCGCCGGCCTGGAGATGAGACGCCCAAACGCTGTCCAGCAGCACCTGGAGAATAGCGAAAACCACCGGCGGAAAAATCGCCAGCGGGTAAGACTTCGCAAAAGAAAGCGACCAAAGGGCCACGGCCAGGCTCAGAGGCTTTTCCGAGCACACCACGGCCACTGCGCGGTTGACCCGCGGCTCCAGATTGAGGACGCGCCGGCCGACCCCGTACGACAGGGCCAAAGCCGAGGCGTGCAGCAGCACGGAAGGGATGGCCACGAGTATGATATCTTCAACGGACTGGGCGGCGATGAGCCGCGACTCCTTGGAGCACCATGCGTAAATGATAAGGCCGATGCACACTGCCGGAATGTAGCGCAGCGCCGGGCGAATGCGCCGAACGAAGCCGGGCGCCGCGCGTTTGAGAAGTTGTCCGGCCGTCATGGGAGCGAACAGGTACAAGACAAGTTTGAGCATGATATCCACGTCGTCGACGTGCACCGAGCCTCCCAGCCAAAGCTGGAGGCACTCCGGAACGGCGACGAGCCCGATAATGTTCAAGGACAGCAGCAGGCACAAGGCCGCTACGCTGTCGCCGCCGGCGTTGGAGGCAATGACCATGGCGCTTGCAAGGGAGCAAGGCAGGCAGCTGATCAATACCAGGCCCACCATATAAGAAGGCGACAAGGCGAAGACCTGGGCCAAAAGATACGCGCCCGCGGGGAAAAATCCGAACGCCACCACCGCCCCGAGAACAACCGGCTTCGCGTATCGCCTCGGAGAGGCCAGCCTGGAGAGATCAAGCTTGACGCCTTCGCCCAGAAAAATCAACGCCACCAGCCAGCCCGTGAGATGGAGCCTGGAAAGCGCGACCCCCGGGCCGGACGCATGGAGAGACAGAGCCAGCGCCGCCAAAATGCATAACGGCAGCAGGTTTCTTTCCAGCGCATGCTCCAACCGGGCCAGTTCGCCAAGAGCCGGGTTCACCGGGCCGGATGGAGGCGCTTGTTCTCCGTGGCGCGTCTCGACCTTGTCCATGCCTGTCCTTATGTCGGCCGGCTTGACGGCTATGGGTTTTTCACCGGAGGGAATCCTAAAGAACAAGGCGCCGCTTGGCAAGAAGCCGGCTTCTTGACACCCTGTTGGGGTTCTCCTACATTTGCATAAAGGCTGCGTCCCACTTTCACGCGGAAACTCCACGGCTCGATGAACACGCCTGTCATCCACCGGGGTGCAAGGGGGATTCATGGACGGAACAGACGGCAAGCTCCACGGTTATCCCCAGGTCGACGAACCGTTGCGCCCCCGTCGCATCCGGGCCGACGAAGATCAGGAGCGAACCCGGACCATTTCGCGCCGGCTGCATGAAAAAATCCAAGACTACAACGACTACAACTTCACCAGCCTGGAGCGCACGGCGCTCAACATCTTCTTCGACCTGGCCCAGGAATACCCTTCCCTCGACGATCTTTACGCCATCGTCACGACCATGCCCCAGGTCCTTTTCGATCTGCGCTGCAACCTGTATTTGCTGCGCAAGGACCTGACCTTCGCGCCAGCCCGGCTGACGTGCGAGCCGCTCTTTCCCTCCGGTGAAGCGATCCGCCTTGAAGACGTCCAGTCCTGCCGGCCTCAATGCATCCGCGACCATCTTTTTCTGCCCATCAAGGCGAATCTCGAACTCATCGGGGAGCTTTCGTTCCAGCCCGAGCACGGCGTCCTCGGCGCCCTTGAAGTCTCTCCCGCCGACAACCTAAGCGGGCACCAACGACTTTTTTTCCAAAAATTCGCAAACCGCATCGGTTTCCAACTGCACAACAAATTCACGGTGCTCAAAAACCAGGAGCACATCTGCTTCATCCGAAGCCTCGTCCAGGACATCGGCCACAACGTCATTGTCCCCAACATGTACTTCAAGCTCTTCTTCTCCAGACTGAAGTCACGGGTCCAAAAACTGGACCGCATTCAGAAGCAGGCGCAGCAAACCGCAGAGCAAAACGAACAGTCGCCTTTCATTTCCGAATTGAGTCGCGACCTTGCGGATTTGCACACCGAATTCGACAGCCTGTTCAAGGAAATCCTCAGCCACTACGAACAAACCAGCATGTTTCTTGAAACTCTGCTCCGGCGCAGCCATTTCGAGCAGGGCCGCTACGTGCTGGAGCCTCGGGAATGCAACCTGCTCAAACAGATCATCCAGCCCCAACTGGAGCGCTTTCTGCCGCGCTTCCGCGAGGCGGGCATCGAACTGGACCTAACGCTAGGAGGCGTTCCGGACCAGCAGATCTGCATGGTGGCCGACGTAGGCCTGCTTTCGCAGGTGTACGCCAATCTTTTCTCCAACGCGGAAAAATACACCGAGTCCGTGCAACGCCCCAACGAAGAACGGCGGCGCTTCGTGTCCTTCGGATGGGAGATGCTGGACAATCCTTTCCAGGACGGCCGGCGCGGGATCAAGCTGAACGTCTTCAGCAGCGGCCGGCCTCTACCGGCCGAAGACGCGGCCCAGCTATACACGGCGGGCTTCCGAGGCGGGAACTCCTCCAATCGCCAAGGCTCCGGGCACGGTCTGGCCTTTGTCAAACAGGTCGTGGAGCTCCACGGCGGACTGACAGGCTTCGAGGCCACGGAGAACGGCAACAATTTTTACTTTATCCTCCCTTTTGAATCAGCGCGTTGAAGCCGTATCCTGCTTGCCGCAGAAACAAAGTAAGCGCTTATTGACATCCCTTGATTTTCCAGTCATGATTTGATTCCTGCATTTTTTGGATGGGGTCGAGGGGGACAACAGCTCTGCTTGCGCGCCGCTTGCAGATGGAGTCGGCGCGTGAAAAGAGCGCCGAAATTATTGCGTAGCAGACCCATCGACGTCGCGTTCGCTCGTTGCACGCGCGGAAGCGACACGGTGTTACGTATTCGAAGGGAGGCCGTGCTGCGATCGCAGCCGCGAATTCTGCTGCAAGGCGCGGCTTTCAAGCAAGGCAATCTCGCGCAAAAGCATAAACAGGCATGTTGCGCGAACGCCCGCCAGACGAGAGTGGAGAATCATGACCGGCAAGGATCGCATTTTAAAAGCGGCTCTGCGTCTTTTCGCCGAGCAAGGCTACACCGAAACCAGGACCTCCGAGATCGCGCGCCACGCTGAAATCTCGGAGCCTATGATCTTCAAGCACTTTCAAAGCAAAAAGAATCTGCTGCGCACGCTCATCGTCGAAAGCCATCAGCTCCATGACGAAATGGTGCGCAACGCGACCGAGCAGGCTGTCGACGAACTCGCCGCCATCGAAGACATCGTGGTCGGCATCGTTGACTTCGCCCTCAAGAACCGCCATCATTTTCTCATCCTGTCGAGGGTCTGCGCCTTCAAGCGCGACGACCCCGAACTGCCTTGCCAGAGCCTCGTTGAGAAAAGCACGACTCTGGAGCTCAACACCCTGGAGCGCGCCATCGAGTCCGGCCAAGCCAGCGGACGTTTCCAGCCGGTGGATTCCAGAGCCGCGGCCAAGTCGTTCATGGCCATGGCTTACGGCGTGGTTCGCCTGCACCTGCTGGGAATTGATGGACATCATGAGACCAAGGAAGCGGTTCTCCAATGCATCCGCGCCCGGCTGCTTCAACCGGCGGAAGCCTGCTCGATCTAGCCGGGTGGGGAAGCGAAGCCCCCTCGCCGCCGTTGAACAGCGGGCTCGCCCAGCAGTCGTTTCGCGCGGCGGCGCCGACAAGTTTCCCGAAGTGATCGTCCTCCAGGGCCTTTCGCAAAAACGGGCCGATGTTGCGGCCGCGCCGCCCGCGCAGGCCGAAAGCGCCCGCCTCCACTCGCCGCGCGCCCGGCGCTCGGTCTCCGTCACCACACCACCGCCGCTCGCCGCACGGGAGAACGCAACGTGAAGGCGACCGTGATCGTGGCCATGGCGGTTGAAGCCAAGGCCGCCTGCGGCGGTCTCGACTGGAGGCGAGGCCGGGAGTTCCCCCATGCGGAGACGCGTCTTGCGGGCGGGGCGTCAGTCCGGTGGATTCAATCCGGCGTCGGACCGGCCAGAGCGGCGAGGGCCGCAGCCCGGGCCGCGGCCGAAGGCGCCGAGCTGTTAATCAACCTGGGAGTCTCGGGAGGGCTGGACCCGACGCTGCTTCCGGGCGATCTGGTCGTTGCGGGCGAAATCCTCGACCGCTCCGGCGCCCGTTTCGAACCCTCGCCGACTTCGATCCGCGCCGCAGAAGCTTTGCTCGGCCTCTTCGGCGAAGAAGCGGCGCCCGTACGCAAGGGGCTCATACTCGCATCGCCCGTCCCCGTTCTGTCCAGCGACGGCAAGGCCGAGCTGTTCAGCGCGTCGGGCGCCCTGTGCGTGGACATGGAAAGCGCGGCCGCGGCCTGCGCCGCCGAGAAGGCGGGGCTGCCCTTCTTATGCGTTCGCGCCGTCAGCGATCCGGCGAGCCGAAACCTGCCGCGCTTGGCCGTGGAGGCCGCGACTGAAGACGGCGGCGTGTCCATCGCCCGCCTTGCCCGGAGAATTCTCGCCAAGCCTTGGGATATCTGGAGATTGGCCCAGACGGGCCGGGAGTTCGGCGCGGCCAAGCGGTCCCTGGCTTTGGCCGGAAAAGTCCTGCAGCGCCTTGCCATGCTTCCGGTCGGAAGCCTCGTCTAGCACAGGCCGCCCCAAAACAGCGATCTGCTTCGTCAGCGAAAAAATCCAGACCGCTTATGTATACGCAACACACTGCGCGCCCTGGATTTTTTCACTTCCTCGCATCTCACCATTTTGAACGGCCTGCGTTCGATAAATTTTTCGACAGCCAGCCAGAGCAAGCAATCCATAAGAAGAGGAAAAAATCCTGTTCCCAAGTTTATGGAGCGCTCCCCAATAAAAATTGGCTATTGACTAGATTAGCCTCTTAAGAAGAGGTAGAAATCTAGTTATGCCAAATGGTAATAAGTACATTTTTCGTTCAAAACTTTCGGAGGCGAAATTCAGGGAGTTGGCAAGGTATTTTGCCCTTGATTTAGACGCATTGAAGATCACGGCGCTAACGAACCTTGACCGCAATACCGTGAACAGATACCTCCGTCTGCTCCGGGAGCGTATTGCCCAAGTTTGTGAAGAGGATTCGCCGCTGAAAGGCTTGATCGAGGTGGACGAGTCATACTTTGGGCCTCGCCGCCAACGAGGGATCAGAGGGCGAGGCGCTCGAAAGAAGACACCTGTTTTCGGTATATTACAGCGCCAAGGGCGCGTGTATACGCAGATCGTACCGAATTGCTCAAGAATGGTGCTTCAAGGAATATTAGAGGGAAAGGTTAAGAAAGAAAGCACGATCCACTCGGACTGCTTTTCAGGGTATGACGGCCTTGTGGATCTCGGCTATAAAAAGCACTATCGCATTCGACACGGCCAAAACGAGTTTGCACTAAAAGATAACCATATAAACGGGATAGAGTCGTTTTGGTCTTTTGCTAAACGTCGGTTGATGAAGTTCCAGGGGGTGCCGAAATCCACTTTCTATTTGCACCTTAAAGAGTGTGAGTTTCGGTTTAACCACCGAAATGATAACATTTACAGGTTATTATTGAAGATTTGCAGGGAGAAGCCACTGGGAACGTAAGGGTTGGAGCGCCGGGTAGGCTTGTCATGATTCTTGATCTTGCGGGTTTCCCGTGAGGGACCCACACTACAAGAATCCCGCCAAGCCCACCCGGCGACAGAAAGCTGATCTAGTCAACACCCTTTGCAAAAGCGGTTAGATCGGAAGAGCG
>JASGMV010000085.1 GCA_030156255.1 Desulfovibrionales bacterium
TTTCACCTCTTCCCAAGGCATCGGTCACCTCCTCGGTGACCCAGAGTGTTACCCATGTTCCCGGTTTCTTGTGTTACCTATGTCCCCGGTTCGTACCCTGGCTTCTTCCCCCTCCCGCATAACCTCTGCACGGCCCCGTCCTCCAGTCAGGATTTTCTCCGTTTCGACAGGCGTCAGGCTTGAAGCCGAGCCGAGATCGGAGTAGAAGGCAAAATAATTCAATTGCGCCTCTGGAGGAAGCCGCATGCGCCATCCCGTCCTCATGCTCGCCCTGCTCCTGTTCCTGGCGACCGCCGGTTGCGCCAGCAGGCAGCCCAAGGTCGAGCCGCAGCCCCCCGCCCCGCAGGAACAGGAACCCGCCGCGTCCGAACAAACCGTCGAGGAGCGAGAGCCTCGCATCATGCTCATTGCCGAGCAGGGAGTCCGGCTTTACTCGCAAGCCGGGTCCTTCAAGTCCATCCTGGAAATTTTGAAACAAGGCGAAGCGGTGATCTGGCTGGAAAGCTACCGCGACATGGTGCGCGTCAAGGTCGTCCGCACCGGTGAAAAAGGCTGGGTTCAGGCGACCGAGCTTTTGGACCAGACCGCCAAAAAAAAAGAAAACGGCGAAGAGAAGCCTCCGCCGCCGCCGCCTCCGACGCCGCGGCGACAGAGCGAACCCAAATTCATCCTCACCTTCTGAGCCAGGGCCATGCGTCGCAACCCTCCTCCAGGACAACGTCCGAAAAGCTCGACGGCGACCGAGCAACGGCCCATTCGCCGGCCAAAAGTCGGCGTGGTGCTCGGGGGAGCGGGGATTCGCGGCTTCGCGGGCCTACCGGTCGTCGATATGCTGGCCAGGGAGCGAATCAAAGTCGATCTTATCGTCGGCAACAGCGGGGGAGCGTTTCTGGCCGCGCTTTGGAGCGGGGGCTACAATCTGAATCAAATAAAGAATCTCTTCCTGCTCGACACCACCCGCAAGGCCTTGATGGAGTTCGAAAACCAGAGAAAGGACATCTTCCGGAACACTCCGCCGGAAACCTTTTCCTTGAGAACGGGCGTCTATAAACCGGACGTCTTGCGGCGGGCCTTTGATTGCATTTTCAAGGACCTTTGCGTGGAGGCCCTCACCCCGTCGACCGTGATCACGGCGACGGACTTGCGCTCCGGGGAAGCTGCGGCCATTGAATCGGGATACGTCGCCGACGCGGTGTACGCCGCCGGGGCGCTGTACCCTCTCATGCCGCCGCTGCCCCTGGCGGACCTTCTATTGGCCGATGGGTCCTACAGCTCGCCGCTGCCCGTCATGGAGGCCGTGAAACGCGGCATGGACATCATCATCGCGGTGACGGCCGCGGACGTCCATCAAGAAGAGCCTTCGGGCTTCCTCGAATGTTTCATGCACGTGATCCGCCACTCCGCGGGACATCTCCAACGAAGCCAGTCCGCCCTCAGCGTGGACATGCACCACCACGAAATTCTGCACGTGGTCGCGCCGGTCACGCAGCAGGTCTCGTTTTGGGATATTGAAAAACTGGAATTCGTACTCGCATGCGCAGACAGGGCGGCGCAAGACAGCCTGCCGGAAATCCAGCGCCAGATACAGTCGTTCCGATCCGTACAGATGCGCGAACGCGAGATTCCCTGAACGCTCCGTCCTCTGCGGCCTACAGCTTTTTGATCACCACCAGGGTGATGTCGTCCTCTTGCCGCAAGGGCCCCCGGAATTTGCGCACCGCCTCCAGGATCGCCCCTTTGATGGCTTCGGGCCTGTCGTGCGCCAAACGCTGGACAATGTCGCGCAAACGCTGCTTGCCGAACATCTCGCCGGCCTCGTTGTGCGCCTCCCAAATGCCGTCCGTGCCGATGAGCAAAATCTGGCCAGGATTGCTCAGCGTTCCCTGGCTCTCCTCGAACTCGGCGTCCTCAAAAGCGCCGAGCACCAGCCCCCTGCCCGACAACTCCGAAAACTCGCCCGCCCCCGGATCGTACAGGATCGCGGGATCGTGGCCGGCCCGCACCCAACCGATGCGGCCGCCTCCGTCCTGTATCTCCAAATAGAACAGGGTCACGAAATTGCCGCTTTCCTGCACGTCGCGGGACAACAGTTTGTTCACGGCGCAGACCCGCTGTCCCAGAGGGCCGGAGCGCGTGGCGAGCGCACGGAACATGGCCCGGACCGAAGCCATCAGCAACGCAGCGGCAACACCGTGCCCCGTGACGTCCCCCACGATGATCGACAGCTTGGAGCTTCCGTTCTCGTCCTCTTTGTAGACGTCGAAATAGTCGCCCCCCGTCTGGTCGCAGTACCGGCTCTCGCCCGCCACCTCGAACCCTTTCAGACGCGGAATATGGGAAGGCAACAGGCTCTTTTGCACCTCCTCCGCCAGCTCCAGGGACTTGCGCATCTCAACGCCTTCCTTGAGCTTCGGAACCGTCTCGTTGAAGGACTTCACCAGCAGATCGCGCTCGTCGCCCATTCTCAGGTCCACGCGGGCGGAAAAATCCCCCTGGGCCAGACGGCGCCAGGCTTCGGACAACTCGAAGATGAAGCGGGATCCGGCCCGGGCGCTCCAAAAGGCGACCAGCCCGACCGCCAGGGCGATGAGCGCCACTGCGACCAGCATGATGTAAATCTGCCGGGTCGCCAATTCCTGAACAACGCGGCGCACGTGGTCGGGCACGGCCAGGGCGACGTCGCGCGGAGCCATGACCAGAAAACCGTAGCCGTCGCGCAGGCCGGTGTAGGCCCAGATGGCGGGCTTGCCCTCGTAGGAAGCGAAAACGGTCCCGGACTTTCCCTGCGCCAAATCCTCGATCATGGCCTCAAAAGGCGCCTCCGAGGCTTCGTCCCCCGGAGTGTCCAGCCAGTCCAAGGTTTCCTTCTTTCCCTGGATGATGGCCTGAACTTCCTGGGCGTATCCCTTCTGCGCGAACAGGCGCAACCCCATGGCGCCGTCCTTGGGCTCCGGCCGCACCAGGAAGGAATGCATGGCGTCGGACCACTGCAGCGACAGCCTGTTGTCCTGCAAAAACATGGTCACCGGCGCGTCGACGGCCGCCACCCCCACCGGGCGGCCCTTGGCGTCCAAGAGCGGCATGGTCAGGGAAAACAAGATATTGCCCGTGCTCGTGCTGACCATGGGCTCCGTATTGGCCCAATCCGGCTCGGGCTTGGCCCCGAGGCTTTTGCCGTACCACGCCGTCCTGCGCGCGTCCTGGCGCCTGGGATAACCGGACGAGCCGGGATAAATGACCGTAACCCCGGTGTACAGCGTCACGTGAATCCGGTCGGCGAAAGGCTTGACCCGTTCGAAAATCTTCCGGAACAAAGGCGTGAGGCGGGCCAAGCGCTGAATATCGCCCTCGACGTAGGAAGAGGAGAGATCGGCGTCCGGCGCGAGCAGAAAGACCGGATACCTGAAACTCACGGGGATGGCCTCGTATCCCCCGTCATCCCTGGGCCGCTGATATTTGCCGTCCGCCTGCAAATCAGGAGGAGCGGTCTTGTTGTCGGCGTAGTCCCAGGAGTAATACACCCTGGCCGTCTCGGGCGGAGCCGGCTCGGCGAGCAGACGTTGGGTCTCCACCGCCACGGCCTGCAAAGCCATCTCCAAGGCGGAGGACTGGTCCCGCACGGCCTGGGCCGAAGTCAGGGCGCTGCGCAACAGCTCTTCGGAAACGATGGCCGTCAGGTTCCCCTCCACCTTGGCGCCGGCGGCTGAAACCATATCCTTGGTGGCGTCGCTCAGCACCAGCATCCCCGCCAGGAACGGCGCCAGGCTGAAGGCCAGCAGCACGATGAAATATTTCCACTTAATGGACATGCCTCACCTTGTGAACCTACCTACGGCATGCAGGCGCCATGGTCAACAACGCCCCGCCCCGGCCAAACGTTCCGGTTCGAAATGTTAACATGCCGAACACATAAGATATTTCATACTGTGATCAATTCTTGCTTCTTCTCTTTGACACAGCAACAACCCGGCAAGGAGTTCCCGCATGAGCATCCAAGTTGCAAACTCGCCGTTGATCCACCCGCAATCCCAGCCCAAAAGGACCGGCTCGCCAACCAACGCCAATCATGCGTCCGGTTCGGCGGAGCTTCGCGCACAGGACGTGATTCTCACCAAGCCCCTGGCGCCTAACCAGCCGCTCGACGCCCGCTCCGCCAGCGAAACCCTGGAAAAGGTCTCGGCTTCGATCACCCAGGGCGACGCCTCCCTCGGACTCAGCCTGGACCCCGAGCGCGTGGCGCAGCTCCTTTCGCTCTGACGTTGCGCCGTCGGAGCTTTTGCGACCCGGCGCGTATCGCCGCCTTGCCGGCCATGGCCCGGATCGGCGGGTCTGTCGGCGCGACTTTTCGGCGAGGCCGCCTGCACTTACGCCCGCACGCAGCAATCCGCGCAAACACACTGGAGAACGCTCCCGCCGCAATGGCTTTCCAGTGTGCAAGCTGCATCAATATGGGGTGAATACTTACTACTAACGCACGACCGGAATAAAAGAACAGCCCCTTCCATTTTCCCAACAAATATGTCATGGTAGTGTTACATGGCTTCTCCAGAATTTTAAGACGTAAACATCCGCCGTCTGCAGCACGCCAAGAAAAAATCTCCAGCCCAGCGCGACGCCGCCGCAAAGGATTCGATGCATGGACGCACCGTTCAAGAGGTTACGGCTCCGGCCGATTTTCCTTGTTCTTTCGGCTCTCTGTATTTTCGTCACCGCAGCCTGCGGCGACAAGCAGGAAAAACCCGCCGGACCGCCGCCGGCGCCTGTCGCCTTGGACAAGGCCTCAAGCATGGACATGCCTTACTACATCATGGCCGTCGGCCAGGTGAATACGCTGGAGTCGGTGACGGTGCGGTCCCGGGTGACCGGCTATTTACAGAAAAAACATTTCAGACAGGGCGAGTTCGTGAAAGAGGGCCAGCCCCTGTTCACCATCGACCCCTCCACTTATTTGGCCAACATCAAATCCCTTCAGGCGCAACTGGCTTCCGACAAGACGAGCTACGAGCAGGCCCGCAGAGACTACAACCGCTACTCCCGTCTGCTCAAGCAGGCGGTCGTGTCCAAGGAAGACTACGAACAGAAGCGGCTGGACATGCGCACGGCCGAAGACAAGATATCCATGACCGAGGCGGAGCTGGCCAATGCGAAAAACGACCTCACGTATTGCTATATTTCCTCGCCGCTCTCCGGCCTGTCGGGCTACATCTGGCCCAGCGTCGGGGACCTCATCGAGGCGAACGAGGACGAACTGGTCATCATCAACCAGATACAACCCATCGCCGTGGACTTCCACATACCCCAGCGCTATCTGCCGGAGATCAAAAAATACATACACCAGTCCGAAACCCCGCTGACCGTGCTGGCCATTCTTCCCGGCGAAGACGAACCCGAAAAGGGTGCGCTGGCCTTTTACGACAACACGGTGAACAAGGACACCGGGACCATATGGCTGGAGGCCAATTTCCCCAACGAACGCAACCGGTTGTGGCCCGGCAATTACGTGCAGGCGCGCCTGGAATTCTACGAGCAGAAGAATGCGGTGGCCGTTCCCCATCAGGCCACTTGCCTCGGCCCCCGCGGCAAATACATCTGGGTGGCGCACCCGCAGAACAAAACCGTTGAGATGCGCCCGGTGGAGGTGGCCCGACGTTCGGGGAAATGGGACGTTATCGCAAGCGGGCTCAAGGCGGGAGAAGTGATCGTGACGGACGGGCAATTGCGCCTGTATCCCGGCGCGACGTACTACGTCGCCCCAAGCCCCGACGAGCGGCCGGACGAAGAAGATGCGGGCGCCTCCAACCAGACGCGCGCCCCCCGGAGGCCTTCAGACGGCCAATCGACGCTCCCTCCCGGCAACGCCACAGCGCCCGCCGCCAATGAAACCGCGTCCGGCGCAACCCGGGGTTAGGAAAAGCCATGGGCGTCACGGATCGATTCATCCGCAAGCCGGTCATGACCACGCTGGTGGTTCTCGGCATGTTGTTTTTCGGCGTCATCGGCTACGAATCCCTGCCGGTGAGTTATCTGCCCGAGGTGGAGTTCCCCACGTTGCAGGTCTCGGCGTCCCTCCCCGGCGCCAGCCCGTCGACCATGGCCGCCTCCGTGGCCACGCCTTTGGAAAAACAGTTCACCTCCATTCCGGGCATCCTGTCCATGAGCTCGCAGAACACCCAAGGGTCGACGACCATCACCCTGCAGTTCTCCCTGGACCGCGACATCGACGGATGCGCCTCGGACACCCAGGCGGCCATATCCAAGGCCCAGGGCAACATGCCCATCGACCAGATGCCGCAGCCGCCCTACTACAGCAAAGAAAACCCGGCCGACGATCCGGTGCTGTACATCTTCATCGCCTCGGATTCGCTGCCGCTTTATGAAGTCAACGAATACGCCGAGACATTCGTCTCCGACACCATCTCCATGGTGGACGGCGTCTCCGAAGTTCTGATCTACGGCGAATCCAAACTCGCCGTGCGGGTCAAGGTGGACTCGGGCGAACTCGCCTCCCGAGGCGTCGGCATCGACACGCTCATGAACCGGGTGGCGAACCAGAACGTCATGCTCCCCGTGGGGACCCTGGACGGCGCGTACCGGTCCTCCACTCTCGAAGCCACCGGCCAGTTGAAAAAAGCCGAGGAGTACGAGCCGGCCATCGTCATGCAGAGCGAGGGCGCGGTGGTCCGCCTGTCCGACGTGGCCAACGTGGTCAACGGAATCCAAAACGACAAAGTGGGCTCCTGGCTTGGCCCCAAACGCGGCGTGACCCTGGCCGTCAAAAAGCAGCCAGGCGCCAACACCATCAAGGTGGTCGACACGATCAAGAAGATGCTCCCGTCCATCCGCGCCCAGATTCCGGCCTCCATTTCCATGGACGTGGTCTACGACCGGGCGGAATACATCGAGGAAGCCGTCAACGACGTGCTTCTCACCCTCAAGATCGCCATCGGCCTGGTCGTGGTGGTGGTCTTCCTGTTCCTGCGCAACATTTCCGCGACCCTGATCTCGGGCGCGGCCATTCCGGTGTCCATCATCGTGACCTTCGCCTTGATGTACATCTTCGGCTACTCCCTGGACACGCTCTCGCTGCTGGCGCTGACCTTGTCCGTAGGATTCGTGGTGGACGACGCAATCGTCATGATCGAAAACGTGGTCTCGCATCTGGAGCAGGGGAAAAAACCGTTCCAGGCCGCCCTGGACGGCTCCCGGCAGATCACGTTCACCATTATCTCCATGACCCTGTCCCTGGCTGTCGTGTTCATTCCCATCATGTTCATGGCCGGCGTCATCGGACGTATTCTGCGCGAATTCGCCATGACCATCACCATCGCCATCCTGGCTTCGGGCGTGGTCTCCCTGTCCATGACGCCCATGCTCTGCTCGCGGTTCCTGCGGCCTAAAACCAAAGCCGACAAGGAAGGCGGCCTGTTCTCCCTATTGACCGAAGGCTACAAATGGTCGCTGCGCCTGGCCATGCGCCACAGCAGGCTGACGCTGCTCGCGGCCCTGCTGATCCTCATCGCCACGGTGCATCTTTTCATCATCATCCCCAAAGGATTTTTGCCCACGGACGATATGAGCTACCTCATGGGATTCAGCCAGACCATGCAGGGCGTCTCCTATAAATCCAACAAACGCCACATGGCCGCGGTCCGGGAAATCGTGGAAAAAAATCCGAACGTCAGCCACGTCATCCAGGTCACAGGGTATCCCGTGCTCAACCAGGGCTTCATCATCCCCATGCTGAAGCCTCCCAAGGAGCGCAAGGACAACGCCGACCAGACCGCCATGCAGCTCATGCGGCAGGCCAACGTGCTGCCGGGCGTCATGGCCTGGTTCAGCAACCCGCCCATGATCCGGCTGGAGACCAAGCAAAGCAAGAACCTGTACCAGTACACCGTCCAGGCGCCGAACCAGGATGAATTGTATAGGGTCGCCGCGGAATTTCTTCCCAAACTCCAGACGCTGCCCATGCTGACCGGCGTCACCTCGGATTTGATGATCGACAATCCGGAAGTCTGGATCAATATCGACCGGGACAAGGCCTCCTTCTACGGAGTTTCCGCCTACGACGTCGAAAACGCCCTGGACACGGCCTACTCGGAGCGCAAAATCTCCACCATCTACGGCGATACGGACCAATATTGGGTCATCATGCAGGTGAACGACAACTACCAGAAAGACGAACGCATGCTGTCCCAGCTCTACGTCACCAGCAGCAGCGGCAAGCTCATCCGGCTCGACCAGATCGCCAATTTCAACCTCAAGCCAGGTCCCATCCAGGTGAATCACACCGGGCAACTGCCCTCGGTCACCTTCTCCTTCAACATCGCCGAAGGCCGGTCCATGTCCGAGGCCACGGCGGCCATCAACAAACTCGCCGAAACGAACCTGCCCGCTTCCGTGACGACATCCTTCGAAGGCTCGGCCGGCGAATTCGCCAAGTCCATGTCGTCCATGATCTTCCTGCTCTTCGTGGCCGTGGCCGTGATCTATATGATTCTGGGCATTCTTTACGAAAGCTTCATCCATCCGGTGACCATCATCTCCGGCTTGCCCTCGGCCGCGGTGGGAGGCCTGCTGACCCTGCAGTTCTTCGGTCGCGACCTGGACCTGTTCGGCATGGTGGGCGTGATCATGCTCATCGGCATCGTCAAGAAGAACGCCATCATGGTCGTGGACTTCGCCATCGAAGCCGAAGAAAAACATCGTCTCTCGCCTGCGGACGCGGCCTTCGAGGGCGCTCTGGAGCGCTTCCGCCCCATCCTCATGACCACGGTGGCGGCCATCGCCGGCGCCATGCCCATCGCCCTGGGCTACGGCGCCAGCGCCCAGGCCCGCCAGCCCATGGGCCTGGCCATCGTGGGCGGGCTGATCATCTCCCAGGTGGTCACCTTGTACCTGACCCCGGTGGTCTACATCTATATGGACACCTTCCAGCGATGGATCAACAAACGCGGCGTGAAAAAACGCGAGATGCTGGGGATTCCGGAAGGATAAGACGGCGGCGGAGACACTCCCGCCAGGACGAGCCTTGCCATGCGGCAAGCATTCATTTAGAATTCATCGTGACTACAAATGAATCACATCAAGCAGAGGCGCCATCATGCCAACTCAAAGCACGAGTTTTCGCACCGATCCCGAAACCCTGTCGAGCCTGGATGAAATCGCCAAGGGGATGGGGCGCAGCCGCAACTGGGTTTTGAACGCGGCGGTTCGAAATTTCATCGAGCAGCAGGCCTGGTTCAAGCGAAAAGTCCAGGAAGGAATCAAGGCCGCGGACAACGGCGAATTCGCCTCCTCCGAGGAGGTCGAGACGGTTTTTCGGCGATTCGGAGCGTAGCCCGGCGTGCCTCGGTGGTCCAAACCTGCGCTGAACGACCTACGGGCGCAGCTTGCGTTCATTCAGCGGGAGAATTCGGAAGCGGCGCGCTGCGTCGCCGCACAAATCAAAAACGCAGTGGAGTCTCTGGATTCTTTTCCGCAGTTGGGAAGGGACGGCGCGGTCCAAGGAACGAAGGAGTTGGTTGTTCCCCGTCTTCCCTTTGTCTGCGTGTACCGCGAACGAGACGGCCAAGTGGAAATCCTGCGGTTGTTGCATGAGCGGATGCAGTGGCCTCGCTGACATAAGGACGCATGCTCGCCGGCGGATCTGGTTCAAGGCGCTGCCCAAACTTCCGGCGCAGGCCGCGGGCTGCCTTCGCCCCTCACCCACCAAACAACTTCATGCAAGCATCGACGGTTCGCTTCGCATGGCGGACGAGTTCTTCCTTGGTCGGAACGGGCCGCAGCCCGACGAGCACGTTCATGCGCATGGAGAGCAAGGCGCCCAAGAACATCTTGACCGCATATTCCGGGTCCTCCACCTGGCGCCTCGTCTCGAAAAACCGCATCAGGCGGGCCTCCGTCTTATCCGGCCCCACGGCGAAAAACGCGCGGGTCATCTCCGGAGCGCTGGGGCCTTCCGCGATCAGCAGGCGAACGCCCGCCAGGTGCGCCTCCGACAAGTGGCGCTCAAGAAAGCCTAATGAAAACTTGAGCAAAGCCTCATACGGATCCTCCCGGTCCAACGCTTCCGCGAAACAAACGCCGCTCTCGGCCCGTTGCGCCTCAAGCGCGGCCTGGAATAAAATCTCCTTCGATTCGAAATACCTATAAACCGTTTGCTTCGTGACCCCCGCCTGCTGGGCGATCTGGTCCATGCTGGCGCCGAGGTATCCGTTCTTGAGAAATACCTCCAGCGCCGCATGCAGGATATCTCGCCGCTTTTGTTCTTTTTTCTGTTCAAGCCTGCTCATGATGGATCCCTTCCTTTAGAATATCATACTATGCGGTATGATTTTGTTGACAAGAGCCCAGCGGGGATTCATATTCATACCAGACAGTATGATTCTTTAAAAGGAGTATTTCATGACCCCACCCTTCGTAAAGAAATTCCTCCCCGAGGACGCACAGGGCAAAGGGCGGCTCGCGGCTTTGGGAGGCGGGCTTCTTCTCAGTTTCGATTCGGTCTTTGTTCGTTTGTCCGGGACCGGAGCGGCCGACACGGCTTTTTTGTTCGGGTTGTTCTCCGCAATATCCATGGCGTTGCTGATTCAGCTCACCGACCGGCGAGGTTTGGCGCGCACGTTGAAGGAAAGCGGCTGGCCGCTCGTGGTTTCGGCGCTGCTCCTTATGGGCAGCGCTTCGACGTTCGTGCTCAGCATCAAGCACACCTCCGTGGCCAATACCGTCTTCATCATGAGCTCCCGTCCGATTCTCACCGCGCTGGCGGCGTGGATTCTCCTCCGAGAAAAGACGGTGAAATCGCTGTGGCTCGCCATTGCAGGAGTGATGTTCGGCATCTTTATCGTGGTCAGCGGTTCACTGACGGGCGGAAGTTTTTTCAAAGACGGATTCGCCGTCATCGCAGTCGCCTGCCTCGCCCTGAACGGCGCGCTCTGGAGACGCTACAAGGAGATGAGCCGTCTCGCCGTCGTGGGGCTTGGCGGATTCTTCATTGCACTCGTGATGTTCATTCCGGCCTCTCCCTCTCAATTCAGCCTGCGCACCTGGTTGACCATGGCGGCTATGGGGCTCGTCTCCGCTCCGCTCGGACGGGTGTTGAACGCGCTTTCCTCCCGGTATATCCCCGCCGCCGAAATGGCGACCCTCACGATCCTCAGCGCTGTCTTGGCGCCGATCTGGGCCTTTCTCTTCTTCAACGAACAACCGCCGGCCGCAACGCTCATCGGCGGCGCGGTCATTTTCGGCTCCATCGCGTTTTATCTCCTCACGACCGCGAAAGCGCCCGGCCGCCAGCTGCGAGCCAATGCATAGGACAGCACGGCGACAACGGTGTTGACGCCTGGCCTCGGAGCCTTATTCTCAAAAAATCAAGCCCGGCCCCGCTTCTGTTCAAGCGGGGCCTTTTATGCTATCTCTCGCCACTCGACGACAACAAGGAGCGCACAACCAGCATGATCGGCATATCCAAACTCTACTGCGGCGCGGTGGAGGCTTCCGACGCTTTGCGCTACGGGCGCGAGGCGGGCAAACTCCCCTCCCATTTGCTGCAGTTCTCCAAAGACAAAAAACCCGTGGTCGTCTGGAACATGACCAGGCGCTGCAACCTCAAGTGCGTGCACTGCTACGCCCAGGCCGTGGACCCCGACGGCTCGGACGAAATCAGCACGAGCCAGGCCAAGGAAATCATCGACGACCTCGCCGCCTTCGGCGCTCCGGTCATGCTTTTTTCCGGCGGAGAACCGCTCGTCCGCAAGGACCTCATCGAGCTGGCCAGCTACGCAGTCGGCAAGGGCATGCGCGCGGTCATCTCCACCAACGGCACCTTGATCACCCGCGAAAAAGCCCGCGAACTCAAATCCGTGGGGCTGTCCTACGTGGGTGTCTCCCTGGACGGCGGCGAGGCCGTGCACGACGCCTTCCGCAAGGTCCCGGGCGCGTTCCGGAAGGCCCTCCAGGGCTTGGAGAACTGCCAGCGGGAAGGCCTCAAGGTGGGGTTGCGCTTCACCATCAACAAACGCAACGCCGTGGAAATCCCCACGCTGTTCGACATTCTCGAAGAGCGGGAGATTCCGCGCATCTGCTTCTATCACCTGGTCTACTCCGGCCGCGGCTCCGAACTCATCAAGGAGGACCTGGACCACGCCGAGACCCGCAAGGTCGTGGACCTGATCATGGACCGCACCCGCGCCCTGTTCGACAAGGGCAAGGAAAAGGAAGTCCTCACCGTGGACAACCACGCGGACGGGCCCTACCTCTACCTGCGCCTGCTGCGCGAAGACCCCGCGCGGGCCGAAGAGGTCATGAAGCTGCTCAATTTCAACGAAGGCAACAATTCCGGGCGCGGCATCGGCTGCATCTCCTGGGACGGCGCCGTGCACCCGGACCAGTTCTGGCGCGAACACGTGTTCGGCAATGTCCTGGAGCGGCCCTTCTCCGAAATCTGGCCCGATCCGAATATCGAACTGCTGGCCAAGCTCAAGGACAAAAAACAATACGTGGGCGGCCGTTGCGCAAAATGCCGGTACCTGCCCATCTGCGGCGGCAACTTCCGCGCCCGGGCCGAAGCCTACTACGGCGACCCCTGGGCCCAAGACCCGGCCTGCTATCTGACGGATGAAGAAATCGGGCTGAAGTGACGGATTTTTTGGGGGAGGGAAACCCCTCTTTTCAAAAAGGGGTTTCCCTCCCCCAAGCCCCCTCCCTTCCCCAAAAACTTTTACGTGTTTAAATTTACTACGTTGGTAAAACACAACAAATAAAAGTTTTGGAAGGA
>JASGMV010000086.1 GCA_030156255.1 Desulfovibrionales bacterium
GGTTTCACCTCTTCCCAAGGCATCGGTCACCTCCTCGGTGACCCAGAGTGTTACCCCTGTTCCCGGTTTCTTGTGTTACCTATGTCCCCGGTTCGTACCAGTCGCGAAATTCTTTGTCGAAGTAAGGGGTCATCGTCTTTCCTCATTCGGCGATCTTTCGGTTGCTCTGTTGGATTTGCGGGGTTGCCAGCCCCTTGACATCCACCCCGGTCAAGGTGTTGAAAATGAAAAGCGTTATGTGTTTTCAGAATATTCCCATGCTGGCTGCTATGAAACGCTAAAAATGGAAATTAAAGCTGAGGGTGACATATGGGTATGGCAAGGGGCATATTTGCAGTCCTCATGATGCTTGGATTGAGCTCCATATCATGCGACGCATACCCTGGAGTACTAGACAACATTGAAGGTAGCGTCGTTGTTTATCATGGAAAAGTGTACCCCGTTAGTTGTTATGATTTTGGCGACAAATATGACTGCAACAACTTCCCAACAGAACTATATAAGACGGAGCTTGATAAGTTTTGTTTTGAGCCTAAATTTATTTCAACGTATCTTGGATACAAAGAAATCATTGTTGTTGTCAACGAATTAAGGCAATACAAAGTTGTGACAGAAGGAATGCTTGGATTTGATATTTTTGACATAACGCTGTATCGTTGCCCAACGTATTGACACAATCTTTGACTTCTCCTAATAAAATACCTGATGTCGTTCCATGCGTATTGCTCGTCCATATCGAATTTACATCTGACATTGCCTCTGCATTTCTCTTTGGGTATCGAGTGAATTTGGAGGTCCATTATGAAAAATAAAACGCTTCTCGTCGTCTTGATCGCCCTGGTCCTTTGGTTTTCATGGATGTTCCGGTACGATGTTGTTGCCCATCGAGCAGGAATATTTGTCTTTGATAGGTGGAGTGGCGAGTTTGAAGAGTTTTCAAATTTTTCTCAAAACATTGGACTTGGAAGGTAGGCCATTTTGTGACGTGGTCGGACTCAGGAGTGTAGCAACTATTGAAAAACACTACCGAAAAGCTTAAAATCCGAGCGAAACGATTCCGAGAGCTGAGCGGTCTTTTTAAAGAGGCATCTATCCTGCTTGATGAAACGGCCCATCTTATTGATTCGCTCAGGGAAGAGCGTTCTTCTCTACGGAAAGAAAATGAGATTCTTCGTAAAAAGGTCTCTAACCTTACTGCCAAGCTTCTTGCTCTCGAGTCAGGAAGGGCTTTAAACGATTGATCCGGCCAATTCTTTTCAAAGGCTTTTTTGTGCTTGACATTGTGTAAGTGTGTAATTATGGAAGTGTAATGAGCGAGTTCAAAACACTCACGATCAAACTGGACCCGGAATTCCATCGCCGGCTGAAAATCTACGTTGCAACCAAGGGGGTGACGGTCAAAGAGTTGTTTATCAGGGAGATGGAGCGCCTGATGAAGGAGGATCCGGCGGAACCGCCGAAGAAATGAAGCGGCCCCGGAGAGCGCTGCAACGCTCAACCGAGGCCTAACCACAAACAACCTACATAGGAGGTTGCCATGGCTCAAGCGATTGTACCCGCAACGACTGAGACTTTCAACGACATCCCTATCCACATCTACGAGCATGAAGGGAAGAGATGGATTGCCGGGTGTGACCTCGGACGCGCTCTCGGGATGAGCAATCACAGGACAGGCATGTCCAGCATCTTCACCCGCCACAAGGATGAACTCACGCCTCACACAACCGACTGCGTTTTGCAGTCGGTTGACGGCAAGGCCCGCAGGCACAAGGTTTACGACGAACCGGGCGCGTATCTCGTGACTATGTTCGCCAACACGGATCGGGCCAAGGAGGTCCGCCTCTGGCTCGCCAACCTGCCGCGCCTGCTTCGAGAGCAGCAGCCTCAACCAGCTTTGCCCTCGTCTCCCGCCCTCTCCACCGTCGCCGACCGCCGGCCCCTGGCTTAATCCCGCCTTTTTCTTAACAGTCAAGTCTATTTCTTCTTTTTCCCATAGGGTACAATCTGTCTTGACGACGTTGATCTTTTCGGGCATTCGAAAAGTGTCAGCATCTAGGCCGCCCTCCGGCCTTGTGGGAGGGTTTTGTTTTTTGAGCGTATTCGCGCCCGTTCGGGCGATAATACGAGGCTCCAGACTCTCCGTATCGTGAGGTATGGGGGCGGCACCTAGACCGCTGACAAGTCTGGAGCCTCTTTGTTTGTCAGGCGTCGAGGCTCCCCACGTCAAATCTAGGAGGCCATCATGGCTGGTACGTCTGCCCTTGTCCCTTCCCAGGTTCCTTTTTACGGTCAAAATTTGCTTCTGATCGAGCACCAGGGAGAGCCTTTTACCCCCATGCGTCCAATCGTGGAGGGAATGGGAATGGCGTGGTCGCCACAGCGCACAAAGCTCTCCTCGAACAAATCTCGCTGGGGTGTGACGATTATCGTCACACCTTCGAAGCAAGGTGATCAGGAAACCCTTTGCATGCCCGTTCGCAAACTTCCCGCCTTTTTTTCCTCCATCCATCCCGAAAAGGTGAATCCAAAAATTCGAGAAACGGTCATCATCTTTCAAAACGAGTGCGATGACGCATTGTGGTCTTACTGGTCCCAGGGAAGGGCCGTGCGCTCCGGCTCGATCCTTTCGTCTATCGCCGACCGCCGGCCCCTTATTGAGGCCTGCAACCTGCTGGTGGAGACGCGCTACCTGCCCAAGCCCGTTGAACGGGACTACGCCAAGGTGCGGGCCGACGTGTCCAAGTTCCTCGGGGTGGACAAGTGGGAGGACATCCGAACCGAGGACATCCCCAAGGCCCTGGAGTTCGTGCAGGTGCAGATCGTACGGACGCAACGGGCGAGAACGTCCAACGCGCAGGTCCTCGGCGCCCCCCTGGCCCTGCCTTCCGGAGAACAGGAGGCGCGAATCGCCGACGGCGTACGGCGCGCCATGCATCGCTTCAAGCTGATCCATCGGGAGCTTTGGGACGTCCACCAAGCCTACGGCCGCGACGTTATGGACCCCATGGGGCGCGAATGCCTGGCTGCCTGCCGTCAGGAGGACGACAAGCGATCCGCCGCGCTGTCCTGGCTGCGCTCCAGCAACGAGGCTCTGCTCAGCGTCATCGACGACGCCGTGAACGCCTTGGAGCAGGTGACGCGCTGCTCGCTGCACGTCTTGGAAATGTAGCCGCCGCCGGCCATTGATCCTCACGCCCCCGCTTCGGCGGGGGTTTCTTTTTGGCGCGGCCGGATTGAAATCGGCGCCGAACATGCTTATTCTTGGTACAGGGAAAAATGTTCTTGACAGCATTGCTATCATCGTGCTGTGTCTCGCGAAGAAGGAGCCGTGACCATGCCTACCCCCCTTCCAGCAGGGTTTCAGTTGATCATTGATTTGAGCGTTCGGTACCAAGAAGGACCGATAAGCGAGGTGGAGCTTGCCAATTACTCCAAGCAGGCTCGGGATGCTAAGAAGACGGATCCAGCCTTGGGCTTGTGTGCTTTGGGCATGATCGCCGCCATCAAGGGAAACGAACGGGAGATGCGTGACTACCACGAACGAGCCATCACCGTTTCCGGCGAAGGCGTAGTTTATATTTTTAACTACGGTTCTTCGCTGGAAATTATGGGATTTAGAACCGAGGCGTTCTCGTGGATTCTTCGAGCAGTAAAAGCTGATCCTGGGAATCTTCAGTTTCTCAATCGAATGATATGGACAGCCTACACGTTGAATGACAACCGCCTGGAAACATTCCTGGGGCGCTGGAAGAAGCTTCGCGGTGAGCCGCATCCGGTTGCCGAAGAAATCGAAGATGAGCGCGACGTCGCCGCCGCCCTGGCCTCCATCGAGACCGAAGGAACGATCTCCTGGGAGGACCTCCGTCAGGAGATGCAGTAATCCATGTATGCGGTGGTGTTCACCATGCCGGCGGCCAAGGCCATGAAAAAGCTGCCCGCCGAAATCGCGTCCCGTCTCGCCGACGCCGTTTCCGGATTGGCTGGAAACCCTCGCCCTCCAGGTTTGACGCGGCTGGTCAAATCTAAAAACTATCGCGTCCGCGTAGGCGACTACCGCATCATTTATGATATCTCCGACGACATCCGGCAAGTGCTGATTCTCAAAATCGGAAACCGGCGCGACGTGTACAAAGAACGCTAAAGGCGCCCTCCGACTCCCAGCGCTTCCGGTTGCCTCACCGCCCCCGGGAGTGGTACGCAGGCCTTTGGAGGCATCCGCCATGCGTATCGCCATTCTCGCCCTCTGCTGCCTGCTGCTTGCGTCGCCGGCCCTGGCCGGGACCAAGACCTTCACCGCGTCCGAAACCCTCGTCATGGGCGAGAAGGACAGCAAGGACGGCGTGCGCAGGCTGTGCCTGGACCGCGCCCGGCGGGCCATTCTGGAGCAGGCCGGCGTGTACCTGGAGTCCACGTCCACCGTGAAGGACCTCGCCCTGGACAAGGACGAGCTGCGCCTGTTCTCCGCCGCGTTCATTCCTTTCAAACCCGCCAGGGTCGAGTTCACGCCCAAGGGCGACACCCTCGAAGTTTCCTGCTCGGTCGAGGCCGACGTGGACCCCGAGGACGTCAAGCGGCAGGTCTTCGATAAATTTATCAACGAAGAAGTGGTGAGTCTGCGTACTAAGGTTGACATGCTATCTGACCGATTAAACGAGTATAACTCGCGCGAATCCGTACAAAAGGTTGGATACTTCAGTAAAGAATTTCGAAACTACCTCGCCAAGGAATACGGTTACGGACAGCCGAGTAAGCCCGTTTCCGTTCCTCCCGCGGCTCCCGCCCCACAAGAAGAAGGGGAATGGGTTGTGTTGGATGAGAGCCCAGGACCGTCTCCATCCACCCCGCGAGCGGAGCAAGGCGAATGGATTGTGTTGGACGAGGCTGACGAACTTGTCCGTAATTCTCGTGAACAATACGACCGTTTCGCCGAGGCCATCGCACCGCTTTGTCCGCAGTTCAGGGAGCAGGACAAAGACCCGGAGTTCGTGGCGTGGCTGCAATACGAAGGCTTGGACAAGGCCGTGCAACAGGCGTTCGCCCAAGGCGACGTCAAACGGTTGGCCCATATCTTCAACCGCTACGTCCAGGAAACCGGCGCAACATATCCTTCCTTGATTTATTACCGCTTTGCTACAGCCATAGCTCCCATCTGCCCACAATTTTTGGAACAAGATGTTGACCCTATATTCCAGAATTGGCTTGTGCGCGTAGGAGAATCCAAGGCGGTCAAGCGAGCGTATTTCAGTGGCGATATCGTGGAGGTCGCACGTATATTTAATCGTTACATCATCCAAACGGGGGCAACGTATCCTTCTTTTCTGTCGAAATAGATTGTAGCACACACCGAATAAAAGGAGTAAACACAATCTGTTCAATTCAATTTTAGCCATGGTGTTCATTTTGGACTCATTTTTTCAAGCGAACACCATAGAATTCGGCTTTCCCATTTGAGTTCAACCGCACCTTCTGCCCTGTCTCCGGGATCACGCGCACTTCTCCGACCTTGGCTCCTTGGAGGATTTGCATGACTCGCGCCGTGGACGGATTTCCCATCTGTCCGGCGTTCTGCGCCTGCCCGACGCCGGGAGCCGGAGCGGCGCCCGTGGCCGAGGGCGAGGGGGCTCCTCCGCCGGCCCTTTGCCGCACCGCATCCAGCATCCGTGCGTAGTATTGATTCGCGTCGAGGTAAGCCTGGGCTATGCTCCGTTCTTCTTTGCCGGAGTTGGGGTTTTGCAGGATATTCCTGGCGATCTGGGACCTCGAGAGGTCGCGGTCGGTGACGCCGGACGCCGTGATGGTGGTTTCCTTCTCTTTGGGCAGGGAATTGCCGTACAGCTCCACGCGGGCCTTGGCCGCGTTCAACGGGTCCTGGGCGCTTGTCGTCCTGGTCGGCGCCGGCCCGAGGTCGCGGACGTTGCCGGTGGGGGAGACGCCGACGGTTCTGTCGCCCATTTGCGTGACCCACTTGGGGTCCTGGCTCGTGGCGTAGCGTCGTCTGGCGTCCTTCTCCAGGTCCCACTCGGCGTTTTGGCGCGACGTTGCCCGCTGCTGGTCGCCCGACGCCTGAATCTGGCCCAGCCGTTGGTTGTGCTCCATGACGGCCTTCAATCCCGTGTTGACCGCTTCGGGTCCGGCGAACGAGTTCATGGCCATCAGCATGTTCTGGGGGGTCAGCGTGCGCAGCGTCTTGCCGTCGGCGCCGAGGACGTCCAGGCCGTTGTCCTGGTTGAACTGCAGCTTCATGTCCCTGTCGATCAACCTGTTTCCATACGCCCACA
Organism: Desulfovibrionales bacterium; assembly: GCA_030156255.1. Lineage (GTDB taxonomy): Bacteria > Desulfobacterota > Desulfovibrionia > Desulfovibrionales > Desulfovibrionaceae > JASGMV01. The sequence goes on from JASGMV010000086.1 coordinate 6,279, forward strand.
GGGTCATGCGCTTGGAGTCGCGCATCCCGAAGATGCGCGCGCCTTCGGCCACATTCTCGGCCTTCTGTTTCGCCTCCTCGGCCTTTTTCTGCGCGTCGTCCCGGTCATCGCGCATCCAATCCTGCTGTTCCGTGGCCCGTTGCTCTGCGCTCGTGGCGCGTTGGTTGCCGGATTCGAACTTGTCTCTCGCCAGCTTTTGCCGACTCCAGATATCGCCTATCTCGGTCCCGTCTTTGAGCCCATCCGCGAATCCTTCCAGAAAGCCCATAATCAACCTCCTTGCTTGCTGCTGGCCCATGCGCCGGCCATGGTTCCGCCGATCTGCCCCACGGCCGTCCAGGGGTTCTGCTTGTATTCCATGTCCTGCGTCGAATTACGGGTGGCGCCCATGTTGGTGGCGTTGAGCGCCGTGTTGAACATGCTGCTGATGCGATCCGCCGGGTTGGAGATATTGTAGCCGCCGTAGTTCTGGATGCTGTTGGCTTGCGAAGACGCCCCTGAGGCGCCGGTGGCCGTGCTGCCGACGCCGGCGAGGTCGTTGGACCCGCGGGCGCCCATGGCCGTCGTCAACCGGCCGAAGTTCTCCTGCTCCGCCGTCGTCCTGGCGTTGGTCCGGGCTGCGCCCGTGGCCTTGGCCCGCTCCATGGCGAGGTCCTGGGCCAGGCTTGCGTACTGCCCGGCGTTCGGACTCGCGCCGGTCCGGGCGATGGCCCGGCGCGTGACGGCGTCGGCGTCCTTGTAGGCCCCGGCCACGTCCGCCGTGGCCTGCCCCATGCGGTCTTCGGCGTTCACTCCTTCCAGGGCCTCTTGGTAGAATTTCTGCATCGCCGGATCGGAGGCTTCGATTTCCGAGAGTTGGGATTGGACCTGGGCCTCCTTCAACGGACGGGTCAGCTCAATGTCCTTGAGCATCTCTTCAAGCCCGGCCTGGGTCGCCTGCTGGTAAAGCGGGTTCAAAGCGAGCTGTGATTCGAGCTGCGCCTGGGAAAGCGCCTTCTGCTGGGGAAGCAGATCCATGTTCGCCTGGATCATGGCCTCGTCGTAGGGCTGGAACACATTCTGGTAGAGCCCCCATTGCTGGTTGGCGATGTCCTGGTTCTGCTGCGCGATTTCCGCCATTTTCCGCTGACTCTCCGAGTCCACGGATTGCGTCGCGTTAACGGTTTTGGTGTCCGATCCACCCATGATTTTCGACCTCCTTCCTCGTGGCGTAGCTCAAGACGCCGGGGTAGGTTTTTCCGTTGCGCGCGAAGAGGCACCGGTGCGGGATTTCCCCGGCCCGGACCATGCCGAGGTCCCTGGCGAACCGGACGGCCGCGCGGTTGATTTTCGGCGTCAGGCCGATGACGACATCGAGAACGTACTCGCCGCCGGAGGCTGCGTTGAGCCAGCTTCGCAGCATGGTTTTACCGGCAAGCAGCGCCATGTCGCGGTCCTTGCACAAGACGCAGAAGTGCGCCTCCGCGCTGCGCCCGTGGAAGTTGTTCAGCCAGGAGAAGCCGATCACGCTTCCGGCGCCGTTCAAGACGCGGCTTCCGCTGAGAATCCAAAGCTGGCTGTAATGCTTCATTTCATCAAGAAAGGTTTCGGGATTGTCCACGGACCCGCTGGAAAACATCCACTCGGCCCGCTCCTGGCGTTCGGCCTCCTCGAACAGCCAACGGATGAAGGAGTCCGGGAAGGTGCGGACGCCGTCGATTTCGACGTAGGGGTGCATGTAGACCGGATTCATGTCGCCGCCGCCAGATAGTTCACGGTTCCGGTGGCGAGGACGTCCACCGACTCGAGTTCCTGGGAAATGGTCGAAAACTCCACGGCGGTCAGCAGGGAGTCGGTTGCAAGCATGAGCCGGCGATATTTGAGGGTTGCGCTCATGGAGTGCAGGGTGATCGACGAGGTCACGCTTCCGTGGTGGGTGGAATGGCCGTCCGCGCTCACGCTGGCGGTAATGGCGCCGGCGCCCCGCGCGGAAGCATATGTCCCGTCGGGGGTGCAGTCATGGGAGCAGGAAAACATCCATCCGGCGAGGTCGCCGGAGTCCAGGGAGCAGCTTGAAGACGCGATCGGCGTATAGACCGCCTCGTACAGCTCCCAATCATCTCCCGAGGGAGGAGGGGCCGTGGGCGGCGTGAAGGAGACCGAATCGCTGTCCGTGCGGGCTCCGGTGTTGTACTCTGGAATGTACACGTTCGCCGTGGCCGTGATCCCGTAGGACTGCTCCGCCGAGGCCTCTCTGTATTCGTACCCGGTGGCGCCGGTGGCGAACGTTCCCACGGCGTCCACGGCCGAGGCCGTCAGGTGGATGTTGTGAACGCCGGAGGGCAGTCCGGACACCGTGATCGTTCCGGATACGAAGTCCACCGTGTTGCCGATGGGGATGGTTTTGCTCCCGGCCTCCGATCCGTCGACGTAAACTTTGAGCGTTGCCGTGCGGTAGTAGTATTCTCTCGCCAGGGCCGTCGGTTTGACCGCCTTGACCTGATAGCGGATGGTCGCGCCGGTGCAATAGTTGTCCGTGGTGAAGTCGGCCGTGGCGGCGGTTCCTCCCTCGATGGAGACGGAGCCGGACAGGCCGGCCTCCTCGTCGGCCGTTCCGCCGGAGATGATGAGCCGGGCGTTCGCCGTGAACTGGTATCGGTAGGACGATCCGTCCGCCAGGGAGATGTCCGTCACCTGCATGTTCAGGGCCTGGTTGACCGATGGCGATCCCGATTCGAAGCAGGTCAGGTTTCGCGGCGACAAGTGGATTTGAGGCTCGGACTCCCAATACCCCGGAAGGAGCACGGTCGCCCCGTTGGCGCACCACCCGGTCTCGAACCGTTTGATGGACTTGAACAGGCGTTGCGCGCCGTCCATGTACCGCCAGAACTCGATGTCGCTCCCCGACAGCATGACGTAGTCCGAGGTGACGGAAACGCCATAATCTTCGCCTATCGTTGCGTCCGGCCCCATGATGATTTTCGTTGTCCCGCCGGACGTGTCGAGGAGGAAGTTCCCGTCGCCGGCGAGCAGCCTCGCCCCTTCGGCGAGGCGCATGAGGCCGTTCAGGCCCAGACTGATTTGCGCCGAGGCGGACAGGAACGCGCCGGTCACGATGTCGGCGTCCAGCATCCTGGCCAGGATCGCCCCGTCGACAATGGCGTCGCCGTTGACGCCCACGGCGGCCTCGCCGTCGATGGTCCCCACCGTGAACACGGGTCTGGGCTCGGTCAGGCCGGCGCTCGGCTGGAGCACCATGAACGAGTCGGCGACGATCTTGTGAAGCGTTTCATACTGCGCATCGTCGGTCAGCGTGGCGAGGAGATCGTTGATGGTCGCCGAGGAGTCCGCCGGGACGACATGTCCGCCGGTCGCCGGCTCCCACGAGGAATACATTCCGGACCAGTTGACCGTCCTGATCCAATAGGCGTGCGCGATCCTGGTGTTCAGGCCGGTGTGGGTGAACGTGGCGGTCGGAGCCGTCGCAACGCCGACGCGCAGGGCGTCGGACAGGCTTTCGGAGCCGAAGGCGCACCAGATTTCAACATGGCTGATGTCGCCGGCGTTGTTGGCCGGATTCGTCCAGGACAGCTTGTTGGAAACGACCGAATTGACGACGGCCAGGTCCCGCGGCGGGTTGGGCGGATTCGAGTTCCGCAGGAAGTTGGAGAAGTCGTAGAGCGCGTCGTCGCCTATATTGTCCGGCCTGCCTTGAATGCCAAGGTTGTTCAGGTCTCCGAAGGTCACGACCTCCTCCAGGCCGGAGCCGCGGCGTTTGCCCTGCATCGTCTCCAGGATCTCCTTGACGGCGGACAGAAACGTTCTTGTCGCCGCGTCAACGCTGGTCGGCACGGCCGGGATGTTCGTGGAGCCGGAGTTCTTAGACGCCATTCTGGAGTTCTCCGATGCTTGCGCCCATGCGGACTTCGTAGGCTTCGGCCGTTCCTGAAACGGAAAACGACCAGTCGTTCGCCTTGGTCCCGCTTTTCAACCGGAACGGCTTGTTGTCCGTGACGGCTATCGCGTCAAGAAGCTCGCCGTTCGCATACGTCGTGAAATTCAGGGCATCTCCGGGAGATTGTTCGCCGTAGATGCGCGCCGCCCCCAGATTCATGGGAACGGACGAGAAAAATTCCTTTGATTTCCAAAAACAAACAAGAGGAGATTCCGAACCTTTCCATTGTTCGATCAGGTACGTTGATCCGTCGTTTGTCAGCAGGTAGAGGGAGTCGTCCTCAGGGTCGATATGCCCGCCGTACACGACGCGATCCGTGAATTTGATCGTTCCGACGTCTCCGGACTCGAAATCGAAAACAATGCCCGCGTTCGTCCCGGAGAAGAAGCCCACATACTGATTGTCGATGTAGAATCCGATAAGGCTCGCCGGATGCAGGGCGGCCCATTGCCGCTTGGTGTAGACGCTGCTGGTGAGCAGCCCCGGCCCCTCCGGTCCGATCAGGAACAAGCCGTAGGGCGAGGCGTAGATGACGCCGAGGGGGGCGTTGACGACGGATCGTTTGGCGACGCAGGCTTGATTGTACGGCATCTTGTCCATGGACAGCGATTCGGGGTCGATGCCCTGGATCACATGCGGATGGGCCTGGGTCAGCACCACCACGGCTTGGTCGAAGCGGCCGAGCGCCACGATGTCGGCCGGCGTGGTCAGCGTGTAGGCGGTCGGATAGGCGTAGGGAATGAACGACTCCGAAACGTAGATCGTGCGGCCGTCGAAACAGAAGAACAGGCCGTTCCCGGTGTGCAACAGCCCTTTGGCGGCGTCCGGCGGGCGGCTCCATCCTTCGGTCGGCAGGACTTCCGACGACAGTTCGGAGTCCTTGACGTCGTCGGTGAAACTCGTCTGGTCCGCCGGCATGTCGCCGGCCGCATCGGAGTAAGGGACCAATTGATACTCCGCCGTGGATTCGCCGGCGTTGAGCCTGTAGATGCGGTAGCCGGAAATGGACGTTCCGGGCAGGGAGGGAATTTCGAAGCCCGTCAGCAGGCAATCCTGGCCGTCGTAAACGTCGAAAACGGCGGTCGGCGGCGACGGCTCCGACTCCTCGCCCCACTCCGTCACGAAGGTGTAGACGTAAGACGCGCTGCGGGCGATTTCGGCGTCATCGGCGGGGGACGCGGGGGAAAGCTGGACCGTCAGGGGGGCGGACGGCTGCGGAAGCCCCAGACGCAGGACGGCGCCCGTGGCGTCGGTCTGCTTGGGGTAGCCGTCGCCGGTGTAGTGGATGCGGCTGTTGGCGTCGTTGACTGCGGCCTCCGCCACGTCGACGTCTGTCGTCCAGCACCTCCAGTCGCCGTTCTGGAGCTTGTAGATCGTACGGACGTCGCCTTCGCCGGCGTCGATGACGGCGACCGGCCCGAGGCCGGCCAGGGGGGCGAGCGTCCCGCGCTGCAAATCGCAGTTCTCCGCGATCTGCGCGTTGTTCGCGTCCAGAAGACGAGGCGAAATTCTGGGCTTGGCGGCGGAGAATACAGGAACGACGATCATCGTGCTCGCTTCCTACTCCGGCCAGATCGCCGACCAAATCAGCATCTCGTCGTAATCGGCGATGGCCGCGAGCGCCGCCTCGTTCGTATTTGAGGCCGTGCGGATGGCGGCGCGGGCCGCCGTGACCTCCGCCGGAACCGCCTCCGCCGTCTCCGCCTGCCGGGTGACGTACCAGTCCGTGAGCGCGAGCAGGGCGTAGGCCCGGCTTTTCACCTGCGCCACCAGCGTCTCTCGCAGATCGTCTACGGTCTGCGTCGCCTCATACCTCCAGCCACCCTCAGCAGATTCGTCAATCACGATGTTGTAGCCGGCCCTGGTTTCGGCTGTGACGATCCCCAGAGCTTCCCGCGTCGCCTGCTTGTCCAGCACGTTGGCGCGGTGGAATTTCCCGTACAACGTGAAATTTTGTCTGCCGATGATCTGTAGTTCCGGTTGAATAACCCCTTGGGACATGGCGCCTCCTAAGCGTCTTCCACACCAACAGTGTCAATAATTATGTTGCCGAATTTTATGTCGAGAACGTAGGCTGAGCTGCCGGTGTGGTTTCCTACATATCCAACGCCTTCAACTCCTAGTTGTGGTGTTAAATCGATGACCGTATCCGACGATGCCCGTTGGCTCGTAGGAAAATCACTCCACTTTGTTGGACGATCCGGGCATACGGATGTAGAAACCCATCCTCCCCGTGTATGTTGTCCATCACACCACATAAACTCCCAAAACTCATCGCTGCTGGTTGGTTGCGGCGTTAT
>JASGMV010000087.1 GCA_030156255.1 Desulfovibrionales bacterium
CGGTGAAAAAGCTCCTCCCTTGGCCCACTTTTCAACAATTTTCTATCAGGTCGATGCTTGAATGGGCTGCTATAGTCCCTGAGGCGCCGCTTTTGCGTTCACAAGTCGTTTCGGCGCGAAATGCTCCGGGGGCGGCGCGTGGCCTTCCGGTTGCCGGATCGCGGGATGCGCGGTCTCCAGCTTGCGCGATTTTCCTGTTGTGGCGAAAAATTTTGGATTCCGGTCGGTTGGGATTGAAAATCGCGCATGCGCCATGAATTTTTGGAAGGAGGCGAAGGGGCTGCGGCGTGAGAGGCGCGCGCCGGGTTACGTCTGTTCCTTGCTCCAGGCCGACAGCCTTGGCTTGTTCTCCGTGATCTCGTACCGTATGGCCGGCCCGCGTCCCTTCCTGGTCAGGACCCCCCGATTGACCATATCCTGGAGGTCGTGCAGCGCCGTGCGCGTCGGGAGATGGCCGCCGATGATTTCCTGGTAATCTTTTCGGCTGATGACCTTGCGGCGCGTGATCTCCGGAAGTGCTTTGCGCTGGCGCGGATTAAAGAACGCTTCCGTGGATGGGGGGGGCTTGCTCTGCGGCTGCCTCTGTTGGTTCCTCGGTTGCTCGCTATTTACGTCTTTGGGCCGGAACGCTACGGCGTCCGATGGGGCGTCGCCGGGGAGAATGTCGCTGGCCGGCGCCAGGAAATAGGATGGAGCTTCGTCGTCCAGCTTGATTTCATGAGCCTGTATGACGTTACTTTCGGCCATGACGGCGGCGCGGGTCACGCAGTTGACCAGCTCCCGGATGTTTCCCGGCCAATCGTAGGCCAGCAGCTTTTGCAGACCGCCGTGGCTCAAGCGCAACGGGCCTCTGCCGACGATGTCTTCCGCCTGGCGGAGGTAGTGCGCGGCGAGAATGGGCAGAGACTCTTTGTGCTCGCGTAGAGGCATGACGCGCACATGCAGCACGTTGAGCCTGTAGAACAAGTCTTCGCGGAACGCTCCGAACCGTATAAGGCTCGGCAGCTCGACGTTGCTGGCCGCGATGATGCGCACGTCCACCTCGATCTCCTCGTCGCCGCCAAGAGGGCGTATGCGCCGCTCGGCCAGGGCGCGCAGCAAGGCCTGTTGGACATGGGGAGAAGAGGTTTGGATTTCGTCCAGAAACAGCGACCCTCCGTCCGCCTCGACAAAAGCTCCCTTGCGGGAGTTGATCGCCTGGGTGAAGGCGCCCGGCACGTGGCCGAACAGGACGTCGAGCAGCAAGTTCTGGTCAAGAGCTCCGCAGTTGACGGATATCAGCGGTCCTGATCCGCGGGAGCTGAGTCGGTGCAGGGCCTCGGCGACGAGTTGCTTGCCGACGCCGGTTTCTCCGGTGATGAGCACATCCGCGCTTGCCGCCGCCGCTTTTCGGATGTCCGTTTTAAGCGCCTGAAGCTTCGGCGCGTGACCGATGATCTCCGGCAGGTCGTCGTCTCGAGCGGGTTCGGCGATGTCCGCGGGCGCCATGAGCATTTCCGCATTCAACCCGCAGGCGAGGTCTTGCCGCTCCATGCGCGCCAGAAGCGTTTGAAGCGCTTGGCCGAGTTGGCGGGCTTCCCTGCATGACTGGGGGATTGGAACGGTGTCCGCTGGAACTGGCGGATCGATGTTCGACACCGACTTGGAGAGGTCGGAGAAGGGCCTGGCGGCTAACTGATGCACCAGCGCGAGGCTCAGAAGCAACATGGACGCCCACATCACGGCCAGGAGAATGGCGAGCGGCAAGGTTTCGGCGACGAGCGTGACGGGATTGCGGTCCGTCGCCACCACTATGCCGACGTTCGCAAGCAAACCATCGGCGTCTTTGAGCTGCACGGGCGCGTAGGCGGTGCGGCCCTCCAGGGACGGCCAGGCGATGGGGAATCCGTGCGTCGCAGCGAGGTCTTGCGTGCGGAGGTTCGCGATGACGCGCCAAAACTCCAGATGGCTTTCCGAAGGGCGGAAGGCGCGAGGGTGTCCGGGACGCCCCAGCGTGCCTTTCAGGCCGGTCCTGGCGAGATAGGTTTCCAAAGGGCCAAGGGTCTGGTTCGCCCGACCCGACTGAAACATGATCCAACCGTCGGCGTCGGCGAACCACGCGACTCTGCTGTCGTCCTCGGGTAGGAATCTCCCCTCGCCTTTTGGTAAGAGGCCCAGCGCGTTTCGGGCCATCCGCGCGTCCAGGGAAAGCGCCAGCGTCCCCGCGCCGGACGCCGTGTCGTTGCGCCGCAGGCCAAACAGGATAACGGTCGGGGTAGACGCTGGAAGCGCCTTGGTCGGGCCATGCCCTCCAAAACCCAATAACGCCGCATCGCCCGGAGACCCCGCCAGGCGCTTCTGAAACGCAGCCAGTTGGTCCTGCAGCATGGGGTCGAGCTCGGTGAGGGGAAATTCGAAAGAATCTTTTTCTTCCGCGACGAGAACGGGCTGTTTCGGATTGTCGGGAATCCACAGCAAGGCCCTATACGGGAAACCTCGAACGCAGCGCAGCCGGGACAACCGGGAGGCGAGGCCCTGCAGATTGGCGGAGACCGGTTCGGTCAAAAGCAAGTCCTGGCGACACGTTTCGAACAATTGTTCCAGGTTGCGCGCCGTTTGCTCCGCCCTGGCGGCGACTTCCTCTTTGCGTTGTTGCTCCCGTTGGTTGTTGAACCAAAATTGAAGCCCCGCCAAACAGCCCAGCAGAATCATCAGCGAAACCGGCGCCAGGGTTTTGGCTACCCGAAAGATGAGTTTCGGCGGTTCATTTTTCATGGTTGTTGCAACCTTATAGATTGTCGTTGAGCAAAAAATGGACCTCTCGATTGTTGCACAATTATCGCCTTGAAATTGAAGTATTCTTTTGTGATTGTCTTTTTCGCGCAAGTCCAGAGGCGTTCGTTGCGCGATTCTGCGTCGCCTTCTCTCCCCGTTGCGCCGGAAAGCGCACGGAGAGAGCCTGCTTGCAAGGTCGAAGTTTCGCAATTTCATACTGGCATAGGCTTTGCTCGACGAACGGGTAGTGCTTAACGACTGCGTCGCCCAAAGGGAGCTTTTCATGTTGAGTTTCCATACCCAGGCCAGGCGCTTGGTTTTTCTCGGAATGATCCTCGTGCCGGTCCTTCCCATTCTGGTGATCATGCTGCTTGGCGATTGGACGATGAGCAAGATCATTCGCCACGCGGCGCAAGCCCAGATGGAGCGAATCGCGGAAGATCACGCAACCATTATCGATCTGTTCCTCGATGAACGATTGGGGGACCTGCATTTTGTTTTGGATGCGTACAGCAAGGCGGAATTGACCGATCAGGCGAAGCTGGATGGCGTTTTGGAGAAGCTTCAGCGACTGGAGACCGGAGTCCAGGACTTGGGGTTCATCACGCCGAACGGCGTCCAAAAGGCCTACGCCGGTCCCTTCGACTTGCGAGGCAAGGATTACGGCGACTGCGATTGGCGAAATCAAGCGTTAGACAAGGGCGCTTTCGTCAGCGACGTCTACCTGGGGTACCGGGACCAGCCTCATTTCACTGCCGCCGCGCGCGATAATGGCGGGGACGTGCTGCGTTCGACCATAGATTCGGACGCGTTCGGCCGACTGGTCGAATCCCTGCGGTTGGGGCGCAGAGGGCAGGCCTACGTGGTGAATTCCCGCGGCGTGCTTCAGACTAGGTCCAGAAACGGCCCCGGGCTGCTCGAAGAAGACCCTGCGGCGAAGCTGTATCCTGCCTCCGGCCAAACGGTGAGCGTCACGGCGGACGCAGGCCAGGGGGAGGACCTCTTCACGGTGACGCCCATCAATCACGGCCGCTGGCGGTTGGTCGTCCGCCAGCCCTTGGGAGACGCCGTCGGGGAGCTGTCCACGCTCCGGCTTTACACCTTGGCTGTTTTGGTTTTTGGCGGCGTCCTGGTGATTCCTTCGGCCTTGCTGTTGAGCCGCCGCGTCGGCAACATGTTGGGCGTCGCCGAGCGCAGAAGCCGGGAGCTGGAGGACCAGCTGGCCCGGGCTGCGCGACTGGCGGAGCTTGGCACGATGACTGCGGGATTTGCGCATGAGATCAACAATCCGCTGCAGGTCATGTCTTCGGACATTTCTCTGTTGGAAATGGTGCTCAACGACACCACGCTGGCCGGCCAACCGGCGGGCGATGCGGAAAAGGACGAACTGCGCGAGGTGGTGCAGCAGCTGCGCCTTCAGATAGGGCGCTGCGCGCAGATTACGCAGGCCATTCTCAAGTTCGGCCGGCGTGAGCAGACGCGGGAGGAAACGATCCATTTGGGAACGTATCTCGAAGAGGCGGCCGCCATGGTCCGCCGCAAGGCGCAGGTTTACGGTGTGAATTTCAATGTCGGCGCAGCGCCTCAGACTCCGGACGTTCATGCCGACCCAGGAAAGCTGCAACAGGTGATTTTGAATCTGGTGAACAACGCCATCCACGCCATCGTGGAGCGCCATGGCTCCGAGGGCGGAGAATTGGAGCTCCGCGCCGAACCCGGGCGGGCCGGCGAGGTTTTGATCCGGGTCCGAGACAATGGTTCGGGCATGTCCACGGACACCATGTCCATGATTTTTACCCCGTTTTTCACCACCAAGCCCAGCGACCAGGGCACGGGCCTCGGATTGTCCCTGTGCTATGGACTGGTGGAGTCCATGGGCGGCTCCATCCAGGTGGACAGCAAACTCGGGGAAGGGACGGAGTTCGTCATTCGCCTGCCCGCCGCGGCAAAGGGTTGACCGGCTTCGCCTTGAACGGAAACGCTTCGCTCTGAGCGGGGCGACTACATAGCGGCGCCGCCCGTCAAGGACGGCGCCGCCCACATTTCCCGCGCCCGCCTCGGAGCTTCCTCGCTCCATGACTTCGTCCCCCGGCGCCATTGCCTGAAACGCTTCCGGCGTTTTCAGCGATGCTCCATGAAGCCTGCCTTCACCTCATTCATAGCTCTCGCGCTTCGCCTTGGCGAACCACATCCTGCGCGCCTCGAACTCTCCCAATATCTTCAGGCTGGTTCGCGCGGCGGTCCAGATCCTCGACGATGCGCCGCATCGGTTTGCGGTGTTGTCGCGATGCGACCGCGTTTTGCGGGAAAGCGTTTTGCCTTGCGAGGTTTTGGCCAGGCCTTGCCAGCTTTAATTGAGTTAAGTCAGCTAGTTATGTGTGGTACGGGACTTGCTTTTGTTCCTTGCCAAAAGTGTTGACGCAGCTGCCTTGCGCGGTGCGGCGACCTCTTCATTTGAAACGAGGGATAGGCCTATGCAGAGGCGCAAAATCATGTTGGTGGATGATGAAGAAAGGCTTTTGTCCACCACAAAGCGACTTTTCGAAAGGTTGAATGTAGATGTTGCAACGGCAAGCAATGGGCGCGACGCATTGGCTTTGTTGGATGAATGTGAAGTCGATGTTGTCTTGCTTGATGTAAAAATGCCTGGAATGGATGGTTTGGAGACTTTGTCCGAGATTAAGAAGGCGCATCCTTTGATTGAAGTTGTTCTTGTCACAGGACATGCAAGTTATGATGACGCCGTGCAAGGACTAAAGTTGGGGGCTATGGATTATCTTTTGAAGCCTGTGTGTATGAAAGATATGTTGTCAAAAGTGGAGGAAGCGTTTGAAAAGCGGCAAGAACGTGAAAAGAAAATTCGCTCCGCACAGTGCGGGCGATAAACTGAGACGGCAAGCAAGAGGATAAGGAGGTTCCCATGGCGGGGAAGATTAAAGTTTTGATGGTCGATGATGAAGAGCGGTTTCGCACCACCACGGCCAAAATCCTCGACCGCAAGGGCTTTGAGACCATCATGGCCGAAAGCGGCGAGCAGGCGATGGAGATGTTGTCGCAGAAGCCGCACGTGATCGTGCTCGACATCCGCATGAAGGGGATGAGCGGGCACGAGACTTTGAAAAAGATCAAGGAGCGTGAACCGAGCATCCCGGTGATCATGCTGACCGGGCACGGCGACAGCGAAAGCGCCCGGAAGTGCCTTGAAATCGGCGCGTTCGACTACCTGAGCAAGCCAGCCGACAGCGACTTGCTGTATGCGAAGATCAAGGAGGCCGTGTCCTACGGCAAGCATGAAGGCAAGCCGGTGGAAAAGAGGGTGGGCGACCTCATGATCCCGCTGGAGGATTACGCGGTCATCGAACCCACCGCCACCGTGGAGCAGGCCGTCAAGGCCCTGCGCGACGCCAGTCAGGTCTTCGAGGCCACCGACCGCTTGATGCAGACCGGGCACCGCTCCGTGCTGATCATGGAGCACTCCAAGATCATCGGCGTGGCGGCGGTTGCCGAGCTCATCAACGCCGTTCGGCCCGGGTATCTTTCCGACACCACCTACCGCAGCCAGGCCGCCATCACCACTTGGCAATTTTCGCGCATCTTCTGGAGCGGACTTTTCTCGGCCAGACTCAAGGAAATCGCCCACCTGCCGGTTTCCCAGGTCATGTCCGACCCTCCCCTGACCATCGCCTGGGACGCCAACCTCATGGAGGCGGCGGACCTCATGTACGAGCACAACGCGCGGCGTTTGGCGGTCATTGAGAACGATAAGGTTGTCGGCGTTCTGCGTGAGCAGGAACTGTTCTTTGAAATGGTCGCGATATTGACCAGGACCTGAACTCACCGAGCGTGAGGCTTTGAAACCGAAAGGGGCTCAAACCATGGCGGAAAAGAAGAAAGCCACAGGATACGATAAGTACGTCAACTGGAAGTTGCTCATCATTCCAGTGATCTTGTTTTTTCTCATTTTAATCCTTCCTGCACCGAAATCCATGCAGAAAGTTGGCGTCCAGTACCAAGTTGGGACGCAAGCTGTCGTCGGCATGATCACGGAGGATTTATTTAAAACCAATCCATCCGATGCCGAGCAGTGGCAACTGATAGCAGCCGAGATGATGGAGCGAAACTTGCGCATGGGCGCTTTGAGCAAGGTCCGTTTCGAAAAACGCAACTTGAAGTGGGCCAAAAAGTACAAGATCACCTCCGACAAGAAGAATTTTGAGCGGGCGTCAAGCTGGGTCAAGGAGAATCTTACTGCGGATGCATACAGTGCGCTGATGAAGCGGGCTTTTGATCTGCGCATGACGCAGCTGGACTACGAAGGGCTGAACGCTTCCCAGAAGAAGGCGGCGGATACGGGCACATGGCGCATCAAGGTCTCCATCGCCATGATGGTCTTTGTTGTCTTCTGCTTCCTCACGGAGTGCATGCCCCTGCCCGGCGTAGCCTTTATGATCGGCATGATTCTTGTGTTTACGGGGGTGGTGAAGACGGGCACCATCACGCAACTATACTGGTCTGACGCGGCATGGTTCATCATGGGGTCGTTGATGTTCGCCACGGCCTTCGTCAAGACCGGAGTGGACAAACGATTATGCTTGATGATGTTCAAGAAGCTGGCGACGCCCAACGTGAAATGGATCACCTTGATCTTTTTCCTGGTGATCACGCCTCTGGCGGCGTTCATTTCGGACCACGCCCTGGCCGCCATGTTTCTGCCCATCGGCATGCTGCTTTACCAAAACAGTTTGACCGACGAAATCCCGGAGGACAAGGAGCTGGCCAAGTTGCTGATGATCGCCATCGCCATGGCCTGCAACATCGGCGGCCCCGGCGCGCCATCCGGCGGCGCTCGCAACGTCATCATGATCAGCTACCTGAACGACATGTTCAGGTTCGATATCGGCTACTTCCAGTGGGTGACCTACTGCTTCCCGTTCCTGTTCGTGATGATTCCTCTGACCTGGTTGCTGATCAACATGCGCTTCAAGCCGAGAATCAAGTCGTTGGCTCCGGCTATGGGGCACCTTGAGTCTGAAATCGGCAAAATGGGCAAGTGGAACTCCAAGCAAATTTGGGCCGTGATCATTTTTGTCGTCATGGTCTTCGGTTGGTTCACGGAAAAGGCTTTTTACAATGCGGGCATTTATCCGGTGCGGCTTGGCATCGGCAGCATCGCCGTGGCGGGCGCCGTGGCCTATCTGCTGGCCGGTGTGGTCAACTGGCGCGACTACCAGGAGCGTGTGGACTGGGGCGTGGTCTGGTTGTACGCCGGCGCCATCTGCTTCGGCCGCATGCTGGACAGCTCCGGCGCGGCCTATTGGCTGGCGCGCAGCGTGGTTGATGCTCTGGCGCCTCTGGGCATGGACAAGGGCCTGCCGCTGATGCTTACCTCCAACGGTCTTACCGCCGTGTTGACGAACCTCATGGCCGACGGACCCGCCGCCGCGGCGGTCGGACCCATTACGCTGAACATGGCCGGCCTGGTGCATCCCGGCACCACCTATCTGCCGTTCATGGCCATGAGCACGGCCATCGCATCGTCCTTTGCGTATTGTCTGATCATCGGCACTCCGCCCAACGCCATTGTCTACGCCAGCGGTTACCTGGAGCCTAAGGACTACCTGCGCGTGGGCATTCCGGTCTGGGTGCTGGCCAATGTCGTCCTCATCCTGTTGACCGCTGTTTATTGGGGTGTTCGCGGTTTCGGCGACCTTCCAGGTTTCTGAGCTACTGTGGCGAAAACCCATTAACCCTCGCGCCCGCCCCACGGGGCGGGCGCGGGCCCAAGAGGAGAAGATCATGGATCAGACGAGCAAGCCGAAGATATTCAAGGTGGAAGGCGGCAAGATATATTTTTCCAAGCGTACCGAGCGGACCTTCTTTTTCATTTTGTCCCTTATCGTGATGACGCTGGTCGGCCTGCAACGGTTTGACATTTTTTGAACAAGGAGCATCCCATGACCTCGACAACCGTGGAGAGCGCGCCGCAGAGCCTGGGCTATTTCAATGTAGTGACCGGGCTCATTCGGCAGCCGCACCGCTTCTTTGGGCAGATTCCCCTGACCGGGATCAGGGCGCCCTTGAAGATTCTCGCCATTTCCGCGGTGTTTCACGCCGCGGTGAGCTTTACCTATGTCTATGGGCGCTCCGTCCCCTTGACGCTCATCCTTCTGGCCAACGCCATGGCCATTCCGTTCATCATGGGGGGCTTGGCCTGGATGCTGCAAAGCATGATATACGGCCGCGGCGTGGGATTTGACAAAATGTTCGCCGTGTTTGCATATGCATCGAGTGTGACGTTGCTGTTTTCTTGGGTTCCAGCCTTGGGGTTGTTGACGGAGCCCTGGAGACTGTTTATCGCCGTCGCAGGCCTGGCCAAGGGGTGCGACCTCGGTTGGAAACGCGGCGTTATTCTTGTGGTCGCCAGCGTCCTGTTGTTCTTGATGCTGATTTGGTCGGCCATGCCGGTTCTGGTGCAAATCAAGGAGCTCTTCGCCTGATTCACGAAGCGGCTTACTCAGGAGGCCAATCCGTTGCCGAGAGAAGAAACGGAGAAACGCCCCCTTGCGGGGCGTTTTATGTTCGATCCTCAGGATTACGAGCTGTTAGCCATTGTCAACGATGTGCTCGACCGCGGAGGGTATTCCAGCTTCAAACGGGTGCTGGGGCCGTATCTTCATCCTCGCGGCATCAAGGAAATGGCCGCCACCAAAGGGTTGCGCATTGCTTACTCGGTCATCCACTTGTTGGGCTCCTTGGAGTCAGGCAAGGCCCGAGACCGGCTGGGAGCTTTGCGCGCTCTGAAAAATGAGACGCTCACCGCAGCCGAGAGTTCCTTGTTGAACAACACGGCTCGCGTTTTGCTTGAAATCATGAAGAGCCTGGTGCGGGCGCCGCGAGGGTCCCTGCGCCAGTTGAAGCTGGCCCACGATTTTCGCCGGGCCGTCTCCGGCAAGCCCCGCATCATTCGTAGCCATCTGCGGCGGTTCCATCTGCTGGAGATGCCGGAGGATTGGAGCCAACTTGCTTTTGACGACCACGTCCACGACGCCAACACCAAAGGCCGCAAGTCCCCCACCCACTTGATCATGGACGCCTGGATCAAGGGGCTGCGCAAGCTCACGGTGGTCTATTACAATTACGTGTCCGTCGAAGCGGCCGAGGAACTGCTGGAGGCCGCCGAGATCATGGGCGTCTCGGTGCGCATCTGCATCGAGCTGCGCGTGGAGCATCGCGGCCGATACATCAAGCTTTTGTGGACGCCTCGCGACGTGTCCAACAACGAAGACTTCCAAGCCTTTCTCGCCCGGCCGGATACGGCCGAATTCATGCGGCAGGGAATGGAGGCCTCCAAGCAGCAGCAATCCTATACATGGTCGGCCCTGGAAAAATTCAACGCCTCGCTTCGCGAGGAGATCGGAGCGTGCTACGGCGTGGAGCTTCCGGAGGCGGACCCGAAAGAATTTTTGAAGTTCGTGGGCGTGGGCCAACCCTCGATCCACCACTTGGGCTACTACTTGGCCGCTATGGTGGAGCAGTTGAAGGAAGACGCGGCGGAAAGCGCCGAAGCCGGAGGCCTGGCCGAGGAAATTATCGACCGCTGGCTGGAGCCGGAGCGCAATCCTGATTTACCCAACCCGTTCATCCCCGGATCCATGGAGGACCGTCCCTTGCTGCGACGGCTGAAGCCCGAGGAGATGGTCGAGCGCATTCATCAAATGCATCCGTCCAGCTGGATATCCTTGGATATGGTCGATTTGCGGGTGGAGGACATGTTGTATTTGCTTTTCGTCTGCCGCGGCCGGCTGACCCATTTGGAGGTCTTCAATCTGAGGGCCTACGAGCGGGGAATGGAGGTGGATTACGCCTCGGCCCTCAGGCTACAGGCGATCATCAACACCGGCAACGCGGTGCAGCTCAAACGGCTGGTGCGCGACGCCTGCAACGCACTGCAAAGCGAAGACGATCCGGGGTGGCGGGAGGTTCACTCCGGGCTTGTGAGGCTGTTGGAGGATATCCCGGGATTTTTGGCGCGCTACCGCAAGAAACCTTTGCGGACGCGCATCGGCAGCGACTCCACGGGACAGTCGGATCGGCGTCACGGCATGGGGTTGGTGGTGACGGACACCCTTCCGGGAAAGGCCCGCCGCCAGTTGAAGGGAGAGTGCGGACGCGCGAGGATGGCGCTGCCCATAGCCGTTGAGGTCGCGATGCGGCGCACCTACGCTCCGTACAGCCCCGGCGGAGGACTGTCCTCAGGCCTCGGTTCTCGTCTGCGCGTGATTCTCGATGCGTTGCATCAGGGCGGGGAGAGTCGCCTGAGTTGGGTCAAGGAGCGATTTTACGTTGCGCCGGAAAATCGCCGCAACATTCGGACCCTTGGCGGGGTGAGCCGAAGGAGCGTGGCCTTCACGTCGTCCTTGAGTCCCCGGGGGTTGGCGTTTTATTGGGTGTACATGAACAGCACGATCAAGAACGTGCTGAAGATTTTGTTGGGATTCGCGCCGGCCGCGGCCACGTTCCAGTTGACCAAGGACTGGTGGTTGCTGGCTTGGTTCGGACCGTTCATCTGGTTCGGGATCACCGGCGCCAGGAATATCATTCAGTCGGTTCTCGGCTGCGGCGGGCTGAAGCGTTCGCCGCTGACCAAGTGGAGCAGCTACGTTTCCTGGGAGCGCGTTTCCGACTCGCTGCTCTGGACGGGATTCTCCGTACCGTTGCTCGATTATCTGGTGAAAACCTTGCTGCTGGACAAAGGCTTCGGCATCAATACGGGCAACAACGCGACCTGCCTGTACACGGTTATGGCGGTCGTCAACGGGTTGTATATTTTCGGGCATAATACGTTTCGCGGCTTGCCCCGAAGGGCGGCGGTCGGCAATTTCTTTCGTAGCGTTTTCTCCGTCCCGCTGGCTATTCTGTTCAACGCCGCCGCCGCGGCCGTTCTCGGGGCGTGCGGGGTCGCGGCGGTGGATGCGATCCTTCAGAAGTGGGCGGCGATCATCTCCAAGCTGGCCTCGGACTGCGTCGCCGGAGTGATCGAAGGGCTTGCGGACAGGGGAAAATACATTCGACTTCGCATGCGCGACCTGTCCTGCAAGATTTCCCAGATTTTCGACGCCTACACCCAGCTGGAAATGCTCTACCCACGGCGCAACGTGATGGAGCTTTTGGAGTCCCCCAAGAAGCTTTTGGCCGTTATCTCCGGGCGGCAGAGCGACCTCGAAAAAGTGGTCATCGTCAACGCTCTGGACATGCTCTATTTCTGGATGCACCAGCCGCGGTCCCGGATCGTCCTGAAACGGCTTCTGCAATGCATGACCCCGGATGAGCGTCAGGTCTTTCTGCTGTCGCAGTATGTCTTGCGTCGGGAGAAAGAGGTCAGCCTTTTGCTGATCGAAGGACTGGTGGGTCGAAAATTCAATCTGGCGTTGTCGTTCTATCTGGCCAACGTCGAGACGTACCTGGACCAGGTGCAAACCCTCGCGGCCACGTGCGACGCCTCGCAATGCAGGCCCGAATACGCGACAGGCTTCGCGCCGCACGTCCAGGAGGACCGGCAGTGCTGATTCTTCTCGGGCGCAGCGGCTCAATCGAGGGCTGCCGGCCGTTTGCTTGACGGGCGGCGAAAGAAAAGGCGGGGCGTTT
>JASGMV010000029.1 GCA_030156255.1 Desulfovibrionales bacterium
GGGCGGCGCGGCGTGCAGCCTGCTGCATCGCCGCGCCGTTCGGATCAATTGATTTTGGTTTGCGCGACAGGCTCGGGGTAGACGGGATGAAAGGCGATATCCTGAATGAAGCCTTGCCGGTTCGTGGTAATGGTCACGTCGGTGGTGTACAGGGTTCCGCAGGAGCAGCGAAAGAACGCGATGAAGTAATATTTGAACGTGGTTCCATCCTGCTCTCGGTGATCGAAGGCCAAGTAGTACAGCACTCCATGATCATGGTCCATCGTGGCGCTGTCTTCCATGACTTCGAGAATATGTTTGCCCTTGGCGGCTCCGAGTTGTCTTTCAAACGTGAGTTCGGCGGCCGGCCGCGCGGCGCAGGCGCTGACTGCGCAGGTGATTAGGGCCAGCAAGGCGAAGATCGCCAATCGACGTGAGGCGTACATGCTGTTCTCCTCTCATGAGCTACAGATTCGCGAGATAAGGTCCGGAAAACATTCAACGGATATGCAAATTCAGCTTTTTTGCATACCGGGTTCTTTTCGATAGCAGCCCGGAGAAAATTTGTAAAAAAGGTCTGGTGACAATTCCGTACCCCCTCGCAACCAGCGCACGCCGCTGCATGCGGCGTGCGTCGTCCAGATCCGACTGCCGATAACGTGTTCATTTTTCAGCTGGATTGCAACCGTTCCGGCACATTTTTTTGCCCTTTAAAGTTGGCTGCCACGACTGCCGATAAGAACATCAACACTTTCTTTTACATCGCTCTTGTTTTTGAGAGGTGTTTATGAAGATTGCAGGCGGCGCGGAGTACGGCCGGAGCGCTTCCTTCGGTCTTTCGCCGAACGCATCGGAACAGGCGAAGAACGTCGAACCAATGGAGCGTTCCTCCAAAAATCTCATGGAGGGCAACTTCGTCCAGCAGCATTACACCCGCTCGAAGTATATTGACGCCCATTTGACCGGCCTTCGTATCAGCAATGAATTTCAAGACAAAATGCAAGGAATCGTAGACTATTACTCGTCCCAAAGGTCAGACAACTACGCCGAACTTTGGCTCCTTGGCCGGAAAGCCAGTCGGGCGGTCGGAGATGCGGTGGAAAACGAAGTCGCCAGCTCCGAGGCAAAGCGGATGGAGAAGGAGCGCGAAGAGTCCGAGGAAACGGCGGCCGAGCGCAATGGGACCGACTCCGAAGAAAACGCCATCAGCGAAATAAACACCGCCTCAGAGACGTCCTCCGAGAAGCAAGGCGACGAAAAATCGACGCCGCAGGAGGCGGCGGACGCGGCCAAGGAGAACGTCCGGGATCAGGCGAAAGCCGTTGCGATCGAACCCGGCGCGCCACAAGGCGCTCGCATCAGCGTTGCTCCAGGCGGCGAAGAAGCGAACTCCGGAGGCGCCGGCGCCGGTTCGAGCCTTGATGCTTTTGTGTAGAAATTCTCGTTCCCGGAGAGAGTCCGCCCGTGGTCCGGGGGCTCTTTCCGGGAACGAGATGATACCGGCGTCAATTCAGTCGATACGCCGAGCAAGACGTGATCTTAAGCTGGAATCGCTTTATTTTTTCAGCCAGCCCATCATGTCGCGCAGTCTTTTGCCCACCTCTTCGATGGGATGCTCCGCCCACTGCCGACGCATGGCCAGGAAGTGCGCCTGCCCGGCCTGGTTCTCCAGGATGAACTCCTTGGCGAACTGGCCGCTTTGGATTTCGCTCAGGATGCGTTTCATCTCCTTTTTGGTCTCCTCGTTCACCACGCGGGGACCGCGGGAATAGTCGCCGTATTCGGCGGTGTCGGAGATGGAGTAGCGCATGCGGGCCATACCACCCTCGTAGATGAGGTCCACGATGAGCTTCATTTCGTGCAGGCACTCGAAATAGGCCATTTCGGGCTGGTAGCCAGCTTCGACCAGGGTTTCGAAGCCGTTCAGGATCAAGGAGGAGAGCCCGCCGCACAACACGGCCTGTTCGCCGAACAAGTCGGTTTCGGTTTCCTCGCGGAAAGTGGTCTCAATGACCCCGGAGCGGGCGGCGCCGATGCCCTTGGCGTAGGCCAGGGCGATGTCCTTGGCCTTGCCCGTGGCGTCCTGCTCGATGGCGATCAGCGCCGGCACGCCGCCGCCTTCGGTGTAGGTGCGGCGGACCAGATGGCCCGGTCCCTTGGGCGCGATCATGATCGCATCCACTCCGGCCGGGGCATTGATCTGTTTGAAATGAATGTTGAACCCATGGGCGAAGGCCAGGGCGTTGCCGGGCTTGAGGCCGGGAAGGATGTCCTCCTTGAAGACTTTGGCCTGCACCTGGTCCGGAAGCAGGATCATGACCAGATCGGCCTGCTCGGCGGCTTCGGCCGCGCTGACCGGCTCGAAGCCGTGCTCCTTGGCCAGATCGTAGTTCGGGCTGCCGGGCCGCTGGCCCACCACAACCTTGACGCCGGAGTCGCGGAGGTTCATGGCGTGGGCGTGGCCCTGGCTGCCGTAGCCGAGGATCGCCACGGTTTTGTCTTTGAGCAGTCCAAGATCGGCTTCGTTCTCGTAGTAGACTTTCATCAGATATCTCCTTCAGGGTATGCGACAAGGGGCTCATTCTGCGACGAGCCCCTTGCGGAATTATTGCATGGCGAGGCGGTGGAGCCGCCCCGCCCTTCTCTCTTATTCCTGCATGGATCGCTTCATGGCCAGCATGCCGGCGCGAGTGATCTCCTTGACGCCGAACCGCTGGAGCAGCTGGAGCAGCGCTGCAATCTTACCGGCGTCGCCCGTGACCTCCAGAATCAACTCGTCGACGCTGACGTCCACGACCTTGCAGCGGAAGATGTCCACGATGCGCAGGATCTCCGCCCGCCGTTCGCCTTCGGCGTTGACCTTGACCAGGCACATTTCGCGCTGGATCGACTTCAGCTCGGTCAGGTCCACAACTTTGATGGTGGTGATGAGCTTGCGCAACTGTTTGACGATCTGCTCCATGATCTGCTCATCGCCGAACGTGGTGATGGTCATGCGCGAAACGCCTTCCTCCAGGGTGGGAGCGACGTTCAGCGTTTCAATGTTGAATCCCCGGCCGCTGAAGAGGCCGGCGACCCGGGAAAGCACCCCGGGTTCATTCTCCACAGTGACGGAAAGTATGTGTCGCATGGCGGGCTCCTAAATCAACAGCATTTCGGTGAGAGAGGCCCCGGCCGGGACCATGGGGTACACGTTCTCCTCTCTGGACACGCGAACGTCGACAATGACCGGCTTGTCGATGGCGAATGCCTGCGTCAGCGTCGGGAGGACCTGTTCGGTCTGCGTGACGCGGTAACCGGCCGCACCGTACGCCTCGGCCAGCATCACGAAGTCAGGCTGTGCATCCATGCAGGTCCAGGAGTAGTTCTTGTTGAAGAAGAGCTCTTGCCACTGCCGCACCATGCCAAGATAGCCGTTGTTGAGGATGACGATTTTCACCGGCAGGTTATGGCTGACAGCCGTGGCCATCTCCTGAATGTTCATCTGGATGGAGCCGTCGCCGGCGATATCGATGGCCAATTTGTCCGGGAACGCCGCCTGGGCGCCGATGGCTGCGGGGAAACCGTAGCCCATGGTGCCCAGCCCTCCGGAGGTCAGGAAGGTGTTGGGTTTGTGGTAGTGGTAGTACTGGGCGGCCCACATCTGGTTCTGTCCGACCTCGGTGGAGATGATGGCGTCGCCTTTGGTCAGTTCGTAGATGCACTCCACCACGTATTGCGGTTTGATCTCCGGACCGGTGTTGTCGTATTGCAGGGGCTGGGTCGAGGCCCAGGCCTGGATCTGATCCAACCACCCCTGATTCTTTTCTTTCCACGGCGTGTCAGTGAGGCGGCCGATCTCCTCGTTCAGAGCGTGGAGCGCCTTCTTGCAGTCGGCTACGATGGGCACCTCGACGTTCACGTTTTTCTGGATCGAGGTGGGGTCGATGTCGATATGCACGAAGGTCGCCTTCGGCGCGAAGGTGGAGAGCTTGCCCGTCACCCGGTCGTCAAAGCGCGAGCCTACGGCCAAAATGAGATCGGCGCTGTTGATCGCCATGTTGGCGCGATAGGTGCCGTGCATGCCGAGCATGCCGAGCCACAACGGATCGTTTCCAGGGAAGGCTCCCAGTCCCATCAGCGTCGAGGTGACAGGCGTCTGGGTGGTCCGCGCAAGCTCGATGAGCTCCTTGTGGGCCTTGGCGGAAATGACTCCGCCGCCGGAGTAGATCACCGGCGTTTTCGCATTGCTGAGCAGCTCCGCCACCTTTTTGATCTGCTTGACGTGCGGTTCGGTGTGCGGATTGTAGCTGCGCATGTGCATGCTTTTGGGATACCGGAATTCCGTGCTGTCGGACAAAACGTCCTTGGGCAGGTCCACCAGCACGGGGCCCGGCCGGCCGGAGGTCGCCAGATAAAACGCCTGCTTGATGGTTTTGGCCAGGTCGCGCACGTCTTTCACCAGATAGTTGTGCTTGGTGCAGGACCGCGTGATGCCGACGATGTCCACTTCCTGAAAGGCGTCGTTGCCGATAAGCGGCGTCGGGACCTGCCCGGTGAAGATGACCACGGGGATGGAGTCCATGTAGGCCGTGGCGATGCCGGTCACGATGTTGGTGGCGCCGGGGCCGGACGTCACCAGACAGACGCCCGGGGCGCCCGACGCGCGGGCGTAGCCGTCGGCCGCGTGAATCGCTCCCTGTTCGTGGCGGAACAGGATGTGCTTGAAGGGATAGTTCGGCAGTTCGTGATAGATGCCGATGATCGCGCCTCCGGGGTAGCCGAAGATTGTATCGACTTCCTCTTTGAGAAGGCTTTCCAATAAAATTTGAGCTCCTGTGAGCTGAGCCATGTGTCAGGCCTCCACTTGACGATATTTATCCAGAAGGAGTTGCAGTTTCGTTTTACCGGCAAGTTTTTTCTTTTTTAGCTCACGTACTTCCTGTTCTTGGGTCGGGCTGAGATAAGGCTTGGAGTCGTACTTATTCAACATGCGCTCATACTCTACGTGCTGGTGATACAGCGCCATAAGTTCCGCGTCTTCCTTTCCAAACTGTTCGATGAGCTGAATGTCTCTCTGATCCATGTCAACCCTCCCGTGTTATGGTTGATCACCGTCCATGGCCGCAACATCAGGCCAATCCGGTGGATTTTGGGATTCGACAATAATCGTCTTGCCTCGGCTGGCGTGGCCGGCCTCGAGTCGGACCTGCGACTTCTTGAGTCCAAGCAGGGAAGCGAGGAAGGCGACGGCGGCCTTGTTGGCCTTGTTGTCCACGGCCGGAGCGCGAAGACGAAGCTTGAGCCGTCCCTGGTAGAGGCCGACGGCTGCGTCCTGCTTGGCGCCCGGCTGAATCCAACAGCGCACTTTCCAGCGGCCTTCTCCAGCCTGGTCTGCGTAGTCCGGGCAAGCGGAGCGTCGGTTCGTCGTCTTCACTCCGCCTGCTTCAAGTAGGTGACTTTGGCTTCTTGGACCTCCAGCTTCTCGGCCTCCGGATCCATTTCCAATAGTCGGAAATGGGTGGTCAGAAGTCCTTTGAGCTGAGTCTCGAACTGCAGGCGCTGGCGCTTGAGTTCGAGAATGTCCTCGTGGACCTGGGCCTGCCGGCTGTGCGCTTGGCGAATCATTTCCTGGCCTTTGGCGTTGGCCTCGTCCAGAATGAGCTCCGCCTCCTTGCGGGCTTGCGCCTTGAGATCGTCCACCATCTTCTGGGTGGTGATCAGGGTGTCCCGCAGGGTCTCCTCCCTTTGCCGGTAGTCCTTGAGAGCGGACTGCATGTGGTCCAGCCGTTGTTTCATGGCGCGGCGCTCTTCCGCGGCTTTGCCCAATACTTCGGCCAGCTCCATCAGCAGCTGATCCACCTCGTCGCGGCTGTAGCCCATGAGACGGGTGGAAAATTTCTTGTTGATCAGATCGATCTTGGACAATGTCATGTCATCATCCCCCCACCAGCATTCTGGCGGCCAAATCGTATAAGTTGCCGACCACCACGGTTTTCAGGGCCATAACGACCAGAATAACCACGATGGGAGACAAATCAAAGCCTCCGGCCACGACAAAAGGCAACAAACGCCGAATGCGGTACAGAACCGGTTCTGTTACAGCGTATAGAAAACGTACGATGGGGTTGTAGGGATCAGGGCGCACCCAGCTGAGAAGAGCGGAAATAATCACAATCCACATGTAGGCGGAGAGAAGCCAATCCAGAATCTGAGCGATAGCGAGAATGAGGCGGCCCATTGTTCCTCCTTAAAGCGCCGCGATCAGCGGAACGCTGCGGCCGGTTCAACTTCTTTCTGACAAAATTGCATACCACTTGCCGTAAATCAAGAACTTTTCCCCGTCACGCCCGGGAGGACGCCTCCCTGTCTCGCAACACCTGTACGAACAGACGACGCAGATCTACAAAATCTTCAATCAACATCTCTGCTTGCAGCTTGGGGTTCTTGTATGACCAGAAGCGCACTCCCGCCTGTTCCGCCGCCTGTTGGTCCAAGGAGGAGTCGCCGATGTAGGCGGCCTGGCGGGGTTGCATATTCCAAGAACGTAAAATGTAGTGCATACTCTCCGGATGCGGTTTGGACTGGCTCACCTTGGCGGCCGTCATCACCGGCGAGAAAAAGCCGAACAGCCCCAGATGGCTGAGCAGCAGCTCCATGGTGTTGGTGCGGTTGGTGTTTACGGCCATCGGGACGCCATGGAAGCGCAAGAGCGACAGGAGGGAGATCAGGCCGGGTTCGATCTTGATATACGGCAGCAGGTCCCGATAGTCGGATTGGCGGTTCAACTCCAAGGCCTCGTCGACGCGTTCCGGCGGCAAAATGCGGGCCAGGGAGCGAGAGACGCTTTGTGCATGGGAGTACTCTTCTTCTTCCCTGGTCATCGGCGGCAACCCGTAGCGCTTTTTGAACGAATTGTAGAAGACGACGTTGGCCTGGAAGGAGTCCACCATCACCCCGTCGCAATCAAAGATCACGCCGCGCACGTCCCGAACCTGGTCCGCGCTCGTCGACTTTCCAATACGGATCATCCGCTCTCCCCTTTCTTTGCGTCCGCCAGGACGATCTCCAATATCTTGTCGAGCCAGGGACCGGGAAAATATTTTGCTTTGGGCGCAAGCGAGCCCGCGCCGCGGATGCGTCCCGGTTCGATTTGTTCGAACCCCGCGTCGACGAGCTCCCGAAAAATTTCTTCGTCCGCGGCGGCGAGCTGCGTCCCTGCCGGAGCGAACGCCCAGACGGCCGAAAGCACGGCGGCCCAGTCCGTGGGCGTTTCGTCCTCTTCAATCGTCAAATTGGACAGCGTCTTGCCCGTAGCGACAACCGTACGCTCCAGGGCGTCCTCACTATCTTCGCGGCCCTCGTCTGGACCGGACAGGCCGAGGTCGAAGCCGCTGAATCCTTCCGCCACTTTCCGTTGCAGGCTTCGGGTTTCCAACCGATTGATTTCCTGTCCATACGCCAGCAAAAGAGCCAGTTGGGCGCGAATCAGGGTTTGATGGTCCGAAGGCTCGCCGTCGGGCGCCGGAGGCGCCGGTTCGCCCGCCGTTCGCTGTAAAATTTCCCTGGTCAATTGGCGCGTGGTCTCCACTCGGACGGCCGGTTTGTCCGGCGAAGCAAGATAAAACGCCAGATCGGAGGGACGCTTGAAGTTCGAGCCGAAGCCCATGAACTCCTTTAAGGCCCGAGACGCCGCCGCGCCCGTCAAGGGCAGATTCGGGGGGCGGTAGCATTCCAGAGATTCATCCGCCATGCCGGGATCGAGGAATCGGGCCCCAGGGACCGAATCGCCGGGCCAGAGTTCAGGGTGCATGGTCGGAAAATGCAACACGAGCGATGGGTTGCTCATGACTCTCCCTTTGACTCCATTGGTTTGAAATACCGACATTTCCCTTCGCACTTCGGCAAAGCGGCCAGACACAGTCCGTCCAGTTGCCGAGCGCACTCCGGCGGGCCGGCGCAACCGGTGGGAGCAAAATGAGCGCATTGACGCTCCAGCTGAAGCAACCTCCCCAGTTTCTTCCGCCACAGTTCCGAGGTGGTTTTTTCGTCGAGTCCAAAGGCTTCGGCCCGGAGAAGGAACGTATCGTGCTCGCGCATCCAGATTTTGATCGGTTCGCATTGATGGTGCGGATTCAGGCCTGGATTGAGCCATTCTTCATACATGCAGCAGCCTGTGTGATAGTATCGGCAATCTCCGCCGGGAAGCCTGCAGAGTTGAGCCGGACCGTTTTTTTTCATGGAGATGTCCACATGTTCGAAGCCGTGTGCGGCCATGTGATAGGCGGAAATCGGGTATGTTGCAAGGATCGATTTCGGAGTTGTCCCAACGCCTTGACCTTCGAGGCCGCCAGGGTGTATCAATCAATAGACAACCGTTGGGGTGGAAGGGGTTTCGTAATCTGAAACGAACAAACGCCGCGGCGCCCGCAACGGGAGAATGGAGGCCAATGAATGATAGGCGGAATCGGCATTTGGGAGCTTTTGCTCATTTTGGTCATCGTGTTGATCATCTTTGGCGCCAATAAGTTGCCGGAAATCGGCGGCGGGCTTGGCCGGGCCATCAAGAATTTCAAAAAGGCGACAGGCGAGCCTGAAGAAATCGACGTAACGCCGGACAAAGATAAAAAAGCAGACGAATAAGTCGAACAACAACCAACCGCCGCCGCGAAATTTTTGCGACGCAACGCCCCGGAAGTCTCAGACTCCGGGGTTTTTTTCGCCCCGCTACTCCGTTCCGTCAGTCATGATGCGGAACGTACTGGAGTCCCTGGCGCACATACTGGGCGCCGGACAAGAACGTCAGCCCCGCGGCGAGGACGCACAGTCCGACGGCGAACCCATTGGTTTTCCATTCAAAAGCATTGACTGTCAGCAAATACAGCACAAGTAGAATTTGCACCGCCGTGGTGACTTTGGAGAGCCAGGACGGCGCAAGCCGCCCTACCAGATTGACGCCCATGGACATCAACAAGGCGTACCCGCCCAGAATGATTACGTCTCGCGTCACCACGAGAACGGCGAGCCAACTCGGGGCGAGGTCCGCCAGCCCTAGGCAGATAAAAGCGGTGTTCAGAAGGAATTTGTCGGCGATGGGGTCCAGAATGGCGCCCAGCCGTGATTTTTGATCGAGAACTCTGGCCAGAAATCCGTCCAGGCAGTCCGTTACTCCGGCCAGGGCGAAAATGATCCACGTCGCCAGATGGCGCTCGTTCACAAAGGCCGCGACAAAGGCCGGAGTCAGGGCTATCCTCGCCACCGTGAGCGCGTTGGGGATCGTCCAGGCTGAGCCGCCTCGCTGTTCGATCACTCACCGCTCCTTCGTTCGGAATGCTGCATGGTTGCCGCCCGCGCGTTATGGTCGGCCAAGACTCCGGTCGCGCTGCTCATTCCATTTGACCCAGGGATTCTGTGCATCCTGCTGACGGTTGAACGGTTCCGGAGCGTCATAGCGCCCGTCCGCCCGGATGTGGAACTCGTAACCGGCCGAGACGATTTTCATCCATTCCTCGGCCGTCACTTTCCGGGGACCGGCCACGGGCTTTGGCCCCTCGACCGCATGGACGGGGCCCGCCTCACCGGTTCCCTCGGGACGCCAGCGGTTGCTGACCTTTATTTTTCCGTCATAAACCCGGTACATGGCGTTCTTCGCCGCATCCACGCGCAGGCGGTAGACCGTGCCGGCCACGCCGGCCACGGCCGTGGGAGCGTTGACCTCGAACGCTCCGCCGGCTGCGTCGCCCAAAATATCCTTGACCGTGGCCCAGCAGTCGCCCATGGCCACATCCACCTCGATTTGGCGATTGGTCGTATCCGCCGAAGCCTTGACCAGGGAAAATTCCGCGCCCGAATCGAAACGGACCACGCTGCCTTCGGGCAGCGCCAGCTCCAAGCGGGCGCCCTTCTCCACGCGCACCTTGGACGGCGCGTTGATCTCGCCTCCTGGTTGGAGCTCCGAATTTCCAGATTTTTCAAGCAGAAGGACCCTTCCCTCCACCAGCGTCGCCCGCGCCGAGCCGGATACGGGCAGGTCGTAGTCCGAGGCCGCATAAGCCAACGCTGCGAGAAGGCCGCAGGCCAGCATCGCCGTCAGCCACACCAAGAGCGCGCGTTTCATTGCAGCCCTCCTTCCGTTGCATCGGAGTTTGCATCAAGATGGGGCGTCGCGTCCGCTGCTCCCGGAGCGCCATCCGGCTCCTCGGGCGCCTGCGGTTCGACGATTTTATAGCTCAAGCTCCTCGACGCCACATAACTGTCCAGTTTGGCGTACAATCCCACGGGATTGAGGATTTTGATGCTCCACACGGCCTCGATGCCTTCAGGCTGCATGGACAGGCTTTGCAATTGGGACTCCTGAACCAGGCTCAGCCAGTCATCCAGCAGCCGGTCGAATTCCTGCACGCCGTCCGACGCGTACCAGCCCTGCACCACAAGCTGTTTTTCCGACAGAGCGCCGGCGACGTCCCCCAGGGTGGACATGAATTTGCCCGCCATTTTGGCCCACAGGGTCGGTAAATCCGGCGACGTGGCGGACCACAGGGCGTTCGGGGTCATGAGCGACCCCTTCCAGAAGGGATCCTTGACCGACTGCGCCCGGTCGCCGCTCCCCTGGATGCGCGTTCCGGTCGGGACAAACTCCAAACGGAGCAAGGGACCTTCCGCGTCGCTCTGCTCCATGTTGCACAGCCGCAGCAGCGATTGGATGAACTCCGAATCCTCGGGGGGTACGGAAACCAGCTCCAACCGCACGGGAGCAGGTTTGGTTCGAAAGGAGAGCAAGCCGAGCTGCTCCAGGCAATCCCGCAAGGCTTGCCGATTGACCATGACGTCCGCCGTCAGGCTCAACCCGGAGACGCCCGACTGCTCGGAAAGCTCTTCGTAGCCGTAGACAAAATGGTCGGCTCCGTCGGACAGGTAGGATTCCAGAATCATCCTGCGATCCGGCGGCAGGGGGCGCGGGAGAATACTCAGGGCTTCCTGCTGCACGGCTTGCGCGAACACCTTTTCCAAAGCCAGGGGCTTGAGCGCCGATGGCGTCGAGGCCTCTTCGGTCATGGGCTGATGCGCCTCCACGCGCCGCGCCTCAGCGAAATTCGGAGCAAGAAGAAACAGGCCGGCGGCCAGGAAAGCCGAAACAAAAACTCGCCAGAAAGCGGCTCGCATCATTGAAACAACCTCGCGCATTGCGCAAAGCCCCGGGCGAAGCCGGAGCTTCGCCCGGGGCGGATCATCCATAGGATCAGCGTTTTTCGAATGGGGACAGAACCCGTTTCAACTCGCGGATGGACAGCAGCGCGTCCACGCCGGCTACGGGCGCCGCGGGTTTGAACAGGCCGAAGTCCTTGTCCGCGCCCATAAGCCCCCGCGTGGTCGCCACCATGGCCGCGTTGAAGGCGGGATGGCTGGAGGGCAAATCCGGGAACGGCGACGTCTCGCCGATAAACTTGGTGGACAGGGCTTCGTCGTGCATGGCCCGGACAATGAGGTCCTGGAAGATCATCGCCATCTCGACCCGTGTGATGTTCTCATCGGGCCGGAAGGTTCCGTCCGGATAGACCTCCAAGCCCTGCACCCCGTATTCGATCACCTCTTCGATGTCGGCCTTGAGGGGATGGTCTTGGATGTCCTCGGGGGAAGCCGCCTGCTTTTTCGCCGCTGCCTGGTCGGGTGTCTGGAATTGCAGCTGCTCGACCGGCGTGGTCTTGGTGTAGAAGCGGGCGATGTTCAACTCTTCGGCCAGCAGTCCGGCCATGTCGGCGCGGGACAACTCCTCCACCAGGACGATGCTTTTGCCGAGATCCGTGACCGGCGCGGCGCGGCGGGCCTTTTGCAGCAGTTGCCAGCGCTGGTCGGCCTGCTCTTCGAAGCCGCTCTTGAGCGCCATGACCTGGGCGTATTGCTCGGAGGCTTCATCGAATTCAAGCGCGTAGAGAGCGGCCTCGCCGTAATAGAAAGGAACGGACGGGTCCGTGGGGGCCAGAACCTTGGCGCGCTGGGCGTCCGCCCGCACGTCTTTCATGAGGCGCCACTGGGCCTTGCCGCCCTGCCGCATGACGGCGGTCAGGGCGCGGATTTCCAGCACCAGCGCCTGGACCCGTTCGGAATCGTTGTCCGCCTCGCGCACGCCGTCTTTGGTCAACGACAATGCGTCGTCAGGGTCCTTGCCTTCGAGGACGTCCACCAGTCCTTTGCCGGCCAGAGCCGGACCAAAGTCGTCATCCAATTGCAGGGCGAGATCGAATTCCTCGCCGGCTTTTTCCACATCGCCCTGATCCAGCAGGCGCAGGCCGACTTTAAAATGATGTTCGGGCGTATCCATGGCCCCGCGCGGCGTCCTCGCCTTGCCGGCGCAGCCGGCCATGGCGGCGGCCGCAAGCAACATGCAAGCCAGAATGAGATATTTCGTCAAAGAGCGACGAATCGACATGCTCCACCTCGAATGCTGGAGGTTGGACGGATTAATCCAAAACGATCATGACCTTGCACTTCTCCAACACGTCGGAGTCCTTGGAGAGCTGCTTGATCTGCTGGGCCTGGTCGTTGGAGACCATCAGGTTGGTGCGGGCCTTGCCGCTGACGTCCTTGGCCTTGACCTGCAAGGGCGTGGAGGCGATGCGAGGATTCTGCGCGGCGGACTCCACGTTTTTGGCGTATCCGGCCATACCCTGCTGAATGGCGTACTCGCGGCTGACCATGACGGAGCCGTAGACTTCCTCGCCGTTTTCATCCACGATTTTGGGGCTCATGGCCGGCCGCAGGCTCAGGCCTCTGGCGTCGATCAGCAGCCCGGTGTAATTTACGGCCGGAGTTTCGGGCGCCGGCTGCGCCTTGGGCTCCGGTTCGGGCGTCGGCTGCGCCTTGGGCTCCGGCGCCGCCATGGTTTTGAACGGCGCGTTGTTGGGAATCAGCAACCCGGAAAGGCGTCCATGCAGGGGAATGCCGACCGTAATCTCCACCGATCCGTCGGAAAGATAGGTCGGCGGCCCCATCACCTTGGAATTTTGCAAAAATCCGGAGACCTGGCTGACAACCACGTCCGAAGTCACCATGTAGTCCTCGACCGTGGTGGCCGAGTCGATTTGCACGCCTTTGACGATTTCCAGAAGGTTCCGTCTGGCGACCACCGTGGCGGCCCGCACCGCCATGCCCCTCTTTTGGGCCATGTTCACCGCGTTGGCCGGCGGAGCGCCGATGCCCGTGGCGGTGATCATGCCCGTTTGCCAGTTGATCTGGCCATTGTCGAAGTACTGGACAAAAGCGTTGCTCTCTTCAGCGACGACGAGACAAGGCGTCAACAACAACGCGGCCATCGCCACTGTAAGCATCAACGTGCGTTTCATTCCTTTTCCTCCTTGATGAACCTGCAACAGTCCAAAAGGCGTTTGATGCAATCGGTCTTGATTCGACCAGTTTTTACCCTGCATACTGGTTGAAAGCAAGCCCGTCGCCAGGGAATCCTTGCGTCCTGCAACTCTATGGGCTACTTCATGGAAAGGATCAAGGTCAGGAAGCAATGCATTAAAGGAGCTCGACGATGGAACTTATTCTCATGCAACATGGCGCCGCCTTGTCCAAGGAAATCAACCCGGAGCGGCCGCTGAGCCCGGTCGGGCGCGATCAGGCGGCTCGAACCGGAAAACTGTTGCGCAATATGGGACTGCATTTTACCGCCATTCTATCGAGCCCCAAGGCCAGGGCCGTGGAGACCGCTGTCATCGTCGCCGAGGCCGTGGGCTATCCCAAACAGCGCATTCACGCCGACGAAGTCTTTCTACCCAAGACCCAGCCGAAACGCACGGCGGAATTCCTGAGCCAGTTCCCGGGCGACGCCCGCGTGCTGGCGGTCGGGCATCTGCCCAATCTGGCGGACCTGGCCTCGTTTACGCTCACTCCGGGGCCGCCGCTGCAAATCGTGTTTGAAAACGCCGGGCTTACGTGCCTGGATCTCGGCGCTCCCACCGTCCGAAGCGGCTCGCTGGCCTACCATCTGTCCCCGCGGCTCATTCAGATGATGGTCGGGCGGTAGCGGCGCTCCTCGGGAAAACGCCCCCTTCCCGCGTTGTCCTGTATCCCCTTTTGTAGGGGGCGATCCGTAAAAAAATTTCGGCGGGCGGACGGGATTTCAAAGCAGATTTGCCGCAGCCGAGGCCAAGCGGCTACACCAGCGGCTGCTGAGCCCGGCCGAAGCATCGTTTTCGCACCAGCAAGACGGCGGCCGAGGTCGAGAGGGCGGCGGAGGCGGCCAGCATCAACATCACCACGATCTGGTACCGGATGGACGCCAAAGGATCGGCGCCGGCGAGAATCTGTCCGGTCATCATCCCGGGTAAAAAAACCACGCCCACGCCCATCATGGCGTTGATGGACGGAATCATGCCGGCCTTGATGGCGTCGCTGGCGAGATCCCGGCTGGCCTCCCAATCCGTGGCGCCGAGGCACAGCCGCATCTCCACCATTTCCCGTTTGGACCGCAAATCCGCCATCAGCCGCTCCAGGGCCACGGCCAATGAACTCATGGAGTTGCCGACGACCATGCCGCCGATGGGGATCAGGTACATGGGATCGTACCACGGCTTGGCCTGGATGATCACCCCCGTCACCATGGCCGCGACCAGCAGGTAGGGGGCGAACATCGAAAAAAACACCGGGAGCCGAAAACGGACGGCTTTCGTTTTGATCCGCGACCCTACGATATGCGTCGCCGCGGCGACCATGAAGGAAAAAACCAGCAGGGAAACCAGTTTCACCGGGCAGGCGAAAATGTAGGTCAGCGCGTAGCCCATGATGAAAAGCTGAGCG
Source organism: Desulfovibrionales bacterium (assembly GCA_030156255.1). GTDB lineage: Bacteria > Desulfobacterota > Desulfovibrionia > Desulfovibrionales > Desulfovibrionaceae > JASGMV01. The sequence goes on from JASGMV010000029.1 coordinate 14,758, forward strand.
AAAGTCCGGATGGCTCCTACGGCGAGGTCCCTGGCCAGGCCCAGCCTGAACAGAATCGAGCACCCCTGGGCCAGAAAGATAAAACCCAGTCCGATGAACAGCTGCAGCGTTCCGATATTCTGGAGGTGCGTCATTCGATCCTCGCCGTACCGTTCCGGACGCTCAGCGTCCGGAGGTTGTCGACCGGGATGACCTGCGTCCCGTGGGTGACGAGCAGGATGGTCTGCCCTTTTTCGCGATGCAGCCAGGCGATCCGGTCCAGGACAACGGCGGCGTTGTCCTGGTCCAGAGCCGACGTCGGCTCGTCCAGCAGCAGAATGTCGGGAGACAGGACCAGCGCCCGCAACAGGCAGACGCGTTGCTTCTGTCCCACGGAAAGCTTGTCCGCCGGCCGGTCCAGGTCCACGCCGTCCAACCGAAGTTCGCGCATCAGCTCCAGCAGGCGTTCGCGGCCGGGGCGCTCCAGAGCGGCGTTCGCTTTGAAGGTGAAAGGAAGCAGAATGTTGTCCTCGACCCCGCCTTCGACCATCAGAGGCGATTGGTGCAGGTACAGGACCTTGCTCCGAAGCTCCGGCGCCGGGATTCGGTTCACCGGCCGCCCCCGCAACAGAACGGCGCCCGAGGAAGGAAGGATCAGGCGGCACAGAAGCCTCAATAGAGTGGACTTGCCGGCGCCCGACGGCCCTTTGACCACGTAAAACCCGCCGGCCTCGATATCGAGGTTGACGTCACGGAGCAACGTTTCGCCTTCGGAGGGGGCGTAGCTCAGAGCCCGGACGGACAGGATCGGCTGGTCCAGCATAGGCCGCTCTTACAATAGCCGGCTGAGGCTCGAAATGATTATTGAAGCGTCTTGCGCTGCGGGTTCGGATCGAGGCGACATCGTCCGCCGCAGCTTCTCGCTGCGGCGGACGATATTTTCTTATTCTTCTCCCAGCTCCACGCTGCGATCGAAAGCCGCTTCGGCCGCGTCGATAATGGCCGCGCGCACGGCGCAACGATCCAGATGCGTCAAACCGCGCACCGTCGTTCCTCCCGGAGAGGTGACCAGTTCGCGCAGCACGCTCGCGTGGCGTTCGGACTGCAGGGCCATGGCGCTGGTTCCTTCAAACAGGCCAAGCACCATCGCCGTGGCCATATCCCGGGGCAAACCCAGGCTGACGGCCGACTCGATGAGCGCCTCCATGAAGTACAACACGTACGCCGGACCGGAGCCGATCACCGCGGTAAAGGCGTCGAACTGTTTTTCGGACAACACGTGCGCCTGCCCCAGGGGCTCGAACAGCCCCAGAACGGTTTGCGCCGTTTCTTCGGACAGCAGGGGGTCCTCCAGGCAAACGGCGAACACGCCTTTGCGCACCAGGGCCGGCGTGTTGGGCATGACCCGAACCACCGGCAGCTTGCCGCCGGTCCACTCCCGCAGGGTTGTGGACGTCACGCCGGCGGCGATGGAGACCAGGCAAGCGCCGGATTTGGCCGCGCCGGCCGCGACAGGAGCCGCAGCGCCCAGATGCTGCGGCTTGACCGCCATGACGATGATGTCGCAGCTTGCGGCCAGCTCCTCCGCCGAAGCGTACGCCGTAAGACCGATCTCTTTGGAAAGCGCCTCCAGTTTGTCCCGGTCGATGTCAAAAGCGTGCAGCTGAAGGTCGTTACGGCCGGCCAATCCCCGAAGGATCGCCGAACCCATGGCGCCTGCGCCGATGAATCCCACGCTTGTAGGCATGTTACCCTACCTGTTCCAACTGATTGAAGAAGTAGGACGTCTCCACGGCCGCCGTCTCAGGGGCGTCGGAGCCGTGCACGGAATTGGCCTCGATGTTCAGGGCGAAACGTTTGCGGATGGTGCCCTCTTCGGCCTGCTCGGGGTTGGTGGCGCCCATGAGCTTGCGATATTTCTCGATGGCGCCCTCGGCCTCGAGAACGGAGACCACCACCGGACCGGAAATCATGTACGCGACCAGGTCGTTGAAGAAGGGACGCTCCTTGTGCACGGCGTAAAACCCTTCCGCCTGCTCTTTGGTCAATTGGATCATTTTCATGGCCTTGATCTTCAGGCCGGCGTCGGAAATCATTTTCAGAATGTCCCCGATGAGTCCGCGCTGCACGGCGTCGGGTTTGATGATGGACAAAGTCAGTTGGCTCATAATCTTTTTTCTCCTTTCAAAGTGTCTCCATCCTGGACCGCTCCCTACACTGAAACGGTTTCCGAGGCAATCCAAGCCGCCAGAAACGCATTAAAAAGCGCCCTCACCGGCTCAACGTCGGGAAAATTGAGATACTTTCCCTAAAGTCAAAGAAAAAAATGCCGATGAGGTTATTAGCTGACTAACAAGGTCAAACCTCAACGGAGCAGAAACCATGTTGACCCGTATGCTCAAAGCCCAGGCGTTCAAGCAGGCGCAACAACTTTTCGCCCAGGGCAAAGTCCAGGAAGCCACGGAATTGCTTGAGCATCTTCAAGAAGAGTATGTGACGCTTTGTGACGAAAACAAGGCGTTGCGATCCCAGCTTTCGGAAGTGGCGGAAGTTTTGGACATGTCCGAGCACATGGAATTTGACGGACAAAAGTATTGGATCAATGAAGAAAATGAACGCAAGGGCCCGTTCTGCCAGATCTGCTACGACCGGGACGGCCTGCTCATACGGCTCCAGGAAAGAAGCCGTCATTTTCTCTGCCACGGCTGCGGCAGCCATTATCCTCGCGCGGATTCGGCCAACGGCGACGCAACGCCCGAGGCCCAAGTCCAAAAGCGGGTCGTCAGCCTCTTCAAATAAACCGTCCCGCCGTTCTTCAATCGTCTTCCTCCGGCCAGGGCGTACAGTCTCTGGCCGGCGCGTATCCTCTCCAGAAGGCCTCCCGCATCGTATTGAACAAAGCCCGGTGCTCTGAAGACATTCTCCTCGCATTTTTGAAGCTTTCGGGGCAGGCCCGGCGGGTGTTTCTGTTGCCGATCCATTTTTCACGGGCGGCTTCCAGCTTGAGCAGCATGGGCCAGAAGCCCTTTTGGCCCACCATGGCCAAACGCTGGGCGCCAAGCACCTGCCGCATGTAATGCTTTGGCGAATCGGAAAACCAGTAGCAAAACGCCGCCCCTTGTTTCACCATCTCCAGATTGACGTTGGTTTTGTCCTCCAACTTGACGATGGCCACCACGCGGCCGAACCGGTCGCGCCCCTTGCCCGCGGGAATGACGGCTACCTGCTTGCCGAGAACCATCTCCTCCAGAACCGACCGGCTGGTAGCCGCATAGCGCTGTTCAGGACGGTCTTTTTTTCCGGTCTCCGGGGCGTCGATTCCGGCCAGGCGAACGATGGTTCCGTCCTGCGTAACGAATGTATCGCCGTCCAAAACGGTCTTGACCACGGGCGGCGGCGCGTCCGTTTTGTTGGGCTCGCTCGCGAGCGCCATGCAGGGGAAACAAAGCAGAAAAAGCGTGCAGACGACGAACTGGCGCATAGTGCAAAACAAAAAGGTAACAGGCGCCCCGAAGCCGGGGCGCCTTGGTGATTTTATTGTTCAGGTTTGGCCCAACAAATCAGGCCAAGAGAGCGCGGGTCGATGAGCAGGGGGTGGTGCGGAAGCACCCGCACGGTGAACCCGAACCGCCCTGCGTTTTGCGGAAGCACTTCGCCCCGATACAGGCGCCAACCTCCGCCCAGGTCCTTGTCGGGCGCCATGGGAGCGGTTTTGCGCCGTTGGAAATTGCCGTCCTGATTCACGGCCCCGTAGTAGACCTCCACCAGGAAATCCTCGGGATTGCGGCCGCCGGTCTGCACTTCCGCCTCCAAAATGACCGGTTCCTCCACGTAAAGCTTCTCCGGCGCTTCGGCCGTGACGTTGCGCACCTGCACCGCGCCCCAGACGGTCATCATTTCCATGCGCCAGGCGGCGAGTTCCTTGGAGGCCTTGAACTGGTCGGCGACCAGTTGGTTGTAGTTGCGGATGGCGGGGATATAGGCCTTGTTGACGTAATCCTCCACCATGCGATGTGCGTTGAACACCGGCCCCAGCTCCATGAACGCCTTTTTCATCTTGGCGATCCAGCTCCGAGGCAGGTTGTCGTGCCCGCGATCATAGTAGTCGGGCACGATCTCGTTTTCCAATACGGTGTACAGGGTCTGGCTTTCCACAAAGTCCTGGTAGGCGTGGTCCGCATACTCCTCGCCGCGGCCAATGGCCCACCCCACGCTGTTGTCCGCCAGATAGGCCTCGTCCCACCAGCCGTCCAGCGTGGAGAACTGAAGCACGCCGTTGGCCATGGCTTTCATGCCGCTGGTGCCGCAGGCCTCCAGCGGACGCCGGGGATTGTTCAGCCAAATATCGCATCCCTGGACCATGCGGCTGGCGACCTTCATATCGTAGTCTTCGAGGAACACCATATTGTAACGGCAGTCCTCCCGGCGGCAAAGCTGGACCAGCTCCTGAATGAGCTTCTTTCCCTCGTTGTCCTGCGGATGCGCCTTGCCCGCGAAAATGAACTGCACGGGCTGCTGTTTGTTGGACACCAGCTTGATAAGCCGCTCTTTGTCCTTGAGCAGCATGTTGGCCCGCTTGTACGTAGCGAAACGGCGGGCGAAGCCGATGGTCAGCGCCTGCGGGTCCAGCACCTCTTCGGCGATTTTTATCTCCTCGTAGCGGGCGCCCTTGCCTTCGAGCTGCCGGCGCAGCCGAATCCGAACGAAGCTGATGAGCCGCTCCTTGAGCCGCTCGTGGGTCCGCCAAAGCTCCGCTTCGGGAATGGTCTTGGCCTGAAGCCAGATGCGGCCGCAGTCCGGGTCCTCCCGCCAGTTGCCCCCAAGGTACCGGTCGAAGAGCTGCCCCATGTCAGAGGCCACCCAGGTCGGCATGTGCACCCCGTTGGTGACGGCTCCGATGGGCACGTCGTCCACGGGATATTGCGGCCAGATGCGCTTCCACATGTTGCGCGACACGGCGCCGTGAAGTTTGCTCACTCCGTTGTTGAACCGGGAAAGCCGCAGCGCCAGAACCGTCATGCAGAAAGTTTCGGAGTCGTCCCGGGGGTCTTCACGGCCCAGGGCGACGAAGACCTTGTAGGCTAGGCCAAGGCTTTTGGCGTACCCTTCAAAATAGGGGCGCATCATTTCGGGATCGAAGCGGTCGTTGCCGGCCGGCACGGGCGTGTGCGTCGTGAACACGCTGCTGGAGGCCACCAGCTCCGATGCGGCTTCGAAGGAGAGCTTGCAGTCGTTCATGAAGATGCGGATGCGCTCCAGCCCGGCGAAGGCCGAGTGGCCTTCATTCATATGGATGACCTTGGGAGCGAGCCCCAGCGCGTCCAAGGCCTTGACGCCGCCGATGCCCAGCAAAATTTCCTGCCACAACCGCATCTCCACGCCGCCGCCGTAGAGCCGCGAGGTCACCTCCCTGAGGTGGGGAGGATTCTCGGGGAGGTGCGCGTCCAGCAGGAACAGCGAAACCCGGCCCACTGCCACTTTCCAGATGCGGGCCTTCAGTTCCTGCTCGGCCAGGTAGACGGAAACGACCACATCGGCGCCGTCTTCGTTCTTGACCAACTCCATGGGCATGGATTCGAAATCCGAAGCCGGATAGCGCTCCTGCTGCCAGGCGTCCGGAGTCAGGTACTGCCTGAAATATCCCTGCTGGTACGCCAGGCCGATGGCTACAAAGGGCAGGTTCAGGTCCGAGGCGGACTTGACGTGGTCTCCGGCCAGAATGCCCAGGCCGCCGGAATAGATCGGCAGGCTCAGGGCCAAGCCGTACTCCATGCTGAAGTAGGCCACCACGGGCTCGCCTTTCTTTTCATCGGGAAACGGCAAAAACCAAGCGTCCCGCTCCAGGTACCGGCGCTGCTCCTCCAGGGCGGAATCCATCCGGTCCAGGAAAAACTGGTCCCGGGACAACTCCTCCAGCGTCTTTTGCGGCAGACGGTTCAGGAACAGCACCGGATTTTGCTCCACGTCCCGCCATAACTCCGGATCGATCTTGGCGAACAGGGCGGTCAACTGGTCGCTCCAGGTAAACCAGAGGTTGTTGGCCAACTCCCACAGGCCGGACAGGGGGCGGGGAATCCTAGGAACCACGCTGTACACACGGAGAGGTTGCATGCTTTGCTCCTTAACGAACAATAATCGCCAGACTGAATGGATTAGGCTGAATCTGCCCAAATCCCGTTGGAAAAGCAAGACTACCCAGAGGTTCACGCGTTGCGTTTTGGCTACAGCTTGACTATCAGAAGCCAAAGGAGTTGAAAACAAGGCGGCCCGGTTTTCGGCCGGCCTACAAAATCGACGGGAGCGTCCATGCCGCAGCCTCACGCTTTTGAACCTGCTGACGCAAGCCTTCCCCAGGTGGGATTGAAGGTCAAGCTTCTCAATCCCCTGCTGGATCAGTATCCTCCGAAGCCGGCGACCGAGCGCTCGGCCGGACTGGACCTGCGGGCGTGCATTCAGGAGGAGCGTCTGGAAATCGCTCCCGGCCAGCGGGCCAAGATTCCGACCGGCCTGGCCATGGAGGTCGAGGCGCCCGGAGTGGCGGGACTGGTCTGCTCCCGCAGCGGCCTGGGCGCCAAGGAGGGGCTCACCGTGGCCCAGGGCGTCGGATTGATCGACCCGGATTACCGGGGAGAAATCATCGTCTGGCTCTTGAACACCTCGCAGGCCCCCGTGAGCGTAGAGCGCGGGCAACGCATCGCCCAGTTGGTTCTCATCCCCGTGCTTCACCCTCTTGTGCGCGTATGCGCCGAGCTTGAAAAAACCGAACGCGGCGCCGGAGGCTTCGGCCATACGGGCAAAAATTGACCGTACGGCGGTCCGCCGTTCACAGCAAACCATGCAACTACATTGAAGGAGTCGGAAAATGTCCACCACTGAAGCCGCGGTCATCGAGCAGGAATCGCGGCTCATCATGAACACGTACGCCCGTTATCCCATCGTGATCGACCGCGCCAAAGACGCGCGGCTCTACGATCTGGACGGCAAGGAGTACGTGGATCTGCTGGCCGGCATCGCCGTCGTCAACGTGGGGCACTGCCGGGAGGAGATCGCCCAAGCCATCGCCGACCAGGCCCGCGCCATGGTTCACGTCTCCAACCTGTTCTACCAGAAAAAGCAGGTGGAGCTGGCCGAACGCCTGTTGGAGACCTGCCAGGCGGACAAGGTCTTTTTTTGCAACTCCGGCGCCGAGGCCAACGAAGCGGCCATCAAGCTCGCCCGCCGCTACATGCGGGACGTCAAGGGACGCGACGCCTATGAGATCATCAGCCTGGAGAACTCCTTCCACGGCCGGACCATGGGCACGCTGGCGGCCACGGGCCAGTGCGGCCTGCGCCGCGGCTTCGAGCCCTTGCCCGGCGGCTTCAAGAACGTACCTGCCAACGACATCTGCGCTATGCGCGAGGCCGTGGACGAGCACACCGCCGCGGTGATCATCGAAATGGTCCAGGGCGAGGGCGGCGTTCTCCCTCTGGATGCGGCCTACGTCAACGATCTCATGGCCCTGCTCAAGGATCGGGACGTGTTGCTCATCGTGGATGAAATCCAAACCGGCCTGGGGCGCACCGGCGCCTTCTGGGCTCACGAACATTTCAATCTGAAGCCGGACATCTTCACCTGCGCCAAGGCGCTGGCCGGGGGCCTGCCCATGGGCGCCATGCTGGCCACGGAGGAAGTCGCCCGCGGCTTCACCCCGGGCGCGCACGCCACCACCTTCGGCGGCGGACCGGTGCTTTGCGCCGCTGCGCTGAAGGTGCTGGACATCATCCGGGACGAAAACCTCGTGGAGCGCAGCCGCAAACTTGGCGAATCGACGCTGGCCATGCTCAAAGAGCTCATCCTGATCCATCCCGGCAAAATCCGGCACGTGCGCGGCATGGGCCTCATGATCGGCGTGGAGCTGTCCTTCCCCGGCCAAGAGGTTCACCGGGCTCTGCTGGACAAGGGTTTTGTCTGCAATCTGGCCCAGGGCCGCATCCTGCGCCTTGTGCCCCCATTGATCATCGAACAGGCCGACATCGAGGCCTTTGTCGCGGCGTTGAACGAAGTTTTGGCCGCAGTGGAGGATTAAACCGAGCCATGTCCGATCTGTCCCGCATCGTCTTCGCCCTGCCCAGTGAACTGGCCGAAGAGGCCTGTCTGGCCCTTACCGATCTGGCCCCGCAGGGGTGGGAGGAATCCGAGGAAAACGGAGAAACGACCTTTCGCATCCACCTGCACGAACGCGACCAGGCGGAGGACATCTCCCGCAAAATCAGCGCGCAATGGCCCGCCGCCGCGCCCGTGCTGGAAGACGTCGAGTCCTGCGACTGGTCCTCGGCCTGGAAGGAGTTCTTCACCCCCATCAACTGCGGAGAGCGATTCGAGATCGTTCCGCCGTGGCTCGAAGACCAGGCCGACGGGAGCCTGACGACCATCGTCATCGAACCGCGCATGGCCTTCGGCACCGGGCATCACCCCACCACGGCGCTGTGCCTGGAGGCCATGGCCGACCTGGCCAGGGACGGACGCATCCAGCCGGGACAGAATTTCCTGGACCTTGGAACGGGCTCCGGCATTCTGGGCGTCGGACTGGCCAAGCTTGGCCTGGTCGGCCTGGGGCTGGACATCGATCCCATGGCCGTGTCCTGCGCCGCCGAAAATCTGGAGACCAACGGCGTGGCCGACAAGATGGCCCTGGCCGTGGGCAGCCTCGACAGCTTGGCGCCCGGTCGGACCTTCGACGTGGTCACGGCCAACATCCTGAGCGGCCCGCTCATCTCCATGGCGCCGAGCATGGCCGGCGCCATGGCCGAGGGCGGGCGCCTGATCCTGTCGGGCATTCTCGTCGAGCAGGGACCGGACGTGCGCCAGGCCTACCAGGCGGCGGGGTTCGGCGAGCCGGAAATTCGCGAACAGGGCGAATGGTGCGCTCTGATCTTCTGAGACGCCCGTGCGCATCGCCGACCGGCTTCTGGACATGCAGCAACGCCTGCTCGACCGGCTCGGTCCGCGTCATTGGTGGCCCGCGGACTCGCCCTTCGAAGTGGCTCTGGGCGCCATCCTGACCCAGAACACGAACTGGACCAATGTGGAGAAAGCCCTGGACAACATCCGCCGGGCCGGCCTGCTGGACCCCGTTTCCCTGGCGACCCTACCCGAGGAGGAATTGGCCGAACTCATCCGGTCTTCAGGATATTATCGCCTCAAGGCGAATCGGTTGAAGTCTTTCCTGAGCTTCCTCGAATCGGAAAACGCGGCCGACCTTCGGCTCGGCCCGTTGCGGGACCGGGATCCGGGCGAGCTGCGCCAGAAGCTCCTGGCGATCAAGGGCGTCGGGCCGGAGACGTGCGACTCCATCTTGCTGTATGCGCTGGACGCGCCCATATTCGTCGTGGACGCCTACACGTGGCGCATTCTGACCCGGCACGGACTCATCACCGAAGACGCCGGCTACGGGGACATGCAACAGCTCTTCATGGACGCCCTGGAGCCGAATGTGGATACGTTCAAGGAATTCCACGCCCTCATCGTCCATGCAGCCAAGGATTGGTGCCGAAAGAACGAGCCGTTATGCCAGGAATGTCCTCTGGGCGAGACGCTTCCATAAAACACCCGGCCGGTTGGCGGCGTATGGCGTTGCGCGCCGTACTGCTCTGCCTGGCGCTGTCGCTTTCGTCGGCGGCCGGGCCGGCTCGCGCCAAAAACGCCGAGGAGTTGCAGGAGGCCATCAACGCAAGCCGGCAGGAGGCTCAAGCCAAAAAGGAGGAGCTTTCGCGCCTCAGCGGCCGCGAACGCAAGCTCCACGGCTCGTTGTCCGGGCTTGAAGACGACATCGAAAGCCTCACCAAAAGCGTGCGTTCCGAGCAGAAGAAGCTGGAGGCCATTCGCGGGGAGGGACAACGGGTCAAGGACGATTATTTCGCCTTGAAAAAGGAGCAGGAAGCCACCCGGGCTAGCCTCGAAAAATTGCTGCACTGCATTTGGCCGCTACGCATGCAAGGACTTGCGGCCACATTGCGGGGCTTGGGCGATTGGTCCAGCCTGGACCGAAAATTTACTTGGCTTGCGGCCGTGTATGGACAAATCGACCGGGATATGCGGCGCATGGCCGACCAGGCCCGGCGGCTCTCCACCAATCTGGCCGAACAGGAGCGCCTGCGTCTGGAGAGCGAAGACCGCCTGGACGCCGTCAACGCCGTCAAGGACACGCTGCTGGCCAAGAAGCTCGCGCTGCTGGCGGAGATCAAAAAAGTCCGGTCGCTCAAACTTTCGGCCGAAGACGAACTCGACTCGGTCCTGTCGACCATCCACAGCCTGAACTATCAACTCAAAAGCCTAGTCGACCGCCGTATCAGCGCACTCAAGGGCTATTTGCCCTGGCCGGCCAAAGGCGAGGTCGTCTCCACGTTCAGCCTCGGCGCCAAACCGCCCCGCCACGGCCTGGGCGTCAAGCTCCCGGAAGGCGCGCCCGTACGGTCCGTGTTTTGGGGAAAGGTTGTCCACAACAACGTCTTGCGCGGTTTCGGCAACGTGGTTATCATTTATCACGGCGATGATTATTACAGCCTTTACGCCTACTTGTCCGAAAGCCGCGTCCGTATGGGGCAGGAAGTCGAAAAGGACGAGGTCATCGGCCGGGCCGGCTACTATCCCGAGGCCCACGCCGACGGACTTTATTTTGAATTGCGTTTTCACCAAAAACCAATTAACCCGAGCAAGTGGCTCTCGAAATGAGAGCCCGGCCCGCTTATAGCCCCTACTCGATACGGAGGAGAGGATGCGCACTGCCTTGTGGATCGCTTCATTCGCCCTGCTTATAACGGTTGGACTCTCCCAGACGCCCAGCCTAGCCGACAGCACCGTCAGCCGCTTCGAACCCCTCAAACGCTTCAGCAGGGTTCTCGACATCGTGGAAAGCCACTACGTCCAGAATATCACCCGCAAGGAGCTCATCACCGACGCCATCAAAGGCATGTTGCAGCAGCTTGATCCGCACTCCACCTACATGACCGACGATGAATTCAAGGACATGCAGATCAACACGAGCGGAGAATTTGGCGGCATCGGCATTGAAATCAGCATGGAGAACGGCCGGCTCATCGTGGTCTCCCCCATCGAAGACACGCCGGCCTACAAAGCCGGGCTCAAAGCCGGCGACCTCATCCTCGAAGTGGACGGCGAGACCACCCAGGACATGACCTTGATGCAGGCGGTGAAAAGAATCCGCGGGCCCAAAGGCTCCAAGGTCACCCTGACGATCCTTCACGAAGGCGAGCAGCAGCCCGCGGAAGTGGCCATCACCCGCGGCACCATCCCCATCGTCAGCGTCAAGAGCCAGGTTCTCGAAGACGGCTACCTGTACATCCGGCTGACGCGGTTCAACGAGAACACCACGCACGACATGCGTGAGAAGCTTCAGGACTACGCCAAGAAGCATCAGTTGAAGGGGGTCGTACTCGATCTGCGCAACAACCCCGGCGGTCTGCTCGAACAGGCGGTGTCCGTGGCGGACACGTTCATCTCCGACGGTTTGATCGTCTATATCCAGGGACGCGATGCGGACCAGCGCAAAGACTACCCGGCCAAGAACGACGATGCGGACGTGAAGACGCCGCTGGTTGTGTTGATCAATCCCGGCAGCGCCTCGGCCTCGGAAATCGTGGCCGGCGCCCTGCAGGACCATAACCGCGCTCTGCTCATCGGCGAGCGCACGTTCGGCAAGGGGTCGGTCCAGACGCTCATTCCCCTGGCCGACGGCTCCGGCATCAAACTTACCACCGCCCTTTACTACACGCCGAACGGCCGCTCCATCCAGGCCGAGGGCATCGAACCCGACGTGAAGGTTCCATTCATGGCGCCCGAACCGATGGACAATAAAAATCCGCGGCGCTTCATCCGGGAGAGGAATCTCACCCGCCACTTGAAGAACGCCAACGGCGATCATGAAAACGACGCTGAAGATGAAGAAGGCGAAAACGGCGGCGCTGCGAGCATGCTCGAAAAAGACAACCAGCTCCGCCTGGGCTTGGAGCTGGTCAAGGAACTGCCCCGGATGAAAAAAATCCAGTAGCCGCGGCGAACGGTCCCGATGATGCACCGCCGGCAAGAAAAGGCAGACACACCCCGGGCCGGCCGAAGCACAGCTTCGGCCCGGCCCGTTTTCTTTCTTCTCGTTTGGATGGCGCTGGCCCTTGCGGCCGGATGCGGCGACAGGACGGCGCCGACGCAGAACGCCTCGGCCCCGCAAAACGGCGACGGCGTGGTCCGGGCCGCGGCCCAGCGACAACTGGACTACGAAGTATTCAGCACGGGCGATCTGGAGGACAAGACCCGCCTGGCCGACTTGGCTATCATTCAGTCGCTCCGGCAAAACGGCCTGTCTGAAGACGACCTGCGGCTGGAAGACATACGCATGAATTCGGCCCAGGGCGAGCGCTACCACTTCCAGATTCTGCGCCTGTTGCGCAACGAAACCTTCGACGCCTTCATCGACACGCTGAGCGGCGCACTGGCCAGCCGGTTGCCCAGCGCTGTGGTGTTCCGCCCCGAGGACGGCGGGGCCTATATCCTTCTCGACAAAATTCCGACGCACCAATTGCTTCCGCCAAGCGCGCCCGAGGTCTCGCCTGCGCCGGAGCAAACCAACGCCACGAAGGCGCCTGCGCCGCGAGGACGTTTGGCCATCGTCATCGACGACTTGGGCGAGGACCTGCAGCTCGCCCGCGGCCTAGCCAATCTTCCGGCGTCCATCAGTTTCTCCATCTGGCCCCGTTCCTCCCACGCCAAGGAAACGGCGGCACTCGCCGCAAGCCGCGGCAGGGACATTCTGGTGCACCAGCCCATGGAGCCCCACGGCTATCCCAAAGTGAACCCTGGCCCCAACGCCCTTATGGTGGGCATGACCCGCCAGGAAATCGAAAACATCCTGGACGACAGCATCTCCCGGGCGCCGGGCGCCAAGGGCATGAACAACCACATGGGGTCGAAGTTCACGGAGTGGGGACCGGGAATGAAGGTCGTGCTGCAACGGCTGCGCGACAAGGGCTTCTATTTCCTCGACAGCCTGACGACCGCCCAAAGCGTGGGCGGCGCCGAGGCCCGGCGCGCCGGAACCGCTTTTTGCCGCCGCAGCGTGTTCCTGGACAACACGGCCGAAACCCAGGCCATTCTCCACCAGCTCAAGAAAGTCCAGCGTCTGGCCGAACGCGAGGGATCGGCCATCGCCATCGGGCACCCCCACCCCGCAACCCTCGAGGCCTTGACCCTGTGGCTGCAAAGCCTTCCTCCCGACGTCGAAGTGGTGGGCGTGAGTCAACTGGCCCATTGAAACGCGTCCGCGCCGAAGACGCAGCGCCCAAAGCTCGATGAGTTGCCCGGCGCCGGCTTTGTTGTTATTCTGACGCCGTCGGGGCCTCTGCATGGATGTACAGGGCGATGCTTACATGGCAGAGATTTTGCATTTACTCTTTGGACAGACTGCGGCTCTGCAACGCCGTCCGTCCGCGAGGTGAAGATTCATGAGCAAAATTCTTGACCAAAACGAAGTCGACGCATTGCTACGGGGCCTTTCCGGCGGCGAGGTGGACTCCGAGGCCGAGCTTCCCGAAGACGACTCCGGGGTGGTGTCCTTCGACCTGGCGAACCAGGACCGCATCATCCGTGGCCGCATGCCCGTTCTGGAGATCGTCAACGACCGTTTTGCGCGGTTGTGCACCAATGCGCTGGCCAACCTCATGCGCAAGCGCGTGGACATCAACCCGATCTCCATCGACATGTCCAAGTTCGGGGATTTCATGCGCTCGCTGCCCGTGCCCACGTCCATATCCATCTTCAAAATGGATCCCCTGCGCGGCAACGCCATCATGGTGGTGGACTCCCGCCTGGTTTTCGCCTTGGTGGAAAGCTTCTTCGGCGGCGCAGGCTCCCAGCCCAAGGTCGAGGGACGCGACTTCACCCACATCGAACAGGCCATCGTGGACCGCGTGGTCAAGCTGTGCCTGGCCAACATGGAGGACTCCTGGCGGCCGGTGCACGAGGTGCACGTGGAGCACGTCCGCTCGGAGGTCAACCCGCAGTTCGCGGCCATCGTGCCGCCCAGCGACGTGGTTATCGTCATCACCTTCGAGGTGGAGCTGGAGAACGCCATCGGCTCCCTGATCTGCTGCCTGCCCTACGCCACCCTGGAGCCCATCCGCTCCAAGCTGCACTCATCCTTCCAGTCCGAACGGCTGGAGGTGGACCACGTTTGGATGAATCGCTTCAAGGAGCGCCTCATGGAGACGCCCGTGGAGCTGGTGATTCGCCTGGGCCGGACCAAAATCACCGGTCGGCATCTTTTGCAGCTCGAAGTGGGCGATATTCTCCTGTTGGACACGGACGAGGACGACCTGCTGGAGTGCGAGATCGAAGGCGTCAAAAAATTTTACGGCTTGCCCGGCAGGGTCAAGGGCAACAAGGCCTTCCAGGTCATCAAGGAAGAGCCCATCAAGTTCTAGAGCGGTTTTTCCTTCCCCCGGACCCATCTCCTTTTCCCGAAATTTTTTTATAGGAAATGAAGCCGGACAACGGCGTCTTTCCGTTGTGTGGACTCTTGCAACATGGAATGGCTCTGAGAAATGCTTGCAGGCGTCACATCCTACAAGGAGGCCTGCACCCGCGCTACGGCCGCTGCAATATCCGAGGCCGGCAGCCATTGGATGTCCGGCTCCTTGCGGAACCAGGTCATCTGGCGTTTCGCGTAGGCCTTGGTGTTGCGGCTCCACGAGGCCGAGGCCTCCTCAAGCGTCGCCTCTCCCCGGAGGTGCGCCAATATTTCGGCGCAGCCGATGCCGGTCCAACCCGGGGCTTCGGGATCGTCGCACAGCTTGCGCGCCGCCCTGGCTTCGTCCAGCGCGCCGGCTTCGAGCATGGCCTCCACGCGCCGTTCGATGCGTCGGTGCAATTCCGCCTTGTCCATGTCCAGTCCGAATAGCCGGTAATCGTACGCCGGGGGCTGGTGGCTCTTTTCCCTCCACCAGCTGATGGGCTGGCCCGTGGCGCGGTAGACCTCCAGCGCCCTGGCGATTCGCTGGCGGTCGTTGGGGTGGATGCGCGCGGCCGCGGCGGGATCGATCCGCTCCAACTCGCCGTGTAAGGCGGCCGGCCCGGTGCGTTCCAGGTCCTTCAGAATCTCGCTGTGAATTCCGTCCGGGATGGGAGGAATGGGCGCCAGGCCTTGGCGCAGAGACCGCAGATACATGCCCGTGCCCCCGACCAGAACCGGAAGTCCGCCTTGGCGCAACGCCTCGCCCACGGCCTCGCGCGCCAGCTCGACGTAGCGCCCCGCGTGAATCGTCTCGGTCAGGCCGAGAAATCCGTAGAGGCGATGCGGGCACACGGCCTGCTCTTCCGGCGTCGGCTGGGACGTGATGATGGGAAAGTCGCGGTAGACCTGGCGGGAGTCCAGATTGATCACATGCACGGGGTTGCGCACGGCCAGCGCCAGCGCCAGATCGTTCTTGCCGCAGGCCGTGGGGCCGACGATGCATGCGACAACGGCCTTGGACGCCACCCCTACCCCCTGCAGTTCTTGCCGTTCTTGAGCTCCGCAACCCGGGCGTAGACTTTGGAAAGGACGCAATCCGGCGCAAGTCCGTTAATGTCGCCGCCGTTCTTGGCCGCTTCCTTAATGATGGTGGAGCTCAGGTACATCCATTTGTATTCGGTCATGAGGAACACCGTTTCGATCTCGCGCTTCAGCCTGCGGTTCATGAGGGCCATCTGGAATTCGTATTCGAAGTCGGAAATGGCGCGAAGCCCCCGCAGGATGACCGCGACCCCGTGGCGATGGACGTAATCCACCAGGAGCCCGTCAAAGGACTCCACCGTCACGTCGGGCGCGTCTTGGAAGACTTCTTTGGCCATGTCGATGCGTTCCGGAATGGAGAACATCGGATTTTTGGTCGTCGAGGCGGCGATGGCCACGATGACCTTGTCGAAAATTTTGAGTCCGCGCCGAACAAGGCTCACATGGCCGTTGGTCAGGGGGTCGAACGTTCCGGGGTAAACGGCGATTCTTGGCGAACAAGTGTCCATGCAGCTATCCTTGTCTGTCCATACGTTCGATCCAGCTCTCTGGTCCACCCGGATGGCGCATCCGGCGCCGGGGTCGAGCTTTCGATCTCCGCTACGGCCCAGCCTTGAGGAGACAAATAGCCGTTGGAGGCCAAAAGGGGAAGCGTTTTGGCGGCCAAACCGTAACCGTATGGCGGGTCTACGAAAATCACGTCGAACGGCGTCTGCGCCGGCCTCGACGCGAAGCTTAAGGCGTCGGCCTGGACGACTTTCCAGGCTTTGAGCGCCAGGTCCATTGAACGAAAGTTGTCGCGCAGGCAGGCCGCCACCTTGCGGCTCATCTCCACGCACAGAGCGAAACCGGCTCCGCGGCTTAAGGCCTCCAGGGCCATGGCCCCGGAGCCGGCGAAAAGGTCCAGCACCCTGGCCTCCTGCAAGTCGAGCCCGCGGGCGGCCAGCATGGAGAACACGGCCTCGCGGACTTTGTCCGTGGCCGGCCGCATGCCGGGCCCTTCCACGGTCTTGAGCCGACGGCCCTTGAATTTGCCGGAGGTGATGCGCATATCGAGCAATTTGTTGCTATAGTTCGGAAATCAACTCAACCATGGCCCGATTGATTTCCATCAGCCTGTCGCGCATGTCGGTCTGGTCGACCCATGGCCGATTCTCCGTCTCGACCGCGCGAGCTTTGAGTTCTTCGAGAATCCGTTGCGAATCGGCCAGGAGATAATTCCAGTCGATCCGCGGTGCGGCTTTTTCTTCGTCCACGACAGGGGTCATGACCCGGCCGGGCTCCAGGATCAGCTCTTCCCGATAGGCCGGCGCATGCACGTCGAAAGAAAATTTTTCCCGGATGCGCTGAGCCAGAACGGTCTGGGCCGAAGATTCACCGTGGACCAGAATGACCCGCATATCCTTGCTTGTAAAATTGGAGAGCCATTCGAGCAGCTGCGATTGCCCTGCGTGGGCGGAAAAGCCGCCGATGGTCCAGATCTTGGCGGCCACGGACACCTCTTCGCCGAACAGGCGGATGGTCTTGGCGCCGTCCACGATCCTGCGGCCCGGCGTTCCCATGGCTTGAAACCCGGTGAAGACCACGCTGGCGCCCTGTCGCCATAGATTGTGCCGCAAATGATGTTTGATGCGGCCGGCGTTGGCCATGCCGCTGGCGGAGATCACGATGGCCGGCCCCGCCGCGCTGTTGATGGCCTGGGATTCGGCCGTGGCCAAGGTGGGCCGTAGGTTTTTGAGCTCCAGGGGATTCTCGCCGGCGTCCATAAGGGTCCGG
This sequence comes from Desulfovibrionales bacterium, assembly GCA_030156255.1. Taxonomy (GTDB): domain Bacteria; phylum Desulfobacterota; class Desulfovibrionia; order Desulfovibrionales; family Desulfovibrionaceae; genus JASGMV01. The sequence continues at coordinate 32,057 of JASGMV010000029.1, forward strand.
GTCTCTTTATCCAGATACTTGGGGTATCGGGAAAACACTTCGGTCGCCCGGATAGCCATGGGGCTGTCGAGGTAAACGGGCATGTCCGCCGGCAATTTGCCCTCGCGCTCCAAGAGGTGCAGGCTGTACAGAACCTCCTGGGTCCGCTCCACGGCGAAGGCCGGGATGATGACCTTTTCTCCGGCGTTGTAGCTGTACCGGATGGCGGCGGCCAGCTCCTCGCGGCTGGACGCCTCGTTCTTGTGGTCGCGATTGCCGTAGGTGGACTCCATGAACAGGTAGTCCGCCTCCTTGATGACCGTGGGGTCGGCCATGAGGAGCTGGTTGGGGCGCCCGATGTCGCCGGAGAAGACCAGTTTGGTGGGCTGCCCGTTTTCCCGGTATTCGATTTCCAGCATGGCCGAGCCCAGGATGTGTCCGGCGTCCCGCATGGTGACTTGAATCCCCGGGGCCGGTTCGAATGCTTTGTCCGTGGGGGCGGCCCTCACGAGCCGATGCGCCGCCTCGGCGTCCTTTTCGGAGTACAGCGGGGCTTCCTGCTTTTTGCCGTGGCGGCGCTTCTTCTTGTTGCGCCATTCGGCCTCCATCTCCTGGATGTGGGCGCTGTCCAACAGCATGATCTCCAGCAAATCCCGGGTGGGAGGCGTGGTGTAAATGGGCCCGGCGAAACCTTCCTGGGCCATCTTGGGCAACAACCCGGAATGGTCGATGTGGGCGTGGGTGATGAGAATGAAGTCGAGGTGTTTGGGATCGTACAGGGAGGCGTCCCAGTTCCTCTTTTCAATTTCCGCGTTGCCCTGGTGCATGCCGCAATCCACGGCGAACCGTACATGGTCGGTTTCCAGGATGAAGCAGGAGCCGGTAACGGTCTGCGCGGCTCCAAGAAAGGTGATTTTCATGTTTTCTCCAAGCTGCATTTTTGGCTTGAAATCGCCAAGAACGCAACCTTTCATATAATGGGGCTTTCCGCTATACAGCTGGCGGGCCCGTTGACCCGCAAACCCCTACCCTATGGAGCGAATCATGTACAGATCGCGGCAGTACCTCATCGACGATCTTTCCATGCAGGAGTCCTGGCGTCTTTTCAAAATCATGGCCGAGTTCGTCGAGGGCTTCGAAAATTTGAGCGATCTCGGCCCGGCGGTTTCCGTATTCGGCTCGGCCCGCTGCGCGCCGGGCAGCGAGCTATACCAACTGGCCGAAGAATTATCAAAGCAGCTGGCGGCGGCCGGCTTTTCGGTCATTACCGGCGGCGGTCCCGGCCTCATGGAGGCGGCCAACAAAGGCGCCAAGGACGCCGGCGGGCAGTCGGTCGGCCTGCACATTCAGCTGCCGCTCGAGCAAAAAGCGAATGACTATATGGACTTGAAGTGTAACTTCAATTACTTCTTCATCCGGAAGGTCATGTTTGTGAAGTACGCCATGGCCTACGTGGCCCTGCCCGGAGGATTCGGAACGCTGGACGAGCTGTTCGAGGCGCTAGTCTTGATCCAGACAAAGCGCATCAAGCCGTTTCCCATTGTTTTGTTGGGGTCCGACTACTGGCGCGGCCTGACGGATTGGATCAAAGCAAAGCTGATCGAACAGGCGTTCATCCATCCGGACGACTTGAATCTGTTCACGGTGTTGGACGACCCCGCCGAGGCGGTCGCCTACATCAAGAAGTGCGTCATCATCTGAGACGCTGCAGAGGGGCGGCGCAAGAACTTCGAGCTCGCCCCTGGAATACGGAGAGGCGCAGCTTGTTCTTCACACCCGACGAGGTAGGCCGTCATGGCGTCCAATCAACGACGCGCAATCTTATACGCCCTTTCCGCAGTATTGTTGTGGTCTACAGTAGCTTCGGTCTTCAAGTTGTCCTTGAAGTTTTTGTCGCCTCTGGAGCTGGTGCTGTGGGCCAGCCTGGCCTCCACCTGCGCCCTGGCCGTCGTGCTGGCGATCCAGCGTCGCCTCGGCCTGCTGCTGAGGCCAACAAAAGCCGATCTCGCCCGCTCGGCGGTCATGGGGGCCGTCAACCCCTTTCTTTACTATCTGGTCCTGTTCAAGGCGTACGACTTGTTGCCGGCCCAGCAGGCCCAGCCCATCAATTACACCTGGGCCATTACCCTGACCGTGTTGTCCATCCCCCTGCTGGGGCGCAAGGTCAGGGCCTTGGAGTGGGCGGCCATGGCCCTGAGCTACGCGGGCGTGGTGGTCATCGCGGCCAAGGGCCGCGTTTTCTCGCTGCAGTTCGATAATTCCGCGGACGTGGCCCTGGCGCTTTTCTCCACGGTGTTATGGGCGCTGTACTGGGTTCTGGGCGCCAAGGACGACCGGGACCCCGTAGCCTCACTGGCCTTGAATTTCGTTTTCGGAACGGCGTATACGGCCGTCGCGGCGATCTTCGCCGGGGCGTGGCGGTTGCCCGCCTGGCCGGGGCTTGCGGGCGCGGCCTACGTGGGCGTATTCGAAATGGGCGTGACGTTCGTGCTCTGGCTCATGGCCATGCGGCTCACGGTCAGTTCGGCGAGGGTGGCCAACCTCATCTTCCTTTCTCCCTTTCTATCCTTGTACTTTATCCATCTTTTCGTGGGGGAATCCATCCACTCCTCGACGCTTGTCGGATTGGCGTTGATCATCGGCGGCAACATTCTACAGCAAGCCGCAGCCCACAAGGGAGATATCTGAGAGAGCGCAATACAACTTCGCGCGACGCATTTGTGGTGACGGTTGAACAACTCATTGAGAGCAGGCCGTTCAAAAAAGAAGAGATGCGAGGAAGTGAAAAATCACGTGTACAGTGTATTGCGCATACATAAACGGTCCGGCTTTTTTCGCTGATGAAGCGGTCGCCATGTTGTTGCGGCCGGCTAAAACATGTAGCCGAAGCTGAATTGTCCTCCGAAACTTTCGTTGAGAGGCGCGTTGGACAAAAAGTTGCCTTTACTGTCGTACACCTTGTATTTTCGATAAAAATAATACTCCGGCCCCAGACTGAAGGTCCAATTTTTATCAAACAGTACATCAAGGTAGCCGCCGACCATGGTTCTTTGGATGGAGGCGTACCCGTTGTTCGAGACATTGCTGGAGCTGGACAAGCGATAGACTTGCCGTTTTTCCGAAAAAGCCACATGGAAACTGTAGGTCTTTTGGGTGGATTCATGATCCAAGCCCAAAAAGTCCAAGAGCAGCTTGATGTGTTTTTGTGAGACGTGCAGCGCAGCGGTGAGCTCCAACTCGTTGAACAGTCCGCTGGACAGCGGGCTGAGAACCGACGAAGAGGCCACGAGGCCGAGCATCCAGCCCTCATAAACATCGTAGGCCAACTCTCCGCTCAAGCCCAGGCTCAGGGCTCCGGGGAAATCTTCTTCGAACCCGGCGGTGCCTTTGACATTGATCCAATAATAGAAGTCGTTGCAGAATTTGCCTTCGAAGGCTTGCAGAGCAAGGTCCAGATCGTACAGGGCCTCCCAGGGCGCCAGGTCGCCTTCCGTGAGGGGGAGGTCGGCGACGTCATGCCAGATGTAGCGGGTTTGGGTGAAACTGGCGGACCAGATCGCTCCGCTCACCGCGATGCGGTTGGAAAAACTCTCTACGCCTCCGCTGCTTTTGCGGAAATTGGCGGACCCGACATAGGTGGAGTCCAACCGGATCGTCAAGTTGCCCTCCGGAGTCTCGCCCGGCTCCCTGAAGCTCAAGCTTGCGGCGGTCGTGGTCGCCGGCAGTCCCTCCCCTTCCGCGCACACGGGAAGAGTAAGCAGCACGAGCAGGAGGAGAAGGAAAAGGGCGCGTCGCCTCATGTTGGTCCTGACGAATGGATAACGGTCGGATGCGTTGGGTGTTGGCATGGAGAGATAAAACGGATACGCGTTCGTTGACTCGACGTTCATTATCGATTTGAAGTGATTCGGGCAAGTATTGATGAAACTGCTGTTGTTTTTGCACGTCCACCAAAGGAGCGTACGTTATGCGTTGGTTCATCCATTTTTTGCTGTTCGTTGCGTTGTCCGCCGGCGGCTGCGCCAAGCAAGTGACTGTCGTGGAAATCCCGACATTGCAGGCGGACTTCGCCGACCCCGAATGGACCGGCGACATGATTCCCCCAGGCCAGCAATGCCGAAAATGCGGCGGCGACGGATCGACGCCGCGGTTCATCGTCAGCAATATTCCTGAAGGGGCTTCGGATCTGGTCATTCAGTTCCGGGACGGCGCTTTCGACAGCGGCATGACCTCCCAAGGGGCGCACGGAGCCATTCGGGTGAAGATTGCGGACCATAGCCGGATGACCACTCCGGCCGTAGCCGGCGAAACCTTGGACATGCCTCAGGACGTGACGATAGAAAAACGCCATATAGGCGGTAACGCCGGTCAGACGGGAGCCTATCTGCCGCCTTGCGCCTGCCTGGCCAAGAATCGTTCGTACCATAAATATTACGCTCTGATCCAGGCGGTTGATGCAAACGGAACGGTGCTGGCGGAGCGGACGATCATGATCGGAAAATTCAAAAACTAGTCGCGACGTTGCGCCCATAACACACAACAACCCGGCTTTGCCGGGTTTTTTTATCATGTCTTTTATTTGCGGGCCGCATTACAGTCGAAGAGTTGAGGCCGCGTGCATTGTCAGATATAAGATGAACGCCGGTTACACGGCGCTCTACAACTTTTCAGGAGGCGATTATGTTCAAGGGCCTCGCCGCCATAGGTGCGGGTTGCGTTCTTGTTTTGCTTCTTTCCGGTTGCGGCGGGCAGTATCAGCAGCAACGCGTGGACCGCGACCGCATCCTCGGCCAGCAGCGCTACGTCGCCGTACTGCCGTTGGTCAACCTGACGTCGCATCCGGAGGCCGGGCGCATCGTCGGCGATCTGCTTGCAACGGAGCTTTATGCAGCTACCTCGTTCAAATTTCTGGAGCGTACGGAGCTTGTGCGGCAAATCAGCCAGGAGGAGGACCTCGAACTGGTCATGGACAAGGCCGCAGCCCAGCAGATCGGCGAGAAGCTTGGCGTTGACACCGTCATTTACGGCTCCGTGGGAGAATACGGTTATCTTCGCGGGCTGGACCAAGGCCCGGCCGTGTCCGTAACGCTGCGTCTGCTCGACGTCCCTTCCGGACAGGTCCTGTGGGCCGCCTCCCGGTCCGAGTCGGACGGTTGCTTCGCGGTCTGCGTCAACTCCGTCTCCGAGACGGCGCAGCGTTTGCTGGCGTCCATGGTCAACGACATGTTGCAAACGCCGGGAAATTGATATGCCGCGAATTTTTGCGGTGTTGCTTTTCCTTTTTCTGACCGGCTGGCAGGCGCCGTCCGCCTGGGCCGAGGAACCGCCGCAAGCTACGCCCTACCTGCGCACGATTCTCGTCTTTTATAATTCGGAGTCAGGCCAGACGCCCCTGGAAAACACCTTCAGGGAAGGCTTCGCCTTCGTCGCCAACTATCTTGGAATGACGCTGCAGTACCGGGACGTCGCCAAACGGCCCCTCCCCTCGGATGAAGAAATGGCCGGCGTGCGAGGGATCGTCACCTCCTTCGTCGCCGGAGGCATGGGCGCCCCCGAAGCGTACCTCCGGTGGCTTTTGCGCCAGATGGACCATGGCAGGCCCGTGCTGCTGCTGGGCGGGCTCGGCGCTCTGGAGGACAAGGACGGCCGACCGGTGGACCTGGAACTGCCCAAAGAGATTTTTCGAAAACTCGGCCTGGAATTCCAACCCGACTTTCTGGCCAACCAATCCCTGCTGCATTACACCTTCGCGAACAAGACCCTGACGGGCTTCGAGCGGCCTTTGCCCGTCTTTCCGCCCGTCTACGAACATTTCGCCCCGCTGCCGGAAGCCGACCCCTGGATTTTGGTCGGCCGGCGCGACAAGCCCAACGCCCAGAGCGCCCTGGTCGCCACATCCCCCGCCGGCGGATTGGCCATGTGGGAGTACGTCTACTGGGAGGATCCGATCTCCTACGCCCACCAGTGGTACATCGACCCCTTCTCCCTGCTCCGCAAGAGCCTGCAATGGGAAGGCGTTCCCGCCCTGACGCCCACCACCGTGAGCGGGTTGCGCGTGGCCGTGTCCCACGTGGACGCCGACGGCTTCGGCGGCTACTCCGAAGTCAACAAGACCGCCTACTGCGGCCAGGTGGTCATCCAGCAGATATTCTCCCGCTATAATTTTCCGATCACGGCCTCCCTGATCCAGGCCGAGGTGGACCCGGAGCTGTCCGGCAGTCCGGACTTGTTGAAGGCGGCCAGGGATCTCATGCGCATGGACAACATCGAGCCGGCCTCCCACACGTACAGCCACCCCTTTTATTGGGACCCCGAGGACGAAAACAAAGTCAAACTGTATCAGGACAAACTCGGCGTGGACCAATACGGCGTGCACGTGGAAGGCTACCGCTTCAATGCAACCATGGAAATTGTCGAGTCCACGAGCTGGATATCGAAAGTCGTCGATCCACCCGACAAGCCATGCAGCGTGCTGCTTTGGTCCGGCGATTGCGAACCCACTGCCGAACAGGTGCGATTGTGCCAGGAGCACGGCCTCTTGAATATGAACGGTGGGGATACGGTCTACGATGCGGCGCATAATTCCTTGTTCGGCGTGTCCCCGTTGTACCAGCCTTTTGGAGACGCCATCCAGGTCCTCACCGGCCAAGCCAACGACAATATCCTGACCAACGACTGGACCGGCCCTTTCTTCGCCTACCGCAATATTATCGAAACCATGCGCCGCACCGGGGCTCCCCGTCGTCTCGCGCCCATCGACATCTACTACCATTTCTTCAGCGGCGAAAAGTTCGCATCTCTCCAGGCCCTGCGCGACGTCTACCAATGGACCATGGCCCAGCCCGTCGCGCCCATGTTTACGTCGGCCTATATCCGCATGGTCCTGGATTTCGTCAAGGCGCGCATCAGCCGAAGGCCGGACGGCGCCTGGATCATCGAAAACTATGGGGAATGCGCAAGCCTGCGGATTCCGGCGGGCTTTTTGCCGGATTTACCCCGATGCCAAGACGTCCAAGGCTACTTCGCCTCTCCGGAGGGAATTTTTGTTCATCTTGAGCCGGGCGGACGTGCGGTTGTGTTTCTGTCCCACACCGACGGGAGCGCGCCGCATTTACAGTGGGCCACGGGAGTCGTGCGCAGGTTCTCCGTCCATGAACGGGAGATTCGCCTGCATTTCGACTGTTTCGGTGAAGGACGGCTGCGCCTGGCCGGGCTCGACTCCGGCGCGGTCTGGGAAGCCTCGGGCCCCGGCCTTTCATCCAAAGAATATACGGTGGACAAGGACGGTGGTTTGACCATCGAGCCCCTGGGCTCGGGCGATTTGAGCCTGAGGGCCCGTTGAGGTTCAAGTTTTGGCAGATCGCTTTGTTCGTGGCCCTGGTGGTCGGGACCACGTTCCTTGCCTTTCCCACGAAATCCAGGCTGGTCGACTTGTATCTGCAAAGCGGAGAACTGGAGAAGGGCCGCACCCTGCTCGAAGAACAACTGGCGATCCATCCAGAGGACGTACAGCTTTTGCTCACTGCTGCGGACCTATACCAGGAGCTGGGCTATTCCGACCGTTCATTGGAGATCTTGCGCAAGGCGCAGGCCCTGCGCCCCACGGATGCGGCCATCCTGCGCAAGCTTGCGCAAATGTATGAATGGAGCATGGAGCCCGACAAGGCGGCTGAGATCTACAACCGTATGGCGAATGCTTCCTTGGCCTCGGCGGAGATTCTGCGCAAGTTGATCGCCTGGGACCGCTACATCGGCCGCCTTCCGGCCGAGGTCGACACCATCATTCGCCTCGTGGACAAAAACATTTTCATCTCCGTGGACTCCCCTTCTCCCTATCTCCAGGTCCTGGCCGTCGCCTTGAAGCGACTGGCGAAACTGCGCAGTCCCAAGCCTGACGACATTCTGCTCAATTTTCTCATTCAACGCCTGTTCATCCTGGGAGAGCAGTACACGGCCGAGCTGCAGAGAGGCGACAAGCCCGAGATGCTGCAGTGGTGCACCTACGCACTGGAGTATTTCGTCATGGCGGGAAGGGTCCGCGAGGGCTTGGAGTATGCGGTGGATTTGGACGCCGCCCTGAACAAGCCCCTGTTCGCCTCCTTGAGGCTGGTGACGGTGCTGCAATGGTCCAGCCTGTACCAGCAGGCCTTGGATGTGCTGACCGACCTGGAGCGGATGCGGCCGGACGATTTGAAATTACTCAAGGCCATGGCCGAGTTGGGCCGGCGCGCTAGAAACTATCAGAAAGCGGAGCACGCACTGATCCGCCTGACCGAACTCGCCCCCCGGGACCAGGAGACCCGCAACGGGCTCGCCGACCTGTATATGGAGCAAGGCGCCTACTCCAAGGCCTTGGACGTGCTGGTGAAAATCGCCGAGGCCTTCGGTCGGACCTTCCAGCTTATCGACCGGATGTTCGAGGCGGCTCTGGCCGGAGGGGAGGCCGAGCAACTGGAAATCGCAGCCGAACAGGCCAAGGCGCTTTCCGCCGGGCAATGGGGCGAGATGATTCGCGCCAACCCGCAGGTCGCCCGCAAACGGGCGGACGTGTTGCTCGCCCTTAACCGGCCGAAAGAGGCCCTGCCCGTCCTGCAGGATTTGTATCGGCAATATCCGGACGACCGCTCCCTGGTTCTCCAGATACTGCAATTGGCCGGATCGGTTGGTGACTCTCAGTTGATTTCGGAAGTCGCCGAAAACGCCTTGCAGCATTGGCCGGACGATAAGGACATCCTGAGCGCCGCGGCCTCGGCCGCCCTCGCTTTGGGCGACGGCGAACGCGCCCAGTCTCTTTTTGCGAGGCTTCTGCAATTGCAGCCGAATCCGGACGAAGCGATCGCCTTGCTCGAAGCCGCCGGCTCCTCCGGAAAGCCGGCTTTGGTGGAGTCCTCGGCGCGAATCGTCGCCCGCTATTACCCGCACGACGCTAGGCTATTGAGCAAGGCCGGCGAGGTTTCGGAGTGGACGAACGATCCGAGGCTCGCTTACGGTTACTATCGCGCCGCCGCCCTGCTCAGCAAAAGCGAATCCGACGTGGGCCGCATGTTGGAAACCGCCAGTTACACCGGGGACGAACGCCTCATGTCCGAGGCGCTGCAAACGGCGTTTCAGCTCAGGCCGAACGACGTCGACATCGCCCTTCGAGCGGCGCGGCTGTTCTATAGCGAGGGACGCACGAACCTGGGCCGGCGGATCATGGAGCAACTGGAGGCGCGCAGGCCGCTGACCGCCGGGCAACTGCGCCAGTGGGCGGACATGGCCCTGGCCGCCGGCGAAGATGAAGAGGCCTATGGTTTGTTGGAGCGGGTTCACGCCATGGCCCCGGGCGACGAAACGATTACCCGACGCTTGGCGCAGTTGGCCTCTTGGACCAACCGTTACGAGCGCCAGGCGGAGTTGTTGGGAGAACTGTCCCGGAAGCATCCCAAAAATGCAACGTTGGCTCTGGAGGCGGCCCAGGCTTTCGGCTCCGCCGGAGACCCGGGACGCGCAGCCGATATCTTAAAGCGTTCCTTGCAATATGCTCCGGACAATCCGGATTTGCTGCGCGCTTACGCCCGGAATTCCAACGACGCCGGCCGTCCCCGCCAGGCGGCGGAGGCTTTGGAGCGGTTGCGCCGGTTCGTCAGGCTGACCCGCGACGAATCGCTCCTTCTGGCGTCCGCCCTGGTGGAAGATCAACAACCGGCGCGGGCTTTGGATATTTTGGAGCCTCTGGCTTCGGAAGGCGGTTTGGGCAAAGAGGGTGGACTGCTGCGGATTCGCGCTTTGGCCCTGGCCGGACTCCGTGACCGGGCGGCCAAGGCGTCCATGGAGATGGCGCTACAGTACGCGAACGACGCGCCCACGCTTTCCAGCCTGGGTGTTTTGGCCTTGGACAACGCGCAACCGGAAGTCGGGCTCCGGTTCTTCGATCAGGCCCTGTCCTTGAATCCGGACAACCTCGCCGCATTGAAGATGTCGGGAATGGCGCTGGCCGACCTGGGGCGCAACGATCAAGCCAGGGCGCGGCTGAGCCGATACCTGAAACTGCGGCCCGAAGACCCGCAAGCCCGCTATCGTCTGGCCGAGACGCTCGACGCTGCGGGACGGACGGTTCAGGCGCGCCAGGAGTACGCCAGGGCGCTGCAAGAATTGAAGAAAGATATCACCCAGGGAGCCCGGCCGTGATCCGCCGATGCATCCTCCTCCTGATGCTGGCGGGCTACAGCGTCTTGTCCGCAACCGGCCCGTGCTCCGCGCAGGAGATCGCCGCGGACCTGACGCCCGCCAACCAGGAAGTTCTGCAGGCGCCCGTCCCGGACGCCGCCCGTCCCGAACCGCCTCCGGCGGACCAAACGCCCGACGCGCTCTCCAGCCTCGACGCCGTGCAAAAACGTCTGCTTTACGCCAGCCTGTTGATAAAAACCGGCAAGATCGGGACGGGGCTGAAGGAATATCGCGCACTGGTCCGGGAATATCCGAACCGCGGCGACGTGTTGGGCGCCTATCTCCAGGCCCTTGTCGACTTGCAGCGTTACGAAGAGGTGCGAGCGCCTCTCAAACAATGGCTGATCAGGGAGCCGGACAACCTGGACGCCCTGCGCCTGGCGGCTTCCATCGCCTTGGCCTCGGGCCGGCCGGCCGAAGCGTCCTTGTATTTCGAACATCTTTGCCGGCTGCGGCCCGGCGACCCTATCGCCCTGTCCGACGCGGCCTACGCCAGGCAGGAGGCGGGAGACAGCCGGAGCGCTCTGCGTCTGTTTTCCGAGTCTTTGGACGCCGATCCAAACCAGCCGGAGGCCCGAAGAGCCGTACGCGAGTTTTTGGTTGACCTGCGTCCGCGGCTCATCGCCGGCGCAAGCGTTCTCAAACAGGACAGCGATACGTACACCTACGCCTCGACGACCGGCTTTTCCGCTCCGATTCGTGACGGAACCCGGCTTGCGGCCCTCTACGACCATGTCAGCGTCACCCGCCCCCAGGACGCCGGGACCCTGGGACTGGACGAAACCCTGGACCACGGCCGGTTGCTCCTGACCCAGCGGATCACGCGCAAGCTCGACCTTCGGATCGGCGCCGGGGCCTTTTCCGGATTCAAGGACGGTTTCTCCCAGGAGGCCGGCCTGGACTGGCGTCCTGCGAACGGCGCCCAGTTCTCCTTGGACGGCAAACGCAACCAGCCCTGGTACGACGAAGTGGAGGCCACGCAATATCGCGGCGCTTACGATGATTTGGCTCTCAATTTCGACGGGTCTTTGGGAAATTGGGGATTTTACGCAGAAAGCGGAGCTCGGGCGTACTATCTTTCCCCCGTGAACCATTACGGAACCCGCGAGCGCCTCAATGCGGTGATCAGCCGGAAACTTTTCGATGCGCCGGAAACCTATCTGTCGTACTCGTACTACAGGTCGTGGTTCCAGTACGACGTTGGAGACGACTTTCGCCCCTTGGACATGGCGAAGAACGAGGCTCTGCACATGTTCAATCTCAGCACGGCCCTGCCGTTGGCGCCGTGGTTGCGGGCGGTGCTGGCCGGAGGCGCCGGCAAGGACGAATTCAAGCCGAAACCGACCTTCGTGTTCTCTCCGTCGTTGGAAGTGAAGCTTGGTCCGCGGGTGGAGGCCACCGCAGGATTCGAATATAGAAGTGAATCGGAGCGCATCGGCGGCGGCGAAACAATGGATGCGACGATGGGTTTTCGCATCGTATTTTAAAGCCGGTTGCCTTGGAAAGGTAATCTGCTCGGCAAGGATTTGCGATTAAATCCTTGCCGCTAAAATGCTTGCAGGCGGGCTGAGCCCGCCGTTAAGCAAGCATTTCAAGCGTAATATGCTCTAGGAGAAAGACGGCATGATTCCCACGGCGAAGCCTAAAAAGGTTCGATCCACCTGGCTGCTGGAGACCATCCTCGGGCTGGCGGCCATCACGGTGGTGAACCTGCTTTTGTACCGTCAGGATATCGGCTTTTCCCGAGCCGTCCCCCACCCTTTTTGGGCCGTGATCATTTTGATGGCCGCCAGATACGGCTTCCGGGCGGGCTTGGTGAGCGGCGTTCTTTCCGGCGCGCTCTATTTCGTGCTTCGGGCGCAGGCCGTGGACACCTTGGACGTCGCGGAACTGAGAAGCTTCAGCCTGTGGGGACGGCCCATCCTTTTTACGGCCGTCGGCGTCTTGCTGGGCGAACTTCGGCAGCTGCAAATCGTAAGATACAAAAATCTTGAGAAGAAAGCCCAGGAGCAGGAGCGCGAGCTGCAGGTTCTTCAGCAACATTACGAGGCATTGAGCACGGCGAAGCAGGAGATCGACACGCGCATCATTTCCCAGGAGCAAACGTTGTCCACGCTGTACGAGGCGGCTCACGGCCTGCGCTCCCTGGAGGAAAAAGACATTTATCCGACGGTTCTGGCCATGCTCCATGATCATCTGAAAGTCGAGGACAGCTGTATTTATCTCATTGAGGGCGATCAGTTGCGCCTCAAGGCGAGATTGGGGCCCCCGGAAATTCAAAGGCCGAAAACGCTGTCCCTCGCCGCCTCGATGATCGGCGAGGCCATCACCCAGCGCGAGGCGATCTCTTTGGATATGGTGCTGGACGGGGCGCCGAGCGGCGACTCTCCCCTGGCCGTCGCGCCGGTCATGGGATTGGCCGGCCGGCGGGTGTTCGGCGCACTGGTGGTCTGGACCATGCCTTTCATCAAATTCACCCCGGATTCGGTGAACATGATCGCCTTGATGGCGGACTGGTGCGGCGAGTCGGTGGACAACGCCAGAATCTATCAACAAACGAAGGACAAGCTCATCGCGGATGAAACCATCGACGCCTACACGCCGGAATATCTGCGCCAGAGATTGGAGGAAGAATTCACCAGAGCCCGGCGTTACGATCTGTCGTTGTCCCTTTTGGTGCTGGAGTTCCCTAAATTCCAAGGAGTATCGGACGCAGACAGGGAGGATATCCTGTTGACCTTGAGTCTTGTGCTCAAGAATTGGACCAGGAATATCGACCTGCTCTTTCTCGGCGACACGCCGGGGCTGTTCGTCCTGCTGCTGCCCAACACCAATCTGGAAGGCGGACGCGTGGTCGCGAGAAATATTATGCACACCTTTGAGACGCTGAAGGAAGGCATGAAGGAGCAAGACTCCGCCCTGCAGGATATCCGCATGGGCGTGTCGGCCTTTTCGCCCGAAATGGAGAACGCCGAAGATATGTTGACGTTGGCGCAGGAGAACGCCGAACATGCCCTCAACATCGATTGACCGCAAGTTTCCCCGGCGCGTTGCGTTCGCCCTGTCCATCGCCGTTCTGCTGGACTGTGCTGCGTTGTGGTCGGTCTTTTCTCTTCCCGTCATTACGCCGGCGCAGGCCTTGCCCGCCATGGGCCTGCATCTGGCGGCGGCGGGTTTGATGACGGCCGTGGCCGTTGCCGCCAAAAAACAAGCGAACGTAAGGTATCTTGCCGGATTGAGCGCTTTGTTGACCTTTTTCACCCCTGTCGTTGGGCCGGCGGGCTGTCTGGTCTCCTATGTCGCCGGCAGAGTCTTGATCAAGCCGCGGGGATTGGCCAAGGCGTTTTCCGGAGCGGAAGGCGGCGTGGTCCAAGGCGAGGAGGAGTTCTACGGCCTTTGGGAAGACGTGAAGCTCCATGAAGAGCTTTCCATACAGCCTGTTGTCGACATCCTGGAAGGAGAAGACGCGGCCCTCAAACGCGGCGCCATTCAGCTCTTGAGGCGGCTGGGCACGCCCGACGCCGTTCGGACGCTCAAAAAAAGTTTGAGCGATTCGGACGCCGAAGTCCGGTTCTACGCGCACACCGCGTTGACAAGACTGGAGGAGGATTACGCGGAGCGTTTCACCCAAGTGCAGAAAGAGGCGCGGGACGACGATCTTGACGGATTGATCGCCTTGGCGAAAATTCAACAGGAGTACGCAGCGAGCGGCCTTCCGGACGATAGCATTCAGACCCAGATGTTGTCGGAGGCCCGCTCGAATCTGACCAAGGCCTTGAAAGCTCCGGGGGGCGATCAGACGAAGTTGCGTACGGTTCTCGGGTTGTTGGAGCTGCGCCTGGGCGAGCTTGAATCCGCCAAACAGGAATTTGAGACGGTTTTGAATGCAGCGCCGGACACCCCCGACGCCTTGCTCGGACTTTTGAACGTTTGTTTCAATCAAAAGGATGCGCAGGCGCTCCGGCGACTGCGGCAAAACTTGCAAGGCAAGCGGTTCGATACAACGGACCCCGCGAAGCTGACAGTGTTGAATTTCTGGGCGGGACATTTGGGGAGGAAGCGGTCCCATGCATGATGTCTGCCTCCTCTTGGAAGGTTCGTATCCTTATGTCTCGGGCGGCGTCTCCACGTGGGTCCACAATCTGGTGAGGGGCGCGCCGGACCTCGATTTCTGCGCGCACTGCATTTTACCCTCCTCGAAACAGGAGTGGCCGTATCGCTATGAAATTCCACAGAATCTCACGGAGATACGAACCATCTACCTGCACGATCCCGAAGAAGGCCGCAGGCGTTGGTCCGGACTGAAAAAGGAGGACATCGCCGGGCTCCAAGCGTGGCACGACGAGGCAATACACAGGGACTACGAGGGGATCGAGCGGGTCATGGACCTGATCCGCACCCCCCGCGCCAATCTGAAGGAATTGGTGCATGGCCGCAAATCCTGGCGGATGATGCTGGACTTCTATTGGCGACGGTCGCCGAAGGAATCCTTTTTGGACTATTTTTGGACGCAACGTTTCACGCATCTGCCCATCTATAGGGTGCTGCGGGCGAACGCCCCAAGGGCTCGCGTCTATCACGCCATCTCCACCGGCTACGCAGGACTCTTGGGTGTGGCCGCGCGCCTGCTCTACGGCCGTCCGCTATTGCTCACGGAGCACGGCATCTACGTCAAGGAGCGCAAGATCGAGATATCCCAGGCCGAGTGGATCTACACGGCCGGAGACAAACGCGTTCGCATCGAACGGAATCTGGGCCGCTTCCAGGACATGTGGACTCGGATGTTCGAGCATGTCGGGCGGCTCACCTACCTGCATGCGTCACATATTTACACTCTCTACGAAGGCAACCGGCAAATCGAAATTTCCGAAGGCGCCGATCCGGACAAGGTCGAAATCATCCCCAACGGCATCGACAT
>JASGMV010000030.1 GCA_030156255.1 Desulfovibrionales bacterium
GCATTCATAGGCAGTCACCTCCTCTTGGAGGTCTTGAGCTATCGCACAGTCGGAGTTGTAGTCAATGAAGTCGAATTCCACACGCCGCGTCGAGGAACCACATCTGGATGATTTCCCTGGACTGGCCGATGTTCTGGCCTTCGGCATTCAAATTGACGACCAGTCCGCCCTCGTCCACGATTCTCCGGTTCACGTCCTCGTTCTGGTCCTGATCGAAATAGACGACCGGACTTCCCGCGTTGATGCGGAACAGGTACTCGTGCACCATCCGTTCCCCGAACAGGACGGGCATGCCCTGTTTGGCCAGATGCAGGGCCAGATACAGCACACCGTCAAGTTCCCGATCCAGAATCTCCATTGGGATTGCGCACAGCATGTTCTTCTCGCAATTGCTCTTCCGAGCCTGACAGATGATAAATGGACGTGCGGGCCACATGTCGAATCAGGACGACACGAGCGGCCCGGCACGAAACAGTCGGATATCCACGCTCCCCGAACCAGCCCGGACAGCCGGGCCGAAACAGGGGCGAAAAGTCAGGCCCAACCTAAGTCATAACACCCCCGGCAAAGCCGGGGGCTTGATTTTGTGAGCCACTCAAAGTGGCTTTAAGAACCGCCTAAAGGCGGAACTTCAATTGCTCCAACCGCTGGTCTTCCTTCTCTTGATTCCGAATGTATTCTCGAATCACTTTTTCATCTCGACCGACGGTAGACACAAAGTAACCTCTTGCCCAAAAGGCTTGCCCCGCATAGCCGCGGGCCCGCCCTTCCACTTCTCGCGCAATATGAATTGCACTTTTACCTTTCATAAATCCAACCACTTCGGAAACCGAATGTTTGGGTGGGATTGCGATGTACATATGCACATGGTCACGACACAAATGCCCTTCTAAAATCTGGCACTGCCGTTGCCGAGCCAGCTTATGTAACACTTCGCCCAGATAATCTCTCAATCGACCAAACAACACCTTACGACGACATTTGGGTATCCATACGACGTGATACTTGCAGTCCCATTTCGTATGACATAGGCTCGAATAACACTTCATGAAGCCTCTCCTGTGCTCACACTCTGAGCAGCTCACCAGGGGAGGCTTTATATTACTCCAGCATAAGTCAAACTCTTAGGGTCCCCCGGCAAAGCCGGGGGATTTCTCATCGTATTAAATTTGATATTGTTGTAAAGTAAGCGTAAATTTTCTTAGCCTCTTCCAATCTTCACCATCTAGCTATCACACCAGTTCTTCAGGGGCAAGATACTGCGGCAACAAGCTTCTTCTCTCATCATCCGACTTCACGCCCGGCAGCTCTTCAAAGAGAAAGTGCAGATATCGCAATGGTTCCAGTCCATTGGCCTTCGCCGTCTCGACCAAGCTGTACAAGGCCGCGCTTGCTGCAGCGCCTCTGGGTGAACCTGAAAAGAGCCAGTTCTTCCGACCAACCGCAAAGGGACGGATGGCGTTTTCGGCCAAATTGTTATCTGGCAGCAAGATTCCGTCTTCAAGATACGTTTCAACTCGTTCCCACTGTCCCAAGGCATAGGCTATAGCCCGCCCGAGAAGGCTTTTGGGCGGCGTGGGCTGTCCCCGCTCCAGAAGCAAGGCCTTTATGGTGTCCATGATCTGACGGGACTGGTTCTGACGCATGGCCTGGATGCGATCCGCATCAAAGCCCGCTTGCCGGGCCTGTTTTTCCAGGCCGTAGAGTTGAGCAATAAGATCGACCACCTCCTGAGCCGTGCCGCGTTTCTTTGTCCCGGCCTTGAGCACGTCCATGAATTTGCGTCGCACGTGCGCCATGCAGCCCACATGGATGATGCCCTCCCGCTCTCCCAGTGCGTTGTACCCCGCATAACCGTCGGTTTGCAGGTAGCCTGAAAAATCGCGCACCAACTCCTCGGCAATCTTGCCGGAACGCGAGGGCGAATAATGAAAGAGTACGCCGGGTTTTCCAGGAGGTCCGCCTCGGGCGAGCCACATATACGATTTGCTCGTGTTCTTCCGGCCAGGTTCTTTCAACACCTGCACCGTGGTTTCATCCAGATTCAAGACCGGCCCAGACAGAATCTCTTCGTGCAGAAGGCCCATGATCGGCTCACAAGCCTCGGCGACCCGCAGAGCCCAGCCGCACATGGTGCTCCGGGAAACATCCAGGCCCAACCTGGCGAACATGCGCTCTTGGCGATAAAACGGCAGCCCGTCCACAAACTTGGAAGCCAGGACATAGGCCAGGAGACCAGGTGTGGCGATGCCCTTGGGAATTACCTGCGGCGGCATAGGGGCTATCTTCACGGTGGGGCTGTCGTCCTCCACGCCCTCGCACTCGCGGCAGGCGTACTTGGGCCGGACGTGGCGCACCACCTGAATCTTTGCCGGAATGAAGTCCACCTTTTCGCTGACCTCTTCACCGATGCGGGTCAAAGGAGAGCCGCAGGGGCACGTCTTGTCCTCTTCAGGCAGGTCGTGAACAACTTCCACACGGGGGAAAGTTGGCGGAATGGGACGCCGACCTCTCTTCCTGCGGGTATGGCTGGGCACGGCGACGGTGCTGTCGTCGGCTTTCAGAAACTCAGCAGCAACAGCCTCCGCCTCGTCAAACAACGAATACTGCCGTTCATTGGCATTGGGCTTGGCTCGACGTTCCGAAGTCGCCGCATGAATGACGGCCTTGAGCCACCGGACCTGCTCCTGCAACTCGGAAATGTATTCGTCCCGGTCGGCAAGGATGGCTTTCAAAGCCTTGGGATCATTTGGCAGGACTGCGTTGCTCATGGAGGTTTTTTACATATAATATACTGAAATGTAAAGATAATAGTCAAAAAATAGTCGAATATTTCAGACTCGGATGGCCCTGCATCCGCGTGGGGTCGAGTCCTTCAAGGAGCCACGAAAGCTCACGTGCCCCAAGCTCCAGGGCCTGCTCCCTGGACTCGGGCCAAAAGAAGCGATGCTTCTCCAACCGCTTCTGCCACAGACAAAACCCGTTGCGATCCCAGTAGAGGATTTTGATGAGCGTCCGGCTTTTGTTGCAAAAGACGAACAGCTGCCCGCTGAAAACATCCATCTCTGGAAGACCGGCGACAAGGAGGGACAGGCCGTTGACGGCCTTGCGCAAATCAGTTGAGCCCAGCACGAGGTAGACCCGTGTGTTTGAATGCAGGATCATGCGAACCGGCCAAGGGTTTCAAGGAGCTTGACGAGGGTGCCCTGGCAAAAGTCGCCTGCCAGCTCTACCTGGTAGCCTGAAGCATGCAAAATGATCGGTTGCTGGATTTCCTTGACCGTGATCTGCTGAACCGGAATCGTAACGATGTCCGGCGTGTTGCCGGAAACATCTTCGCTTTGCTCTAGGAAACGCCGCTTCCAGTGATAAAACGCGCCTGCCGAAAGCTTATGTCTGCGGCAGTATTCGGCTTGCGTCAGCTTGCTCGCACGCCAACCATCGACATGCTTACGCCAAAAATCGGCTGAACGGTGCTTCTTCTGTTGTCGGGATGCCTTGGCCATGAATTCTCCTCCTTGATCTGAAGGGTATCATGGCATTGATGGAGTGGTGCTGTAAGAAGGGGTTTATCGTGCGCTTACGGTAAAACGCCGCCTCCCCGCTGATGAAGAAATCGCATTTTCCGACGGCGATGTTTTTGACCAGCTCATATCCGTTCGGCGCCCAGACGATATCCACCTCGGCGCCGGTCTTGCGAATGTCCTGGAGCATTCGGATGTTGCCGGTCATGGCGCCGGCTCGCTTACCGTCAAGGTCTTTCAGGCTGTGAATGCGTTTGGGATTGTTTTTCCTGACGAAGACGACGCTGGCGCATCTTGCGCTTGGGATCGTGAAGTTGAAGAATCGGGCGCGGCCGGGGTCGGCCGTGGTCGAAGCGACGCCGTCGATCTCCCGCCGCTCGGCGCGTTTCAGGATGTCGGCAAATTTGCCGAGGGTAAAGCGAAACCGCAGGCCGGTCTTTTCCGCGATCAGGTTGGCGATGTCCACATCGATGCCGCTGTACGAGCCGTCGTTGTTGCGATGGACAAACGGGTCGAACGTCTCGTCCGTGCCCAGCGTGATCACGGGATGCTCCTGGATGTAGCGCAGTTCCTCCTGCGTCAGGCCAAGCTCGTTGGAGGCCTCGTCGGCCCAGCCTGTTCCGGGCCCCAGGAACGCGAAAAGGAAAAGAGCCAGGCCGATCCGGCGCAAGTTCGCCTTCATGGACGCCCCCAGCGTAAAACAATGCAACCCGGGACGGCGCGTTCCCGCAAGAGAAGGGGGGAGACGAAACGCTCTTTCCCTGCAGTGCTGTTGTTTTTTTGCATGGACCGATTGACGTTCTTGGACACAGGGTTGAGAAAATCAGGCCGCGGCTCCCAGAACCGTTTGGGCGGCGCCGGTCGTCTTCCTGCTCACTTATGGACAACCTCCCGGGAAAAATTCCCCTCAACTAGGCGTCCAAGAAAACCCTATCCGTGATGGAATGGCGTCTTTCAAGGGGTGTGATACGTCCTTGGAATTTGCCCACTGTGGTAGGGTGAGGCATCCATCACAGCGGTCCCCATCCAGGCCTCTAAAAGGCTTCCTTCCTGAAGTTCCGCGGCGTTGTCAACAAGTGGCGGACGGAGCGGCGTCTTGACGCGCCCCGTGAACGCGGCGTCCCGCGGCCTCTCCGAATGTAATATTTGTAATATTCAAGAGTTACTTGGGCTGCGCATAACCTGTTCAACTTTTATCTATTTTTTCCCACCTCAGGGGCTCGGTGTGTAATAAAATGTAAGCAGCCTTCGCTAGCATTTTGGAATATAATACTAAAAGGGTGCGTCGTTCCTGTTCATGCTGCGGCTGCGTTGCTCGCCCCCCCCCCGGGGGGAAGGGGAGCGCGGGCGAAGAGGGTTAGGCCGTGCATGCAACAATTATGCAATGGTTGCTCGTTCGTCGTGGAATGGCAAGTGATTAAAGCACATCTTTTAGGAGCAGACATGAGCCAAAATTGTAGCATGTTATGTCGGAAAAGATTCTTTCGCGCCCTGGCGCTCGGGCTGCTCGCCATTGCGCTTTCATCTTCGTTCGCCGCTCCGGCCCGGGCCGACCAGGGAGCACTCGAGTGGTCCTTTAGCACCACCGGCGAAGCCCGGTGCGGCGTGGCCGTCTCCCCCAACGGCACCCTCTACACCGGCACCGATCAAGCCTATTTCTACGCCATCACCCCGAGCGGCGCCCTGGAAAAGCCTATCGACCTTCCAGGCACGATCCGATACGTCACCCCGGCCATCAGCCACAGCGGCACGATCTACATCGGAAATGGCAACGGCTTCTTGTACGCGTTTTCTCCGGATCTTTCCCCCCAGTGGATTTATAATTCGGGATCGGCCATCGAGTCTTCCCCGGCCATTTCCTCCAATGGTACCATCTATATCCTCAACAATGGCGGGGAGTTCCACGCCCTATACCCGGATAAAACGGTGTGGGTGGCCATAGACACCGGAACCGGGCAGTTCTCCCGGTCCGGCGTGTCCATCTCGAAAAAC
This sequence comes from Desulfovibrionales bacterium, assembly GCA_030156255.1. Classification (GTDB taxonomy): domain Bacteria; phylum Desulfobacterota; class Desulfovibrionia; order Desulfovibrionales; family Desulfovibrionaceae; genus JASGMV01. Next base: position 5,517 of record JASGMV010000030.1, read on the forward strand.
GGCACATGCTATTTCGCCGACAACTCAGGCGTGATCTACTCTTGGACTCCTGGCGCCTCCAGCGTAACCACGATGCTCAGCACAGGAGCGTCCAGCACCGGAGTCATCGCCATCTCCTCCAACGGGACCCTCTACGTCCCGGTCGGGTCTGAGCTGTGGGCCGTGTCTCCGGCCGGGACCAAACTGTGGGCCTACCCCGCCGGTGGAACCGTCTTGTCTCCAGCCATTTCAGACAACGGCACCATTTACGTGACCAACTACGGGTCCACGAGCGCCAGCACGAAATCCGTTCACGCCGTGAACCCGGACGGAACCGCGCAATGGACATACGCCCCGTCCGAACATTTTGGCACTGGCGTTGACTACCAGGTGTTGAACGGCCCCACGCTGTCCTCCAACGGAACCATCTATTTCCCCATCTCAGGGCAAGTCTGCGCCCTCTCCCCCGCAGGAAGCCTGAAATGGTGCTACGATACGGGATCCACGAGCGATATAACCCAGCCAGTGGCCCTCGCCCCCAATGGGACCCTCTACTTCGGGTCCGCCAGCAGTAAAATCTTCGCCGTGACGGGCGACGGCCACGGCCTCGCGTACAGCGCCTGGCCCAACTACCGCCATGACAGCTACGGAACCGGCCACGCCCAGCCCTTCCGGACCCTGCCGGACTCCGGGCAGACCATGTGCTACGACGCCAGCGGCGCCACGATAGCCTGCTCGGGCTCCGGACAGGACGGCCAGTACAACGGCTCACAGCCCCGCTTCGAGCTGTATGAAGACAACAGCAACGGCAACATCACCCTGGACCTGAACACCAACCTGATGTGGCAGTACGGATCCAGCGGCCAATATGGTACAGTCCAGGACGCCAAAGACTACTGCAGCGCCCTGGCCATCGGCGGCTACACGGACTGGAGGCTGCCTTCCATTGCCGAACTGTTGACGACGGTCAACTACAATGCAACGGATGGCTCCTTTTCAGCTTTCCGTAGTTTAGTAGACAGCCCCTACAGGCTTTGGTCATCAACCCCTAGCAGGCATACAATCGGCAGTATGTATTATCTTACTCCCAAGAGCCACTCGACGAGCGTGGTGTCGGGTAGTTCGTCTGGCTCCGGCTACTGCGCCCGGTGCGTCAGGGGGACGCCTGCGCCTTCATCCCGCATGGCGGTGATGTCGAACCGAACCATGGTCGTCAAGGACGCGACCACCGGCCTGGTCTGGCAACGGGACTGGGGCTCCGCCGGGACGCCGAACTGGGAGAACGCGCTCAGCTACTGCGAAGGCCTCACTCTGGGCGGCTGGACGGACTGGCGGCTGCCGAACATCAACGAGCTGATGACCACCGTCGACTACAATAATGCGAGCCTGGCCGTTGCGCCCGTATTCACCAATGTGCATCAGGGCGTAAGATATTTTTCCTCCACCAGCCGGCCAGGTGCATCGAATGCGCGCTACGCGATGACCCTATATTTTGATACTGCAGCGTTGACAGGTGGACCAAAGTTGAACCCTGATGGTACGAAAACTTCCACTAGTTACTACACCGTCTGCGTGCGCAACGGCTCGGCCGGCTCGCCCGACCGCACGGCCGCGATCAACAACGCCCCCAGCGGAACCACCACGGCCACAACGGCCATGCTGACCATCAACGGGACGGACATCAACCGCTACCGCTACAAGCTGGACTCCGGCAACTACAGCGACGTCATCGGCAGCACCGCCAAAATTCGCCTCAGCGGGCTGAGCCAGGCGTCCCACACCGTGTCCGTCCTGGGAATCAGCGGCGACCCCGGCAAGCTCCAGGACAACCCCACGACCGCCACCTGGACCGTGGGCGCCGGTTCGAGTGAAGTCAAAACCAAGGACGGGACCAATCCCCACACCGACCCCAACGCGGCCGACGCGGATACGGACATCACCTATCCGGAATACCAGGAGACCCAATACAGCGGCACGGTCAACACGATCCTGACCGACTTGGGCTACTCGGCCATGGGATCGAGCCTGGGCAACTACTCGGCCTGGCAGGACAAGGTCACCGACGCCACGGCCCTGGGCTACCTCAAGGCCAACGACTCCACGGACATCAAGAAAGGCATCAACCTGCTCAGCACCGGAGGTTCGGTGGACCGCGTGCTCACCGGCATGGTCAACGCCTCCTGCACCAGCCTGACCAACGGTTACTGCCTGTTCGTGCGCAACACGACCAATCTGGCGAAGACCTATCACCGCTCGAATCTGCGCTACGCCAAGGTCATGGGCGACACCGTGACGCTGGTGGAGCTGGCCTCGACGGAGTTCAGCGCGTCGGTCAAGGACGACATCTACGTCTATCTCCGCAAGGCCGACGGCAGCGTGGTGACGGATAGCTTTACCGGCGAGGTCTCCACCTGCGTCTGGATCAAGGACAACGGCGCCTATGACGCCATCTCCACGGCCGGAACCGTGGCCGACCCGGGCTTCGTGACGTCGTTGTCGTCGTCATCCTCGTCCTCTTCTTCGACCGGATGCATCCTCAACCCGAACGCCGGGTTCAGCTTGGAGTGGCTGCTGGCGCTGCTCGCGCCGCTGGCGGTGTGGCTGCGTCTGCGACCGTAACGCCCGACGCATCGAATGCAAAACTCCCCCGACTTCGTCGGGGGAGTTTTACGCCAATTTCAGGACGTCCCTGTTCTCCGGCGCCCGCCCTGGATGCATCAAGCCATCAAGCAAGATTTCCCACCCGCCAAGACAAAATTCCGGGACGTAAAAAATCCTCCCCGAAACGACGTGAAACGACATGAGACGACGCCAACCTACTGGAATCACGGGGAGCGCGCTACGGCCTCGCATCCTCTCAGGTGTAGTGGTCCAGACTTAAACCGCGTTGCGCGTGAAACGAAAGCCGTGTTGCGCCGGCGCGTTCCTCCCTGCCGCCCAAATAATTATTTTTCCGAACCGGTTACGCATGCGAGGCTGGAAACCTTGCCGCACCGAGCCAATTTCTTCTCAAGCGAGCGCACTCGTTTCTTGCACCAAAAAAACACTCGGCGTACAATCCAAAAGACCGGCGCCCTGTCAAGCAGCGACACGCAGCCTCTCAGCCGGCATGCGGAAACGAAAAATTTTTAGAGTCATGCAATAAAGCTTCGAAGGAGCGACCATGAAGGCGAGCGGACAGGATGAGCGCGCTTCCAAACGGATTCTCCACCGTTTTCTCATCATTTTTTTTGTCGTCGGCGTCATTCTGGTTGGCAGCCTCGTTCTTCTGTACCAATCGGATCGTGATTCGCAACTTGCCGAGTTGAAAAACCAAGAGCGTTATGCACTTGAATTCCAAGCCATGGGCATAGAAAAGGATCTTGGCTCCGTTGCAAACGATATTTTTTTCATTGCTCAACAGAATGAATTATTGGATATGCTAGACAATCATGACAATAATTCTAGAGATGAACTTGAAAATGAACTATTAATCTTTTCTAAAACAAAAAAAATTTTTGATCAAATACGTTTTATCAATAGCGATGGAACAGAATGTATTCGAATAAATTTCAACAATGGCGCTCCACAGATTAGTGCGCATAAAAATCTACAGAATAAAGGCCAGCGATACTACTTCAAGGATTCTATTGCTCTCAATCCTGGAGAAATATATGTATCACAATTGGATTTGAACCTTGAGAATGAAAACATCGAAAGGCCCTTCAAGCCGATGCTCCGTATTGCTACGCCCGTTGAGGACTCCCAAGGAAACAAACGGGGAGTAATCATCTTGAACTACATGGCGCAACGACTGCTGGACCGGATCGTCAACACGGGAGGGACGCCTCGGGACAGAAAGGTTCTCCTCAATTCCGAGGGGTACTGGTTGCTGAGTCCCGATAAAAAGGACGAGTGGGGTTTCATGTTCGAGAGCAATCAGGAAAACACGTTCGCCAAACGCTACCCGGAAGTATGGCGAATGATGCTCGCTACGGAGCAGGGGCAAGAACTGACGCCCAACGGATTGTTCACTTTTACCACCATCTACCCCCAAAAGCTGCTCGGCCATTCCGACGCCGCGAAGGTTATTCATACAACGCATGACAATCAAAAAACAGTATTTTGGATACTCCTGTCTCACGTTCCGCAAGTCGTCATGAACGAGCACGCTGCACAACTGAAGAACAAAATCTTTATGTTTGGAGCATTGCTCCTTACGATTCTTGCATTTGGAGCATGGAAATTATCATCGTCAACCGTCAAGCGAGATATCTATCAGGCGCAACTTTTTTCTATGGCGATGCACGATAATTTGACGGGCATCCCCAACCGCACGATGTTCTTCGATCGATTACATACAGGGCTAGAGCTTTCCAACCGCTACAAACGCAAGCTTGGTCTTCTATACATCGACTTGGACGGATTCAAAAAAGTAAATGACTCCTTGGGGCATGAAGCTGGAGATGAGTTGCTTGTTGAAGCCGCCAAAAGAATTGGGCAATGCGTCAGGAAATCGGATACGGTGGCCCGTTTGGGCGGTGACGAATTTGCCGCGGTCCTACAGGAGATCACCGGCGACGACGGAGCCCTGAAAGTTGGCGCCAAGATGGTCCAGGCCCTGTGCGCCCCGTTCAAGCTAACCGCCGGCGAAGTAACAATCGGCGCAAGCATTGGCGCCGCAGTATATCCGCTCCATGCAACGACCGCAGAAGACCTCGTCAAACGTGCGGATCAGGCTATGTACAAAGCGAAAACGAGTGGGAAAAATACTTGTATCAGCGCTTAATCCTTTCTGAAAATCTTTGGAGCTGAAAGATTCATGAGAAAAAATGGATGCCCCCCAAAATATACAAAGCTCACGAACTGAGTTCTATCACATCAAATGGAGGGGCAACACGCGCCTTGCCCGCATCCGCCCTTCCGCCTTGCCGCAGTCCCCTTCGGACACAAGGCAAAGCTATAGCTGTAATTTCTTGACTTGGCTCCCTGGCTCGAACACACTTCACCGTGCATCAGACGACTCCAGTTGAAAGGAATTCACCCCTCATGATCGACGCCCATATTCAGACGATATCCAGCGCACTCGCCCTCAAACCGCAGCATGTCCAAGCCGTGGCGGCGCTCCTGGAAGAAGGCGCCACCGTTCCGTTTATTTCCCGATATCGCAAAGAGTCCACCGGCAATATGAATGAAGTCGACGTGGCCAAGGTCCGCGACAGATTGATGGAGCTGGCCGAGCTGGACAAACGGCGCGAGGCGATCCTTTCCTCCTTGGACAAGCGCGACCTGCTCACGGAGGACCTCAAGCAAGCTATCGAGCAGGCCCAGGACAAGACGAGTCTGGAGGACGTCTATCTCCCCTATCGGCCGAAACGCCGGACCCGGGGAGCCTTGGCCAAGGAGCGCGGACTTGAGGAGCTTGCGAACATCCTGTTCAAACAGCGCGGCGTGGACCCGGAGCGAGAGGCCAAGCCATTCGTAAATCAGGGCAAGGACGTCCCTGATGTCGACGCAGCGTTGGCCGGGGCTCGGGATATCATCGCCGAGAACATCAGTGAAAACCCCAAGGCGCGGGCGGCGATGCGGACCTTGTTCGTCAAACGCGGCGCGTTTGTTTCGCGAGTCGCCAAGGGCAAGGAAGAGGCTGCGGCCACCTACCGCGACTGGTTCGACTGGGAGGAGCCGCTGGCGAAAATTCCGGGCCACCGGGCTCTCGCCATGTTCCGAGGTGAAAAGGAAAAGCTGCTCAAGCTTTCCCTACGCCCTCCGGAAGAAGAGGCTGTCGGTCTCTTGCGCAGGTCTCTCTTGCATGGCGATGGCGCGGACTCCCGAGAGGTGGGGCTGGCTCTGGATGACTGCTACAAGCGGCTTCTCGGCCCCTCCATGGAAAACGAAATGCGCGCCGAAGTCAAAAAACGGGCGGACGCCGAAGCCATTGCCGTCTTCGCGGCCAACTTGCGCGAGCTGCTGCTGGCCGCTCCGCTCGGGCAGAAGTGCGTGCTGGCCCTTGATCCCGGATTCCGCACCGGGGCCAAGCTCACGGTCCTCGACGCGCAAGGCGCGCTCAAGGAGCATACAACGATTTTTCCCACGGGATCGCTGAAGCAGCAAAACGAGGCTCGCGAGACCCTCCGCGCCCTGTGCTCCAAGCATGCGGTCGAGGCCGTCGCCATTGGCAACGGCACGGCCGGCCGGGAAACGGAAGCCTTCGTCCGCGGGCTTGACCTCGACATTCCAACCGTGCTGGTGAACGAGTCCGGGGCCTCCATCTACTCGGCGTCGGAAGTCGCACGGAGCGAATTTCCCGACCTGGACCTGACCGTGCGCGGGTCGGTGTCCATTGGACGCAGGCTTATGGACCCGCTGGCCGAGTTGGTCAAAATCGACCCCAAATCCATTGGAGTCGGCCAGTATCAACATGATGTAGACCAAGCGGCCCTCAAGAAAAGCCTTGATGACGTGGTGGAGCTCTGCGTCAATTCCGTGGGCGTGGACCTGAACACCGCAAGCCGTGAACTGCTTTCTTTTGTATCCGGCCTCGGCCCGGTCTTGGCCGAAAACATCGTCAGCCATCGCGACGCACACGGCCCGTTCGCCTCGCGCAGGGAGTTGCTCAAGGTGAAACGCCTCGGCCCCAAGGCGTTTGAACAGGCCGCCGGGTTTCTTCGCGTCAAAGGCAAGGAGGCGCTGGATTGCAGCGCGGTGCATCCCGAACGGTACGGTCTGGTCAAGCAGATGGCCAAAGACGCAGGCTGCTCCGTGGCCGTCTTGATGAAAGACGAAACGGCCCGCGAAAAGGTGCGGATTGCCGACTACCTCTCCGATGAAGTGGGGCTGCCCACCCTGCGCGACATAATGGCCGAACTCGCCAAACCGGGCCGGGACCCGCGAGCCGAATTCAGCGTTTTTTCTTTTGCCGAGGGCGTCAAAGACATCAAAGATCTGCGGGAAGGCATGAAGCTGCCTGGCATCGTCACCAACGTCACAAACTTCGGCGCGTTTGTGGATATCGGCGTCCACCGCGATGGGCTTGTCCATATCAGCCAGCTGGCCGACAGGTTCATTCGCGACCCAGCCGAAGTGGCGGCCGCCGGCCGCGAGGTCGAGGTGACGGTCATAGGCGTGGACATCGAACGAGGGCGCATCAACTTGAGCATGAAAAGCAGCGTAGAAAGGGATTTTTCGAGGTCGTCTACAATACTTCCATGAAATAAAATAATTCTTCAAGCCGCCCTGGAAAGATATACAGGAAGTTCGCTCGCACAAAACGCGAGCTATGCGGCGAACAACTCCTTGCCAAGAGGGCCGGCCGGTATGGCGAACATAGTCGCCCCCTCCCACACGATATCGCAAAAACCTCAAGCAGCGCCGCGCGTTCTTAAGCCGTTGGGCGCGGCCTGCTTCTTCGCGCTTCTTTGTTTCCTTGCGCTAACGCTCGGCGCCAACACCGCAGCCGGCAAAAGCCGCAAGGCGCCTTCAGAGAAGCGCCCTCAAGAGGAGATGCAGCGCCTGACGCCTCAGGAGCTTACCGGCATGCTCATGGCCTTCTCCGACATCTACATGGAGGAGATACTGGAGTCCGTGAACGAGGTGCTGGCCGCCCCCAGCCTGTCGCCCGACCAGCGCCTCTACTTCGAACGCATAAAGGCCTACTACCTGATGGGCGCCATCACCAACGCATGCCAAGCGAATCCGCAAACGGGACTTCTGGACATGATGACCATGGTCACCTTGCAGCGCATCGTCTGGGAAGACCCCGCCGTCTGGAAATACGCAGGCAAGGAGCACGCCGAGGACATGCTTGTCGGCCTCAAGGAGCTGGAGCAGGATATCTGGGAGATCGCCAGCCAAACGCTGACTGCAAACGAAATTCAAGACATGCGCGAACTCATTCTCAAATGGCGCAAGAATCATCCGAATGAACAGTATGTCGCCTTCATCCGATTCCAGGACTTCGCGCCGTCGCGCATCAAGGACACCTTGGGCGAAGCCGTTTCCAGTTGGGGGCTTTTGGCCCCCATCAATGACGCCAGCAGGGAAATCCACGAAAGCAGGATGCTGGCCGAGCGCAGTCTGTTTCTGATCAAGCGCCTGCCCATGCTGGCCCAATGGTATGGCGCCTTGATCACCACCGAGACGCTGACCATGCCCGAAATTCGATCGATCCTGGCCGACTTCCATAAAGGCGTCGCCGGCGTTCAGGATATCGGGGACGCCCTCAAGGGAATGCCGGACCTCGCCAAAGAGCAGGAGGCTTTTTTCCGAAACTTCCAAAGCCTGCTGGCCAACGAACGAAAACTTCTTTTCCAGGGTCTGGAGGGACAGCATGAGGCGCTGACCACGATAACGTCCCTGGCCGGCGCCGCAGCCCGCGACCTGCGTCTGGCCTTCGAAACGCTGGAGCGCATGACCAACTCCTTCGAACCCAGTTCGCAGAATGAACCCTCTGGGCTCGACAAAATGTCGCACAGCCTGGACAAGCTTTCCGGAGTCACTCAAAACCTCAACACCCTGGTCGCAAGGCTGGACGCCCTTTTGGAGAAAACGGACAGCGTTGCGAAGAACCGAGCTCTGGCCGAGATCGACGCCATGTTCGACCGGCGCGAACGCCACGTCGCCGCCTACGCCGCCGGACTGCTCATCTTGACCTTCGTTCTCGCCTTGATTTTTGTTTTCATCGTGCGGCGCAGAAGATAGAAAAAACATTGAAATGGCGACGAGATGCAGCCAATACAGCAAATTGCCCGGAAGGGTTGCAAATACCGAAGCAACTACCATCACACACGACACCAGGAGGACCGGATTGTGAAACGCAGACTCGTGCTCATGCTTTTCGCGGCTTTGGTCATCGGAGCATGCTCCACCAAGACCGCCAACGTCGACTACAGCGAAAAAATCACGGACATGGCGGACTACAGCGAAGGCTTAGCCGCCGTTAAAATCGGCGACAACTGGGGCTACGTGAACGCCGCCGGCGAGTTGGTCATCGAGCCCCAGTTCGCCGTTGCGGATAAATTCTCCGACGGTTTGGCCGCGGTAAAATTCAAAAACAAGTGGGGCGTCATCGATACAAAGGGCGCCTACGCGGTTATTCCCCACTATGAAGAGATAGGAAAGTGGTCCCAGGGCCTCATGCCCGTGAAGCTGGACGGACAGTGGGGGTTCATCAGCCCGCCCAACAAAATCGAAATTCCCATGCAATTCGATGACGCCCGCGCCTTCAGCTACGGTTTTGCGGCCGTGAAGCTGGGGTCCCACTGGGGCTACATCGACAAGAAGGGGCGCATCGTCATCAACCCCCAATTCGCAACGGCCGGGGACTTCAACGACGGCCTGGCGCCGGCCTCCAAGACAGGTGAAGAAGACAGCTTCGGATACATCAACGCCAAAGGCGAATTCGTCATAGCCCCCGCGTTCGATGACGCCGGCGTCTTCTCCAACAAGCTGGCCGCCGTGCTGGACGACGACAAATGGGGGTACATCGACACTGCGGGCCGCATGGCCATCAACCTGAAGTACGACAAAGCCACCGCCTTTGCCCGAGACCTGGCCGCGGTGAAGCTCAAGGAGCTTTGGGGGTACATCAACCTCAAGGGCGGCGTGGTGCAGGAGCCCATGTACAAGACGGCCGCGCCTTTCATCGACAAGTTCGCGCTGGTGTCCAAGCCTGGCGGCGAGGCCTTCTACATCAACCAGCAAGGCGCCCAGGCCAACGGCGTCGTGGGCGTGCTCGCGGCGCCTCTCCCCGACGCACCGAAGCCGATGGCGGCCGCGAAGGCCCAGTACCGCAAGGGAAGCAAAGCCGGGTTCGTCGTTCTGGGACCGATCAACTACAGCCTCCACACCAAGGGAAAGCAGCGCGAATTCGAAACGGACGAGTCCCGCGTCTTCTTCTCCTTCCACCCGGCGGACGAAAACCCTGCGAACAAACCCGTCTTCGTCATGCTGAACGGGGGGCCCGGCGCCGCAACCTCGACGAACCTTTTCGCCATGAACACCGGGCCGTACACCCTCGACCGCGAACACCAGGAAGCGGGAAGCAAGGGGTGCTCCCCAAACCCGTATAGCTGGACCAAACTCGGCAACCTCCTGTACATCGACGCGCCCGCCACGGGCTTCTCCTATTTGAGTTCGAAGCTCTCGCGCAACAAGGTGGAGCGCTACAGCCTGTTCTTCCACAAAGGCAACTTCAACGCCTTCATCGACGCGGCGCAGGTCGTCCGCGTCTTGCTGAAGTTCCTCCAGGAAAATCCGGAGTACGAAAAATCCGAGATCATTCTGGTCGGTGAGAGCTACGGAGGCACGCGCGTGTCCACCATGCTCAACCTGCTCCTCTTCCACGACCGTTATGGAGAAACGGAGCACACCTACTGTGACGTGGAGCTTGTCAGTCTGATCAAGGAGCACTTCACAAAAATCAATCCCGGCATGAACCACGCGGACATCACTCCGAAAGTCGTGGCGAAACAGTTCAAGCGCCAACTCCTTATCCAGCCGCAATTGACCGGCGCAGCCCAGGAGGACATCACCTCGAAGATGTTCTTCAGCCAGGACGGCTACCACGACTCCTACATGACGGACCTCGCCAAGGAGACGGGAAACCAAGGGAAGTTCAACAGCTACAATCCGCTGATATGGGCCAAAAGCTTCATGGACAAGGTCTCCTGCCTCAACCGGAAGTCAGCAACCTGCGCCATCATGTACTGGGTCCCGAAATTCGGGCGCGACCGCTACAACATCTCCAAGCCGAAGACATGGTCGGACGACCTTGAGGCGTATTCGGTCGTGGCGTTGAACGACGTCGACGAGGTGTCCATGGCGTTGCAGTACGACATCAAATCCATTGACCTCATGTACGCCAAAAACCGCCCGGACGGCGCCAAATGGCCGCCTTCGATGCAGAAGATGATGGAGGCCGGCCCCGGCGACAATGCAACGAACGACGTTGGGGAGGCCTACTGGAAAATGCTGTCCGAAACGCCGGAGTTGAAACAATATCTACCGGACGAGCCCACGCCCGAGGTGGCGATGTTGTCATCCCACATCGACTCGTTAGCTCGCCTCCAAGGCGTCATGGGCGAGGCGGGAATCAAAAAGGAGTCGCTGCCGGCGCAATTCGGCAAGCTCGAGTACTACGACTACTACATGGCGCCCATGAACTATGCGGTTTGGGCGTCCTTCGCCCTCATCCAAACGCCGGACCAGCCTTATGGGATCAACCCCGACAAGTCTCCCCGCTATGGGAAAATGTTCCTGGAGAACGTCTCCCTGGTGAACACCTTCCTCACTGACGCGGAATTCGACGCGGTCATCTACTCCCCGGCCATTCCGGAAAGCCTCAAGACGTACAAGGAAATCGTCGAGGACGTGCAGTACGCCCGCGGCAAAAACTTTATGGCCGGAACAGGCCGCGGCAAGTTTGAAATACACTACAAGAAAGACTCCCTGGCCCCGTATGACACCCCGGACGCCGTAAATTTGTACTACCCGTACTACAACGAATCCGGCCACTCGGTTTCCTCCGCCCAACCGGATAAATTCCGCGACGACGTGGAGGCTTGGCTGAAAGGAGAATAACGCCACTCCCTATTTCTCATGTAGTGGTGATGAGTCCGCGGCAAAACCAGGCCGCACGCCCCCATGCCCCGCCTCCAGTCTCGCTGCTGTCCTCGCTGGCGACACAGACTGGAGGCGGAGGCTGATCACGTCCAACCTGCGGCGGATGCGCCTGTGCTCCAGGAGAAACCTTGGCGCGAACGCTCCTGTCGGCGACAGCGCAATCCTCGCCCTCACCCAGGAAAACCCCAACTTGCCCGGCATAGAAACCACGGCCACCACGGCCTTACTGCATGAAGGACATATCTACAGAGCTCACGTGGGCGACAGCCGGCTCTATCGCGGCCGGCTGACCCAGATCATTACGGACCACACTTCCCTGCGCGAGTTGGTGGAGCATGGAGACATGACCGCCGTCGAAGCCGCCCCCCATCCCCTGCGCAACATGCTGGACCAGCGCATGGATGCGAAGGCTGCCTGCCGGAGCACGGCGTCTCCCGCCTGGAGCCCGACGATCGGCTGTGCGCTGCTCGGATGGACTGCACCGTAAATTTGTCCGTGCAGCAGATAACCACACTGCTATCGCAAGGCGAACACCCGGAGGTACTCGCAAAGGATAGCGGACGGCGTTACAGAGCGGTGGACGAGACAACGTGACCGTAGCGGTGGGGCTTATGAAGGCATCCCCATGAACTCTGTAGTGTTCAAATTCAAGCTCTTGCAGGCGGTTGGCTTGGCTGACACGCATGCCGCCACATTTTCTAGACCTGCGACGCGGGAGAAGGCCTAGGCGGTGACGGCCCTGGACCATGACGGATGTCTGCTCCCGCCCTGCCTCAAATTCAAGTTCGGCATCACCTCCAGCCTCCAGCAGATGCTCCAGCTACTCCCGATGCACCCCCTCGCCCGCCGTGACCAGGAGAACGTTTTTTAAGCCACCGGCCCGGGACCAAGATGACACAAGCAACAATTGCAGCTTACTAAGCTATGCGCTTAACCGAGCAACAATGATCTACGATTGAAAATACTAAAATATTTTCAATTAGATAGTGTAGAATTAGATTATTGAAACCGTTTCAACGGTGATAATATAGATCTTGATGTTTTTTTTTGCTGGTCAAACAGGTCCAAGGGATTTATGTGACTTCTATGTCGAAAAAATGGGGATGCACCAACCAACGAACTATATATTTCTCAACATGCTGTTTATGTTGTTTAAAATGGATTGATGGATTGTTATTGTTGAAACGCCATTCTCACTCCTCCAAAAAACAGTCGAGAATACGGGATCGAGCGATTGAAACGTAACGTATCCTACAGCGCACTCCGTTAAGCGACTGCAAAAGACTTCTTGAGACGCCAAAATTCTTCCATACGCCTGGTAATTAATCCTTTTATGTATTCATTCTTTCAGTCTATCTATGTAAATTTATTTTTCTGGCTTGCAAGTTCAATTATATGATATGCAAAAAAAATTTTTACACCTGTGGCGCAGGGTTCTAGGACTGGGAACGGTCGCTCTGGTGCTGTTGCTAGCGGCGGTCGGTTGGTGCGTCGAATCACCCGTGGTCATCAACGAAATTTTCGTGGACGGCGCCTCCAACTATCCGGACTGGATCGAGCTGTACAACAGGGGGAATAAGCCAATCTCCCTCAAGGGGGGTGTGCTGACCGACAATCTGGGAGAGCTATCTTGGCCCATCAAGGATGATTTCGTCCTCAATCCCGGCGGATTCAAGGTGTTTTATTGCGACGGCGCGGGCAGGTACGACCACACCGCCTTCGGGCTGGACAGCATCTCCGGCGAGGTGGGGCTGTTTTCCCCCCATGGCGGTCTGGTCGACTCCGTGACCTACGACGGACTACCCCGGTTTTCCTCTCTGGGCCGGTGGCCGGACGGCACGGGTGATTTTTTTGTCCACGCCAGCCCCACCAGGGGCAGCGCCAATACCCGGAGCCGGAAATACGCGAAGAGCGGGCGCAAGACGCCGGTGACCTTTTCCAAACAGTCGGGCAAGTACGACAAACTTTTTGACCTGACCATGAGCGCCCCCGACGGCTTCCAGGTCCGGTTCACCACGGACGGCTCCCTGCCCGACGCAAAGTCTCCCATTTTCACCGCGCCCCTGCGCGTCGACAAGACCACAGTGGTGCGCGCCTCGGCGGTGAGCCCCGAGGGCAAGGTCTTCGGAGTCCACACGCGGTCCTACATCCTGGGTGAACACACACGGCTGCCCGTGATCTCGGTGATTTCGGATCCCAAAAACCTCTGGGACTTCGAGGTAGGCATCTATGTCGAGGGCAACTCCGAGAATTGGCGGCACAATTGGCGTCGTCCCGTGCATCTGGACTTTCTGGACGACAAGGACAACTGGCAGGCGGACGGCAGAATGCGCATCTTTGGAGGAACCTCCAGGGCGCGGCCGCAGAAGTCTCTAGCCATCTATACCACCAGCGACGACCAGCCGTACGGCATCAAGCACCGGCTTTTTCCGGACAACCCCCGATTCCTCTATGCCGGGATCATCCTGCGCAACGGCGGGGATGCCTGGATGCGCATAGGGAGCCGCGACGCCTTTGCGCAGGCGCTGGTCCGGGGGCGGGTGGCCTGCGACACCATGGATTATCGGCCGGTGATCGCCTATCTCAACGGCGAATACTGGGGAGTCTACGGCCTGCGTGAGTTGATGATCCGCAAGAACCTGTTGGCCCGACACGATCTGCCCGTGCAGCCCATCGACCTCATGGACGGCGGAGCAGAGGTGGCGTCAAGCAAGGGGCCGTTCGCCCATGTTAAAGTGATCCCCACTCAAGGCGACTATCGGGCCGCGCTGGCCGGTATGAACATGGATGCTTTTCTGGACTACTTGGCCGTTGAGCTGTATTCGGGCAACCCCGATTGGCCCGACGGCAATATCAAGTGTTGGCGGCCCCGGTCAAAAGCCCTCAAGTGGCAGTGGATCCTATTTGACCTGGACCGGAGCTTTAACGGCAAGCGCGGCGAGTCCGTGGATGAGGATCCCTTTCCCATCCTGTATGCCCGGTCCGGCGGCCGAGGGCTCATGTTTCGGGAGCTGGCCCGCAATCCTCGCTTTGTCAGAGATTTTTGCGCCCGTTTGGCGGTCCACATTCTGACCACCTACGATCCTGCGCGTGCTTTGGCCATTCTGGATCGCATGGTCGCCGAGGTCCGGCCCGAGGTGGAGCGCCACATCGCCCGATGGCGCTGGAGCATGAACCCCCAGCGGCTATTCATGTCCATGAGCCGCTGGGAAGAGTACCTGGATCAACTGCGCGACTACTGCCGCAAACGGCCCCGGGCCATGCTGGCCATTCTGGACAGTCGATTCGGTGTGGGTAAGCCCGTTGACACCCATGTGCGCATAGCTCTGCAGGGCAAGGGGCGCATCCTGGCCGAGGGCGTCCCCTTGGAAGATGGTCAACTCGACGGGCCCGTACCCGTCAAGCTCGACATCACCCTCACCGCAGAGCCGGCGCCGCAGTATTCCTTCAAGGGATGGGCCGGACATCCCGGAACCGGCCCGCAGATCGAGGTGAAGTCTGGGCAGACTTTTGAGGACTGCGCCATTTTTGAGCCTCTGGACGATCAAAAAGAAGAACAATGACAAACACGTCTTGGCTTAGCGACAATAAATTCCGTTTTATCGGTTGCATGCTGGCCGCCATATCCGCGGCCTCCAGCATGGTCATCTCCTCGGCCCTCAGCCACGCGAATCTCCCTCGACTGGTAAAGACGCTGCCCATTGCCGCAGGCGTTGGATTGGCGGTCGGAATTATCTATTTCCTGGCCATTCGTCTGGTGCTGCCCCGGTTGGACCGGCAGCAGGGCGACGAGATATGGACCGGGCTCACTTGGTTCAACCTAAGCGCCCTGAGCCTGTGGCTGTCCATTCTGCCACTGCCCCCAACCTACATCGATTTCGGCATCGGCTTTGTGTTCAGCGGCGGTTGCGCCCGGCTGGCCGGGTCGGTGTACACAGTGTTCGGCGCCTCCCTGTCCAACCGCAAGCGGTTCGCCAACACCTTTGTCATGCTGGCCCTGACCATCATGCTGGTCATCTCCGTGGTCAAGGCATCCCTGGCCCTGTCCCTTGGTCTGGTTGGCGCACTCTCCATCATCCGCTTCAGGACGGCCATCAAGGAACCCGAGGAACTGACCTTTCTCTTCTTCACCGTGGCCATCGGCCTTGGGTTCGGCGCGGGCAAGTTCGGCATCACCCTGACGGCCTTCTGGGCCATCAGCGTGAGCTACATTCTGTTCCGGCGCATCCAGTCGACCAAGAACATGGAAAACGCCTACATGGTCACCGTGTACGGGCCGGGCAAGGATCTACTCTGCTCGGTGAGCCGATTTCTGGGGGAACACAAGCTCCCCTACGAATTCACGCGGCTTGAGACCAGCGACACGGCCAATCACGTCAGCTTCTTGGTGGAGATGGACACGGCCCGCGCCCTAGAGGACTTGAATTTCCATTTTCAGGAGCAATACCCCGAGACCAACATGACCATAATCCAGGCCAGGAGTCTCATTTAGTGGCTGGCAGCACCGACGGCGCCTGTTCGTACCGCTACGAACGCAAGTTCAAGGTACCCTTTCATATGCAGCCCAACATGGCCGCCATCCTGCGCAACAGCCGGTTCGGGTTCCGCGAGATTTACGGTGCGCGCACCGTGAACAACGTGTATTTCGACACACCGTTGTTTCGCTTCTTTCACGAGAACGTGCAGGGTGCGCCGGATCGCAAAAAAATCCGCATCCGCTGGTACGGCGACGCATACTTTGCAGGGAACTGCCAGCTCGAGATCAAGCGCAAGATCGGCTTGGTGGGCATCAAGGATGTGGTCCCGCTGACCCTTGACGCCAACGATATCATGCAGTTCGACTTCTTTGACCGGCAGCCTTTACCGGACACCGTGCGCTTCGAACTGAGCGGGGTGCGGCCACCCCTGTTTAATCGCTACAGACGGCGCTACTTTCTGTCCGCGGACGAACGGTTTCGTATGACCATCGATTTTGAGTTGTGCTACAACCACCCCAGCATGCTTAACCAGACAGGCAGCAGGGGAAATCCCGACATTATGTCCGTGCTGGAGCTCAAATACGACCGCAGCGCCGACTCTGACGCGGCCTACGTCACTGCAGATATTCCCCTGTCCCTGTCCAAGAAGTCCAAATACGTAACCGGCGTCTGCGCGGTGTACGACAGTTAGTCTAGCTACTCGAGTCTGGAAAATCCGTTTCAGCCCCAACACCGCACTTACCGAGACGGCGCCCTGGATTCGTGCAGCCGAGCCGAAACGCCGGAAGCAATATCTCCCGGCTTCCGCATCCACTTCCTGGCCAACCCCGTACACGCCATGAACAAGTTGATGGCGTCGCCGACCATGCCTTTGAGATAGCTCCGGTCCAGTCTATGATCGTATTGAGATGTCCGTGGTTCGGCTCGATAGGGCTTGGCGACGAAAACGGTGGCGGGCTTTGAGCCCTCATCTCCGCAAAAAGCGCGGGCGAAAGTAAAACAGCTTGGCGCCCTCCTTGCTTTTATCTGACGACGACCCCACTCTGATTTTCGTTAGGCGCAACAAAAAGGAGCTCCATGCGTATCCACACCATCGAACATGTTCCCTTTGAAGGCCCGGCCGCCTTGGAAATCTGGGCTCTGGAGCGCGGCCACAGCCTGGCCCGAACCCCCATGTACCGGGAAGAGCCTCCTCCCTCGCTGGACGCCATCGACTTGCTGGCGGTCATGGGCGGCCCCATGAGCGTTCACGATGAACGGGACCACCCGTGGTTGATCAAAGAAAAGGCTTTTTTGCGCGAGGCGGTGCAGCGCGGCAAGCGTATCCTCGGCGTCTGCCTGGGGGCGCAGCTGCTGTCGGAGGTTTTGGACGGAGCGGTCGTCCGCAATCCCGAACCCGAAATCGGATGGATGCCCGTGGAGCTGACCGCGGAAGGAAGCGCTTCGCCCCTTTTCGCAGGCCTCCCCGCAACGTTCGGCGCTTTCCATTGGCACGGCGAGACGTTCTCCATCCCCCCGGGAGGCGCGCGCCTGGCCAAAAGCCAGGGATGCGCCAACCAGGCTTTCGCATACGGCGAAGGAATCCTCGGCCTGCAATTCCACCTCGAAACCACGCCGCGCAGCATGGAGCTGCTCATTGAAAACTGCTCCGACGAGATCGTGGACGCACCGTTCGTGCAAAACGCGGAGCGGATGCGCGCCCACGTGGAGGAACACCGACGAATACGCCCCCTGATGAACCTGCTGTTGGACAATCTGACCAAGGAGAGCTAGATGCGGCATCCCAAACGCGAGATCAAGGACAGAAAACGGGTGGAGGAGCTTCTGCGCAGCTGCGCGACGTTGCAGCTGGGACTGTGGGACGGAGAAAAGCCCTATGTGGTCACGGTGGATTTCGGGTATACGGACAACGCCATCTTCTTCCACAGCGCCATGGACGGACGGAAGATGGACTGCATACGAGCCAACGGACTGGCCTCCTTCACCACCGTGGTGGAAAAGGAGCTCATCCGCGCGGAGGACGGTTGCGGCTACACCACCCACTACACGTCCATTTCGGGTTCGGGACGCGCCGTCGTCATCGAGACGCCCAAGGCCAAGGCCGCAGCCCTCGACGTGATCCTGGCTCAACACCAGGGCCCTACCGGCGGCTATCCGGACAACGTGCTGCAGCGGACGGCGGTGGTGCGCATCGACCTCGACGAACTGGTCGGCAAGGTCAATCCCGCCTATCCGGGAGATCCTCAAATCTGATCCTCAAACCTCACAACGGACCTTTTGAAGGGCCGGGGATCAAAGGGCCGGAGATGAAAATCTCCGGCCCTTTTGCGTGGTGGAATCGAAAATCGCACCAACACGTGCACTGGGCGCCGGAACGCACCTCCAGGTACGATCCTGGGCAATCGACCGGGCGCCGTCGCCCGGTCGGAATCGTACCGGAAGGTGCAAATACCCCGCAAAACGATCCCATCCGGTGCGAAATCGTCCGTCATCCTGGCAATATCCAAAGATTTTTTGTCCTGAACGCTCCTTGAACCCCGATTGCGCCGCTCTGGCACGCCCCGTGCTTTTAGGAAAGCGTTGGCCGCCGCAAACGGGCGCGGCCAGTTCCATCAAAGACGCGCAAAAGGAGCGAACATGACCAGGAAAATAGCGATCTACGGCAAGGGCGGCATCGGAAAGTCCACGACGGCGCAAAACACCGCCGCGGCCATGGCCAACTTCCACAACAAGAAGGTCTTCATCCACGGTTGCGACCCCAAGGCGGACTCCACCCGCTT
Source organism: Desulfovibrionales bacterium (assembly GCA_030156255.1). GTDB lineage: Bacteria > Desulfobacterota > Desulfovibrionia > Desulfovibrionales > Desulfovibrionaceae > JASGMV01. The sequence goes on from JASGMV010000030.1 coordinate 24,355, forward strand.
GATCCTCGGCGGCAAGCCCCAGGAGACCCTCATGGACGTGCTGCGCGACCAGGGCGCCGAGAAGGTCACCAAGGAAAAGGTCATCAGGACCGGCTACAAGGGCATTCAATGCGTGGAGTCGGGCGGTCCCGAACCGGGCGTCGGCTGCGCCGGCCGCGGCGTCATCACCGCCATCGACCTCATGGAGAACAACGGCGCTTACACCGAAGACCTGGACTTCGTGTTCTTCGACGTTCTCGGCGACGTGGTCTGCGGCGGCTTCGCCATGCCCATCCGCGACGGCAAGGCCCAGGAGGTCTACATCGTCGCCTCCGGCGAAATGATGGCCATCTACGCCGCCAACAACATCTGCAAAGGACTTGTCAAATACGCCAAGCAGAGCGGCGTCCGCCTGGGCGGGGTGATCTGCAACAGCCGTAACGTGGACCAGGAGCGTGAATTTCTGGATGAATTCACTTCAGCCATCGGCACGCAGATGATCCACTTCGTGCCGCGGGACAACATCGTGCAAAAGGCGGAGTTCAACAAAAAGACCGTCTGCGAATACGACCCCGAGGAAAACCAGGCGCAGGAATACAGAGCCCTGGCCCAAAAGATCATCGACAACGACAACTTCGTCATCCCCACCCCGCTGACCATGGATGAACTGGAATCCATGGTGGTGAAATACGGCATCAGCGACTAAAGCCCCGCCGGCGGCAACTACACGTCATCCATCCAAAGGAGCAACATATGGCATTGAAGATGATCAAGGCGATCGTACGCGCGGACGCGGCGGACACCGTGGCCGACGGCCTGGCCGAAGCCGGGTTCGCCTCCATGACGAAGATCAACGCCTTCGGGCGCGGCAAGCAAAAGGGCATCACCGTGGGCTCCATCCACTACGACGAACTGCCCCGGACCATCCTGCTGATGGTCGTGGAGGAAGGCGACGTGGAGGAAGTGCTCAAACTCATCCACTGCAAGGCCTACACCGGCAACTTCGGCGACGGGAAAATATTCATCACCTCAGTGGATAACGCGGTCACGGTGCGCACGGGCGCAAACGGACTTTAGGCGGCGGATATGAAGGAAATCATCGCCATCATCCGGCCCAGAAACATGGGCGCGACCAAAGAGGCCCTGGACAAGCTCGGCTTCCCGTGCCTGACCGCCGTCTCCGTTCTGGGACGCGGCAAGCAGCGGGGCATCGCGGGCGAGATCAATGTGGACATCCGCCCGGAAGTCCTGGCCCAGGGGAAATACAGGGCCATGACGTACATCCCCAAACGCATGTTCTCCATCGTGGTCCAGGACAAAGACGTGGACCAGGTGGTCCGGGCTATCATGGAAATCAACCAGACAGGCCAGGTGGGAGACGGAAGAATCTTCGTCTGCCCCGTGGACGACGTCATGCGCGTGCGCACCGACGAACGCGGGGAAAGCGCCATCCTGTAACGGCCATTGCCAAAGGATTTTAAGGAGGCGGATTATATGCCGTACCATGAGTTTCAATGCAGCAAGTGCATCCCGGAGCGTAAGCAGCACGCCGTCATCAAAGGCAAAGGCGAGACGCTGACCGACGCACTGCCCTTGGGCTACCTCAACACCATCCCGGGGAGCATCTCCGAACGCGGCTGCGCCTACTGCGGCGCCAAGCACGTCATCGGAACGCCCATGAAGGACGTCATCCACCTGAGCCACGGGCCCATCGGATGCACCTACGACACCTGGCAGACCAAGCGCTACATCAGCGACAACGACAACTTCCAGATCAAGTACACCTTCGCCACGGACATGAAGGAAAAGCACATCGTGTTCGGGGCCGAGAAGCAGCTCAAGCAATCCATCATGGAGGCCTTCAAGGCCTGCCCCCACATCAAGCGCATGTCCATCTACCAGACCTGCGCCTCCGCCCTCATCGGCGACGACATCGAAGCCGTGGCCCAGGAGGTCATGGACGAGATGCCCGACGTGGATATCTTCGTGTGCAATTCGCCCGGCTTCGGCGGACCCAGCCAGTCCGGAGGACACCACAAAATCAACATCGCCTGGCTCAACCAGAAGGTCGGAACCGTCGAACCCGAGATCAAAAGCGACTACGTCATCAACTACGTGGGCGAGTACAATATCCAGGGCGACCAGGAAGTCATGATCGACTTCTTCAACCGCATGGGCGTGCAGGTGCTCGCCACCTTCACCGGCAACGGGAGATACGACGACCTGCGCGCCATGCACCGCGCGCACCTCAACGTTCTCGAATGCGCCCGCTCCGCCGAATACATCTGCAACGAACTGCGGAAACGCTACGGCACGCCGCGCCTGGACATCGACGGCTTCGGGTTCGAGCCAATGGCCGTTTCCCTCAAAAAAATCGGCCTGTTCTTCGGCATCGAGGACCGGGCCCAGGCCATCATCGACGAGGAGACCGCCCGGTGGCAACCGGAGCTGGATTGGTACAAGGCGAGGCTTCTGGGCAAAAAGGTCTGCCTCTGGCCCGGCGGGTCCAAATTGTGGCACTGGGCCCATGTCATCCACGAGGAAATGGGCGTGGACGTGGTCTCGGTCTACACCAAGTTCGGCCACCAGGGCGACATGGAGAAAGGCATCTCCCGTTGCGAGGAGGGCGCCCTGGCCTTTGACGATCCCAATGAACTCGAAGGCCTGGAGGCCATGGAGACGCTCAAGCCGGACATCATCTTCACCGGCAAGCGCCCCGGCGAAGTGGCGAAGAAAATCCGGGTGCCCTACCTCAACGCCCACGCCTACCATAACGGCCCATGGAAGGGCTGGGAAGGCTGGGTCCGGTTCGCCCGCGACGTCTACAACGCCATCTATTCGCCCATCCACAAACTCGCCCTGCTCGACATCAGCAAGGACGAAATTCCCACGGACAAAGGGTTCGAAACGCAGCGGATGCTCTCGGACGCCGACCTGAGCGACGAGATCAAAAACTCCACGACGCTACGGGAATACACCGGCAAGTACAACTGCCTCAAAGACCTGCGCAAGAAGACCTACGCGCCCTTCGAACGCCGGGAACTGGCCGATGCGGTCTAGGGAGTGAACCATGGCCGAACAGATGAACGACAAGATTGCGCAGATGGAAAACTACATCATGAAAAAATGCCTGTGGCAGTTCCACTCCCGCACCTGGGACCGAAAACGCCAGAATGAAAACATTCTCGGCATGACCAAACGGATTCTTCTGGGACAGCCGGTCGACAAGGACACCCCCGAGGACCGCTGCTACTGGGTGGACGCCGTGACCATGGCCGAGGCGTTCAGGGAGCGCTGCCCCTGGCTCGCCGACATGACAAAGGACGAAATCGCCGCCCTCATGGACGGGCTGTACGAACGGATCGACTTCCTGACCGTCACCGGCTCGCTCAATCAGGAACTCAACGATCAGCACTATTAAAAGGAAGCCTCTATGCCTTGCGAAGTAACACCAAAGGAACGCCTCGGATGCATCAACCCGATCTTTACCTGCCAGCCGTGCGGCGCGCAGTTCGCCAGCATCGGGATCAAGGAATGCATCGGCATCGTCCACGGCGGCCAGGGATGCGTCATGTTCGTGCGCCTGCTCATCTCCCAGCACTTCAAGGAGAGTTTCGAGCTGGCTTCCTCCTCGGTCCACGAGGACGGCGCGGTCTTTGGCGCGTGCACCCGCGTCGAGGAAGCCGTGGACGTGCTGCTCATGCGTTATCCCGACGTCAAGGTGGTGCCCATCATCTCCACCTGCTCCACCGAGGTCATCGGAGACGACATCGACGGCGTCGTGACGAAACTCAACGCCGGGCTGCTGCCCGAAAAATATCCCGGCCGCGAGGTCCACCTCATCCCCATCCATACGCCCAGCTTCGTGGGCAGCATGATCACGGGCTACGATCTGGCGGTAAAGAGCTTCGTGTCCCACTTCGCCGAGAAAACCGAACCCAACGGTAAGATCAACCTGATCACCGGCTGGGTCAATCCGGGCGACGTGACCCACCTCAAGCACCTGCTGGCCGAGATGGACATCGACGCCACCGTGCTCTTCGAAATCGAAAGCTTCGACTCTCCGCTCATGCCCTCGGGCAACCACGTCTCCCATGGCGACACAACCATCGACGACCTGCGGGGGACGGCCAACGCCATGGGCACCATCGCCCTCAACCGCTACGAAGGCGCCAAGGCGGCGCAGTATCTGGAAAACGAGTTCGGGGTCCCGGCCATCATCGGCCCTACGCCCATCGGCATCCGCAACACGGACACCTTTCTGCACAACCTCAAAACCATGACGGGCAAGCCCATCCCCGAATCCCTCGTTCGCGAACGCGGCATCGCCATCGACGCCCTCACCGACCTGGTGCACATGTTCCTGGCCGACAAACGGGTGGGCATCTACGGCGCCCCCGACCTCGTCATCGGCCTGGCCGAATATTGCCTGGACCTGGAAATGCGGCCCAAGCTTCTGCTCCTGGGCGACGACAACGCCAGCTACGTGAACGACCCGCGCGTTCAGGCCCTGGAGAAAAACGTGGACTACGACATGGAGATCGTGACCAACGCCGACCTCTGGGAGATGGGCGACCGCATCCAGAACCGGGGACTGGAACTGGACCTCATCCTGGGCCACTCCAAAGGCCGGTTCATCGCCATCGACAACAACATCCCCATGCTCCGCGTCGGATTTCCCACCTACGACAGGGCAGGACTCTACCGGAACCCGGTGGTGGGTTACGCCGGCGCCATCTGGCTGGCCGAGCAAATGGCCAACACCCTGTTCGCGGACATGGAGTACAAACATAACAAGGAATGGGTTCTCAACGTTTGGTAGGCAGGATATCCTTCCCGCTTTTCCCTGCCGCAACCAAAAAAAGGTCTCCGGGCGTCAGCGTCGGTCGCCCGGAGGCCGCTATCTTTCACCATGCATCCGACGGAGGGCGGTCTCATGCACGCAACGGAAATTCCGGCCATGGCCCCGGCCCGCCCGGCGAAGCGACGGATTCGAAAAATCCGCTATTTCGCTTACGGACCCAACATGAATGTGAAGCAAATGAGAGAGCGCTGTACGCATCCCGAGGTCGTCGGCCCGGCCCGCCTGCCGAACCACGCCCTGGCTTTTTACGGCTATACCTGGTTGTGGGACAGCGGCATGGAGACCGTGGTCCCGGCCCCGGGGCGCGATCTCTGGGGCGTTGTCTACGAGTTGGGGCCCACGGACGCCGACAGCCTCGACGCCTGGCAGGACATCCGCCTCAACGGGACCGGGTCCTATTTCCACAGTCCGGCCACGGTGCTCGCCCCGGACGGGACAGCGATCGAAGCCGTGCTCTACAAAAAGGACATGCTCGGCGAGCCGAAGCTCCCAAGCCGGGAGTTCCTGGAGTACATCCTGCGCGGCGCCCGGGAGCACGGCCTGCCCGAGGCCTACATCACGGAGCTCGCCGCCGCGCCCTGCGCGCAAGCGAGCTACCCCGTGCCGCGCAAGAGAAGCGAGGACCGGGAGGCGATCCGCACCACTTCCTGCCCGGACTGTTCGAGCCTGCTCGATGAGAACGGAAAGCTGAAGGAGACGAGCCTCAGCAACCAGGATGAGGCCGCGTCTCCAAAACAATAGATCGCTCCACTACGGAGCGGGTTTGCAAACAGGCATGCGGCGACGGACCGAAACAGGTCCGTCGCCGCATCTTTTTTCGCTAGCTGGAGAGGGGAAGGCTGCCTACGGAGCCTGTCAGGCCAACGGATGCCTCGCCGTAAACCCGACGCAGACCGTCGGCGATTCCGCCGGAAAAAGGAACGGGGTTGATCCCGTGCTCGTCCAGAATTTTACGCGGGGGCTCGCCCAACGTCTTGGCCAACAGGGCGCGGCAATCGGCCAGCAATGCGGCCAGCATCCGCCATCGCTCGCGGCCGCCGCCGGCCGGCGGCGCAAGCCGGGTTTCCCGGAGGCGAAAGCGGCCGTTCGCTTCGCGGCCCCATATCTGGAGCTCCCGCGCCTCGCCCAGGTGCAGGTCCACGAACAGCCCATGGCGGGTGGCCACAGCCACATTGGGCCGCTCCTCTTCCGCGGCGCGGCGCGGAAGAGCGGCGCAGGAGGCCAGCATCGGAGCGAACTCGCCCGACTGGTCCTTGCACAACATGCCGACGGCGTCGGCCCGGCAGCGGCGGCAATGGGTCATCTGCGGCAAAATGGCCCCGGCCTGCGCACGCAACGCACGCATGATCCCGTGATCCGGCTCCGCCAGATCGCCGAAAGGCGTCCCCGGATTGGGATGCATGGGCATCAGATTTTGTTGGTCCACGCCAAGCTTGGCCATGGTTCGCGATACGTCCAAAATCCGGTCGTCGTTTTTTCCCGGAATGACGATGGTGTTCACTTTGACCGCCATGCCCCGGGATTTGCAGGCCTCGACGGCGGCCAGTTGCCGCTCCAGCAACAGGGCGGCTCCGTCGCGGCCCCGGTAGAGGACCTTGCCGTCGCGCACCCAGGCGTAGACGCCGGCCCCCACATCCGGATCGACGGTGTTGCAGGTGATGGTCACGTGGCTCACGCCGCACCTGGCCAGCGCCTCGGCGTGGGCGGCCAACTCCAGGCCGTTGGAGGACAGGCACATGAGCAAATCCGGAAACGCGGAATGGATCAGGCCAAGCGTCTCCAGGGTTTCCGCGGCGTTGGCCATGGGATCGCCCGGCCCCGCGATCCCGACGACCGAAATCCGCGGCTCGCGCTGCAGCGCGCTGCGCACGTACTCCAAGGCCTGATGAGGCTTGAGCACGGAGCTGGTCACGCCCGGGCGCGATTCGTTGACGCAGTCGTAACGCCGGTCGCAGTAGTTGCACTGGACATTGCAGCTGGGCGCGACGGGCAGATGGATGCGGCCGAAGGAGCCTGCAGCCGCTTTGTTGAAACAAGGATGCCTCTGGCTTCTGGGATCGGGAATACTCTTCATGGCGCGCCTCCGGATAGGCGAGGTAAAGGGGTGGCTCGAATAGTGCGTTACGGTTGCTATGGAGCTTGAACGCGAGGGAGTCAGGAAGAATCTTCGCCGTCGGGGAGCGTCGCAAAACCACTTTCCCCGGACCGGCTGCGTTCTCTACGTTTCTTCCCGGCTGCGGGCTGGCGAAACGATTTGTAGCTCAAATTGAAGCATTTCATGCGCAGCCCCATGGTGCGACGGGTCAACCCGAGGGCCTTGGCCGCCTCGGTCATGTTGCCGCGATGCTGCCGCAGGGCTTCGACGATCATTTCGTATTCGATGGACGCAAGGCGCGCCTCCAGCCCGTTGGGGACGCTGTTCTCGAGTAGAAGAGGCGACTGGAGGGCCAACGGCAGATCGTGGCTGTGAATCGTCTCGGCCTCGGCCAGGATGACCGCCCGGTGGACCACGTTCTCCAATTCGCGCACGTTGCCGGGCCAATCGTGCCGGGTGAGCATGTTCAGGGCAGACGTGGAAATGGAGGTAATGCGTTTTTCCGTTTCCCGGGCGTACCGGGCTGCGAAGTGTTCGGCCAGGGTCACGATGTCGTTGCCTCGTTCGCGCAACGGCGGAACAAGAATCGGGAAGACGTTGAGCCGATAGTAGAGGTCCTGCCGAAAGGTTCCCTCCTCCACCATTTCGGCCAGGTCCCGATTGGTGGCGGCGATAACGCGCAGGGAGACCGTGATGGGGGTGTTGCCGCCGACCCGCTCGAACCGCCGGTCCTGGAGCACGCGCAGCAGCTTCGCCTGCACCCCCGGGGACAGCTCGCCGACCTCGTCCAGAAAGATGGTCCCGCCGTTGGCCTCCTCGAACCGCCCCTTGCGGGTATGGGTCGCCCCGGTGAAGGCCCCCCGTTCGTGCCCGAACAGCTCGCTTTCCACGAGATTCTCCGGCAGCGCGGCGCAGTTGAACTTGACCAGCGGCCCTTCCGGAGCGGAGCCGCCGTAGTGAAGCGCATCGGCGATCATTTCCTTGCCCACGCCGCTCTCGCCCAGCAGCAGGACCGTGGTCCGGGTCCGGGACACCTTGCGTATCAGCGCGTAGACGTCGCGCATGGGCTTGGAGGCGCCGATGATGTTGGGCGGCTTGAACTGTTCCTTGATCCGGCTGAGGAGGTGCTGGGTGCGGTTCTCCCATTGCACCTTGTCGACGTTCTCCACCATGTAGAGCTCCAAGGCGTGCGCCAGCATGTGGGACATTACCATGAGCGCTTCGACGTGCTTGTCGAGGAACCATTTGTCCTCGTAACACCGCTCGGCGCTGATGGCGCCGAGCACCTTGCTGCCCCGCGCAATGGGCACGCACATGAAGGAGAGGTCCAAATCCCGCTCTTCGGACAAGGATTCCGTCCGGTTGAGGAAGGAGGGTTCGTCGCCGATGCGGGAAACGATGATCGGCTTGGCGGTCTCCACCACCCTGCCCGTTACACCCTCGCCCATGAAGTAGACGCCCTTGTTCTGCTCCTCCGGCGTCAGGCCGATGCTGCGGTGCACGAATATCCGGCCGCTCTCTCTGTCGTACAGGCTGACCATGCCGCGCTCGATGTTCATCTCCCGCCGCATGTAGGCCAAAAGGCAATCAAGGGCGCCGCTGAAGTCATTGGACTCGGACAAAAGCCGGCTCATCTCGCACAACAACGGAACGATGCGCCCGCGACAGGTCCCCGTGCCGCAATCGCCCGATTCGCCGTTGCGCTTCTGGGCGCAAGACATCCCCGCCCCGTCCTGGACTCCGGAGCGGGAGGCGGCGCCTTCCGCGCCCTGGAGAAGGATCGAATCGTTGTCGGTCTTCGGCATGGAATATTTCACGGCGCAGTGCTCTCGGTTTTCCGATCATGTTTCATCACGGGCCTGGGGAAGCGGCGATTTTGCGCGCCGCCCAAGCCTCCGGCGGACCAATCGCCATATCCGGGACGAGCGGCGACGCGACGTCGCCAATGCAAGAGACAAATTCGCGAAGGCTCCCATGATCCATCTGGACTATCTACCAGCAATCGCCATGCCAGCCGAAAGGGGTTGGGGGAGCATCCTGAAATAGCAACCTATCTACTTGAATTTATAGATACAAAAAGAATAATAGTGAAATCTCGACGAAAATCGAACAAACGAGAATGCACGTAATGGTACGATCGTCTTCGATTATCGACAAATACCGATGCAAAAAGGTCGTTGATTGTCAGAGGACGTCGGCGCAGGCTTTTATGCATCCATCGCCCGCAGGCGTCGTCTTTGAATTCAAGCGGCGCCGCGGCCTAGGGAGCAGAGGGAGGAGGATACGGAAATTACTCCGGATACTCCACGTCCAGGTAGCTGACGCCCAGGCTGGACGGACGCCGCCATACGGGATTGAACCACGGCGAAGGCGGGGGAGGCGCCCCGGCGGCCCTGTCGCCGAAAGAGCACGTCAGGCTCCACGATTCTCCGTCCTCGGACTCCTCGCACTCGACCGTCCGGGCCGCAAGGGCGTAGTGGAGGGCCAGCAGGCAGGCCAGGAAATCGAACAGCCGCCAAGCTGCGTTGCGCGTCCACCCGGGCCTGGAGAACAATTCCAGGATGAGCCCGGCCTCAGGGCCTTCGGGATCGGGCGTGATGCTCATAACGCCCACGGCGAACAGATCCGGGGCAAGGGAGACGGCGTTCGCCTGGACCGGAGAGCCGGTTTGGTCGAAAGCGGCCGAGGCGAGCAGGCTCCGCTCCAGTTCGGACAACCGTCCGTGGTCCGGGCTTTCCGGCGCGACGAAGCAGCGGACGAGGTACACGCCGGAGCCCGGCGCGCGGCCCGTCCGCATCAGTTCCAGGGAGAACGGGCCGGGCCCTCCCCGTAACCAGAAAAGCCACCCCAGAGGCTCGTGCAGTTTCTCGCTCACCCCCTCAAACCCCAGAGCGGCCCGTGCCGAAGGATTGGGCGTCATCAGGCGCAGGGCCTTGTCCACCACGCCGACGGCGGCCAAATCCGGGTCCATATTGCGTACGCGCCCGAGAATCACGGTCAACCTCCGGGCTTGTAGCCGTGTTCGGCGAAGATCAAGCGCACGGCCTCGTCAATGCCCACTTCGTCGATATCGATGCCCAGCCTTGCGGCCTCGTCCTCGTAGAGTTCGCGCGGATAGTGGCGCGTCAGTGTGTAGCTGGTGTCCAGGGAGGCGAAGACGTCCAGCTCCTCGGACGCACTTTCAAAAGCCTCTTTGGCTTCGCGCACGACGCTGGCCATCTCGCGCAGGGAATCGCCGAACAAGTTGCGACGCGTCAGGGTCCTTTTCGTGTCCACAGCCGACTCCTTTTGCTTCGGGCCGCCGAAGCGGCCCGTCTCGTATTTCGCCTCGCATCAACGCTTCTGGAAGGGCCAGCCTCTGAACAGATTTTGATGGGCGTACAGCAGGATCAGGAGCATCACGGTCCAGGCCAGGGAAGTGTCCCCTTCCTGGCCAACGCCGGGCACCGTGCCCAACAGCACCGGCCCCAGTTCATAGTAGAGCCAGCACAGGCCCAAGCCTCCGGCCACGGCGATCACGGTGCGGACCAGAGCGTTCAGGCCAACGCTGGCCGTGTTGGGCCAGTTGCCGAAGTAGCCGGCCAGGACCAACGCCGCGACCTGGCAGAACATGGCCATCTCGGCCACGTGGTTCCAACGCCAGGCCGGGTTCTCCAGCGTGGCCCCGCCCATGAAGGCCTCCAGGTCCCACCACCAATCCATGAGGGCGTTGCTGCCCAGCATGATGAGATATCCCGCCGCCAGCACCGCCAGGACCATGACAACGGCCCGGAGACCTGCGCTGGGGATCAGGGACCAAGGCCTGCCTTCCCAGAGCAGGCGGGTCCAATAGAGAAGCACCAACGCGGGCACGATCCAGCCGAAGTGGAACTGGCTGCTCATGGTCATGGCCTGGTCGATCCACCAGGGCTCGGCGGCCATGAAAATCTGGGCCGGATAAAACTGATACGCGATGTGGGGGAAAAAGAGCACGCAAAAGGCCAACACGGCCAGCAGCAGTCCGGCGAAGAACACACCCAGACCCTTGGCGAAACGGCTCAAGCCCTCCCAGGGCTTGAACCCCAGAACCGTAATCCAAAGCATGGTGAAGAAGATGATGCTCGTGTTCATCATCACCTGAGCGAAGCAGGCGTTCTCCGTGGCGGTCTGAGGATACTGCCCAAGTCCGCCGCCGCTGAGCAGCCCTGGACCGCTGAAGAACAAGGGCCCGTACATGCCCAGCAAACGGTAATAAAACACGAACATGATCAGCCAGCCCGTGAGGATGTAGGCGACGAGCAGGACGAGTCCCCGGGAGGGGGAGGAAGCGCTGTCCAGCCAGCTTCGCCTGAAGGGCCAGTAGTCGAAGACGTCGACGCCCCAGTGGATGACCATCAGCACCGTGATGACGAAGGCGACGCCCACGTTCGGGGTGTAAAGCCGCAAAACGCCCTCGGGCGAAAAGACGAAATACCAGCACGCCTGGGCCGCTATCAACACCAGGATGAGGTTCAGCACCCCGCCCAGGGGGCGAAGCGATGCATGGGAGGAAACAGCGGACCCCAGGGAGTCGGGAGTGGTGGCGTAATCGCTCATGAGCAAACTCCTTTGTCCGTCCAAAAGACAGACGAATCGTCGGCCGGCTCCGGGGATGCGCGGGGCGTAGAGCCGGCCGGCGAACGAGTAGGGCCGGATGGACTCAGCCGAACATAATGACGTCGCCGTTACGCAGGTAGACGTTTTCCGGAGCGCCCTGCCCCGTGGTGGGCAGCTTTTCGTAGTCGCGATACTTCTCCGTGCCCAAGACGATGGGCAGGCCCTGCGCCCGGGCCTTGGAGGCCCATATCCAGCCGGTGCAGTGATTGCAGCCGATCTTCTCCAGCCCCATCTGCTTGACCCCGCGAATGATGTCGTCGAACTTCGGGTCCCAGTTCTCGAAGGCGGCGATGTGCAGACCGCCGTAGAGGCCATAGGGCTTGAACCCGGCGATGTTCCGGCGAGCCCAGTGCATCATGGTGAGAACGCCCTGGTGGCAGCACCCCGTGACCGCGACCACGCCCTTGTCCTTGACCTTGAAGAACAGATTCTGTTCGCCGCGGCACTTGAGCATGATGGGGATGTCGAACATCTTGATGGCCATGCCGGGATAAGGATTGTAAAGGTCGTCGGGTCCCAGTTCGATCAGTTCGCCGGTGTGGGGAACGTCGTTCTCCACGTGGGAGTAGTCGTTCTTGTACTTGCCTTGGAGCAAGGCCTTGCCTTCGGGATAGAAGGTGTTGGGGACGACCATGGGAATCCCCGGATAGCGCTTGAGCGTGGACTTGAGCCCCCAGTAATGGTCCTCGTGCTCGTGGCTGATGACCAGCAGGTCGATCTTCTTTTCCTCAAGCTGCTTGCCCAGGCCGGACTTCTCCATGACGTAGTCGGTCCAGTCCTGATTCCACCCCGAGTCCAGCTGTATGAGCTTCTTGGAGCCGTCCAATTGCTCCAGTTCGATGAGGGCCACATAGCCGCCGATGTTGGACTGGGTCCACGGGATATCATACATGCTCACCATGGCTCCGCCCGCGTCCTTGATGTCCTTGAGCATCTGGGGACTGTCGAACCAACTCGTCTCCGAGATGCAGTGCACGGTCACGGACTTGCACTCGCCGATCTCCTGCTTGTCCGCAGCGCCAGCCGACTTGGCCAGAGGACCGACGATTCCGGCGGCCGAGACTCCGGCCAACCCCGCACCCAGACCCTTCAGGAAATTCCTTCGCTCCATCTCGTCCCTCCTTGGTAAAACATGCGCCAGGACCGCTCGAGCCGGGGCCAATCCTGTCCGGTGGCGGTCGCCATTCTTTTGCAACCTGGGCGCCAGAGGCCTGTGCATTAAAAAATACTTTTGAATCGGCGTATTATGCTTTCAAGCAAGCACAGGACCAGAGACGGAGTGCGACAGGTCTGTCGCGGCGGAAGCGAAGCCTGCGCAAGAAAAAAGGAGGGACTGGAGGAAAAAAGCATTGCCGGGCGGGCTGTTACCCTGCCCGCGACATATCTGACGCGCCCTGCGACCTATATGTCGCCCAAGAACTCGACCCAGCGGGGATCTTCCTGCAGAGCGGCCGCCTTGCGCTGCATCTGGCGCAGGCTCACTCCCAGGATGTCCGCGGCCTGTCGGCGGTCCCCGGCTACGGCCCGCAGCACGTAGGCCACGTGCTGGGCCTCGTTTTCCCGCAGGCTGCACATACGCCTGGCCAGAGGATCCGCCGGCGCCGGGTCCGGAAGCACCTCGTCCGCCTGGACCTGGGGCCCCTCGGCGCGCAGGGCTGCGGTGTGCATGAGATGAGCCAGTTCGCGCACGTTGCCCGGAAAGTCGTAGGCGTTGAGCCGGGCCAGGGCTTCGGGGGAAAGCTCCAGGGGCGCCCGCCCCAGCTCGGCGCAGGCCTTTTCGAGATAATGGCGGGCCAGCAGGGGGATGTCTCCCTCCCGGGCGCGCAAGGGCGGCAGAACGATGTGGCCGCAACGCAGCCTGTAGAGCAAATCCAGGCGAAAGCGGCCCTCGACGCAGGCCTTGTCCAGATCGCCGTTGGTGGCCGAAACGATGCAGACGTCCACCGGAATCTCGCTGTCGCCGCCCACCGGGGTGACGGTGCGCGACTCCAGCGCCCGCAGAAGTTTGGGTTGCAGATGCAGGGGCAGCTCGCCCACTTCGTCCAGAAAAAGGACGCCTCCGTGGGCCTGACGAAAAAGGCCCGGGCTGTCGGAAACGGCTCCGGTGAAGGCTCCCTTGCAATGGCCGAAAAACTGGCTCTCGAAGAGGTGTTCCGGAACGGCGGCCACGTTGACCGCTACGAAGGGGCCCTCCGCCCTCGGCCCGGCGGCGTGGACGCCCCTGGCCACCAGCTCCTTGCCCGTGCCGCTGGGCCCGCTGATGAGCACCGGACGGCAGGTGCGGGCCAGCACCGAGGCGTAGCTCAGTTGCTCCCGCATTCTGGCGCTGACCGTGAGCACATGGGCGAAAGCTTCCGGCGCGTCGGCGGTCATGGCCCCGTCCAGGCCCGCGCGCATGCTCAGGCGCTCAAAGGCCCGCTCGATGGTCAAGAGCAGGCGCTGCTGGTCCACAGGCTTGACCAGATAGTCGTAAGCCCCGAGGCGCACGGCCTTGACCGCCTGATCCACGTCGTCCAGGGCCGTGATGACGATGAACTCGGTATAGGGATACTTGGGTTTGGCCTGCTCCAGCACGGCCAAGCCGTCCATGCCGGGCATGAGCAGGTCCAGCAGGACCACGTTCATCCGCGCGTCCTTCAGCCGCTCCATGGCCTCCTGGCCGCTGGAGCAGAGCACGCAGTCGCCCAAACCGCGTCTACGTAAGAGACGCTGCATGGTGCGCCGCACAACCGGCTCGTCGTCCACCACCATTACGTTCACGCCGAAACACCTCGCTTTCGCAGACGACTCGGGGCAACGCCTCTGCGTTTAGCATGACCGGTCCGCCGCACGCAACGCACTATTCAACTCCCGTTTCCGCCGCCCAGGCGCATCACTCCTTGCAGCAGCTCCAAGGTCAGGGGCCCGGTGAGCACGGCGTCCGCCAGAGGGCCCGAGGCCGCCTCGGCGTCCCGACGGGGCGCGGAGCCCGCGTACACGGCCCGGGTCGCCAAGGGCCGAACATCGGCCAGCATTCGCAGGAGGTCCGGAACATCCGAACCAAAGGCCTTCATGGTGACGCACACGGCGGCCACCTGGGGGTTGTCCTCCAGCGTCCGGACCAGCAGACCGGGATCGGACAGGCGGAGAATCCCGGGGGCGGCGGGTTCTTTGACCATGTCGGCCACAAGCGCAAGCCGCTTGGCGTCGCGGTCCAGCCAGAGCAAGGAGGGACGCAGGGCCACGCGCTCCCCGGCGCGGAGGGGCAAGGCCACGGTGAACCGGCTGCCCCGCCCCGGGCGGGAGACAAAAAAGATGGCGCCGCCGTGGTCCTCCACCAGGCGGTAACTGACGCTCAGCCCCAGGCCGGTCCCGCCTTCCTCGCGCCGGGTGGTGAAAAAGGGCTCGAAGATGCGTTCGCGCAGTTCGGGCTCGATGCCCCGGCCGTTGTCCTCCACCTGGAGGGCCACGGCGTTGTGCCCGTCCAGCCGCCTGGTGAAAATGCCCAGCGAGGCCTCCACCCCGGGGCGCAAGGCGTGGGTGGCGTTGACGACCAGATTGGCCGCCACCTGCTCCAGTTTGGTGGGCTGCCCCTCCACCAAAGGCAAATCAGGGGCCAGTTCCAGGGTGAAGAGGGGGAAGGTCCGGCGCACCTGAGCGCCCACCAGGATCAGGGCCTTTTCCACCACTTCGTTGAGCTGCACGGCCTGGGGGGGACTGCTTTCGCTGGAGCTGGCGAAGTTCTTGAGTTCGCGCACCACCCGGTCGATGCGCTCGCTGCCGATGAGGATGTCCTCCAGCATTTCCTCCATCTCCCGCGTCAGTTCGTCCACGTCCAGGCCGCCGATCTTGTCCGCAGCCGCGTCCTTGAGCAGCGGCTGAAGCATTTCCCAGGTTTCGCGCAACAACGGAGCGTTGGTGCTGATGAACATATTGGGATTGCGGATTTCATGGGCCACTCCGGCCACCAGCTCCCCGAGGGACGCCAGCTTGTCCGCCTGGATGACCTGTTGCAAGCGCCTGTCCGCCTCGTAGCGCAAGTTCATCTCGGCGGTGATGTCCTGCCAAAATCCGACCACCCGCTTGGATCCTCCGCCATATTGGCTCACCGGCCGCCGGGTGTCGTTGAACCAGCGGTACTCTCCTCCCGCGCACTGAAAACGGTAGCTCAACCGCCCTCCTTCCGGAGCCCCGTCTTCGAGCTTCTCCACCACGGCGTTCTTGTCGTTGGGATGGATGCGTTTGAGCCAGAAGTCGGGATCCCCCAAAAAATCCTCGGGCCGGAAGCCGGTGATGTCCGTAACGGTGTGGCTGACGTAAGTGAAACACCCCAAGCGCTCCAGCTTGGTGGAAAAAGGAGCGATGGGCAGGGAGTCCAGCAAGGCGCTCAGCTTCTCCGCCGTCTCGCTAAGCTCCAGCTGGGCCCGGCGGCGCTGGACGATGTTCAGGGCCAGGAGGGTGGTGGTCCCCGCCAAGAAAAGCACCGCCGCCACCAGGCTCCAGATGATTTTCTTGTTCACCTCATAAAACGAGGAAGGCTTGTTGATGATCAGGCTCCCCGGAGGCAGCTTGGCCTGGTCCAGGCCGAACCGCGTGAGCTCGTTATAGTCGAACATCCAGACTTTCGGGCTCTCCTCCACCACTTTCAGGGACCGGGGTTTTTCGCCATGGAGTATCCGCAAGGCCAAATCGGCTGCGGCCGCTCCCTGGTTGGGCCCGCTCGTGATCTTGCCGCCGACGACCCCCTCGTTCATGACGAAGTCCCAAACGCCGAATATGGGGACCTTGGCGGCCCGGCGCAGCAGGCGGACGGTTTCCAGATGGTCGAACACCTTGCCCTCGCTGTCTCTGTTGAAATTGAGCAGGAGGACGATGCTGTCGCCGGGCAGAGATTTGACCCTGCGCAAAAGCTCGGCCATGGGCAGGTCGGCCAGGATCAGGAAATTCACCCTGGCGGTGACGTCGGCGGGCAGGCCGCTCAGTTTTTTGATCGTGGACCGCCCCGTGGGCGTGCGGTCCACCACCACGGCCACGTGCCGTGCGCGGGGGAACAGAACCAGAGCCTCCTCCAAGGTGCTCCGCACTTCGATGGTCTCCACCACGCCGGTGAAGTTCGAGCGGCTTTCCGCGAATCCCTCCGGGTAGTCGTTGACGCCGCAAAAGACGACGGGAACGTCTCCGAAAAGCTGCCGCCCGTAAATGCGCATGAAATTGAAGGCGTTGTCGTCGACGGCGATCACCAGGGCGGGATGGTCGACGCCGTACTTGTGGCCCAGGAGCCGGAGCAGATTCTCCAGGTGCTCGGGGTCCACATAGCGCTTGGAGTCCATGTACTCGGTGACCACCCGGACGTCGGGCGCGGTCTTCTCCAGGGTATCCCGGATTCCCTGCTCCATGCTGTCGCTCCAGCGGAAGCCCCTGTGGTAGGACTGAAGCACGAGCACGGTGGGCGGCGCCTGACTGTTTGGAGTCAACGAATCTTCCGCCCGGGCGAAGCCAGTTCCCGCAAAGGCGGCGAGGAGAACCACGCCGAGGATCGGTGCAAGATTGCGCAGACGCATTGGCGCCACGATATCCCGCTTCAAGCGGCGTGTTAAGCCTTTTCAACGCCAACGCATCGAGTCGGCGCGACGCGCAGGTCCTCGGCCGCGCCGGAGCCATGGGCTCGCCTCACAGCATCTCTCTCCGCCCGGGGTCTGGCCGAGGACGTTTCGCTGCGGGCGTCCGCCCCCTTCATCCGACGAGGCAACATCCTTTTCAGCCGCTCTTCGGAGGATCAGGCAGTATTTCGCCATGAATGGGTATTCCCCCTCCGGCGACTCGACAGTATGGATTTACCAGGCAGGCTGCGACTGTTCCGCCAGAGAAATGTAGCACGAATAAGGAGATCAGGATGCTTTACAGAACAATGCCGAAGAACAACGACACGCTTTCCGTGCTGGGATTCGGATGCATGCGTTTGCCGACGGTCGATGGGGCGATCGACGAGGAACGGGCAATCGCGCAAATTCGCACAGCCGTAGACAGCGGCGTCAATTATCTGGATACGGCCTGGCCCTATCACGGAGGAGAAAGCGAGCCCTTGCTCGGCAAGGCCTTAAAGGACGGCTACAGGGACAAGGTCAAGGTCGCCACCAAGCTGCCGCCGTGGCGGGTCAAAAAACGCGAGGACATGGACAAGATCCTGGACGCGCAGTTGAAGAAGCTCGGTACGGACCATGTCGACTACTATCTGGTCCACGCGCTGGCCGGATTCTCCTGGGACACCATCAAGGCGCAGGGCGTTTGCGATTTCCTCGAACAGGCGAAAAAGGACGGCCGCATCGTCAACGCCGGGTTCTCGTTCCATGGCTTCGTCGATGACTTCAAACGCATTGTCGACGCCTACGACTGGGTGTTTTGCCAAATTCAGTACAACTTCATGGACCAGGAATTCCAGGCCGGCTCGGAAGGCCTGAAGTACGCCGCGTCAAAGGATCTGGGGGTCGTCATTATGGAGCCCCTTCGAGGCGGGAATCTGGCGCTTCCTTCGCCGCCCCCGGAAGTGGCCGCAATATGGGACGAGGCCGAGACCAAACGCAGCCCGGTGGAGTGGGCGCTGCGCTGGGTGTGGAACCATCCGGAAGTCACGGTGCTTCTCTCGGGCATGAACGACGAATCCCACATCAAGCAAAACCTGGCCATCGCCGACGAGGCCCAGGCAAACTCCCTCACCGCGGACGAACTCAGCCTCGTGGACCGCGCCACGGCCAAATACCAGGAGCTCATGCAGGTGGGTTGTACGGGCTGCGCCTACTGCATGCCCTGCCCTATGAATGTGCAAATTCCCAGGTGCTTCGACTTCTACAACCGGATGCACATGTTCGGGAACGAAGACGTCATGAAGTCTCTGTACGCCAACTTCGTCGGCAACCTGACAACCAACGACGCCCCGGGTTTCGCCGAGCAGTGCGTCGCCTGCGGCGAATGCATGGAAAAGTGCCCGCAGGGCATCCGGATTCCGGACGTCCTCAAAAAAGTCGCCGAGGAAATGGAAGGCCCGGGCCTCCAGGAGCGAATCGAAATGGTCAAAGCGCACCTGAGCGCCGGCGCCTAGCAGGTCGTCCAGGGATGGACGGCGCACTACCGGTGCGCCGTCTCCTGGCAAGACGCGGAGCATCCACGCGCCCTGTGCGCCGCCGCGGGAAACGAAGACGAAAACATGACGCAAGAGCGCATATCGAATGAAGATACTCTATTACCACTGCTTCGCCGGCGTCAGCGGCGACATGAATCTGGCGGCTATGATCGACCTTGGCGTCGAACCCGACGACCTCCGATGCGAACTGGGCAAGCTCGGCCTTGGCGACGAGTTCCAGCTGGCGGTTTCCGAGGATGCGCGCAACGGCGTCCGGGGCGTGCGGGTGGACGTGGAGCTGAACAGCCTGCCGCAATCCCACGATCACGGCCATCACCACAGCCACGGCGGACACCGTAATCTCGCGTCGATTGAGCGAATCATCCGGGAAAGCTCCCTGGACGAGGCCGTCAAGGAGACCAGCCTGCGCATCTTCCGCCGGGTGGCCGAGGCCGAGGCCAAAGTGCACGGCGTACCCGTGGACGAGGTCCATTTCCACGAGGTCGGCGCCACGGACGCCATTGTGGATATCGTGGGCGCGGCCGTCTGCCGCCACTGGCTGGGCGTGGATGCGGTGTGGGCCTCGACCGTCGAACTGGGGAGCGGATTCGTCCATTGCGCCCACGGCGTCCTCCCGGTCCCCGCCCCGGCCACGGAAGAAATTCTTCATGGCGCTCCCACTTCGCGCGGCGGCGTGGACCACGAGGCGACGACCCCCACGGGCGCGGCCATCCTCGCCGCCCTGGTCGACAAATTCACGGACACTCCCGCCATGACGGTCACGAAGACCGGCTACGGCGTCGGCCACCGGAAAACCGAACGCCCCAACCTGCTGCGGGCGCACCTCGCCGATACGAACCCGGCGCGTCCGCCCGCCTCTGTCCAAGGTCGGCTGCTGCAATGCAACATCGACGACATGACGGGGGAGATGCTCGGCAACGTCATGGACGTACTCATGGGAAGCGGGGCCATGGACGTGCACTTCACCCCCATCATGATGAAGAAGAACCGACCGGCCACACAGGTCTCTCTTTTGTGCGCAGAGACGGACGAGGCCCGCTTCAAGGACCTGCTCTTCCGGCATACCACCACCTTGGGGATAAAAAGCATTCCACTGGAAAAAACCGAGCTTCAGCGTCGCTTCCAGCGGGTGGAAACACCGTACGGCTCGGTCAGCGTCAAACAGGCCGTGCTGGACGGCGAGGTCATCCATTCCAAACCCGAATATGAAGACTGCAAGGCCATCGCCCGACAAAGCGGCCTCCCCCTGGCCGAGATTTACGCCATCGTTTCCAGACAAAAGTAACGGAGGTCGGGCCACGGTTGTGCGGGCGCACGACGCCCCCCTTGGAGCCGGTTCCCGAAAACAGCCTCAACAAGCCCGCCTATGCCGCGTTCGCCCAGTGATGCATCAAACATGCACATGAACTGCGCATGCGCCGCACGAACCGCAAGGGATAGGTAACGTATGGAAAATTCACTACACCAGCTGCTGGCCGAGGTGCGCGACGGCGCAATCGACGTCGAGGAAGGCATGGAGCGGTTGCGCGATCTTCCCTTCGTGGACCTGGGCCACACCAAGTTCGACCTGCACCGCACCCTTCGCAACGGCTACCCGGAAGTGGTCTACGGCGAAGGCAAGACCCCGGAACAGGTCGGGGATATCTTCGCCCGAATGGGCGACCGCGCCAACATCCTGGCGACCCGGGTTTCGCCCGAGACAGCCGCCCACGTACACGCCGTTTGCCCCGACGCCGAGTATACCCCCTTGGGGCGCACCCTGACGCTGGCAAGGAAGCCTATCGGCTACAAAGAGGGGCGAATCGCCATTGTCACGGCAGGGACTTCGGACCTGCCCGTGGCCGAGGAGGCGCGCGTTACGTGCGAGATGCTCGGCTCCAGGTCCAGCGTCATCTCCGATGTCGGCGTAGCCGGCATCCATCGGCTGCTGGACAAACTGCCCGAGATTCGAGCGGCGCGCGTCGTCATCGTGATCGCGGGCATGGAAGGCGCTCTCGCCAGCGTTATCGGCGGCCTCGTGTCCCAACCCATCGTGGCCGTCCCCACCTCCGTGGGCTACGGCGCCGCCTTCTCCGGCCTTTCGGCGCTGCTCGGCATGTTGACCTCCTGCGCCAGCGGCGTGACGGTCGTCAACATCGACAACGGCTTCGGCGCCGCCTGCGCGGCCTGCAAGATCAACAATCTTTGATCGCCCTGAAACCTGCTTCCATCGTACGCAGCATAACCGCCGACCGGAATGGAAGCCTGGGACGTCCGCATGCACGAGGCGCCGCCGGCTTCTGCGACAAAAGGCCTTCTGAAAGCAAAACGGTTTGCCGGCCGACTTCGAAAGCCGCCCCCGCCGAGACATCGCGAAAACGCGCGGGGAGGAAGAACTCTGGCGGCATGCGAGGGCTCCTTGCGGCGCGCAACCGCAAGCAATCGAGCAGCCGACGCCATTGCAGCCAGTCCGCAAGGTCCCTGGTGAATGCAGGCGGTGGCCCTTATTCGTCGGAGAGTCGCTCTTTTATCGCGAGAATTTCATCCTGCTTGGCCGCGAAGACGTCGATGAGTTTCGGATCGAAATGCGTTCCCCGCCCGCTCAGGATGAACTCTCGGGCCTTGTCCGTGGACCAGGCCGATTTATAGCAGCGTTTCGACGTCAAAGCGTCGAAGACGTCGGCGATAGCGGCGATGCGGCCCTCAATGGGGATTTCTTCCCCTGAAAGCCCTTCGGGGTATCCCGTCCCATCCCATCGTTCGTGGTGCGACAGGGCAATCTTTTTTGCGACGATCATCAGATCGTACTTATGGTCTCCGATGATCTTGCCGCCTATGGTGGTGTGGGTCTGCATCACTTCCCATTCCCTGGAGTCCAGTTTGCCGGGCTTGCTGAGAATGCTGTCCGGGATACCGATCTTGCCCACGTCGTGCATCGGAGCCGCGTGCAACAACAGCTCGCCCGTGGCGTCGTCCAGCCCGATTCCCTGGGCGAGGACGCGGCAGTATTGGCTCATGCGGAGGATATGCGATCCGGTCTCGCCATCCTTGAACTCGGCCGCGACCCCGAGGCGGTGGACGATTTCGAGGCGCGTGGCGTAGAGGTCCCGCGTCCGCTCCTTCACCAGATTCTCCAGGGCCACGCTCTGATTGTGCAGCGACAAATGCGTCCTGACCCGCGCTTTGACGATCACCGGATTGACGGGCTTGGTAATGTAGTCCACCGCGCCGATCTCGAAGCCCAAGGTCTCGTGTTCCTCATCCCCCTGCGCGGTGATGAAAATTATTGGAATCCCCGCCGTACGAGTATTGGCCTTCATTCTCCGGCAGGCTTCGTAGCCGTCCATGCGAGGCATCATGACATCCAGAAGAACAAGATCAGGGGGGGCGGCGGAGTTGACGATCTCCAACGCCTCTTCCCCGTTGAGAGCGACCTTCAACCTGTACTCGTCCTTGAGTATTTCACTCAGCACGTCGATGTTTTCCGGAATGTCGTCCACGATCAGAACTGTCTGCCGCTGCGTCACCCTCGCATCCTCCTTTCGTTCGGCCTCGCCTGCGCGTCCGCGCAGCCAATTTGTGGAACTCCGGCCAACGGCGCGTCGATGCGGTTGCACTGCATCCACGATAATGAATGATTAGAGCATGTTAACTTTGAAAAAGTTTAACTGCTCGGCAAGGATTTGTCCGCAAATCCTTGCCGCGAAATGCTTGTAGGCGAGCTACGCTCGCCGTGAAGCAAGCATTTCAAGCGTA
>JASGMV010000031.1 GCA_030156255.1 Desulfovibrionales bacterium
ACTGCTCGGCAAGGATTTGTCCGCAAATCCTTGCTGCGAAATGCTTGTAGGCGAGCTACGCTCGCCGTGAAGCAAGCATTTCAAGCGTAATATGCTCTATAAGGAACGCCAGAGCCGGAAAAAACGAGTTTTTCGTCTTCTGGGTTGGTTCGACTTTATTTACCCCAACGACGGTGGGTTTCTTGAAAGCGACAAGGCCCCGAGCCCTCAACGGGGCGCGGGGCCTTGTTGCGCGAGCGCCGGCAGTAGATTCAGGGAACGGACAGCACCGCGACCCAGCCGGGTACGGGCGTTTCCTCCTCCTTGCGGGTGGAGGTTTGCTGCAGCATTTTGACCTCGAAGCCGTTTGCGCGGGCCGTTTGCTCCAGGTAATCCCGACTGTGGGCGTAACGCATGGAGTCCCCCAGAGCGTAGCCGGGCTGGTCGAGCCGTTCGGCCGTGAAGGCGAACAATCCTCCGGGGCGCAGAGCCTTCCGGGCCGCTTCGAAAACCGGCGACAGATCGCCGATGTACACCAGCACGTCGCCGGCCGCGATCAGGTCGAACCTCCCGGTGTTTTTCCCGAGGTAGTCCGTCACCTCGGCTGTTTCCAACTCGTCGAAGATACCGCGTTTTTTCGCTTGTTCGAGCATGGCCGGCGAGAGATCGACGCCCGCGAGCCGTTTGGCGTAGGGCCTGAGCACCACACCGCACAGTCCCGTGCCGCATCCCAGGTCCAGAACGTCGAGCCGGGCGTCCGGAGCCAAAAATTCCGCCAGGGCCTCGTGCAGCACGGCCGGGCCTTTGTACTCCAGGGCCTCCTGCAAATGGGCGTCGAAGTGGGAGGCGTAGTAATCGAACAACCCCTGGACAAAGGCGTCGGAGGCGCGCTTCGGCGCTTCGGACCGGCCGAGTCGGGCCAGGCAGAGTTGCGCGCCCCAGGAGTCGGCTGGTTCATACTCCAGGCAGCGTTCGAATTCGGCGGCGGCCTCATCCACTCGCCCGAGCTCCTGGAGCGCCGCGCCAAGGCGAAATCTCGTTTCGGCGTCGTCCCGGAGGCCCACGGCCCGGCGGGCCGTTTCTTCGGCTTCGTCCATCCGGCCGGCGATCTGCAGGCTGCGCGCCAGGTTGAGCATAGCCTCGGCATAGTCCGGTTGGACCTCAAGGGCTTTGCGGTAGTGCTCCGCGGCGCCTTCGAGATTGCCCTCGTCCTTGAGCGCCGCGCCCAGGTTGGCCCAGGCCTCGGCGTGCTGCGGGTCTTTTGCGACGACCTGCCGCAACAAATCCTCGGCTTGGTCCGGATGGCCTTGTTCGCGCAGAATGTTGGCCAGATTGTTCATGGCGTCCAGATAATCCGGCCGCAGGGCCAGGGCCCGCTGGTAGTAGCCCTTGGCCTCCTCGACGCGTCCCTGCCGGTGGAGAAGCACGGCCAGGTTGTTGAGGGCCCGTTCATGCTCCGGGTCGGCCTTCAAGGCGTCTTCGTAACGCGCCTGGGCCTCGTCCGTCCGTCCGGCCAAGTCCAGAGCCAAGGCCAGATGATGCAGCACTTCCGCATCCTTGGGGAGTTTTTCGGCCAATGCGGTGTAATGCTCGATGGCTTCGTCGATGCGGCCAAGCTCCTGAAGCGAGTTGGCCAAATTGAAGCGGATGGCCCGGTCGTCGGGCGATAGAGCCAGAGCGCGGGCGTAGAGCTCCTGGGCCGAGTCCAACAGGCCTGTTTCCACGTACGCGTTGCCCAGATTGTACAGCGCGCTGGAGTTGTCGGGAGCGAGTTCGATGCATCGCTCGTAGGAGCTGACGGCTTCATCGACTCGCCCCATGTCCCGCAGCACCTTGCCGCGGCTGAACCATATTTCGTCCGCTTCGGGCTCCAATTCGCAGGCCTTCTCCAGCAAGGGCAGGCCTTTTTCGGAATCGCCCAACAGATGTCGGGTCAACCCGGTCATGTACAGAGCGTCGGCGTTGTTCGGCGCCGTCTCCAGGGCCTTTTCGTAAAGCTCCAAAGCATCCGGGATGCGCCCGACCCTATGCAGGGCGAGGCCTTGCTGGAGGATGGATTCGACCTTGGCGTCCCGAGCGCGCCGTTGGGCGTTTTTTTCCTGCTTGCTTTTGCGGGGCTGTGTCTTTTTAGTCATGGGGGCGTCCGCGCATGGCCGGTTTGATGTCCACCACGGGCGTGCCGTCGAGGGCTTCCAGGTGGTCCACGGTGATGCGCAGGCCGTCGATGGCGGCCACGGCGACGTGATGCAGGGCGATGGGATTGGGCCTGGCCGGGGACCGGGTGGAGAAGACGCCGGTCAAAGGCCGGCTTTGGTCTCCGCGGGGGTGGACCTTGAGCACCTCCCGGTCGGACAGGTGAAACCAGGTGAAGAGCAAAAGCTCCTGGCCGACTTTGATGTCTTCGGCCGCCTCGGCGTACTCCGGCTTGATCTCCACTACGGCCGAGGGCGCTTGCCCGGTATTCTGCTTGGGGCATTGATCCAGGTCTTTCAAGTCGGAGCGGATCACTCCGACGGCTCTGAGCCGCATTTCAGGCTTCGCCATGGTCGCCTCCTTGGGAAAAGTGGTCGAATCCGGATGCTGAAAAAGGATGTCCGTTGAGCCGTAATCCCGGCCGATCCAGGACCTCGCCGATTTTTACGGCCTCCGGCAGGCGCGCGGCAAGCTTCGTCCAGTCGGCCGGATCCAGGGCGCCGAGCAGGGCGTAGTCCTCGCCGCCGAGCACCATGTGCTCCACGGGGTCCAGGTCTTCCCGGCTACAGTAGGCGAGCACCTCGGGATGCGCAAAGTCCTCTTCGATGGAAAGGTTGGCGCCCAACGAGCCAAGGAGACGGGGCAAGTCCCGCGCCAGGCCGTCCGACACGTCCATGAGCGCCCGCACCTTGCCGAAGCGCCCGATCTCCTCCGCGGACTGAAGCCGCATGGGGGGCCGCAGGTGGGCGGCGCAACTGGACGGGAAGGCGGTTTTGGCCGCGGCGCCCATTCGTTCGAGCGCCAGCAGGCCGGTTCTGGCCAGGCCGATTCGCCCCACCGTGAACAGCATGTCGCCGGGTCGGGCGCCCGAGCGCGTCACGAACCTTTGGCCCACGGCTTGTCCCCAGATGGTGATGCTGAAGCCCAGCTTGTCGCCGCCGGAGATGTCGCCGCCCACCAGCTCCGTGTCGCAATCCCGGGCCAGGGCGGCCATGCCCGCGAACAATCTGTCATAGAACGCCGCTGAAGCCGGGCGGGGGGCGATGAGGGACAAGGAGAAACCCAGCGGCCGGGCGGCCATGGCGGCGACGTCGCTCACGTTCACGGCCAGGGCCTTGTAGCCGATGTCTTCGGGTTCGAAGTAGGATCGCCGGAAGTGGGCGTCTTCCAGGAACAGGTCCGTGGACAGGCAGATTTCTTCGGGGCAGGGCAAAATGGCGCAGTCGTCTCCCCGGCCGAGGGCCGCGCGGCCGGCCTCAGCGCCGAAATGGCGGTCGATCACGCGCAGGAAGGCGTCTTCACTGTCCAGAACGGATGATTGCCCGGCAACGTCGGAGGCCATCAAAGCATCTCCAGGTAGTCTTCTATGATTACTTTCAGGCCGAAGCCCGGAAAGTTTACCTGGTACTTGTTCGGCGGCAAAAAAGCCACGATTTTCCCCGGACCGAAAATGCGGTGCCGGCACATGCCGAGGTCCTTGTTGCCCTGGCCGATCGCAGGCGAGGCGGCCGGCTGGATCCCCGGTTCGATCCCGGGGTCCGGATCGGCCGAAGGCGGCGCCAGGGGTTTGATCGTCGGGGTGCGGCCGGATTCCCTCGCCAAGCCGCCGCCGATGGTTTCCCGGTACACGTCCAGGCTCGCATAGGGAACGTCGCGCACAAAGGGGCTGAGCCGCGCGGGTTCGCTCATGGACTTGAAGCGATTCCACAGGCATTCGGGTGCGAACATGGTCAGGGAGTCTTTGGCGCGGGTGCAGGCCACGTACATGAGCCGGCGTTCCTCCTCCATGTCGTCGGGCCGGTCCAGGGCCCGTTTCATGGGAAAGCGCTCCTCCACGAGGTCGATGAGGAGGACGGCGGAGAACTCCAGGCCCTTGGCCGAATGCACGGTGGTCAGGACCAATTCGTCTTCGGGATGGGACTCGCCTTCCTCGGGATCCAGGACCAGATCGGCCAAGAAATCGTCCAGGTCCTTGTAGGCGGCGCCGATCTGGGCCAGCTCCTCCAGTCCGGCCTGGCGGCGCGGATAGTCGTCCGGGAACATCTGCACCATGATGGGCTGGTAGAAGCCGATGACCCGGGAGAGCTTGGCCTGAAAATCCTTCAATCCGCGAATGGCGTCCAGCTCGGAGAACAGTTCGTCCAGCTGGGGGGTCTTCCTTCTGCGCTTGGTCAGCGCCTTTTCGTCGCCTTGGAGCGACTCCAGCGCGATTTTGCCGCAGGTCTTTTCCCCCACGCCCTTGATGTGCGCGGCGGCTCTTCGCCAGGCCAGGGCGTCTCCGGGATTGCGCACCAGGCGCAGGAAAGCGAGCACGTCCTTGACGTGGGCCGCCTCGTGAAAACGCACGCCTCCGTATTTTCGGAAGGGCAGTCCGGCCTTGGTCAGGGCCAGCTCCAGGGGGTAGGACTGGTAGCCGGCCCGGAACAGCACCGCGATTTCGTGCAGGGGATAGGTCCGACGCAACTCGCGGATGCGCTCCAACACGCGGCCGGCCTGGCTCACGTCGCTCATGGTCCGGATGAGCCGGGGCGTTTCGCCCTCGGTGCGCTCGGTGTAGAGGCGTTTGTCGAATTTTTCCTTCGCCTCGGCCAAGATGGCGTTGGACACGTCCAGAATGGGTTGGGTGGAGCGGTAGTTGCGTTCCAGCCGCACGACCTTGGCGCCGGGAAATATCTTGGGGAAACCCAGGATGTTGGCTACGTCCGCTCCGCGGAAGGCGTAGATGGATTGTGCGTCGTCGCCCACGGCCATGACTTCGCCGTCCTCGCCGGCCAGCAGCCTGACCAGCCGGGCCTGCACCTTGTTGGTGTCCTGGTATTCGTCCACCATGATCTGGCGGAAGCGTTCGCGCAGCCGGTCGCGGAATTCCTGATGCTCCGTCAGCGCCTTCTCCAGTTCGAAAAGCAGGTCGTCGTAGTCGAGCAGGCCGTTGCCGGCTTTGAGCTTTTGGTAGCGCTCGGCGATTTTGCCCATGTCTTCGGCGTAGGGAAGCAGGTGGACGGCCTCGCGTCCCACCAGGTCGGGCAGTTCCAGCTCTTTGTTGCGCGACTTGCTGATGATTTCCTGCAGCGTGGATTTCTTGGGGAAGGATTTGTCGCCCTTGCCGAGCCCCAGCTCCTCCTTGGCCATGCGCGTGATGTCTTCGGCGTCGGCCTTGTCGATGACCGTGAGTCCGGCCGGCCCTTGCCCCAGGGCGGCGAGCCGGCGGAGTTGGGCGAAGGCGAAGGAGTGGAAGGTGCCACCCACGGCCCGGCGCAGGCTCGACCCGAGCAGGGTCTCGGCCCGAGAGAGCATCTCGGCCGAGGCCTTGCGGGTGAAAGTCAGCAGCAGGATGCGCTCCGGGTCCACGCCGCCCTCCACCAGCCGGGCCAGGCGAAAGACGATGGTTCTGGTCTTGCCGCTGCCGGCGCCGGCGATGACCAGCAAGGGGCCGCCCTCGTGGCGAACCGCCTCCAACTGCCGTTCGTTGAGCAGTTGCTCGTAGTCGATCATTCGCGACCGCTCTGCGAAGGAGCGCTGCTTTCTTCGTCCCAGCGGAAGGCGAACATGCAGGCCGGAGCGCCTTGGGCGATGGTTCGGGAGCGGGACAGTTTCAAATGGGGGGAGTAGCCTTGGGCGAAGATTTCGTCTCTGGAGCAGGAAACGAGTTTGGCGAATTCGCCGTCCAGGCCCATTTCGGCGTAGGCCTGCACGTAACCGCACCGCGTGACGGCGAAAGTGAAGTGGTCGTCGCGCAAGTCTTCCTCGGCGATGTCCAGGGCCCCCCCTTGCGTCCAGCTCTTGATAATCGTTGCGAAATGGGCGAGATTCGGACCTTCGGGGGCCGACTTGGCGAATTGCCGCCCGGCTTCCAGCGCCGCCGTCCGCACGGCGCCCAGGACGATTTCCGTGGCGGCGTCGGCTCCGTACCGGCGTTCGATTTCCTGTTTGAGGCGCTGCAGCATCGCGGCTTCAATGACTCGACGTTCCAACTGTGGTATGTTCATGACAACGAAGGATTCGTATATGAAGGTTTGTGTTCGATTCGCGGCCGCGGCGATTTTGCTGTCAGCCGTGGTGCTTTTGCCGTCGCTTGGCGAGTGCGAGAATATCACCGAACGGATGCAGAGACAATACGAGGAATTGCAGTCGTTCCGAGCGCAGTTCGACCAGGTTTTGACCAACGCCGCGAGTCGGGAGAGCGAGGAGCGCGCGGGATCCATCGAATTCATGCAGCCGTCGCTGGTGCGTTGGACCACCGTGACCCCCGAAAAGGAAGTGCTGGTCGTGGGCCGGAAGTTCGTTTGGGATTACTACCCGGCGGACGAAGTGGCCTTCAAATACCGGCTGGACCAGATGTTCAGCTCCAGGACCATGCTGCGGTTCTTGTCCGGCCAGGCGAATCTGGCCGAGGATTTCGTGGTGGACAAGCAGTCCGAGGAGAAGGGACTGGTTCATTTGAGCCTTGTTCCCAAGAATCCCGAACCCGGTCTGGTGCGGGCCGAGGCCTGGATCGATCCGGACACGGCCTTGCTGCGCGGCGTGCTCATCGAGGACTTCTACGGCAACACCAATCGGTTGTTTTTGAAGAACATCAAGCTGAACGTGGGTCTCACGGCCGAGCATTTCGACTTCACGCCGCCCAAGGGCGTGGTGGTCCAGGACAGCTCTATCGAAAAGATGCTGGACCCGGGGGAGTAGCGAGGGGCGGCGTCCGCCCGCTTTCGTTCGTCTTTGAGGAACTATCGTCCTCCCATGGCGCTTCGTTTTTGCACGGGCGCCGTCGTTGCGCTTCCTGCGCCGAAAAAAGGCGCCTCCCCGAACCGCTCCCCCCTTTACAACCGGCCCTTCCTGGGGCAATGATGCTCCTTTTCAGCAACGTAGCGGACAAGGAGCGAGTATGGTTCGCCACTTCCTGCGCATTCCGGACATCCCGCGGCTTGAGGCCGCCCAATTGGTCTTGCGCGCCAGGCAATTGAAGAAGGGCAAGCTGCGGCCTCAGATTCTGGCCGGAAAAACCGCGGCCATGATCTTCGAGAAAAGCTCCACGCGAACCCGCGTATCCTTCGAGGTGGCCGTGCGCCATCTCGGCGGGTATCCGCTCTTCATGACGCAGGCCGACTCGCAACTCGGGCGCGGCGAGCCGCTCAAAGACACGGCCCGGGTCCTGTCCCGCTACACCGACGCCATCATCGTGCGGACCTTCGAACAACAAAAGCTTGTCGAGCTGGCGCAGTACGCGGCCATCCCCGTGATCAACGCCCTGAGCGACTCCTACCATCCGTGCCAGGTGATGAGCGACGTGCTGACCATGTTCGAGAACGAGCCGGACCTGCGCGGCGCGCGCGTGGCCTGGATCGGCGACGGCAACAACATGTGCCATTCGCTGATCAACGCGGCCGCCTATTTTCCGTTTACCCTGGCCGTGGCCACGCCCGAAGGTTACGAACCTGACGCGGGCGTCGTCGCCGAAGCCGAGTCCCTGGGCGCGCGCCTGGAGATCGGCCATGATCCCGAGGCTGCGGCAAAGGGCGCCCGGTTCATTCACACCGACGTGTGGGCTTCCATGGGCCAGGAGTCGGAGCAGGCCGGCCGCGAAGCCGTGTTCGCCCCGTACCAGGTCGATGCGAGGCTGATGGCTCTTGCCGCGGACAACGTGCAGTTCATGCACTGCCTGCCCGCCCACCGCGGGGAGGAGGTCACGGAGGAAATTTTCGAGTCCAAGGCGTCCATCGTCTTCGACCAGGC
Organism: Desulfovibrionales bacterium; assembly: GCA_030156255.1. Taxonomy (GTDB): domain Bacteria; phylum Desulfobacterota; class Desulfovibrionia; order Desulfovibrionales; family Desulfovibrionaceae; genus JASGMV01. The sequence continues at coordinate 7,900 of JASGMV010000031.1, forward strand.
CGAGAATCGCCTGCATATGCAGAAGGCGATCCTGGAGTGGGCGCTCCAGGGGATCGACGTGGAAGAAGACGCGGTGGAGCGCCTGGTCAATCACATCCCTCTGTCATGATTCGAGGAGCGAAGAACGTGAGCGATATCAAAAAGGTCGTGCTCGCCTATTCCGGCGGGTTGGACACATCCGTCATCCTGCGTTGGCTCATCGAGGCCTACGACTGCGAAGTCGTGACGCTGACTGCGGATTTGGGCCAGGGAGAAGAGCTGGACGGCATCGAGGAAAAGGCGCTCAAGACGGGCGCGGTCAAGGCCTACGTGGAGGACCTGCGCGAAGAGTTCGCCCGGGACTACGTGTTTCCCGCCTACCGCGGCGGGGCGATCTACGAAGGCCGCTATCTGCTGGGCACTTCCCTGGCGCGTCCGCTCATCGCCAAGCGCCTGGTGGAGATCGCCGAGTTGGAGGGCGCCCAGGCCGTGGCCCACGGCGCCACAGGCAAGGGCAACGACCAGGTCCGCTTCGAACTGGCGGTCATGGGCCTGAATCCGGAGTTGAAGGTCATCGCCCCCTGGCGCGAATGGGATCTGCTTTCCCGCAGCGACCTCATGGATTTCGCCGTGCAGCATGGCATAAACATCCCAGTGACCCGCCGGAAACCGTGGTCCATCGACGCCAACCTGCTGCACATGAGCTTTGAGGGCGGCGAGTTGGAGGACCCCTGGACCGAGGCCCCGCGGGAGTGCCATCGCATGACCGTTCCCATGGAGGACGCCCCGGACGAAGCCGAAATCATCACCCTGGACTTCGAGCGCGGCGATCCTGTGGCCATCAACGGCGTGCGCCACTCGCCGGCCAGCCTGGTGGAGGCCCTCAACAAGGTCGGCGGCAAGCACGGCGTGGGCCGGCTGGACATGGTCGAGAATCGTTGCGTGGGCATGAAGTCCCGCGGGGTGTACGTCACCCCCGGCGGAACCATCATTCATTTCGCCCACCGCGACCTGGAGGGCCTGACGCTGGACCGCGAGGTCATGCATCTGCGCGACTCCCTCATTCCTCGTTACGCCGAGATGATCTACAACGGCTTCTGGTTCGCCCCGGAGCGCGAGTGCCTGCAGGCGCTCATCGACAAGAGCCAGGAGCGCGTCACCGGTACGGTGCGCCTCAAATTGTACAAGGGCCACGTCATCGCCCTGGGCCGCAAGTCCCCGTACTCGCTGTACAGCGAATCCCTGGCCACCTTCGAGGACGACAAGGACGCTTACGACCAGTCCGACGCCGAAGGGTTCATCAGGCTGCTGGGCCTGCGGCTCAAGGGACGGATGCGCAAGGAGTAGCCATGGCCGACCAAAAAACCTGGGGCGGGCGGTTCTCCAAGCCTGCAGCGGATTCGCTCACGGCGTACACCGAGTCGGTCAGCTTCGACCGGCGGCTATGGGCCGAGGACATTCGCGGCTCCGCGGCCCACGCGCGTATGCTCGCCCGACAGGGCGTTATTTCCGAAGACGATTGCGCCGCGCTGCTCCAGGGCCTGGAGCAGGTGCGCGGGGAGATCGAGTCCGGCGCGTTCGAATGGAAAGTCGAGCTGGAAGACGTGCACATGAACATCGAGGCCCGGCTGACCGAGATCGTCGGGCCGGTCGGCGGCAAGCTGCACACCGGCCGCAGCCGCAACGACCAGGTGGCGCTGGACCTGCGGCTGTACGTGGACGCCCGCCTAGCCGAATGGCGGCGCCTGGCCATGGCGTTGGTCCGGGTGCTGGCGGACAAGGCGCGGGATCATACGGATACGCTGCTGCCCGGATGCACGCACCTGCAGCCCGCCCAACCCGTGAGCCTGGCGCATCATCTGTTGGCCTACTGCTTCATGCTGCAGCGCGACGTGGAGCGCGTGGACGACGCCCGCAAGCGGGTGCGCACAAGCCCTCTCGGCGCCGCGGCTTTGGCCGGAACGACCTATCCTCTGGACCCGGCCGCCGTGGCCGCGGAGCTGGGGTTCGAGCGCGTGTTCGAAAACTCCATGGACGCCGTTTCGGATCGGGATTTCGTTTTGGAGGCTTTGTTCGCCGCCTCCATCATCATGACCCATTTGAGCCGGTTGTGCGAGGAGTTGATCATCTGGGCCAACCCGGCCTTCGGGTTCGTCAAGCTGCCCGACGACTTCTCCACGGGCTCGTCCATCATGCCCCAGAAGCGCAATCCCGACGTGTGCGAAATCATGCGCGGCAAAGTGGGCCGGGTGCACGGCGACCTGATGCGCCTGCTGGTCATTATGAAGGGGCTGCCCCTGACCTACAACCGAGATCTGCAGGAGGACAAGGAACCGTTTTTCGACGCGGACGATACGGTGAGCGCTTCGCTGCAGATCATGGCCGAGATGATGCATGCCATGGAGTTCGTCCCCGAGCGCATGCGCGCGGCCCTGTCCAAGGGATTCCTCAACGCCACGGAGTTGGCCGACTACCTGGCCGCCAAGGGTCTGCCGTTTCGCGAAGCGCACCATGTTTCGGGCCGGGCCGTGGCCTTGGCCGAAAGCAGAGGCGTGGGGCTGGAGGACCTTCCGTTGGACGAGTTGAAGCAGCTTTCCGATCTGGTGGACGAAGGCGTGTTCGAAGCCCTGCGTTTTGACACGGCCGTGGTCCGTCGGGAGACCCGCGGCGGCGCGGGGCCGGGCAGCGTGCAGGCGCAGCTTCGCGCCTTGGAGGCGTTTCTGCGCGACTGTTCGTAACCTCGCTTGCGATGCAAAGCTACAGGCCCGGGCTCGTCCCGGGTCTTTTGTTTGGTGAACTTGCGGATGCGTGGGGCGATTTTATTTTTCAAGCTGGCGTTGCGCTTTCAGGGAAGGATTTTCGCTTTCATGAGAATTTCGGCGCAACCCCTTCTTTTCGTTCGATCGGAATCCTGCTACCTTTCCTGACATTGCACCATGATATGCTGAAAGGGCGCCGTCCGGCGGCGTTATGGAGGCGAGACGTGAGCGAGGAGAAAACACGGCGGGCCATCCACTGGCCCAGCCTGCGATTCAAGATATTCGCCTTGCTGGTTGGTTTGGTGGTCGTCACCATGGCCGGCGCCGGGTTTACGCTTTGGTACACCAGCAAAACTCAGCAGCTTCTCGACTATATGATGGAGCGCGACATCTCGGCGCTTCTGGCGGCCCAGGGGTTGGAGAGTTCCTTGGTCATGCAAAAAGGGTACGCCACCTATTATTTCCTGAGCCGCGACCCCTCTTGGTTGGAGAAGCTGGAAGTCCACAATCGGGAATTTCAGAAATGGTTGGACCGCGCGCGGGACTCCACCTATCTCGACCAGTCGCGCGGAGTGCTGAACCGCATCGAATCCGCCTATCTCCATTACGCCCATTACCGCGATCAAGTGCTGGCTTTGTACAAAGCCGGCCGAAGCGAGGAGGGCGCGAAGCTGCACTGGGAGGTCCGGCAGCAGTTTTTGGACATCTACGGCCTCTGCGAGCAATACAAGCGCTTGCACGAAGAGAAAATGGTTCACGACAGCAAGGCGTTTCAAAAGAAAGGCCGCATGGTGACCTGGATGGCCTGGGCCGCCGCCCCGACGTCGGTTCTGCTGGGCCTGCTGTTGGCCTGGGTGCTGCTCAAGCAGGTGCTGGAGCCCGTCCGGAAACTCGCGGTGGGCGACGCCCGGTTGGAGGCCGGCGCCGTGGGCCTGCGCGACGAGGTGCAGGCGTTGCAAACGCGTATGCAGGGGCTCATGGACGACATGGACCAGACGCACATCCAGCTCAAGGAAAGCCGGGAGCACCTGCGACAGACCGAAAAACTGGCGCTGGTCGGCAAGCTGGCGGCCGGCGTGGCCCACAGCGTGCGCAATCCGTTGACTTCGGTGAAGATGCGGCTCTTCTCCCTGGAGCGCAGCCTGGACCTGGACGTCATGCAAAAGGAGGATTTCGAGGTCATCTCCGAGGAAATCCGCCACTTGGACACCATTATTCGCAACTTTCTGGAGTTCTCCAGGCCGCCCAAGCTCAAGACGCAGCGAGTCAGCCCGTCGGAAGTGGTGGACATGACGCTGCAACTCACGCGCCACCGGCTGGACTCCGCCGGCGTGGAGGTCCGGGTCCTTCGGGCGACGCCGTTGCCGGCCATCGAGATCGATCCCGAGCAGCTCAAGGAGGCGCTGGTCAATATTTTGATGAACGCCTGCGACGCCATGACCGGCGGCGGCGAAGTGCGCATCGTCGAGGAGATGGGGGTGGTGGAGCCGCAGGGCGAGGTGGCGATTTTGCGCATCAGCGACACCGGCCCGGGGATTCCGGACGAAATCAGGGAAGAGGTCTTTCAGCCGTTCTTCAGCACCAAGGAGGAAGGCACGGGGCTTGGGCTCGCCATCTCCAAACGCATTATGGAGGAGCATGGCGGCTGGCTTCATTTGACCCGGGCCGAGGGCGGCGGGGCCGCCTTCGTGCTGGCCATTCCCACCAAGGAGAAGTTGAGATGGCTGAGATCCTGATCGTGGACGACGACGGGCAGCTTCGATCCAGTTTCGAGAAGCTGCTGACCGCGGAAGGCCACCTCGTTCGCACGGCCTCGTCCGGAGAAGCCGGTCTCGAAGCCGTGCAGGAGAGGATTCCGGACTTGGTGGTCATGGACGTGCGCATGCCCGGCATGGACGGGCTTGAAGCTTTCGAGGCCATGCACCGCATCGAGCCCCGGCTGCCCGTGGTCATCATGACCGCCTACGGCTCCACGGACACCGCCATCAAGGCCACCAAACTCGGAGCCTACGATTATATTCTCAAGCCTTTCGACATCCCGGACGTCCTGGAGCTCATCAGCCAGGCCCTGGAGGCCGGCCGGTTCATGCGCGCCAAAGTGGCGTTGACGGCCGCTCCGGGGGAGGAAGACGACAGTGAAGCGCTCATCGGCCAAAGCCGGGCCATGAATGAAGTCTACAAGTCCATCGGCCGGGTGGCCGGCACGGACGCGCTGGTCCTGATCCGAGGCGAATCCGGCACGGGCAAGGAGCTTGTGGCTCGCGCCATTTTTCAGCACAGCCAACGCTCCAAGCGGCCTTTTATGATAATCAATTGCGTGGCCATTCCAGACACGCTGCTGGAGAGCGAACTTTTCGGTTACGAGAAGGGCGCGTTCACCGGCGCGACCCAGCGCCGGATAGGGAAAATCGAGCAGGCCAACCACGGCGCCGTGTTTCTGGATGAAATCGGCGACATGCCCGTGAACATTCAGGCCAAGATTCTGCGCTTGCTTCAGGAGAAAAAGATCGAGCGCCTCGGTGGGCGCGAAACCATCGACGTGGACGTGCGGATCATCGCCGCCACCAACCGGGACCTGGAGGCGGCCGTGGCCGAAGGCGCTTTCCGGGAGGACCTCTACTACCGGCTCAAGGTCGTCACCTTGACCATTCCTCCGCTCCGGGACCGCAAAGAAGACATTCCGCAGCTGGCCAACTATTTCCTGCGCCGTTTCGCCAGGGACATGGACATGGATAATCCGGGGTTGACCAAGGAGGCCTTGGAGGCGCTCATGGAGTACAATTGGCCGGGCAACGTGCGGGAACTGGCCAATGCGTTGCAAAAAACGCTGGTTTTCAGCCGGGGCGGGGCCTTGGGCGGGCCGGACGTGCTCAAGGCCGTGGGAGACTCCAAAAACGGGTCGTGCCCGCTTGCGCCTTACAGCCCCGACGGGCCGCTCCGCGACTGGGTTCGCTCCTGCCTGGCCGCCCCCGGGGATTCGGCTTTCGACACCTGCATGGACCAGATCGGGCGGCTGGTCATCCGCGAGGCGCTGGAGATCACGGACGGCAACCGGACCCGGGCGGCCAAGCTTTTGGGACTATCCCGGCCCACTTTGTTGGCCAAGATCGAGAAATACGGCCTGCGCATCAAGGCGCAGATTTCCTGACGGCCGGGGCTCGCCTGGTTTCGTTTCCTGCGTCCCGTTAGGCCCCGCTATCGCTTGACGCTGTGTAAAAGATGCTGACACGCAGTCGGCGTCTTTTTTTTACCGCCATTCCTTCTTTTTATAAACTACATTTAAATTCAGTGTATTAGGATTGATCCTCCCCTCGGTCTCCTGGCCCGCTTCTTGCCTTTGAGCCTTTGTTCGCAGGTCTTCATCAAGAGGTAAGAGGTCATGCAGCGGGTTCTTGTTCTGGACCGCAATCCATATGTCCGGAGTTTTCTTCGCAGGTTGTTGGCCCAACGTCGTTTGGCGGTCCAAGAGGCGAAGAACGGCGCGGAGTTGTTGGCTGCGTTGGACTCGGACGCTTGTCCCCATTTGGTGGTGTACGACCCTGACGCTCCGGGCGCGCAAGGGGGGAGCCTTTTGCGAACCGTCCGCACCAAACGGCCGGGGCTCCACATCATTTTGCACGCCTACCAGTGCGATGAAACGGAACCCGAGGCTTCGGAGCTGGCCGCGGTCTGCGTGGAAAAATCCGCCGACCCCACGCCCCTTTTGACGACCGTGGACAGGCTGCTTAAACGGCGCGACGGACAAACGGGAGAGCTATGAGCCACGAAGCTTCCTACAAAAGTCTCCGGCGCTCCATGATCCTGATGTTGATCCTTGTATCGCTGGCGCCGCTGGTGATGGTCTCGGCGGTGCTCGGCAATCGGTTCCATACTTCCTATAAGGAAAAGGCCCTCGCCCATCTCGACGAGGTGCTGCTCAAGCACAAACAGACCATCGACAGCTTTCTGGACGCCAAGGTCGCCGAAATTCGGGTCCTCGTCGATGTGACGCCATTCAAGGCGTTTTTCGATCCCCAAACTCTGGAGAGTCTGCTGCTCTCGCTTCAGGACCGGCACCACGGCGTTTTCGTCGATCTCGGGGTCGTGAACGCCGAAGGCGAGCAGGCGGCGTACGCCGGCCCCTTCCTCCTGGGAAGCGCCGATTACTCCCAGGCCCATTGGTTCCAGGCGGCGATGCGCCGCCAAGTGTACATCAGCGACGTGTTTCTCGGCGTGCGAGGGCTGCCGCACTTCATCGTGGCGGTGCGCAAGAAGTACGAGGGGCGAGATTGGATCGTCCGGTCCACCATCGATTTCGCGGCCTTCAACCGTCTGGTGGAGAACGTGCGCATCGGCGACACGGGGTTGGCGTTCATCGTCAACAAGGACGGCGAGTTCCAGACCAAACCCCGCATGGACATCTCGTCCGAGCTGCCGAAGCTGATGGCGCTCATCAAGAGTCGCGGAAAACCGGGCGCCGGGCGGTGGCTGTCCCGCGCCAAGGACGCCTCGGGCGTTTGGTCCTGCCTCTTCGAGAGTCCCTCCACGGGGCAGGAATACGTGGTGCTGATGACCGAACTGAAGGGCGGGGAGTGGACGTTGGTCTACCAGCAGACCGAGAGGGACGCCTTCCAGGATCTGTACCGCAGCCGGATCGCCGCCATCGTGATCGTTTTGCTCGGGGCGGCGGCTATCGTGGCCGCGGCCTTATACGTGTCGCAGCGCTTTGTGAACCACTTGCGGCGCCTCGACCGCGAGAAGGAGGTCCTGAACGAGCAGATGCTGGAGACGGGCAGATTGGCTTCGGTGGGTGAATTGGCCGCGGGCGTGGCCCATGAGATCAACAACCCGGTGGCCATCATGATGGAGGAGGCCGGCTGGGTGGAGGATCTGCTGGAAGACGAGAACCCTTGGGAGAACGAAGAGGAAATCCGGCGGGCGCTCTCCCAGATCAGGACGCAGGGCGGCCGCTGCCGCGAGATTACCCACAAACTGTTGAGCTTCGCCCGCAAGATCGATCCCACGGTGGTGCTGTTGGACCTGAACCAGGCGGTGGAGGAAATCTCCGAACTCTCCGAACAACGGGCGCGTTACGCCGGTGTGCAGATCATTACCGACCTTGCGTCGGACTTGCCGGAGGTGCGGGCTTCCGCTTCGGAGCTGCAGCAGGTGCTGCTGAATCTCATCAACAACGCCATCGACGCCATGGACGGCCGGGACGGGCGTCTGACCCTGACCACCCGCAAGGTCGGCGAGGACGTTCAGCTGGAAGTTGCCGACACCGGCCGGGGAATACCGGCCGCCAATCTCCAGCGCATTTTCGATCCGTTTTTCACCACCAAGCCGGTGGGCAAGGGAACGGGGCTTGGGCTGTCCATCTGCTACGGGGTCATCAAAAAGATGGGCGGAGACATCACCGTTTCCAGCAAAGTGGATGCGGGCACGGTGTTCCGCATCCGCGTGCCCGGGGCCGAGGATACGCACGTCCCGGCCGGGAAGGACGCGCAGAGCAGGACCTCGGCCTAAGGGACTGAGGAGGCGGCCATGAACGGGAAGACGGCTCAGGACGGAATGTCTCGCATGTTGCGGGTGTTGATCGTGGACGACGAAGCGGGGTTTGTGGACGTGCTGCGCAAACGGTTGGCCCGGCGTGGCGTGAAGGTCCAGGCCGCATACTCCGGAACCGAAGCCGTGCAGGCCATGCGTCGGCAGGAGTTCGACGCGGCCGTGGTGGATTTGAAGATGGAGGACATGGGCGGCATCGAGGTGCTGCAGGTCTTCCGCCGGATGGCGCCGGAAACGCCCGTGATCATGCTCACGGGCCACGGCTCCGAGGAGGCGGCCAGGGAAGGGCTCAAGTACGGGGCTTTCGACTATTTGTTGAAGCCCTGCGACATGGACGCCCTGCTGGCCAAGATACATGAGGCTGCAGGCCAAGGGGGCCGATCATGAACGAACACGCCATGAAGCTTTTGGTTGTGGATGACGAGCGTCACTTCCTGGAGACTTTGGTCAAGCGTTTGGGACGAAGAGGATTTTCGGTCAGAGGGGCGGACTCTGGAGAACGCGCTTTGGAGGAAATGTCCGCCTCCCCGGCCGATGTCGTGGTGTTGGACGTCAAGATGCCCGGCATCTCGGGTCTGGAGACCTTGCAACGCATCAAGGCCGACTACCCTTTGACCGAGGTGGTCATGCTGACCGCCCATGCGGACATGGAGGCGGCGGCCGAGGGCATGGAGTTCGGGGCTTTCGACTATCTCATGAAGCCCATGGACATCGATGAGCTGGTCTACAAGATCGAAGACGCCTGGCGTCGCAGATCCCTGAGGGGGCTGAAGATTCAACAGATGAGAAGCCGCGCCCGGACTTCGCCGGACGAAACGTGAGCAGGGCTCTGACACAGGGCGTCCGGCGCGGTTGCGGAGTGCGTCAACTTTAACTTTAGATGGAGAACATGCATGAAAGCCGCAAGAAGATTGTATGACATGTTGATGTACGCCTCTGCGGCCCACGCTCGGTGGGATTACGAGGCATCCATGAACATTCTGAGAAGCCGCAAAAAGATGCTGATCATCTTGGCGCTGGCGGCGCCGGCCATTTTGGTGTCCATCGCCATGGCCGCGGATATTGACGTGCTGCCGGCGGCGTTGGGAGGCAAGGCGGCTTACAGTCCGGCCTATTACACGCCGGGCATCTTTGTAGTCTCGATATTCATCGGGTTGGCCGCCGGCTTGATCACCGGCTGCATCGGAGCGGGAGGCGGCTTCATCATTACACCGGCGCTCATGAGCGCCGGCATCAAGGGCATCCTGGCCGTGGGAACCGACCTGTTCCACATCTTCGCCAAGGCGATCATGGGAACCGCCGTGCATAAAAAGCTCGGCAACGTCTCCGTGGGGCTCGCCGTAGCCTTCCTGGGAGGCTCCATCGTCGGCGTCATGGGCGGCGGCGTGGTCAACCGGGCCCTCTACGAAGCCAACCCGGTGCTCAGCGACACGTTCATCAGCGTGGTCTATGTGGTATTGTTGGGCTTCCTGGGCTTTTATTCTCTTGCGGACTTTCTGAAACAGCGCGGCAAGGACGACGCCGGCGCCCACGGCGCCCACGGCGCCGAGCCCGAAGGGCAAAGCCTGCCTTCCAAGCTTCAATCGGCCCGCATCCCCCCCATGATTACCTTCGACACCGACCTGGTGCCCGGCGGCAAGCAGATATCCTGGGTGTTCGTAGCGTTTTGCGGCGTCATCGTGGGCGTCACCGCGGCCATCATGGGCGTGGGCGGCGGCTTTTTGACCTTCCCCATGTTCGTGTACGTCCTGGGCGTGTCCTCGTTCACCACTGTGGGCACGGACATCCTCCAGATCATCTTTACGGCCGGCTTCGCCGCCATCAGCCAATACGCCGTGTATGGATTCATCTTCTACACCCTGGCCATGGGCATGTTGCTGGGCTCTTTGCTGGGCATCCAGCTCGGGGCTTTGACCACCCGGGTCATCAAGGGCATCTACATCCGCGGCTTTTACGCCACGGCCATCCTGGCCGGTTTCCTGAACCGGCTCTTTGCATTGCCCGGAAAGCTCAACGAAATGAAGCTGATCGAACTCTCCGAACCCACGGCCAAGATGTTGACCACGGCGGGCAACTGGGTCTTTTTCGCGGTGGTCGGCGTTTTCGCTGTGTGGGTCTTGTCCACATTCTTCAGCAAGATCAAGCTGCTCAAGGAGGCTTAGGCCATGATTGTCCATGACAAAAAGCACTTTATCCTGGGCTCCGTGATGGCGGTGTCGTTCCTCATCGCATTGAGCTTCATGTTCACGCCCCATTTCGGCGGCGTGAACGCCTTCCACGCATCGGACCGGTTGTTCAACACCATCGCCAAGGGCTCCACGTATTATATGCCGGCTCTGCAGGAACAGATCAAAGCCTTTCCCGAGGACGAGATCGACGTGACCTTGCACCGGGGCAACGAGAAAATGGCCGCCTTGCAGGCGATTTTGGCCGCCAAGGCCGGTTTTACCGCCGTTCCTTCGCCGGAAGGCCTGAAGCTTCAGGGCAAGCTGAACGATCTGTTGACGGCGGCTGTCCGGGATTCCGACGACATGTTCTACAACAAGGGCGATGAGGTCAGCGCCCGTTACGGCATGGAGCCCAAGCAGGCCATGTTCGTGTGGTGGAGCCTGTGCAAGGATTTGGAGAACTCCTTGAAGCAGAGGAAAGACTTCAAGGCCGCCAAGCTGGTCCACGAAGTCCAGGCCCGCGGCGTCGAGGTGGGCTACAACTTCTACGGTATCGAACCGGAAAGCGCCTCCAGCCGGATCGGCGCGTTGTCCTTTGCCTTGGTGTTCTATGTCGTGTATACTATCTGGTGGGGATTCGCCCTGTTCTTTCTCTCGGAAGGCATCGGGCTGCAAATGAAGTCCGGTGGTAAGAAGGAAGTCTAACAGAACGGAAGATAAGGCGGGAATGTGATCCGAGCGCTGATATCCCGCCTCCTGGCCGCCCTGGGATGGGGAGATGCATCCTCGTCCCGGGGCGTCGCCGTGGAGGAGCTCCAGGCCGAGTTTCAGGCCCGTTACCATCATTTCAAACTGTTGCTGTCGGCCAACAGCGAGGCCTTGGAGGCCATGACCCTGCTGGAGGAGGCCCTGCACGGGCAGACTCCTTTCGGCATGCATTTTCTGAGAGCCACCCTGACTAGGCTCAGTTCCTCCGTTTCCCGCATCATCCACCATCTGGAGGCTATCGCCCCGGGGAAATACACGGCCTTGCTTCACCAGTTCCAGTCCATCCGGCATGAAGTTTCGCCATTGCTGGCTTCGAACGCCGAACCGCCCTCCGGACCGTTGACGCTGCCGTTGTCCTCCATTTCCCGAAACGACGTGGACCGGGTGGGCGCGAAAATGGCCAACCTCGGCGAATTGCGCAATCGCCTGGACATCCCTGTCCCCGACGGCTTCACGGCCACCGCCGCCGCCTATGCGGCCTTTCTGTCTCACGACGGGCTCGGCGGCGAACTGGATCGCATGATCCAGGCCCGCAGCATGGACGGGCCTGAGGCCCTGCACAGCCTGAGCTCCTCCCTGCAGGAGCGGATCATCATGGCCGAGCTGCCTTCCGAAATTTCCGACGCCATCATGGCCGAATACGAGGCTCTGGCGTCCAGGCTGGCGTCTGCGCCCCGCTTGGCCGTCCGCTCCAGCGCCTTGGGCGAGGACGAGCCCGGTTTGAGCTTTGCCGGGCAGTACCGGTCCGAACTCAACGTAGGGCGCGACAACCTGCTGCTGGCCTACAAGGAGGTCGTGGCGGCCAAGTACAGTCCCCAGGCCATGAGCTACCGGCTGAACAAGGGCGTGCGCGACGAGGACGTGCTCATGTGCGCGGGGTTTCTGTGCATGGTTCAGGCGGCGGCCGGGGGCGTGGCCTACTCGCGCAATCCGGCGTCCATGAGCGATACGGCCATGGTGGTCAACGCCGCTTTGGGGCTGCCAAAGTCCGTGGTGGACGGCGCCGCCCCGTCGGACATGTACGTGGTCAAACGCAAGGGTGGCCTGCACATCCAGTCCATGACCATCGCCGACAAGAACATGCGGCAGGTTTGCCGGGAAGGCGAAGGGATTTTCCGCCAGGAGGTCGGCGCCGAGGAGGCGATGCGACCGGCCCTCGCCGAGGAGGAGATTCTCGAATTGGCCGAGTTGGTGTTGCGGCTGGAGCAATACTTCGGTCGGCCGCAGGACGTGGAGTGGGCTCTGGATCAGGATCGCCGCATGGTCTTTTTGCAGTGCCGCCCCTTGTACGGCGGCCCGCGCGCCCCCTTCCGGGGCGACAAGGGGGTCCCGGCGAACGCCCAGCGCCTGGCCTCCGGCGTTTGCGCCAGTCCCGGCGTGGCCGCAGGTCCCGTGGTCTTTGTGAAAAAAGACGCCGACGCCTTGAGTTTTCCCGAAGGAGGCGTTCTGGTGCTGGGGCATCCGCTGCCGCGATTCGCCTCTCTGCTGGGGCGGGCGGCGGCCGTGGCCGCGGAGCAGGGGGCCATTACCGGCCATTTGGCCAATGTGGCCCGGGAGTTTCAGGTCCCTGCCGTGTTCGGGGCCCCAGGAGTGATGGGCGCCGTCCGGGAGGGCGAGGAGGTGACGGTGGACGCCGACGCCGGCCTGGTTTTGCGGGGCCGGGTGGAGCGGTTGCTCGAAAGCAGGCCCAAGGCCCGCAACGTCATGGAGGGGAGCTCCGTGCTGGCTGTTTTGAGGAGCATTACGCCTCACGTTTTGCCTCTTCATCTGGTGGACCCCGACGCCCCTGAGTTCAAACCCGCCTGGTGCAAGACCTTCCACGACATCACGCGCTTTTGCCATGAGAAGGCCGTGGTGGAGATGTTCCGGTTCGGGCGGGAGCAGAATTTCCCGGAGCGGCGGGCCCGGCAGCTGGTGACCGACGCGCCCATGCAGTTCTGGGTGCTGGACCTGGACGACGGTCTGGCCGACGGCGAATGGAAGCCCACCGTGCACATCAGCGACGTGCGCTCCATCCCCATGCTGGCCCTGTGGCGCGGCATGTCGGCCATTCCCTGGCCCGGGCCTCCGCGGGTCAATCCCAGGGGATTTTTGGCCGTGCTCTACGAGGCCTCCGCCAACCCGGAATTGGACCCGTCCATGGCGTCGTCCTACAACACTCGCAACTATTTTATGGTCGCCCGCAGCTTCGTGAGCCTGCAGTCCCGGTTCGGCTTCCACTTCAGTTCGGTGGAGGCGTTGGTCAGCGACCGGCGCAGCGAGAACTACGCCAGTTTCCGGTTCAAAGGCGGCGCGGCCGACGCCGGCCGGCGCACCGCCCGCGTGCGGCTGATCGGACAGTTGCTCGAAGAGCAGGATTTCCGTATCCGGCTGCGCGAGGATTGCCTGGAGGCCCGCCTCGACGGCCGGCCGGCCGCTGAAATGGAGAAGCGGCTCATGGCCTTGGGCTATCTGATCATCCACACCCGCCAGTTGGACATGATCATGAACAACCCGAACGAGGCCGCGGCGCAACGAACCCGCATCCGGAGCGATCTGGACCAGTTGTTTCAGTCCTGAGCCTCGGCCGGCCGTCTTGGGTCCGCCGGGCGCGTCTTTCCTTCGTCGGTTCACCGCCTTTTGCTCCCGTCCGCTACGTTCGACAGTCCGTTGCATGGGCCGCTGCTCGCAAGAAATTTGCATAGTTCGCCGGAGAAGGGCGAATATTTTGCAGATGCCTTGACTTTAGAGTGGTAGTCTTATATATGCGAGGCCGTTCAAAACGAAAGAGCGGCGTTGATTTTTGTTTTTAGAATGAATCATGGATAATTTTCTTTGACAGTATTAAATGCGGCAATAAAAATTCATATGAAAAATTTTCATGATTTCGAGATGTTCGGAGCTGGCGTGTCACGATGGCTCGCTGGACGCCGAGGAAGTGGTTGCCTGAAAAAAAGGCGGATCGAACATCAGTCCGCATGGTGATGGCTACAATCAGGCGGGGAGCGTATCCGGCGAAGGCGTCTTGATCGGCGCCGCCTGCAAATCCGGAAGCCGACCGCGGTCGACGGCCCGCCTTCTTGCTTTGTGAACGTCGAAGAGGAGCATCGTGTTGTGCAACGCTGTAGTGAAATGGCCCGCGGCCGGAAGGCGGGGAGGTTGGATTCTGTGATGGCGTCTGCTGCGCACTCCGACGCGGCCCTCGACTCCATGCGAAGGCTGATCAACGGCGGCGTCGCCCGGGCGGCCGGCATGCTCAATCAAATGACGGCCTCCCATGTTGATCTCGCCGCGTCCGAAGTGAGCCTGCTGGCGTCCGACAAGCGCTGGTGGGAGAATTACTGTCTCGAAGACGTTATTTCCGCAGTGCGGCTGGAGTTCAGCGGCTCCGCCGAAGGGGCCGCATGGTTGATTTTTCCACCCAGAAGCTCCGGCCAGTTGGTGAGTTGCTTGATCGGCGAGCGCATCATGGATACCGAGGACATGGACACCTTGCGGCTTGGGGCGCTCCAGGAAGTCGGCAACATCGTGTTGAACGGCGCCGTGAGTTCTCTCGCGGGGGTCTTGGGCGGCCGCATCGAGTACATGCCCCCGGACTATTGCGAAGGGTCTTTGGAGCGTCTGCTCCGAGCCTGCCGCGCAGTCCCCGGCGGCGCGCTGTTTTTGGGACGTATTTCCTACAACGTGGATCGGCCGGGCGTCGCCGGCGATATCCTGTTACTCTTTCAACTGGGAGCATTCGACAAATTTCAAAGCGGCGTCGGCGCTTCGCTCAGCCAGTGAATTCGGTTTTGGCTCATCTCTTTGTACGCGCTCATGCCTCTGATGGATGTATGCCATCTTCATTGCAATAATCCTTGAAATTCTTCATGATTTCGCGGCCCCGGAGGGTTTGAGCCTGCAACGGTCGCGGCAATCCTGTGGGCCGAGGCTATGGTGGAGCCCTGGAAGTTTTTTACGGGGCGCGTCGGGTCTGTGAGGCTCGCAGTTCGCCGAGAGGGCGCACGAATGGTTGGACGAGAGTCGCTGGAAGGACAATATAAGATTTTGGACTTCATGCCCATGGGGGCGATGGTTTTGGATCGGCGTTACCGGGTCCTGTGTTGGAACCGTTGCCTGGAATGCTGGACCGACGTCAAAAAAAAGGAAATGCTGGGCCGGGATCTGCGGGAGTTGGCTCCCAAGTTGCGGGAGCCTAAATATGGCAGCCGGTTCCAGGTGGTGTTCGAGGGCGGTCCTCCGGCCATTTTTTCTCCGCAAATGCATCAGAATTTGATCCCTTGCTGGTTGCCCAACGGCGAGCCCCGGCTGCAGCATATCATTGTTACGGCGTTGCGGGCGGGCGATTCGGAAGAATTTTACGCGTTGTTGACGTTGCAGGATGCAAGCGAGGCGCAGCGGCGTTTGCAGGACTATAATCGTATGCGCATGGAGGCCTTGCGGGAAGTTGAAGTGCGCTGGCAGGCCGAAACAGCCCTGCGCGCCAGCGAATCCAAGCTGGCGGCCGTCGCCAACGCCTCTTTGGACGCCATCGTGATGGTGGACTCCTTGGCGCAGGTGGCCTTCTGGAATCCTGCGGCCGAGCGGATGTTCGGTTACACGGCCGAGGAGGCGCTGGCCCGGAGCCTGCTGGATTTGATCGTGCCGGAGCCGATGGTCGAGCGGATGCGAACCGGTTTCTCCAAATTCGCCTGGAGCGGGCAGGGATCCCTGGTGGGGCGCAGTTTCGAAGCCACGGCCGTTCGCAAGGACGGAACGGAGTTTCCTCTGGAGATTTCCATCGGGGCCGTGGAGATGGGCGACCAGTGGTGGGCCGTGGGCACGATGCGCGACATCACGGATCGCAAGCAAAACGAGGCGAGGCTGGTGGAGTTGGCCACGACGGACAGCCTGACCCTGCTCGCCAACCGCAGCCATTTTATCGAACTCTCCAGCCATGAACTGCAGCGCGCAAAGCGTTATGGGCTCAAGCTCGCTTTTTTGCTGATGGACGTGGACCACTTCAAAAATTTCAACGACGATTACGGCCATGACGTCGGCGACGAGGCGCTTCGCCACGTCGGCCGGGAGCTGCGCCAAGCGTTGCGGGAGGTGGATATCGCGGGTCGCATCGGCGGTGAGGAGTTCGCCGTTCTGTTGCCGGAGACCGACGAGGCCGGCGCTTTGCGCGTGGCGGAAAGAGTTCGCCGGCGATTCGAAGACCATCCGGTGCAATACGGGCCGCAAAAGCTTCCGCTGACGGTGAGCATCGGCGTGGCGTCGGGCGTGACGGAAGAATTCGGAACGCTCATGAAGCGCGCCGACAAGGCGCTTTACCTCGCCAAAAAACTGGGCCGCAACCGGGTCGAGCACCCTTTGGCCTGAGCCCCGCGGCTTCTTGCGGGCCTGAACCCGTTCAAGGTCTTTGACTCCGCCTGCGGGCGGGGGTATGTAGCCTTTTCATCTTGAAAAGATGGAGTGGCCGCGCGCAAGACGCGTGCGCCGGAGCGAAGGAGTCCATGGAGAAAACGCGTTCTTCTCCATGGACATTGCTTGAGGCGCAGAACGTATTGCAAGCCTGCGCCGCCATGGACCGCTTTCGCCGTTTCGCCAGGAGGTTCTTTTCGCAATGCTGCAAGCCAGTGTCAGCCTCAGTCGTTACCGCATCGTGGAGCAGCCCCAGCCGGCCGGCCTCGCCGACGTTCCCGAGAAGCTTCGGCAGTACGCTTTTCAAGACATCGACGGGACCACGGACGAGCGCAGCTTCGGATGGGTCAATTTCGACGACATGCTCGATTCGAACTGGAAGGTCTCCCCGCCGGAAAAGGGAGATTTTTTCGCCTTCGCTCTGCGGCTGGACACCCGCCGCGTGCAGCCGGCCGTGCTCAAGAAGCACGTGCAAATGGCGCTGAACGACGAACTGGTCAAGGCCAAGGAGCAGGGCCGTAATTTCGTGGGCCGCGACCGCAAACGCGAGATCAAGGAGCAGGTGGCCCTGAAGCTGCGCGCCAGGGCGCTGCCCATTCCGGCGGTGTTCCCCGTGGTTTGGGAGCCTGCGAACAACCGCATCTATTTCGAGTCCACCAACGCAAAGTCGAAGTCCCTGTTTGAGGACCTTTTTTCCGACACGTTCGGCTTGACTCTGGAGCCGCTGACTCCGTTTTTCATGGCCTTGGAGGAGTTGGGCGAAGAAGCCGTGAGCCGGCTGGAGAATCTTGAAATCACCTCCTTTGTGGAGCCTGGAGCCTGATATGGACTTGACCCTGCTCGCCGAACGCGAATCCAATCTTCTCGGCCGCGAATTTCTCACCTGGCTGTGGTTCGAGTCCGAACACCGGGACGCCTTTGAATCCGCGGACGGCTCCCATTTCGTCCTGAGCTTTGAGAAGCGCATCAGCGTGGAGGGAGGAGAAGGCGAGACCCTGCAGCAGGCCACGGTTTCCGGCCAGGGGACGGAGATGTCCGAGGCCATGGCCGGCCTGCGCACCGGGAAAAAAGTGGCCAAGGCCTTCCTCAAGATCGCCATGGACCAGGACGAGTGGACGTTGACGCTCTCAGCCAAGGACTTCGCCGTCTCGGGGCTCAAGACGCCCAAAGTCGAGGGGCAACCCGAGGAGGGCGAGGACCCTGACGCTTTGTTTCTTGAGAAGGTGTTTCTGGTGGAGCGCTGCCTGTCGCTTGTCGATGAACTGTATCTGCGGTTCGTGAAGCTCCGGCTTTCTTCCGATTGGGGGGAGACCGTCGTCGCCATGCGCAGCTGGATTGGCTAGGACTCGCCTTCCGAATTCTTGTCGGCCGCCTTCTCCCCGTTTATGCCGCGCAAGGCGTCGCGGTATTCTTCTCCGTAGATTTCGAGCATGACGATGACGAAGCTCAGAATCAGCGGACCGTAGAGAATGCCGATGGCGCCGAATACGGTCATGCCGCCCAGAATGGACAGGAAGATGACCAGAATGGGCAGGCGCGAGCCTCCGCGCAGAAAGATGGGCCGCAGGACCGTATCGATGGTCGAGACGATGATGATGCACCACGCCGCCAGGAAGACGGCCCATTGCCATTTCCCGACCAGAAAAAGATAGACCGTCGCCGGTATCCAGATGATGGAGCTGCCCACCACCGGGATGAAGGAGGTGAAGCCCATCATGGTTCCCCAGAATACGGCCGGCAATCCGGCGATGGCCAACCCGACCCCTCCGGCGAATCCCTGTCCCACGGCGATGATGATGGTTCCCAGGAAGAATGAACGCAGCACCTTTTGCAGGCTGGTCAGGATGATGTCCTCCTGGGACTCGCGCAGGGGCGTCAGATAGCGCAGCCGCACCAACAGTTTTCCGCCGTCGCGCAGAAAATAGAAGAGCAGCATGATCATGAGCAGAAAGCGCAGGGCGATGGCCGTGGCGTTGGCGACGATCTGCGTTGAATAACTGAATAAGGCCTGGCCGAAGGATCTGGAAAACTCCAATATTTTCGACTGGATGTCCAGGTTCTTCATGTCCAGAAACGGCAGCTTCATCTGGAGCCAATGCAACTGTTCGTCGATGATGTCCAAATGCAGAGCCTGCTGAAGGTCCGTCTGGCGAATCCAGTTGTTGACGTCGGCCAGGGTGTGCACGCCCTGGTTCAAAAGCCCGGTGATGAAAATGAAGACCGGCGCCAGCAGAGTGACGGCCAGGATGGCGGTGGTAATCAACGCGGCCAGAGTCTCCCGCTGCTGGAGCCTGTTCAGGATGCGCACGTAAAGCGGGTGAACCAGGACCGCCAGAACGATGGTCAGGATAATGGTGTGGAGGAACGGCGAAGCGATCAGATACGCCAAGTAGAGCCCGAAGCCCAGGAGCAGGAACAAAAAGATGGGAAAGATTTTTTCCGAAAGAGCGTTCGGCGACTCCCCTGGAGGTCTGGGAGCGCCGCCCTCAGTCGTGGGCGGAAGGAACATGGGGGGCACGGCTCAGTTGTTCTCCAAAGCGCTGTGGACCTGGGCCAGTGTCTGCTCCATGATTTGCTCCATGAGCGCCATGGTTTCCGTTGCGGCGTCCAATCGTCCGTATTGGACGTCGGAGCTCAGCATCTCGGTGGCGCGGACCAGACGTTCGGCCCCGATATTCACGGCTGCTCCGCGCAGGGTGTGGTTTCCTCTGCGTACGTCTTCCATATTTTTTTCTTCCAAGGCCTGCTGAATGCTTTGGAGCCTTTTTGGGGCGTCTTCCTTGAATGCAATGAGAATTTCCCGATGCAGTTCGACGTCGCCGGCCATACGCTCCAAGGTCGCTTCGATTTCAAGCAGCGGAGACTGCTCTACAAACTCTGCTTTATTTTCCGCTTTGTCGTCAAGACCCAGGACTTCACTGATTGTTTTCAATAGGTTGTTAATATCCAACGGTTTGGAGAGATAGCGATTCATCCCCGCCTCCAGGCAGCGTTGCGCGTCGCCTTTCATGGCGTGGGCCGTGGTGGCGACGATGGGAATGTTGGGATGTACGCGCTTCACTTGGCCGGATCGGATGCGGCGCGTGGCCTGGATGCCGTCCATGATCGGCATCTGGACGTCCATGAGCACCAGATCGAAGGACTCCGTCGCCAGGGCTTCGAGGGCCTGCTGTCCGTCCTGAGCCGCTTTCGCCGTCGCTCCGTACTGGCTGAGCAGCCGGACGGCCAGGGTGCGGCTGGTGGCGTTATCTTCCGCCACCAGCACCTTGACGCCGCTCAGATCGATTTGGCTGGGGGACTCCTCGCGCCTCGTCCCAACGCCCGGCTGCAGGCCCAGCAACGCCGTGAAATGGAACGACGCCCCGCCTCCGCTGTTGGATTCAATCCAGATACGGCCGCCTAAAAGCTCCACCAGGCGGCTGGCGATGGTTAGTCCCAGCCCAAGCCCTCCCTGGCTCCGGGTCATGTAATCTTCGCCCTGGGTGAAACTTTCAAAAGCGTTTTGCGCCTGCTCCTCGGAAAGCCCGGGGCCGGAGTCCGACACCGACACGTGCAGCCGAATGCGGGGAAGGGCGTGTTCATCCGTTTCCTCATCGACGCTCTTCACCTCGACGTTCACGGCCCCCTGATCCGTAAATTTCACCGCATTGTGCGCGAGATTGGAAATCACCTGCTTGAGTCTGGCCGCGTCTCCTTCGAGGTCCGCCGGGATATCCGGCGACACGGACACCTCGAAGCCGAGGCCCTTGGCCTGGGCCTGCTCCCGCCACGGCGCCACCGCGGTTTCGATAGCCTGAACCAGGTTGAACGCGCTGTTGTGGAGCTGCAAGGTTCTGGCTTCAATGCGGGAGTAGTCGAGAATGTCGTTGAGCACGCTGAGCAGCCTGAGCGACGAGTCCTTGATGAGGCCGGCGTATTCCCTTTGCTCGTCGTCGAGTTTGGTCATGAGCATCAATTCGGTCATGCCGATGATGCCGTTCATGGGGGTGCGCAACTCGTGGCTGACCGTGCCCAGAAAAGACGTTTTGGCGTCGTTGGCCGCTTCGGCCTCAGCCTTGGCCTGGCGCATGCGCTGCTCGACCTGATGCTTGTACACCGCAAGCTCGATGGCCGAGTGGGCTTCCCTTTCTTCGAAAGGCTTGAGCAGGTAGCCGAAGGGCGAGGACGCCTTGGCCCGTTGCAGCGTGTCCGAATCCGCGTAGGCGGTCAGGAAGATGACCGGGATGTCGTAAAGCCGCTGGATGCGCCGAGCGGCCTCGATGCCGTCCATTTCGCCCTGAAGGCGCACGTCCATGAGCACGAGGTCGGGCCGAATGCGACCGGCCTTGTCGACGGCCTCGGCGCCTTCGGCGGCGGTTTCCGCCACCTTGTAGCCCAGCCGTCCAAGGGTGCTTTTGATGTCCAGCGTGACGATGCGTTCGTCTTCGACTACGAGAATGCTTTCGCCTGCCATATCCCTTCCGCGATTGCATACAAGGTTTTTGACCAATGTTATTTATTGGCGCCAACGATTCGCCTCGTCAAGTGGAAGGCGAATTTTATCTTTTATGGCGAAAATGGCGTTGCCGTAAAAATTGGACTGAATCTTGAACATTTCTATTTCCATTTGAGCCATGTCCGCAACTTTCAGGGCCTTTGGATCGTTTTTGCGTTGCGTTTTATACTTTTCAAGGCTTTTTTCGAATGGAGCATAGAAGGTTGCCAGCCCGTCGCTTTTCGGCTGCACGAGACTTTCAAACGGCAGTATATCCCGCTTCAGTGATGTCGCGTAGATTCGTCGCCGGGTCGGCCATGGCAGGATGGAATTTTACAGAAAAATTTGCGGCGTTCTGGGGCGTTGCTTCGTCAGCCGGACCTTTTCGTTGGAGACCGGCGGCCGCCGGGCGCCAGGAGTCGTTTCCACGCCTTGAGCGCTTGGGGCGCGCCTATGCTGAAGGCTGCTCCTTCCGAGGGAAGGCGGGCTTGACTTCGCCCGTCGGGGCGGCGCGGGAATTGGGCCTAAAAAAACCGCGGAAACCGCGGTCTGAAAGAGGGGCGGGAGGCGAACCTCCCGCCTGAAGAGGTTATTTCCGGAGTTCGAATCCGATCACGCGAGAGAGGGGGTAACCTCCACGTCGCGTCCCGATTCGGCCTCCTTCCTCCTTTCGCCTTGTCTTTGCGGGGTCGCGAGGACCGTCTCTTCAAGATATATTTCTCTGTTGGCGTAGAGGTAACGCAAAAATTGGTTGTTGAGCTGATGCCCGGATGCGAAGATCTCGAAGCGTCCCATGACGGGCATGCCGATGACCGCCATGTCGCCGATGAAGTCCAGCAATTTGTGGCGGACGAATTCATCCGCATAGCGCAGGCCTTCGGAGTTGACCACCCCGTAGTCGTCCAGGACCACGGCGTTGTCCAGGGAGCCGCCGTTGGCGAGTCCGTTGGCTTTGAGGTACTCCACTTCGCGCAGGAAGCCGAAAGTGCGGGCTTTGGCCACTTGTTGGGCGAAGGTGTCCGGGTCGATATCCACGGCCAGCTGTTGGCGTCCGATGAGGGGATGGTTGAAATCTATGGTGTAGTCGACGGTGAATCCGTCGTGGGGCGAAGCCTGGATGCGTTTGCCGTCCCTTTCGAACACGACCGGGGTCTTGATCTTCAGAACGCGGCGGTCTTTGGACTGGCGGCGCAGGCCGGCCTGCTTCAGGAGATAGACAAAGGGGCCCGCCGAACCATCCATGATGGGCAGCTCGCCGCCGATGACTTCAATGCGCACATTATCCACGCCCATTCCCATGATGGCGGCCAGAACGTGCTCCACCGTGGAAACGCACTCGGAGCCGTTGCCCAGCGTGGTGGCCAGGGCAGTGGTGACGACCATCTCGGGATTCGGAGTCAAAAACGTGGACCCGGCGCCGTTCTGGATGGAAAAGAGGATGCCGGTGTCCTCGGGAGCGGGGTGCAAAGCCAACTCGACTTTCTTCCCGCTATGAAGACCGATGCCTTTGCACCGGACTTGTTTCTGCAATGTTGTTTGGCGCATAGAACCTCCGGCATTATACAAGCAATATGCGTGCCTAGTAGCTATTTCGAATAACGCTTTGAATTTGTTGAGATATTGTTTTAGAGTTTTTCTGAAAAACGTATCTTTTTTACAACTCGTGGTTTTTCTGCAACTCTTACGGTCAACTGGCGTGGCCAACGACGATTCGATTGCAGCCTGCCAAATCTTTGAGGATTTGTACATCCTGGAAACCATGCGACGCCAAAATCGATCGGGCTTGCGGGCCTTGGTCGAAGCCTATCTCCAAAACGGCCAGGCCGCCCGGCTTCAGGGCGCAAGCCATGGAGCGAACCGCGGATTCGAACGCCTCAAGCCCCGTGGGGCCGGACACCAACGCAAGCCTCGGCTCGAATTTTCGGACTTCCGGCGACAGGCCGGGGTAGTCGGCCTCCCGGATGTACGGCGGGTTGGAGACGGCCAGATCCAGGGAGCGTTCCGGAGCGGGAAGGCGGTCGAAGTCCGCCCGGGCGAAGGCCAGGCGATGGTCCACGCCGTGGCGCCGGGCGTTTGATAACGCGGTTTCGACGGCCCGGTCGGAGGCGTCCACGGCGAGCCCCTTGCTTTCGGGCAAATGGACGGCCAGGGTGACGGCCAGGGCGCCGGAGCCCACGCCGAGATCGGCGAAGGTTACGGCCGCCTTGGCGTCGATGCGCTCCAACACGGCCTCCACGGCGTGCTCCGTCTCGGGCCGGGGAATGAGCACGGACGGGTTGACTTCGAAATCGAGGCCGTAGAATTCGCGCGCGCCGAGAATGTAGGCGGCGGGTTCGCCCGTTGCGCGCCGGGCGACCAGCTCGCGGACGCCGCCCAGGTCCTGGTCGTCGAGCATTCTGTCGAGCTGGAGAAACAGATCCAGTCGGGAGATTCCCAGACCGCGGGCGGCCATGAGCTGGGCCGAGAGGCGAGGCGAGTCCACGCCGTGTTGGGCGAGGTAGGCCTCGCTGCGCCGGATGACTTCCCTCAGAGTGAGCATGGGATCGGCCGCCTCGGGCCAAAGCCGTCAGGCGTCTTGCTGCTGCAAGGCCAGGGTCTGGTAGTGTTGGTTCAGCGCGTCCAGAATGTCGTCGATTTCGCCCTGCATGGCCTGTTCGAGCTTGTACAGGGTGAGGTTGATGCGATGGTCCGTGACGCGGCCCTGGGGGAAGTTGTAGGTCCGGATGCGCCCGGAGCGGTCGCCGGTGCCCACCTGATCGCGCCGGGCCTGGTCCAGCTCCGCCTTCTGGCGGTCCTGCTCCTGCTGCAGCAGCCGGGAGCGCAAGACCTTCATGGCCTTGGCCTTGTTTTTGTGCTGGGACTTCTCGTCCTGGCAGATGACCACCAGCCCGGAGGGAAGGTGCGTGATGCGGATGGCCGAGTCCGTGGTGTTGACGCTCTGGCCGCCGGGGCCGGAGGCGCGGAAGACGTCCACGCGCAGTTCCTCGGGCTTGATGTCCACATCGACCTCTTCGGCTTCGGGCAGAATGGCCACGGTCACGGCCGAAGTGTGGATGCGCCCCTGGGATTCCGTGGCCGGCACGCGCTGGACGCGGTGGGTTCCGGATTCGTATTTGAGGCGGCTGTAGACGCCTTGGCCGGAAATTTCGGCGATGACTTCCTTGAAGCCGCCGGAGCCGGTCTCATGGGAGTTGAGAATCTCCACCTTCCACCGATTGAGCTCGGCGAACCGGCTGTACATCCGGAACAGTTCGGCCGCAAAAAGGGAGGCCTCTTCCCCGCCGGTGCCGGCGCGGATTTCGAGAATGATGTTTTTCTCGTCCAGGGGGTCCTTGGGCAGCAGCAGGACCTTGAGCTTGTCCTCAAGTTCGGGCAGCCGATCCTTGATTCCATCGATCTCGGCCTCGGCCATTTCCCGGATGTCGGGATCGTCGTCTTCGGCCAGCTCCCGGTTTTCCTCCAGCTCTTGCTCCAGCTTGCGGTATTCCCGGAACGTCGCGACCACGGGCGACAGGTCGGCGTGGCGCTTGGTCAGTTTCGTGTAACGCTCCCGGTCGGACAGGACTCCCGGATCGGAGAGCTGGGTTTCCAGGGCGATGAAAGTTTTCTCGATCTCCTCAAGCTTGGCGAGCACGTTTACCTCTTGGCGGCGACAGCAGAGTTCAGGGCGGCGATGGCGACTTCAAGCTGGGCGGAGTCCGGCTCCTTGGTGGTGAGCATTTGGAGCAAGAGGCCGGGGCCGGTGAGCAGCTTGGGAAAGATTCCCGAGCCAAGCCTGCCGGCGAACTTGATCATTTCATAAGCCACGGCGCTGATGGGGACCATGAGCACGATTTTTATCGCGACGATATAGGTGTGGCGCAGGATGACGGTCTGGGGCGTATAGAGAGCGAGCAGCAGGGGCACCAGCGCCGCGAACAACAGAATGGAGATGGCCAGCACGAAAAGCAGGAAAGCGGTGCCGCAACGCGGATGCAGCCGGCTTCTCAACCGGGCGGTCTCGGGCGTCAGATGCTGGCCTTGTTCATAGGTCCAGATGACCTTGTGCTCCGCTCCGTGATACTGGAACACCCGTTTGATGTCCGGGATGAGCGAAATGCCGTAGATGTAGCCCGTGAACAGGACCAGCTTGAACAGCCCGTCCCAGGCCTGGAAGCTCATGGTGCGCGCGTCCCCGCCCAGGCCCGCGGCGTTCATGCCCGCGGAAAAAAGATGGGGGAGCACCACGAACAGGCCGATCGCCATGCCAAGGGCCGCGACCACGGTCAGGGTCACGTGCCATGGCTTGAGCTCTCCGTCTTCCTCTTCGTCCACCGCCAGCTTCGCCGAATGGTTCAGGGCCTTGATCCCGTTGACCAGCGTCTCCAGCAGGATGGGAAACCCCCGGATGAAGGGCTTTCGCAACAGCGGCAGCCTGGTCAAGGAGAACCAGGGGCGCACCTCCACCTGGATGGCGCCTTCGGGGCGGCGCACAGCAATGGCCAGGCGTTTGCCGGCTCGCATCATGACGCCTTCGATGACCGCCTGCCCGCCTACCGTGGCGGGGGCGGCCAAAAGCATGGCCTTCAATGGATTCACACGGCGCTCCCTGTTGGAGGGCGAAAGAGCTATTTGGAGGACTGCTCCTGGAATTTTGCGTACTTCTTGCGGAAACGGTCGATACGGCCCGCCGTATCCACAAAGCGTTGCTTGCCCGTATAGAAGGGGTGGCAGTTGGAGCAAATTTCCACGTCCACGTTTTCGCCCTTGGTGGAGGGCAACTCGGCCTCGTAGCCGCAGTGGCAGCGGAATTTGGCTGTGTAGACCTTGGGATGGATGTCTTTCTTCATGATCGGAGTCTCCTGGTAAATTTCTAACCGCGAAACAAAAGCTGATAACACCGAATTTACCGATAGGCAAGGGCTCGCCCACGGTTTTTCCCCGGAGAAGGAAGCCGCCCGGCTTTGTTTTCTTGGAGGGCCGCCGGGAAAGCGGCGTTGGCGTCAAGTTCAATAAAATTTGCTTTTGCCTGTTGACTGAAGGTCGTGTCTGATTATTTTAGGATTGTCATCGCGACCCGGTCTGTTGGAACGATAGCCCGGGCGCGGGCATTCGAATGCAAAGCGATGTTTGTCCGGAGTTTTCTCTTCGAGGGAAGACAGTATAGCGGTCAACTTCGTAGTTTTGCAACCGCCAGCCGCCTTCCCTGAACAGACTGCTCGTAATCGGGCTCATGCAAAAGACGCTTTGCCGTAGTGTTGTGCGCTGCGTTGCGTACGAATGTTGCAGTCAAACAACAGAAAAATCTGTTGTTTCAATTCTATAAGATGACAGGAGGATCGGACATGGTTATCGACTTCAGCAATTTTTACGATTTGTCGCGGGAGTTGGACCGATTTTTTGACGAAACCTCCCGGCCTCTCTTCTTCAGCCAGCGCCGGGTCGCCTACCCCATGGTCAACGTCGCGGAGGACGACCAGAATTATTATGTGGACGTGAATCTTCCCGGCGTCGATCCGAAAGAATTCGAGCTGACTCTGACCGACAAGAATCTGGTCGTCAAAGGCGAGCGCAAGCCCGAGGAGGGCCGGTACTACCGCCGCGAGCGCCTGCAGGGCGTTTTCCAGCGGATCGTGGCCATGGGCGCTCCGGTGGAGCGGGAGAAGGTCGCCGCCAAGTTCACGGACGGCGTGCTGCACGTGACCCTGCCCAAGTCCGAGGCCGTGAAACCCAGAAAGATCGCCATCGATAATTAACGGTCGGGCGACCGACGAAAGAGGAGACAAGCCATGAGCACTGATATCGCCAAGAAGGAAGCAAGCGCGCTGCCCAACTACGCTCCGGCCAGCGACATCGTGGAGATGGAGGATGGTTTCCACATCCTGCTGGACATGCCCGGCGTGGGCCGGGAGGATTTGGTCATCGACCTCAAGGAAAACGAGGTGACCATCAGCGGGCGCAGCGCCTACGCCGCGCCGGAGGGCGCCAAACTCCTGCATCAGGAGTTCGCCGCGGGGGATTATTCCCGCACCTTCGCCCTGTCGGACGCCGTGGATCGCGAGAAGATCAAGGCTGTGTTGAAAAACGGCGTGCTCAACCTCTATCTGCCCAAGGCCGAAGAGTTGAAGCCGCGCCGAATCGAAATTGTCAGCGAATAACCCAGGAGGATTGCACGATGTTCGCCAGATTCCTGCCCTCGCTGCGGCGCCGCCCGGAGGAGCCGGAGGCGGTCCGCAAACCGAAGGACGTATTCGAACTCATGGATGAGATGCTGCAGGCGCCTTTTGGCCAGGCCGGCGCTCTCTCCCGCGGATTCCCTTCCATGGACGTGAAAGAGACCGACGACGACGTGGTGGTTTCGGCCGAACTGCCGGGCTTGGCGCCCGAGGACGTCGAACTCTACGTGGAGGCCGGCCGGTTGGTCCTGCGCGGTGAAAAGCGCAGGGAGTCCGAGGAGAAGGACGAAGATTTCCACCGGTTGGAGCGCAGCTACGGCTCTTTTTACAGAGCCGTGGACTTGCCCGCTCCGGTGGATCAGGCCAAAGCCAAGGCGTCCTTCAAAAACGGCGTGCTCACCGTGCGCCTGCCCAAGGACGAAGCGGCCAAGCCCCGCAAAGTAGCCATCGAATAAGCCCCTTCCCTTGCCGCCTTGAGCCCGCCGCCTTACCCGGCGGCGGGTCCGGGCCGTTTCGCCGCCGGGTTACATTGCCGACGCCGGCGAGGAGGGACTCCCGTCGCTGAAGTTCTTGTCGGGATCGGCTTTCCAGAGCAAAAGTTCGATCTTGTAATCCGTTCGCTCCACATAGACGCCCGGCTCCTGTTGAAAACGCTCGATGTATTGCTCCATGAACGCCTTGTCGGGCGTGACGGAATAGGGCTGCAGCATGGAGGCGCAGGCATCGATGGTTTCCTGTTTGCCGCGCGTTTGCACCCACTGGCCTTCCAGCAGATGGCTCGTGTAGGAGACGCCCTGTTCGTCGAGCCATTGCTGCATTTCCAGGCCGCTATTGAAAACTCTCGGCGTCACGTGGTGCTCGGCGAAGAGTCCGTTCAGCATGTCCGAGGACATCACTCCGGCGAAGCCCATGAAGACGGTCCAGGCTCCGGCGTAGCGGAACAGTTTGCGGCGCGATGCGTCGCTTTGGATGGCGGGCGTCATGGAGCAGAACACGATATCATAGACCGCGTCGCTGTGAAAATCATCCCAGCCTGAGCGGATGTATTCGATGTTTTGGACGCCAAGCCTTTCCGCGTCCTCCCGGAGAATTCGCAGCATCCCTTCGGAGATATCCACGGCCGTGACGCGGCGCGCCTCCTGGGCGATGCGCAGGGTGTACATGCCGCTTCCGCAGCCCACGTCGAGAACCGTTTTGCCTCGGAAGTCCACGCCATACGTTTTGATCGTGTTGAGTACGCCTGCCTCGTAGTTGTGTTCTCCCGCTTCGTATCGGGGAAACGTCTTCGCCTTCTCATCCCAGAACGTCACTTTCTGATCGTCTTGCATCGTGGCTCCCGGTCAAAATTTGCGGTCGGTTGCGTTATGGCGGGGCGCTTTGCGCGCCGAACCGGCTGGTTGCATCTTTCCATGCGCCGTAGCGGCGAGTTCCGGCAAATGATAGAAAAAAGTAACACGATTGGAAAGGCCCCTTGCTCCGTATGGGAAGCAGGGAGGGCTCGGAAGTTTCGGCGTTTTTTCGATTCCTATTAGTGAAAGAATGGGGCTATCAGCATGTTGAAAAATTCCTTGAGAACAGGCCGGATCTATCCGGCGCCGCGCGGCGCCAGGACCGGCGCTCCGTTGACGAAGACCTGCGTGATGATCGGGCGGGTTTCGACGAGCCGCACTCGGAGGACGTCGGCCAGCAACCCTTCGCTCAGGCGGCCGCGATCCGTGAGGCCGAGCATGCGGGCCGGATTGGCCGTGACCAGCGCAACGCACTCCGGAAGCGGCTTTTCCTCCTCCGCGTGCAATTGAAACGGCGCCAGCAGCAGGCTCGCCGGCGTATAGTCCGAACTCAGCACATCCAGCAGGCCGGCGCGAAAGACTTCGAGGGCCGAAACGTTGCCGGCGTGCGAACCGCCCAGCACGATGTTGGGCGCCCCCATGACCACGTCCATTCCCGCGGCGTGCGCGGCTTTCGCCGCCGTCAGCGTGGTCGGAAACTCCGAAATGGCGACGCCTTCCTCCTGAGCCTGGCGCACGTGGGATTCGTCCGCGTCGTCGTGCGAGGCCAGGCGCACGCCGCGTTGGCGGCATTGGCGAATGATGTGGGCTCGCTGGTCGGCCGCGTGCATTGCCTGCAGACGCTTGAGGCGGGCGCAGACCTCGGCGAACTCCTCGTCGGTCCATCCCTGGCCAGCGTAGTATTCGCGGAATTTTTGCGCATCGCGGTACTGGCGTTGTCCGGGAGTGTGGTCCATGAGCGAAACCATCTGCACCAGTGGGTTGTCGAGATGGGGCTGGAGGAAGTCCGACGCCTTGGGATCGGCCGTTTCGCAACGCAGGTGCAGCAGATGGCGCGATCGGAACAGCCCGAGCCGTTCGCCCTCGGACACTGCCTGAATGCAGTCGTTGAACATGCGCAGCTTCGCCTCCTCGGTGGGGAAGGCTTCCGCGCACAGGGAGTCCAGCACGGTGGCGACGCCGCATCCGCACAGCAGGGCGTCGCTGGCCATGGCCGCGGAAAGCCTTGACGGCCAATAGACTCCGTTTCTCGGCGCGAACTGGCGTTCGATGTGGTCCGTATGGACGTCGATCAATCCCGGAATGAGGTACTCCCCCGCGCAATCCGTCCTGTCGCTGCGGCGCGTCGACGCGGGACCGCTGTCTATGGCCTGGATGCGTTGGCCGCGCAGGGCGAGGCTTCCGGAAATAACCTCGTTTTCCAAGACAATGCGTGCGTTGCAAAGAATGCGTTCCTTCAAGGGGGCCTCCGGCGCAACACGCTAGGGGCGACCGGGGATTTCGACAACCGGTTCCGTGGTTTGTCTCGAATTTGTAACACGATGGACAAGAAGCCATCATCGAAGGGGGCGCATCTTCGCTTAATTTGAACAAAGACGGGAGGGGCGCTGTGGCGCAGACAAAGGCTCCGCTATGGAAACAGGTGCGGGATGCATTGGCCGAAGACATACGGGGAGGGACGTTGCAGCCC
This sequence comes from Desulfovibrionales bacterium, assembly GCA_030156255.1. Classification (GTDB taxonomy): domain Bacteria; phylum Desulfobacterota; class Desulfovibrionia; order Desulfovibrionales; family Desulfovibrionaceae; genus JASGMV01. Next base: position 38,111 of record JASGMV010000031.1, read on the forward strand.
GGTGAACGTTTACCCACGGAACAGGTTTTGTCGGAGCGTTTCGGCGTGCATCGGCATACGACCCGCCGCGCTTTGCAGGAGCTGCGGGAGATGGGGCTCGTGCGCACCGACCAGGGACGGGGGAGCCTCGTTCTGGAGCGGCCCTACGAGTACCAGATGGGCCGCAGGACGCGGTTCAGCGAAAACATGAGCCTGAACAGCCTCAATGCCAGGAGCCACTTCCTTTACGGCGACGTCATTCCCGCCTCGGACATCGTGGCCGAGCGGTTGGAGATCCCGGTTCGCAGCAAGGTCAGCTACATCAAGATGTACGGAGAAGCCGGGGGCAAGCGCGTCTTCGTGGCTTCGCAGTACATGCCCTACACCGACATGGAGGACTTGATCCGCTACTTCCGGGAAACCGGCTCCATGACCCGCTCCTACGCCCGTTACGGCATCAGCGATTATTTCCGGAAGGTCAGCCGGATCACCACCCGCATGTCCAACGCGGACGAAGGGGCAGTGCTCGGGCTTGCGCAGAAGCAGCCGCTTCTGGTCGTCGAATACGTCAACGTGGACAAGCGGGACCGGCCGCTTGAATTCGGCGTTACCCGGTTCTGCGGCGAGCGCATGGAGATCGTGGTGCGGGGCGAGGTGTAGGGGCGCCGGATTTTGTCATCGTCACGACTTCGGAACGGAGGGTTGCGCAACCGTGACCGAAAGTGAGGACAACTCCGGCAGGTTGTATGTTCTGCAAACAGTCTCCCCCGGTATCATGGAGCCGTTTTCGGGATTGGCCCGAAGGCTGACAAGCATCAGGACTGCCCCCGGATCGACCTGGTCCGGCAACGCGGACGCCCAATGGAGGAGAAGACGCGATGAATCGTTGCAAATTTTTGATCGTCGCCATGGCGGCGGCGATCATGCTGCTGGTTTCGACGGCCGCTTTCGCCGGCGAAATTTTGGTCTACACGGCCCTGGAAGATGATGAGATCCCCATCTACTTGGATATTTTCAAGAAATCGCATCCCGACATCGACGTTAAAATAGTTAGGGACTCCACCGGCATCGTCACCGCCAAGCTGCTGGCGGAAAAAGACAATCCCCAGGCCGACGTGGTCTGGGGCACGGCCGCCACGTCGCTGATGCTCTGCGACCAGGCCGGCATGTTGGAGCCGTACGCTCCGAAATACCTCGCCAAGGTGCGCCCGACCATGCGCGACAGCAACACGCCTCCCCGCTGGGTCGGCATCAAGGCGTGGATGACCGGTTTCGTGACCAACACCATCGAGGCCAAGCGTCTCGGCCTGCCCATTCCGCAGTCCTACGCCGACCTGATCAAGCCCATCTACAAAGGCCAGATCATCATGCCGAACCCGGCTTCCTCCGGCACCGGCTTCCTGACCGTTTCCGCCATTCTTCAGCTGATGGGCGAGGAAAAGGGATGGGCCTACCTCGACAAGCTGCATGAGAACATTCTGCGTTACACCCATTCCGGCTCCAAGCCCGCGAAGCTGGCCGGCGCCGGCGAGGCCGCCGTGGGCGTTTCCTTCGGCTACCGAGGCTTCATGCAAAAGCAGAAGGGCGAGCCCGTGGTGACCACCTTCCCCAAGGAAGGCTCCGGCTGGGACGTGGAGGCCAATGCGCTCATCAAGAAGGACCACATCAAGCCCGACGCCAAGGTCTTCCTCGACTGGGCCATCAGCCCTGAGGTCATGGCGGCCTACGGCAAGGTGTATCCCGTCACCGCCTACCCCAGCGGCAACCCCATTCCCGAGGGATACCCGAAGGACCCGCAGGCCCAGATGATCAAGAACGACTTCCAGTGGGCCGCCAAGAACCGCATGCGCATCCTCAAAGAGTGGACGCGCCGCTACGACGGCAAGAGCGATCCCAAGTAACCCCCTTTCGATTCGAAACAGCCAGCTGCGCCCGGGCCGGCCCGCCGGTCCGGGCGTTTCAAGGATTTTGAGACGCATGAGCACAGGACAAGAAGACTATCTGCGCGTCGAAGGCGTGACCAAACGTTTCGGCGCGTTCACCGCGCTTGATGCGGTTTCCTTCGGGGCCGCCAAGGGCGCGTTCATTTCCATCCTCGGCCCGAGCGGATGCGGCAAGACCACCTTGCTGCGCGCCGTGGCAGGACTGGAGCGGCAGGACGAAGGCCGGGTGCTGATCGCCGGCCAGGACGTCTCCCAACTGCCGGTGTCCAAGCGGCATGTGGGCATCGTCTTCCAATCCTACGCCTTGTTTCCGAACCTCACGGCCCGCGCCAACGTGGCCTACGGCTTGTCCAAAAACATGAAGAGCCGCAGAGGGGTGAACAAACGGGTGGACGAACTCCTGAACCTCGTGGGGCTCAAGAATCTGGGCGACAAATACCCCGGGCAGCTTTCCGGCGGCCAGCAACAACGCGTCGCCCTGGCCCGGGCCATGGCCCTGTCGCCCAATCTTCTCTTGCTGGACGAGCCCCTTTCCGCCCTGGATGCGCAGGTCCGGGTCATGCTCCGGACGGAGATACGCGACATGACCAGGCGGTTGGGGCTCACGACCATCATGGTGACCCACGACCAGGAAGAAGCCCTGACCATGGCCGACCGCATTCTGGTCATGAAGGACGGAAAACTCGTTCAGAACGGATCGCCCTGGGAAGTCTACGACGAGCCCAAGACGCCCTTCGTGGCGTCTTTCATCGGCTCCATGAATTTTTTGCGGGGGAGTTTCAACGACGCGACGAGGATATTCTCCAAGGGCCTCGTGCGCATGGAGGTTGCGTCGGAGTCCGCGAGTCTGCAGGGGAGCGTTCTGGCGGCGATACGCCCCGAAGACGTGCTGGTCGGCGTGAACGGCGAACAGGGGCGCAATGTGTTCGAAGTGGGGGTTCGCCTGGTGGAGTACCGCGGCCCGGTGTACCGGCTGGCGCTCGACCTGCCGCTGGGCCAGAGCGAAACGGCTCCGCTCATCGCGGAGGTGCCGGCCGAAAAGGCCCGGCGGCTGCGTCTTGGCGCCCAGGAGCGGGTCAAGGTGATTCTTCCTCCGGAACGCGTGCGCATTTTCGCCGAAGAGGCGGTGTAGCATGGCCGAGGTCACCGGCGGCCTGCCGGCTTCGCGCCTGGCGCGCGTGGACGTGGAAGGGTGGTTGAAGCGCTGTTTGCTCCTGTTGGCGTCGGCATGGCTGGCCGTCGTCGTGATCCTTCCGCTGCTGCAGCTGCTTTCCAAGAGTCTTCTGGACAACCAGGGGAATTTCGTCGGGCTGCTCAACTACGCGGAGTATTTCAGCACGCCCGCGTTGCGGAACTCCATCGGCAACTCCTTGTACGTTTCCGTGGCGACCACCATCGTCTCCGTGCTGTTGGGATTCGGGTTCGCCTACGCCCTGACCCGGACCAACCTGCCGGGCAAGGGCGTTTTCCGCAGCATCGCCATGGCGCCGATCTTCACGCCCACGCTGCTCAACGGCATCGGGCTCATTTATCTCTTCGGCCGCAAGGGGTTGATAACGCGCGGGTTCTTCGGCGCCATCCCCGGCGTTGACATCGGCCTGTACGGTTCCACCGGCATCATCATTTCCGAGGTCCTCTTCACGTTCCCGCAGGCCATGATGATTCTTTCGGTGGCGCTTCGCATGACGGACGCCCGGCTGTACGAGGCCTCGGAGTCCCTCGGGGCGTCGCGTATCCGAACCTTTTTCGCGGTCACGCTTCCCGGCGTCAAATACGGACTTATCAGCGCGGTGTTCGTCTGCTTCATCCTTGCGTTCACGGACTTCGGAGCGCCGCAGGTCGTGGGCGGGAACTACAACATTCTGGCCACGGATATCTACAAGCAGGTCATCGGCCAGCAGAATTTCGTGATGGGCGCCGTGGTGAGCGTGGTGCTGCTCATCCCCACGGCCCTGGCCTTCATCGTGGACCGCATCGCGCAGCGGCGCCAGGTGGCCCTGATCCAGGCCCGCTCGGTTCCGCTGGTCCCGAAGCGCGACGCGGTCCTGGACGGCGCCGCGCTCGGGTACTGCGTCTTCATCTCCCTGCTCATCCTCGGGTTTTTCGCCACGGCCGTGTTCGCCTCGCTCGTCAAGGTCTGGCCGTACACCCTGGACCTCGGCCTTTGGCACTACAGCTTCAAGGGAACAGGCGGGGGAGGCTACCAGGCCTTGTGCAACTCCATCCGCATGGCCCTGTACTCCGCCGTGTTCGGAACCGCCCTCACGTTCGGCGCCGCCTATCTCATCGAAAAATCCCGGGGCCAGAACGTGTTGCGGCAGGCCAGCTATTTCCTTTCCCTGCTGCCGCTCGCGCTGCCGGGGCTGGTCATCGGCCTGGCGTACATCTTTTTCTTCAACGCCCCGGGCTGGGACGTTCTCGGCGTGCGCATCCCCAATCCGCTGAACTGGATGTACGGGACCATGGCCATTCTGGTGCTGTCCAACGTCGTGCACTTCTACTCCGTGAGCTTTCTCACGGCCACGACGGCCCTCAAGCAGCTGGACCGCGAATTCGAAACGGTCTCGGAGTCCCTCGGCGTGCCGTTCTACGTGACCTTTTTCCGGGTGACGGTTCCGGTCTGCCTGCCCGCGATCCTGGAGGTGGCCATGTATTATTTCGCCAACTCCATGGCCACGGTCTCGGCCGTCATCTTCCTGTATTCGGCGGATACGCCGCTGGCCTCCGTGGCCATCGCCAACATGGACGACGCCGGCGACATCGCGCCGGCCTGCGCCATGGGCGTGCTGGTCGTGCTCATCAACGTTCTGGTTCGCATGCTTTACTCCCTGCTGACGCGGGGCGTGAAGCGCCGCTCCCAGCGTTGGACCATTCGTTGATTTCCCCTGCATCGACGCGCAATTGTCACATCGGACACGGACAACCTGCGCAACTCATCCGTTCGGCGCCGCCGGCATCCGGGTATGATGCTCCATGGCGCGGCAATGGCCGTTCGCCGAAGGAAATGGCGCCCTCGCGCGGAGCGGAGCAAGGAGGACAAAGGTTTGTCTGTTTTCATTCGAAACAAAGCGTACACGGGGCCGGTGCAGGCCGTCGTATTCGATTGGGCGGGAACCGCCGTGGACCACGGATCCGTCGGTCCGGTCGCCGTTTTCGTCGAGGTTTTTTCACGCCAGGGCGTGGAGGTTTCCTGGGCCGAGGCCCGCAAGCCCATGGGATTGATGAAGCGCGACCACGTGGAGGCCATGTGCGCCGATCCCTCGGTGCTGGACAAGTGGCGCGCGGCCAAGGGCGCGAACCCGGCGCAGGCGGACATCGACGCCATGTATCAGGAGACGGAGCGGCTGATGGTTTCCTGCATCGCGCTGCATTCCGACCCCATCCCCGGCGTGCTCGACGCCGTGGGAACGCTGCGCCGCATGGGCGTCAAGATCGGCTCCAGCACCGGCTACACCGGACCCATGATGAAGGTGCTCGCTCCGGCCGCCGCGGCCAAAGGCTATGCGCCGGACGCCATTGTGACCTCCTCCGACGTTCCGCGCGGCCGGCCGTATCCCTGGATGTGCCTCCAGAACGCCATCCGTCTGGAAACGTACCCCATGGAGAGCATGATCAAGGTCGGCGACTCCATGAGCGACGTGCAGGAAGGACTCAACGCGGGCATGTGGACCATCGGGATCAGCCGCACCGGCAACGAAATGGGGCTGACGCTCGATGGGTTGGCGCGGCTTTCCGACAATGAGCGCGCAACGCGGCTTTCCGCCATCGCCGGGCGCTTCAAGGCCGCGGGAGCGCATTACGTCGCGGAGTCCGTCGCCGACGTCCCGGCTTTGGTGGAGGCCGTCAATGAACGGCTGGCCCGCGGCGAAACCCCCGACTTCCGGTAACGCCGTGGCGGATCGCAAACCGGCGCATCTCACGGAAGGGGACGTGAACCTGTCCCCCCGCCGTCGCGCGTGGCGCTCGGAGCGCAGCCCGGAGACGCGCAAGCTGCTGGAGGACGACGCCGAGGTTTTCCTGCACCAGTCTTTGTCCACGCCGTGCCTCGACGCGCTGGCCTCCTGCGAAGGAAGTGTGTTGACGGACGAGGACGGCCTGGAGTTTTTGGATTTTCACGGGAACTCCGTCCATCAGGTCGGCTACGCCAATCCCTACGTTCTGGACGCCGTGCGTCGGCAGCTCGACGCCTTGCCGTTCTGCCCCCGCCGGTTCACCAACCGGCCGGCCGTGGACCTGGCGCGCAAACTGGCCGATCTCGCGCCGGAAGGACTGGGAAAAGTGCTGTTCGCTCCGGCCGGAACGCTGGCCGTGGGCATGGCCTTGAAGCTGGTCCGAAAGGTCACGGGCCGGTTCAAGACCGTCTCCATGTGGGACTCCTTCCACGGCGCCTCGCTCGACGCCGTCTCCGTGGGCGGCGAGGCCCTGTTCCGCGCCGGAATCGGCCCGCTGCTGCCGGGCGCCGAGCATGTTCCGCCCCCGGACCCGGACCACTGCCTTTGGCGGCCGGACGGCGACTGCGCCGCCTGCGATCTGCGCTGCGCCCGGTACGTCGAATACGTCCTGGAGAAGGAGGGCGACGTGGGCTGCGTCGTGGCGGAGCCGGTCCGCTGCACCACGGTGAGCCCGCCGCCCGAGGGCTACTGGCGGTTCGTGCGCGAGGCCTGCGACCGGCGTGGGGCGCTTCTGGTGTTCGACGAAACCGCCGTGTGCCTCGGCCGCACCGGGACCATGTTCGCCTTCGAGCATTTCGGCGTCGAGCCGGACATCGTGGCGCTCGGCAAGGGGCTCGGCGGCGGCGTGCTTCCCCTGGCCGCCATGATTGCGCGCACGGATTTCGACCGCGCCGGCGACGTCGCCCTCGGCCATTACACGCACGAGAAGAATCCCACGGCCTGCGCCGCGGGCTTGGCGACGATCGAATACATCGAACGAAACGGCCTGGTCGAGCGCTCCCGCGAGCTGGGCGCCTCGACGCTTCGCGTCTTGGATGACATGCGCGGCCGCCATGCGTGCGTGCGAGCCGCCCGCGGCCTCGGCCTGGCCATGGGGCTGGAGCTGCAGCCGGTCGGCAACGCGGCGGCCGAGGATTTGGCGGACGGCGTGCTGTACGCCTGCCTGCGGGGCGGACTCAGCTTCAAAGTGTCGGGCGGAAATTTTCTGACCCTGACGCCGCCGCTGACCATTACGGACGAGGAAATGGAGCGGGCGCTGTCTGTTTTGGAGCAAGCCGTCTCCGAGGTCGAGGCGGGCATGGCCTGAAAAATATCGATGAGGATTGCTTGATGGATACGAAACTGCTGCCTGATAATCCCTACGTGCTGCTGACGCCGGGGCCGTTGTCGACCACCAAGAGCGTCAAGGCCGCCATGCTCCAGGACTGGTGCACCTGGGACGACGATTACAACGCGATCGTCCAGGAGATCAGGGCCAGGCTTGTGGATGTCGCGGGCGGAGGCGACCTGACCGCCGTGCTCATGCAGGGCAGCGGCACCTTCGCCGTGGAGGCGGCGATCGGCGCCTCCGTGCCGGAAAACGGCAAGCTGTTGGTCATCTCCAACGGTTGCTACGGCGAACGCATGGGCCAGATCGCCGACTACCTGCATATCGAAAAACGCCTGCTCGATTTCGGGGAAGTGGGGTGGGCCGATCCCCGGACCGTGGTCGAAACCCTGGACGCGGATTCGGACATCACTCACGTGGCCGTGGTGCATTGCGAAACCACCACGGGCATGCTCAATCCCGTCCAGGAGATCGGATCGGAGGTGAAGCGGCGCGGCAAGACTTATCTGGTGGACGCCATGAGCAGCTTCGGCGGCGTTCCTCTGGATATGGACGACGTGAAGTGTGATTTTCTCATTTCCAGCGCCAACAAATGCATCCAGGGCGTTCCGGGATTCGGCTTCATTCTGGCGCGGCGCGAGGCCATGGAGCGGTGCGCCGGCAACGCGCGGTCCTTGAGCCTGGACCTGTATCGGCAGTGGAGCGAGATGGAGCATAAGAACGGCAAGTGGCGTTTCACCTCGCCCACGCACGTGGTCCGGGCCTTCGCCCAGGCGCTCAGGGAGCTGGAGGACGAAGGCGGCGTACAGGCGCGACACGCCCGCTACCGGGCCAACCACCGGGCGCTGGTGGAGGGCATGGAGGCGCTCGGTTTTTCCTGTCTGCTGCCCGAAGCCTGGCGGTCTCCGGTCATCACGTCCTTTCTGACGCCCGACCATCCGGACTTCGAGTTCCGCCGGTTCTATGGAGAGCTCAAAAGCCGCGGCTGGGTGATCTACCCCGGCAAAGTCAGCAGCTCGGACACCTTCCGGATCGGCAACATCGGGGACGTCGCTTTGGACGACATGCGCCGGCTCATCGAGGCCGTGGGCGCGTCCATGTACTGGTCCCGGCCGTAAGGGCCGTGGTGCGGCCCCTCCGCTTCATCCCCGCGTGCGCGGGGAACAC
>JASGMV010000088.1 GCA_030156255.1 Desulfovibrionales bacterium
ACCGGACCGGAGACCACCCCAGAGAGCCGACCATCAGCGTCGGCTTTTCTTCTTCGGGGGCAGGAAACCGGAGTTGACCACGCTTCTTTTCATGGCCGAGGCGGGTGATTTCGAAAAAAACGTCCGGTTGCGGCATCGAGCGATGACCTAAGACAACCGCCCAAAACGGCAACCAGCCGCAAACTCATATCAATCAAGGATGTAAGCTTTCCGGACGAGCTTCGGACTTGGTCCGGAGAAAACAGAGAATCAGGGGGCAAACAGAGAAAGAAAGGCTGGAAGATGGGGAGAATCGATGGTGTGGAGAGGTGCTTTGGAAAGATGTGAAACGGGCGCAAACCCTTTAGAAACAAGGGAAAAAAGAAAACCCGCCACCCCGGAGAATGACCCCAGAGAGACGGGTTTGTCTTTTCTAAATGGTGGAGGCGGGGGGAATCGAACCCCCGTCCGAGAACGTGTAACTCAGAGCGTCTACAGGCTTAGGTCAAGTTTAAAGGTCTCGGTTCCGGATTTGCCCCTGACCAGGCGTCTGGAACCCAGCCCGCGAAGGGTCTCGCGCTTCGGGAACGCGGGCGGTTCCCGTTGCGCCAGTCCGATGGGGTGTCGTCGCCTCCTGAGGTCTTATCGGACGTCCGACCTGGGAGACGTGGCCGTCAATTAAGCAGCCAGAGCGTAATCGTAATCGTTGGCACTTGTGTGCTTGCCGCTTTTTACGAGGCCAGCGGCGCCTCGGCCTGCAACTCTGGCCCCAACCATCCCCGTCGAAGCCAGTGCGCCCCCATGTCAAAGAACGAGCAAGTCCTATATAATCATGTGACGGCGTCTGGCAAGGAGTTTCACAATCGTTTGTCGACGGGACGGGCTTTTCCGGCGATCCGCTCCGCAGTCCGAAACCGGGTCCGCGTCCCGTCCAGAAGCTCCAGGGCCCGGGCCGCCGCATCGCGGGGATCGAGCCCCTGCAGGCACAGCGGCTCCCCGAACTCGCACTCGTTCTTGTTGCACGGCTGGCAGGGCAGGTTCTTGGCCAGATTCTCGTGCAGTCGCGGTTCCCCCGGTCTGGGCGGGCAGGTCCAGGCCGGGCTCGTGGCGCCCAGGATGGTCAAGGACGGCGTGTCCAGGGCGGCAGCGAAGTGGCGAGGCGCCGAACAGTTGCCAACGTGCAGCGATGCGCGGTCGATGACTCCGGCCATCTCCCTCAGGCTCAAAACGCGCTCCGGCAGCAAAAGCCTGTCGGAATTTCCGGCCATGTGCATCACTTCACGCGCCTTGTCCTCCTCGCCAGGGCCGGCCAGCGCCAGAAATTTGATGTCCGAGCGCGCCGCCAAGCACTGCCGGACGAAACTCGCGTAGTGCTGGGCCGGCCAGCAGCGGGTCACGCGGCGGTGGGTGGGGTCCAGGGTGACCAAAACGTCGGACTCGCCCACGCCCAGCCCCTCCAAGGTGCGCCGGGCCCGCGATTTTTCCTCTTCCGTGAGGTATATCCGGGGCGGCTCGAAGTCCCATTCGATCCCGAAGACCCGCAGCAGGCTCGCCTTGGCCATGGCCGCGTAGCCGTCGCGGTTTTTGACCCAGTGGGTGTAGAGCGGCCGGAAAATCCAGCGCGGCGGAATGGACAGGCGAGTTTTGGCCATGCTGGCCAACACGGCGTACCGGCAGCGGGGGAGCTGCTGAAAGTCCACCACAAGGTCGTATCCGGCCTTTTTCAGGCCGTAGTAAAAGACCGCGGCCTTGAACGGATTCTTGTGCTCCTTCTTGTCCAGGACGACAACGTGGTCAATGTTCGGGTTGTTCTCCAGCACCGGGGCGCAGACCTTTTCGGTGAGCATGTGCAGCTCGGCATGGGGAAACCGGCGCCGGAGCAACTCCACGGCCGGGGTCGCGAGCAGCACGTCGCCGATGCGCCGCAGCTGGATCACAAGAATTTTCTTCGGTTCAAGCCCGCTCAGATCAGGCTCTGCTGCGTCACGAGTCAAGCGATTCCGCCTCCTCCACCAGGGGCCGGTGCCGGCTCAAGTCGTAAAGCGCGTGGACGGGGAAGGGCAAATGGAAATGCGGAATCTTCTCGAAGCGGATGAAACCTATGGATTTGTCTTCATCAACGTCCGACAGGGCGGGCAGGCCCATCGGCGCGGGAAATTCCAACGGCGCGGACCAAAGAGCCGTCAGCCGGTCGTCGTAATGTTCGGAAAGATAGAGGACCAGCTGATCCCGCTCCTCGACCGTGAAGGACTCCATGATGACCTTGCGGGTGGACAACGGGTCCGCAGGCAGGGACGGGTCCATGGGGCTTCCGAGAAGCTTCGCCCAGTCCACGTCCTTTTCCTCGGCCGAATCCCATTGGGGGCGAAACAAATGAGCCTCCACGTCGCGGCGGCCCTTGAAGCTTTTGATGATGATGCTGACGCTGTACGCCCGGTTGATGGGCAGCGGCGATTCAGCTTCGTAAATCTCGATTTCCATGATAGTTACCTCTTGGTTGGCGTGCAGGACCGACAGTAGCCGTTTTGACAGCCGACCTCAACAGGATTAGGAGAGGCAAGAGTGGACGGACGCCGGTTTCGCCCCGGAGCCGGGGCGCCGAGGCCGATTCCTGAGCGCGGCTCCGGTCTTTTTTCCCGCTTGTCCGGCTGCCTGCCGAGCCGGCGCATTTCCTTTCATTCAAACAAGATGACGCGCAATGTCCAAGCCATTCATTCTGCATAGCGAATTCAAGCCCACCGGCGACCAGCCCGAAGCCATTCGGCAGATTACGGAAAACCTTCGGACCGGCGTACGCGACCAGATTTTGCTGGGCGCCACCGGAACGGGCAAGACCTTCACCATGGCCAACGTGGTCGCAGAACTCAATCGGCCGGCCCTGGTCATGGCGCCCAACAAAACTCTCGCGGCCCAGCTTTACAACGAATTCAAATCCTTGTTCCCGGAAAACGCAGTAGAATATTTCGTCAGTTATTACGACTACTACCAGCCGGAAGCATACGTTCCCAGTTCGGACACCTACATCGAGAAGGACTCGTCCATCAACGACGACATCGACAAGCTGCGCCACGCCGCGACCCACGCCCTGCTCACGCGGCGCGACGTGCTCATCGTGGCTTCGGTCTCCTGCATCTACGGTCTGGGTTCCCCGGATTACTACGCCAAAATGATCGTGCCCGTGGAAGTGGGCCAGGAGATGTCCCTGGAGCAGCTCATGCGGCGGCTGGTGGAGATCCACTACGAGCGCAACGACTACGATTTCCACCGGGGGACGTTCCGGGCTCGCGGCGACGTTCTGGAGCTCATCCCGGCCTACAGCCGGGAGCGCGCCTTGCGCATCGAATTTTTCGGGGACGAGATCGACGCCTTGCTGGAGACCGACCCGTTGACCGGCGAAGTCAAGGGGCGGATGAACAAAACGGTCATTTATCCCGGCAGCCACTACGTTTCCGACCAGGACAACCTGCAGCGCGCCAGGGACTCCATTCGCGAGGAGCTGGGAGAGCGGCTGCGGGCCTTGAAGCGGACCGACAAGCTGGTGGAGGCCCAACGGCTGGAGCAGCGGACCATGTTCGACCTCGAAATGATCGAGGAGATCGGCTACTGCAACGGCATCGAGAACTATTCAAGGCACCTGGACGGCCGCAAACCCGGCGAGCCGCCAGCCACGCTCCTGGACTACTTTCCCGAGGACTTTTTGTTGTTCATGGACGAATCGCACATCGGGGTTCCCCAGGTGGGCGGCATGTTCAACGGCGACATCTCGCGGAAAAAGACGCTGGTGGAGTACGGCTTCCGGCTGCCGTCGGCCTTGGACAACCGTCCTTTGAATTTCGAAGAGTTTCTGACGCGCATCGGCCAGACCGTGTTCGTCTCGGCCACGCCGGGTCCGTGGGAGATGGATCGCTCTCAGGGACTGGTGGTGGAGCAGGTGATCCGGCCGACCGGCCTGCTGGACCCCGAAGTGGAGGTTCGTCCGGTGAAGGGGCAGGTGGACGACCTGCTGGCCGAGTGCAAGGCCCGCAAGGCCCGCGACGAACGGGTGCTGGTCACCACGCTGACCAAGCGCATGGCCGAGGACCTGACCGACTACCTGGTCCAGATGGGCGTGGAGACGCGCTACCTGCATTCGGACATCGACACCCTGGAGCGCATGGCCATCATCCGTTCCTTGCGGGCCGGAGAGTTTTTCGTCCTGGTGGGCATCAACCTGCTGCGCGAGGGGCTGGACATCCCCGAGGTTTCGCTGGTGGCTATTCTGGATGCGGACAAGGAGGGGTTCTTGCGCTCCACGCGGTCGCTGGTGCAAACCTTCGGCCGGGCCGCGCGCAACTCCGAAGGCCGGGTGGTGCTGTATGCGGACGCCGTGACGGCGTCCATGTCCGAAGCCATGAAGGAAACCGAACGCCGGCGCGAGAGGCAGATGGCGTACAATGCAGAGCGGGGCGTCGTACCGCAAACCATCCATAAGGCTCTGGACACGGCGCTGGGGAGCCTGTATCCCGATCGAACCGCCGAATCGTCGCGTTCGTCGCGCCGCGTTGCGGAGACCGGCGCGCGGTACGGTGAAGAAGTCCTGGACCCCAAACAGATCGAGAAGCACATCCGCAAACTTGAGCGCGAGATGCGGGAAGCGGCTGCGGAATTGGCTTTTGAGCGCGCCGCCGACCTTCGGGACGAAATCGCCAGATTGCGGGAAGGGCTCTTGAGGGTGGGATGACCACGCAACGCACGAGGAAAAACGGCCTCACGCTGCGCCAGCGCTTTTCCGCGCTGCGCCGGAAGTACGACTATTGTTATAGTCTGCTGATCGGCGCCGCGATCTTGACGGCTATTTTCACCACAGGCGTTGTCGGATACATTGTTCTTGAAGGCTATGGCTTTGTGGATAGTCTGTACATGGTGGTCATCACGCTGTCCACCGTGGGGTTCATGGAGGTCAAACCCCTGTCCGAAAGCGGACGCATTTTCACCTCCGTTCTCATTTTGTCCGGCGTTGGCGCCTTCGCCTACCTCGTGGGCGCTTTTTCTCAGGTGCTTGTGGAGGGCCGGCTTCAGGCCATTTTTGGGAGGCGACGCATGGAGAAGACAATCAACAAATTGGAAGGGCACTTCATTATTTGCGGATACGGGAGGATCGGCTCCGTGGTGGCGGACGAAATCACGAAAGAAGGGTATCCCGTGGTCATTATCGAGCAGAGCCCTGAGCTGATCGAAACATTGCAGGACCGCGGCATGTTGTGCCTCCAGGGCGACGCCACGGACGACCATTTGCTGCAACAGGCGGGGTTGGGCCGCGCCCGCGCTTTGATCACCGCCCTCACCGACGAGGCGGCCAACGTCTACGTCACCCTCACCGTGCGCCAGCTCAATCCGCATTTGACGATCATCGCCCGCGCCAACCGCGCCTCCCACGTGGCCCGCTTGGAAATGGCCGGCGCCACCCGCGTGGTCATGCCGCACCTCATCGGCGGCGTGCGCATGGCCCAAACCGTGCTACGCCCCACCGTCACCAACTTCCTGGAGCTGGCGCTGCGCGGCCAGGAGGGTATGGACCTCCAGCTGGAGGAGCTCACCGTGAGCCTGTCCTCCGAACTGGACGGCGTGGACCTCAAAAACTCGCAGATACGGCCGCGTTTCAATCTTATTGTGGTGGCCATCAAGAAATACTCCGGCGCCATGATCTTCAATCCCGGCCCAAACGAAGTTCTCGAGGCGAACGACACTTTGCTGGCCGTGGGGCGAAGCGAAGATTTCAAGCGCCTTGAGGAAATACTCTAAGCCGCGGGAACCTCCATATGACCCAAGACGCTGCGTCGCTCGCCGAGCGCGCCCGCGAATTGCGGGAGCGCATCGCCCGTTACGACTATCAATACTACGTACTGGACGATCCTGAAGTCAGCGACGCCGAATACGACGAGCTGTTTCGAGCGCTCAAGGCGCTGGAAAACGAGCATCCCGAGCTGCAGACGCCGGATTCCCCCACGCTGCGGGTGGGAGGGAGGCCTGCCGAGGGTTTTTCCCAACTGGCCCACGCCCTGCCCCTGTACAGCCTGGACAACGTGATCAGGCCCGAGCAGTGGCGCGAATTCGTGGAGCGCATCCCGCGAACACTGCGGGAGGAAATCCGAGATCGGGTGCTGGCGGTGGTGAAAAGCGCAGGCGTTGCGATGGAGGAAAAGACCAGGGAGAAATTCGCGGCCAGACTGCGCGAGTACGTAGAGCGCCTGACGGAGCAGCCGGCGGACGAAGAGCGGTTGGCGGGTTTCCGGCGCAACGTGCGCCAGGCCCTGCTCGGTCTGGGGTTGTTGACGCCGCAAGGCCTGCCCGAGGCCGTGGGCGCCGTGGCGTCCGAACTCTCCTCCGTGACTTGGCGCGCGTTGCCCGCTTGTCTGGAGGAGTTCTGGATCGATCCCAAAATGGACGGGCTGGCTCTTGAGATCGTTTACGAACAGGGATTACTGGCCCGAGCGGCCACCCGCGGCGACGGCCTGGTGGGCGAAGACGTAACCGCGAACGTGCGCACGGTGCGTAACGTTCCCTTGCGCTTGAGCGACGATCACGGCTCCGTCCCTGAACTTTTGGAGGTCCGCGGCGAAGTCGTCATGTGGAAGAAAGACTTCATCGGGCTCAACCGCCGCCAGGAAGCGGCCGGAATGAAGGTTTTCGCCAATCCCCGCAATGCGGCCGCGGGCTCGTTGCGCCAGTTGGACCCTTCCGTCACGGCCGGCCGGCCGTTGCGCTTTCTGGCCTATGGAGTAGGCCGCGTGGAGTGGGGCGAAGCGGCGGCCCCTGCGTGGGATACGCAGGAAAAGCTCATGCAAGGCCTGAAACATTTGGGCTTGAGCATTCCTCCCGAAACATCGATCTGCCGGTCAAGCGAAGAGGTGGTCCGAGCCTTTGAACGGCTGCAAGAGGAGCGGGAGAGCCTTCCTTTTGAGATCGACGGCGTGGTGGCGAAACTCAACCGTCGGGACTTGCAGGACTTCCTCGGCGCTACGGCGCGCGCGCCGCGGTGGGCCATGGCGCTGAAATTTCCGGCGCAGCAGGCGCAAACCACGTTGCGGGATGTGGAGTTCCAGGTGGGCCGCACCGGTGTGGTGACGCCGGTGGCCAAACTCGATCCCGTGTTGGTGGGCGGTGTGATGGTTTCCAGCGCCTCGCTGCACAACGAGGCTTACGTCCGGGAAAAGGACCTTCGCATAGGGGACGAAGTATTGATCCAGCGCGCCGGGGACGTGATTCCCGAGGTGGTGCGGGCGCTGGCGGAGAAGCGCACCGGCCGGGAAAAAGATATTCCGTTCCCGACCCGATGTCCGGTCTGCAACTCCGAATTGGTGGAAAGCTCCGACCGGATCAAGAAGTGCATGAACCTGGCCTGTCCCCAGGTACGGTTGGGCCGCATCATCTTTTTCGTGTCCAAAGCCGGGCTGGACGTCCAAGGCGTGGGCAAAAAGTGGATCGAAATTCTTGTGGACAAGGGCATGGTCAAGAACCCGGCCGACCTGTTCGAACTGACCGAGGCCGACTTGCTGCCCCTGCCGAGGATGGGAGAAAAGTCCGCGGAAAACTTCATCCAATCCTTGAAGGAAGCTAAGGGAAGCGCAACGCTTGCGCGCTTCATCGCCGCGCTGGGCGTCCCATTGGTGGGGGAAGAGACGGCCAAGCTGCTGGCGCGGCGCTTCAAAAGCATGGACGGCTTGTCCCGGTCCTCGCTGGACGACTTGCTGGAGCTGCCGGGGATCAGCCACAAGATCGCCGAGTCGGTGCGGGAGTTTTTCTCGGTGGAGGAAAACCGGCTGCTGCTGGAGCGGTTTCGGACGCTGGGCCTGTGGCCTGAAGCAGGGCGGGACGCCGAGCCCAGGACCTTTTCCTTGGCGCCTTTGGCGGGAAAGAAATTTTTGTTTACCGGGACGTTGGCCCGATACACGAGGCCGGAGGCTTCAAAGCTCGTGGAGCAGGCGGGCGGCGAAACGGCGAAAGCCGTCTCGAAGCACGTGGACTATCTGGTGGCGGGCGAAGCCGCCGGCTCCAAATTGGACAAGGCCCGAAAGGCCGGCGTAACCATTTTAAACGAGCAGCAATTCCTGGAGTTACTGAAAAAAGGCGCTTCACAAACGCCGGAGTAAGGAGAGCGCGTATGCAGACGAATATCGTAGTAATGGGGGCGAACGGCAGAATGGGCGCCGCGATCATCAGCCTTGTCCTGGCTGATCCCGGACTGAATCTCAGCGGCGTGGTGGAGCGGCCGGGCAGCGAAGATGGTTTGGAGCGTTACGGCGTTCCCGTTGCGACCAGCTTGGAGGCGCTGAACCCGGAGGCCGGCGGATGCGTCGTTGTGGACTTCACCGCGCCGGAGGCCACCGTGAACACGGCCCAGGCCGCGGCCAGGCTCAAGGTTCCGGTCGTCATGGGAACGACGGGGCTTACTTCCGCCCAGGTGGAGACTCTGGAGAATGCGGCCAGGGAAACTCCGCTGTTCTGGGCTCCGAACATGAGCGTCGGGATCAACGTCTTGCTGCGCATCCTGCCGGAACTTGTGAACATGCTCGGGCCGGACTACGATGTGGAGATGGTGGAGACGCACCACAAGATGAAGAAAGACGCCCCCTCCGGCACGGCCCTCAAGCTCGCCCAATGCCTGACCAAAGCAAAGGGGTGGACGATGGAGCAGGTGAACTACCACCGCGAAGGCATCATCGGCGAGCGCCCGCAGGAGGAATTGGGCGTCCAGACGTTGCGTGGCGGAGACGTGGTGGGAGATCACACCGTATTTTTCTTCGGCCCCGGCGAACGCATCGAAGTGACGCACCGGGCGCATTCCAGGAATACTTTCGCCCAGGGCGCTTTGCGCGCGGCGAAATGGCTGGCCGGCCAAACACCCGGGAAGCTCTACTCCATGGCCGATATGTTGTAAGGATCCTTCCAGGCGTTTTGCCTGCTTGCCATTGTTTTTCTTGATTAAACCGTCGGCCGTTGGCGGGATGTCCCCGCAGGTCGACTGCGCCATCGATGTGGCGTTTGAAAAGCCGGGGTTTCCTGTCCGGATGCGATAGGAGCCCCGGCTTTTCATGCGCAAGCCGCCTCTTTGAAAAAAAATTCGTCATGCATGTTTAAATAATAAGAAAATCATTTTCGAATATTGCAACCCGTGTTAATTTCACTCCATGTCTATCAAGGATGACTTCGGCGTCGCCTGGAAGGCAAATATCGATGAGGCGCGACCTCTGTCGGCAATGCTTGACGACTTGCCGTATCTGATCGCGCAGGTGGGGCAGGACGGCCGTTATCTGTACGTCAACCGCGCCTACGCCCAATGGTTCGGTTTGCGCGCCGAAGATATGGTTGGCCGCTTGCAATCCGAATGCGTCGGGCCGGAGTTGTACGCCATGCTCCGCGACGCCGTGCGCACGGCGTTTCAGGGAGGGGCGGTGGAGTTCGAGCACGAGCCCCGCACAGCGGACGGCGCCAGCAGGATTACGCAGGTCAACTATTTTCCGCATTTCAGTCCGGCCGGCCACGTGTCGTGGGTGACGATGGTGGTTCGCGACGTCACCGAGAAACGTCGGCAACAGGCCGCCTTCCAGCAGACGCAAAAAAGATTCCGTCTGCTGGTGGAAAACTCCCGAGACGCAATTTTCCGATTGCGGCTCGCCGACGGCGTCTACGAATACGTCAGTCCGGCGGTTTTGGACGTTACCGGGTATCCCCCGGAAACGTACTACCACGCCCCTCTGCATATCAAAAACTTCATTCACCCGGATTGGATGGACGACCTGGAACGCAACTGGCGGCTGTTGCAGGAAGGGACAATTTCGACGTCGTTGGAGTACAAAATCGTGCACCCCTTCAAAGGGGAGCGTTGGCTTTCCCAGCGCAATTCCCTGGTGCGGGATGCAGAGGGCCGGGCCGTGGCCTTGGAAGGCGTCGTCACGGACGTGACGGAAATGAAGCGCAAGGAGGAGGAACTGGTCCGGACCAGGGCTTTGGCCGAGTCGGCGAGCAAAGCCAAAAGCGAATTCCTGGCCAGGGTCAGCCATGAGACCCGCACGCCGCTGCACGGTATCTTGGGCCAGGCCGGCCTGGCTCTGGAGCAGACCAAAGACCCGGTGCTGCGCCGCCGGCTCAAGGCCATTCGCGACTCCGCCAGCCACCTGCACGCCATGGTTTCCGACATTCTGGATTTCGCCGACCTGGAGACCGGCCGCGTGCAACCGGATCACGCGCTCGTCTCTCTGTGCGAACTGGTGTGGCGTGTCGGAGACATGTTCAAGGAGCAGGCTGCGGAAAAAGGGTTGGCGCTCAATGTAGAAGTCCACCCGGAAACCCCGTTCAAGGTGATGGGGGACGGCCGTAGGCTACGGCAAATACTGGTGCATCTGCTCTCCAACGCCATCAAGTTCACGGAGTCGGGAGAAGCGCTTCTGCAGGTGGAGCCTGCGCCCTTTCATGATGCAGCCCCCTTTGCGTCCTTTGGCGAGGAGGAGACGTCGAGGATTCGATTCATCGTTCGCGACACGGGACCGGGCATCGCGTCCGACGCCCTTGATACGATTCTGGATGGCTTCCAGCAGGGTCGCGGAGATTTGGTCCATCGGCCGAAGGGACTTGGACTTGGATTGAGCCTCGCCAAAAGATTGGTCGAATTGCTGGGAGGGACGCTCCGGGTGGAGAGCCAGCCGGGGCATGGCAGTGCTTTTTCCTTCACCCTGTCGTTCTCCAAAAGCCTGGGCTTCGGCAAAACTTCGGCGCCCGACCTCCTCCGCGCCGGGCCGCTACGCGTCCTGCTGGCCGAAGACAATCCGCTCAACGCCTCCCTCCTGTCGGAATGGCTGGTGCGGGCAGGGCATCAGCCCGTGATGGCGAGCAACGGGCGTGAGGCGTTGGACAAGCTGAAGGCCGAACCTTGCGACGTCGCATTGATGGATTTGGAAATGCCGCTGATGAGCGGCTTGGAGACCGCAAGCCGTATCCGCGCCGGCGAATGCGGTGAAGCGCTGAAAAACATGCCCATCTACGCCATCACCGCCCATGTGTTGCCGGAGTATAGGGAAAAGTGTGAACAGGCTGGAATGACGGGATTTTTGTCGAAACCGCTGGATATGGACAAGCTGCTGGCCGTGTTGGGGGTCCCCGGCCAGACCGAGGCGCAGGATGTGAACGCCGAACCGCGGGACGCCGAAGCGGATGACGCCGACCTGCCGGACCGGTCGGCGCAGATTCGCGAATTCGGCGGAAACGATGCGTTTGTGAAGAAGCTTTATGAGCTGTTTCGCAGACAATCGTCCAATGAAATAAAAATGATACGTGAATCCGTATCCAAAGGTGACATTGACGGCGCGGTCAAAGGCTCCCACTCCATGAAAAACTCCGCCCTCGGCGTGGGCGCCAATCGATTGGCCCGACTCGCCGAAGATTTTCAAAGGGCGAATGTCCAGGACCTGTCCGGCGCGGCGCTTCGACTGGAGGCCCTGGAGGCCGAATTGGTTCGTGTGCTGGACTGGATTGCATGAACTCGTACTTGACTTCCGGAAGTTTTCCGGGGGAGAAGCTGTGTGAAAAGTTTTCCCCCGGACCCTCTCTTCAAAAAGTTTTGTAGATAAAGTTTTATGGAAAGAGGATGGGGGTTCTGGGGGAAGGGGACAACCGCGTTTGCAAACG
>JASGMV010000032.1 GCA_030156255.1 Desulfovibrionales bacterium
GCGTACCGCAGACCGCCCCGCAGATCCACCCATGTCTTTCCCAAGGAGGAAGAAGACCATGACGCGATCGCTTGCGAACGACAGCCCGGAGACGACGGACCGAACCTTCGACGCCTTGAGCCGCCTGGACGCGGTGGACGCCTTCAAGCTCGCCTGCATGGAGAGCGGCAAGGGGCTCGACGCCATCGCCCGGGAAATGGGCTGGAGCCTCGCCCACGCCAAGCGCATCGTCAGCACGGCGCGCTATTTTCCGACCTACGAGGACCTGCCCCGGTTCTGCGCCGTGGTCGGCAACCGGCTCGTGCTGGAGTGGCTGCTGGTGTCCGCCCGGCGGTTGGGCGCCCCGAGCCGCCGCGACGCGCTTTCCTGCAACGGCTTGATCTTCCGTATCGGGGAGCTTTTTTCGGAAGCCGGCGACGTCGGCCAGGCCGGGCAGGAAGCCATCGCGGACCAGCGCCTGGAGCCCGTCGAACTGCGGCGCCTCATCAAGGAATTGCGCGACGTGGTGGTGAAGGCGCTGACCCTCATCGGCGATCTGCGCACCCAGGAGCGCGCCTTGGTCGCCGCGCCCCGCGCCCACGCCTGAACCCGGCCCCGCCCGGCCGGGCGCCGCTTCGACCGGGCGGGGGAGTGAGGCAATCCGCCGTTCGTTCTCCCGTCCGCAACCGCCAACGCGAACCCGCGCCGCCTCTCCACGCCGACGCCCGATCCGCTCCGGAGCAAGGAAAATGCCCTGCGCACGAAAGTTCCTTTTCCTTCCTTCCTATCTTTTGACATGCCCCCTGAGTTTGACTAAAGCTGAACTCACTAAATCCACTGGGGGCTCCTCCGCCCTCGCGTCCCGGTTTGCCGGGCCGCATTCGGAGGCTTTTTTATTGATGGCTTCTCGTTGCCGCGTCCTCGGACGTGGTAAAAAGAGCGGCGCAGTGTCCGGTATCCGCGAGGGCCGGGGGCTTCCAGTGGGGCCTAGTAGCACTGCGTCGCTCTTTTGTTTTTCGGGCGGCGCGCACACTAAACCCATTGGAGGCGCCGTCATGGCTCCGCATTTGACCTCATCCGAAGCGTTGCGCCGGTTGCGGCGCGTCGCCGACATCCTGGACTTTCTCGCCGCCCGCTTTTCTCCGGAACCCGATCAGCCCGGCCCCGTCCTGCGCCTTCTGGCCGACGAGCTGGACGTCTGCGCCGAAGCCCTGGCCCCGGCGTCCGGCGAAGAGGAGGGCGGCCATGCGCGTTCCTAACGAAGCGATCGTTGCGGCGCTGCTGGCCGACCAGCGTTTCGGATTCAAGGACGGCGGCGCGTTTCTGACCGGCGGAATCTGCCCGCAGTGCGGCAAGCGGGAATTGTTCGTCCCCAAGGCGCGTCCCTGGTATCTGACCTGCAACCGCAAGAACAAGTGCGGATTCGTCGGCGCGGTGAAGGACGAGCTGCCGGAGCTGTTCGCCGGCTACCTGGAGCGCTTCCCGCCGACCAAGGAGGAGCCCGAGCGCACGGCCGACGCCTACCTGGCGCTGGACCGAGGCTTCGACCTCTCCAGGATCAAGGGCTGGTACACCCAGGAGGCGGCCCGCTCCGGCAACGGTTTTTGCCCGACGGTGCGCTTCTACCTGGACGAGGCCCATACGCGCTACTGGGAGCGGTTGATCGGCAAAACCAAATCGGACGGCGGCCGCAAGGCCAACTTCGGCGGCAAACGCAAGGCGGACGGTACGCTGTATCGCGGCGACGCCTGGACCCCGCCGGACATGGAGCCGAACAAGGGGGAGCGCTGCTACATCGTGGAGGGCGTCTTCCACGCCATCGCCTTGCACCACACCGGGCGCAAGGCGGCGGCCGCGCTTTCCTGCGGCAACTTCCCGGAGCATTTCATCGAGCGCCGCAAGGGCGAAGGCGTGGTCTGGACCCTGGCCCTGGACGCGGACCCGGCCGGCCGGGAGGCCATGCGCAAACACGAGGCCAGACTTCGGGCCATGGGCGAAAAGGTCGACGTCTGCCTCTTGCCCGAAGGCGGCATGGACTGGGACGATCTCTGGCGCGCCGGGCGCCTCACGGATGCATTCATAGAGGAGCGGCTTTATCATGGGCGGCTCTTTTCGGCCAAGACCGTGAACGAAAAGGCCTATCACCATTTCGCGCGCAACAAACTGGCCAAGTTCGTTTTGGACTTCGACAATGCGCTCTATTCCGTGGAGGTCCAGACCTCGCAGTTGGGCAAGGACCTGGAGGAGCAGGCCGTGGACCTGGACTCCCCGCAGGGGCTGAGCGCGTTTCTCGCCCGCTGCGACGTGGACTCCATCGCCAACTGCCGGCCCCGTTTTCTCTACGTGGAGCGCGACGACATCCTGGAGACGCAGTCCTACGTTTTCCGTGTGAGCTACCGCAACGGCAGTCCTTCGGAGCTGGTCACGTTGGAAGGCTCCAACATCGACAGCCCGACGTCGTTGAACAAGGCCCTGCTGAACAAGACGCACGGCGGCACGTTCGACGGAACGCCTCCGCAGATGAAGATCCTGCGCGACCGTTGGTTCAGCCATCACATGAAGGTGGTCGCCTCGGCGCCTTTCGTGGGCTACGATCGCGCCGCCAAGGCCTGGGTGTTCCAGGAGCACGCCGTCAGCGGCGGCCGTGTGATCCCGCTGAACGAGCAAGGGCATTTCACCGTAGGCCGGCGGGGAATCAAGACCAGCCTGGCCGGCGTGCATATCAACACGGAGGGCGAGTTCTCGCCCGTGTGGCTGGAGCGGTACGTACAAGCCTTCGACATGCCGGGGCTGGCGTTGTTGTCCTTCTGGCTCGGGGCGCTGTTCGTGCAGCAGATTCGCGACCTGCACAAGTCGTTTCCTTTTCTGGAGTTCACCGGCGAGCCCGGCGCGGGCAAATCCACCTGCCTGGAGTTCTTGTGGAAATGCATCGGGCGCGACGACTACGAGGGCTTCGACATCATGAAGTCCAGCTACGCCGGGCGGCGGCGCGCGTTTTCGCAGCTTTCGAACATGCCGGTGGTGCTGATCGAATCCGACCGCGACAACGGCGAACGCAACGCCAAGATTCGGCAATTCAACTTCGACGAGTGCAAGCCGTTCTACAATGGCCGTGGCACCGGCACTCTGGGCGTGGCCAAACGGGGCAACGACACCGAAGAGAATCTGTTCCAGGCCGCGCTCGTCATCAGCCAGAACGCGGAGGTGGACGGCTCCGAAGCGCTGTTGCAACGCATCGTGCACTGCCATATGGACAAGAGCCATCACCGGCCCGGCACGCGCGAGATCGCCCGCTGGTTCGAACGCCAGACCTCGGCCACGGTGGGCGGCTTCCTGCTGCGCGCGCTGGTGAACGAAAGGAAGATTCTGGACGCCTACGCCCGGGCCTTCACCGACATCGAGGCGCGCTTCGGCGCCCCCGAGTCGGGATTGAAAAACGCCCGCGTCGTCAAGAACCACGCGCAGATCGCGGCCTGCGGCCAAGCCCTGGGCGTGCTGTTCCCGGCCATGCGCGGCCGGCTCGCCCAACGCCTGACCGACTATCTTTATGACCGCGCCCTGGCCAGGGAGCAACGCCTGTCCGCCGATCATCCGTTGCTCGAACAGTTCTGGGAGACGTTCGAGTATCTGAACGCGCAGGCTCCGAGCCGAAAGGAGGGATGGCTGAACCACTCCTCCGATCCCGAGCGCATCGCGTTCAATCTGAACCAGTTCCGGGAATGCTGCTACGCCGACGGGCAGGAGTTGCCCGACCTGAAGCAGTTGAAGAAGCTCCTCCCCCAGTCCAAGCGCTACCTGTTCGAAACCGCGAACAAATGCGTTTGGAGCCGCCATACCGAGAAGAATATCAAATGTTGGGTCTTCCTGAGGGCGTAAGCCCCTCGGGAAGATCACGGAGGGATCGTACATGGAATTCGCAGGCGCAAGCGTGCGCCCGCGAGCGGGGTTTCAAAAATTTGGGGGGGGCTTCGGAAAAGGGTTAGGTAGGTTAGGTGGTGTGCGAAAAACCCCGGGAAGCCAGGTGGGGCAAGGCTTCCCGGGCAATTCGCAAAAGGTTAGGAATCGGTTAGGAAAAGGTTAGGACCTAACCCCGATTCCTCACTTTTTCCTCACTTTTGACACATGTCGTAACATGTTTGAATTATTGCTTATCACTTTTTTCCTAACCCCACCTAACCTTTTCCTAACCATTTCCTAACCTTTTCGAAAAACGGCGAGAGCCCAGCAACCACGCCGGTTGCCGGGCATTTCGGAGAGGCTCCTAACCTACCTAACCTTTTTCCGAAGGGGGGGTGGTCGATGAAGTTCGAAAAGAGAGGGCGCCCTGTCGGACGAACTCAACGGAACCGTGGTGCGTCGCGGCGTCGAGGAGCCCAGAATTTTTGCACTTTTCTTGTTTCCGATGTTGTGCGGCCGTCCGAAAAGTAGTAAGACGCCATGCAAGAATCCTGGGCTGCGACAAGCCGCTCGTTGCGGCGATCTTCCAGCCAGGGGCGGTCCCGGACATGCGCCGCAAGGCTTCCCGCGCTTCGGGCAAAACGCCCGGACACGGAGCCTTTACGACGCCGGCGTCCGCCTCGCGCCCGGCCGGACAGGCCGGCGCCGCGTCTTTTCCAAACCCGCTGTACGCGCCGACCCTCGTGCGCCAGGCGCCATCATTTTCCGGAGGTAGCAACATGACGACATTCTCCCGCCGCAAATTCCTGGGCGCCGCGTCCGCCATGGGACTCGCCATGACGCCGGCCCTGGCCTTCCCGAACATCGCCGACGCGGGCCAGTCCCCGGCTCCGGCCCCCACGGGCAACGCCAAGCGCGCCCTGGAGTCCATTCAGCAGCGGATCGCCGCCTGGGAGCAGGAAGGCCGCGCGTTCAAGTCCGACGGGCTCGCCGCGGACAACGACGCCCAGTGGGACCGGCTGGTCGAGCACTACTTCGACCGGTCCGGCTATACGTCCATTTCCGTGAACTCGGCCAACCTGTGCCCGTCCATGCGGCCGGTGGACCAGATGGTGACCATGGTGCAGCAGATGCTCAACCAGGACATCTCCTTCCCCATGCGCGCCCAACTGGCCCAGGCGAGCCTTGGGCTGGGCCTCGAATCCGTCAAGGAGTGGTTCGGCCTCGGCGGCCAGAAGTATCAGGCCGACTTCCTGCTCGCCCTGGTGGCCAACAGCACCGAGGGCAATAACTTCATCAACAACGGCCTGGTCTCCTCCGGATTCTTCAACCCGGAAAAGGACAACGTGGTCGTTTGGGACGTCAACCACCCCACCAACCTGGACGCCTGGTTCTATCGCAAGGCCACCCAGGGCTGGGGCGCCGGCTCCATCCGGACGCTCAAGACCAAGATGCTCGCCAATTCGGTGTCCGACGCCGAGAAGCGCAAGGGCGTTGTGCCGTCCGATCCCAAGAGCGAGGACGAGATCATCGAGGCGCTGCTCCATGTGGTGGACAAGAACACCAAGCTGGTCACCCTGTCCTGGCAATCCAACGAGTGCGGCATGCTCCTGCCCATGGGCCGCATCGTCCACGAGCTGCGCAAGATCAACAAGGACATGTACATTCACGCGGACAGCGCCCAGACCTTCGGCGTGCTGGACCTGAAGCTCGGCGAGGTGGACGTGGACAGCATCGCCGGCAGCTTCCACAAGTGGCCCTGCGGCCCCAAGATGGTGGGGATCGTGTACATGAACAATAAACGGGACGCGGCGAGCAAGTTCACGCCCAGCATCTGGGGCTACGACGAGCACATCATGACGCCTATGGACTACGGCTTCAACCCGGAAAAGGGGCAAATGGACCCCAACGCCAAGCGGTTTTCCTACCTGGGCCAGCAGAACGACGCCACCCTGGTGTCCACCTGGATGGTCTCCCTGTTCCACACCGGCCATTTCCATCCGAACGTCACGCCGGCCAAGATCGAGGACCGCGTGCACCAGCTGGGGACCAAGACCAAGGAGGCGCTGTTCAGGCGCCTGCCGAAGATTTTCCCCGACTTCACCCCGAAGACGGCCTACAAGTGGATCACCACGCCCACGACCAACGACGCGCTGCGCAGCTCGGTGTTCCTGTTCACCCCGCCCAAGGGCGTCAACGGCGGCGACGTCATGAAGAACGTCTATGAGCAGCACGGCTTCGCCATCGCCAACCTGAAGGTCCTGGGCCACGACCTGGTGCGCATCTCCCCGACCTTCTGCAACATGTCCCAAGACCCCGAGGACGTGGTGGCCGCGGTGGTGGACGTCATCCAGGCCATGCAGCAGCACAAGCTGGCCAACAACACGCACGCGCGCTCCTACGCGTAGCCCGGACGCATAGCGGATCGAACAAGAGACGCCGCCTTCCCTCGGGGAGGCGGCGTCTTTTTGGGGGCGGCGCAGGTGGAGCGATGGCTTCTTGCGGCAGGCGAAGAGATTGCTCACCGTCTCCGTCCGGTGCGAACTCGTGAAGAGGAGCGCGACGATGCATAACGCCAGGACCGGGAACAGGACGACGAGATGCTGCGGCCCCGTCCCGTGAAGCGTCCTCAAGCATGACTTCCCTTCAGGGGCGCAGGGCGATGCCAGTCGAAATGAAATCTTGGGGCAAATTTATGTCGGCGGGCCGTTCGGAACGGCTCAGTAATGGTAGCGGCACTGGAGGACGATCAACGTCTCCGCGCCGTCGTCGACCTTGTACACGAGGCGATGTTCGTGATCGATGCGGCGGGACCAGCACCCCGCGAGGTCGAAGCGCAACGGCTCCGGCTTGCCCAGCCCCTCGAAAGGCGTGCGCAGCGCGTCGCGGACGAGGGCGTTGATCCTCTTCAGCATCTTGGCGTCCCGCTTCCGCCAGTACAGATAGTCTTCCCAGGCCTGCGGGGTCCACGCGAGCAGGGGCATCAATCCTCCGCAAGGCCGTGCTTTTCCAGACGCCCGGCGTTCGCGGCCTCGACGCTTTCGCGGAGTCTGGCGGCGTTGGCCGGATTGGCCAGCAGGTAGGCCGTTTCGACGATGCTGTTGTAGTCCTTGAGCGACATCATCACCACGGCTTCCGCCTTGCGGCGGGTGATGATGACGGGGTCGTGGCTGTCGCAGACTTCGTCCATCGTGGAAGCGAGCTTCCGACGAGCCTCCGTGTAGGTGATGGCTTCGGGCATGGCGTGCCTCCGTTTCTGTACAGTTTATAGTACATGTTTGGTTGGTGGTCAACGGGCGGCGGAGCGTGGGGAGATGTCATCTTCGCCTTGGGCGCGTTGCTTCATGCCTGGGAGCAACGCCTCTGTCCGAGATCAATCCGCTTGCTTTTAGTGCGATCAGCCGGCGAAGGCGTGGCGTGGAGGTAAGCTTGTTGTTGCTATCTTAGACTGGGTTAGCTCCCCACGAAATTGGGAAGGTACGGATGCCATTGGTTGTGTTTTTGGGAGCAAGAAGTTGCCGCTATTTACCTGGATACTGTTTGCTGGTATCAATTTTCACAGCATATGAGTTCAATCATCTGATTTTTAGTGCGGCGCAGCATAAAATAGCAAATATTTATGCATGTTGCGTAATTTAAGCACCGATTTCTAAAATTCTTGATGCTTGCATGCGGTATCTCTTCAAATTTTGAATGTGCTGTTTTGATTTTACAGTATAAGCATAAGATGGAGGGGGAAAATGAGAGAGAAGTTTCACACAACGCAACCGATTCCTGTCGCTAGTCTTAAGCTAGATATCGATAATTTTCGTTTCTATGGAGAGCTTTCTACTCAGAAAAGCTGTATTCATGCCGTATTAGACGACAATGAAGAGCATGCTATTGCAATAGCTAAAGATATTGCAACTGTTGGGCTTACGCCTATGCCTATCGTAGTTTCAAAAAATGAACAAGGTGACTATATCGTCCGTGACGGGAATCGTCGTGTCACTGCCTTAAAGTGTTTGAATAATCCAGCCATATGTGATGAGGAGCGGTTAAAAAAAAGGTTCGAGCAAATTGTCAAGACGGCTACTATTGCAATACCGTCTGCTGTCGAATGTTTAGAAAGCGATGATGAGGACGCCATTCTGAATCATATGCAGCGGCAACAAGGTGGGTTAATGAACGGCGTTGGACATAAAGATTGGAACCCCACCAATAAGGCCAATTTTGATCTTCATAGGGGGGACAAGACTCAAAACGCCTTGGCGCTCAACACTCTTGAGTATCTCAAGACCAAAGGGATGAAAATCGACAGCAAGTTTCCCATCACGAACTTGCAGCGTTTCTTTGACGCGAATACCAAGCAAGTTCTCGGGATCAGTTTTGAAAATGGTGTTATCTCCTGTTCCGATGAGAACTTGTTTTATGAGGTTGCCCGGAGAGTCGCAGAAGATATGGGGTCGGGCAAACGAGATGTGAATTCCATCCGACTCACTGACGACAAGCGGAGATACCTGGACGAGGTGCTCGCGGACTTAGACAAAGAACCGGCAGACCCGAATGCACCCAAAGTGGAGTTGGGTGGGGATCCCGCTTCGAAGACGAATCCAGCTCCCACTAAAGGTTCTCGAGTGGGGGGCAGAAAGACCAAGGCCGCATGGGATAGAAAACGATTGATTCCAAACAAGACACCGGTTGAAATTTCAACCGAGGGAGGAACGGAGCGAGCACAGAATATCTTTCATGAACTTTACAGAAAAATAGACGTGCGTGAAGCTCCAAATGGAGCGGCAGTTCTTTTTCGGCTATTTATTGAATTAAGTACTGAGTATTATATCTCACGCAATGAAATTAGGATTAAAGAAGATAATCTGATGACGAAGGTGTTTTCTGCTGCAAAATATATGCATAGCTGTGGATTGATTGACGAAGAAGAATTTCAAATCATGGAACGTGCGAAACATAGCAATGAAATTATTTCTACAAAATCACTACACAAATGGGTGCATAGCGAGAAATATCACCCCAACGCACAAACACTTTGCACCTTCTGGGATGAAATTCAATTTTTCTTACAGCACTGCTGGGAATAGCTCTAATTTTTTGCGGGCAACGTTCTCGAGGATATGTAAAAAATTCCCTGGCCAAGAGGTGCGGCTTGCTGTATGCTCTGCAGCGGAGGAACTCAGAAAATGCAGTTTTATACACCCCTTCGATACCCAGGAGGAAAAGGACGTCTTGCAGGGTTTATGAAGAAGATTTTCCTTTATAATAATCTATGCGATTCAACGTATATTGAACCATATGCAGGTGGAGCTGCTGTAGCTCTTAATTTACTCTTTGAAGAATATGCATGGCGGATCATCATCAATGACGCTGATCCGCTTATTTTTTCATTTTGGTATACCGTGTTGTACGATACAGAGTGGCTTTTGAGAAAACTTATAGATACGAAAGTCAATATTAATGAATGGAATAAACAGCGTGCTATACATGCCCATTACCAAGAGCACTCAATGTCGGAAGTTGGTTTTGCGACGTTATTTATGAATAGGACAAACAGATCAGGCATTATCAAAGCAGGGGTAATCGGAGGAAAAGAACAAAGAGGCGCGTATCCAATGAGCGCTAGGTTCAATAAGCAAGACTTGAGCAACCGGATACAACGAATTGCCAACTATGGAGAGCGAATTGCCGTGACAAATCTGGACGCGGCAGAGTTGATTGCTCGTGTGGAGACGGACAATGTGGCTGGTGCTGAACGAATATTCTTTTACTTTGATCCACCGTATTACAAAAAAGGAAGCCTGCTTTACTCGAATTTTTATACTCATGAGGATCATCTAGCAATTGCAGAACAAGTTCAAGAACTTAATGTCCCATGGATTATGACATATGATTGCACGCCAGAAATAGAGAGCATGTATTCAGAACAGAGTAGCGTATATTTTACATTGATTTACTCTGCAAATGAAGCTAGGAAAAAGGGTACAGAAATTATGTTCTACAATAGAATATGTTTGCCACCAGAATTTTGTAGAGGTGAAATGCTTCACTTTCAGAGAAATTAGCTTCCTACCTTTCTTTATCCCCTTTACTTTTCGATTCTAAATTTTATACCGCGTTCTCCTTTCATTTTGATGAAATCTTTTTGCTTCACGCCTGTCTGAGGCTATGACGCCTCGCATTCACCTTGGGCCACCTGTTTGGCCGCCATGGCCAGGAAGGCGGAGCGGTCCAGGGAGCGGGCCGAGGCGGCGCGGTCGATCAGGGCCAGATCGGTTTCCGGCAGGCTGATGTTGACCCGCACGCGTTTCACTTTGTCCGGAATGGAGACCATGGTCACAAAGGCCAAGTTCTCCGCGTCCTCCTCCGCCTGAGCGGCGGCCAGAATCTCCCCGTAGCTGCGAGGCTGCGGGACCCCGTCGCCGTCCTCGCGCAAGGCGTCGAGGTAGCAAAAGAGAGCATCGCGCAACATGGCGTCCAATTCTCCCAACGTGTCCGCCTGGGTGATGCACCCGGGCAAATCCGGAAACCGTGCGTTGTAACCGTCTTCGTCATTATAGACGGCGGCGAAATACGTCGACATAGAAGATACCTCCAATGGTTGTCCGGGGAGGACTTGCGCCCCCGCTTTATTTGAGACCTGCGGCTTTGAGGATTTGCGCCAGTGTGCCGGGCTTGATTTCTCCTTTCGGGATGCTCAGCTTGTGCGCCTTGTCCGGGTGCTTCATCATCGTATGGCTCCCTTTGCCACGGCCCGGTAGCTTGACCCAGCCAGCCTTTTCGAGCGTCTTGAGAAGCTCACTGCTTTTCATGTGTATTTTTTACACATGTCAAGATGCGGGTGTCAAGTCTTTGTGTGTATAAAATGGATAGAAAAGGAGACGGTTGTTTGGAAGGCGTGACCTCCCTTTACCCGTATTGCGCTTGCTGGTATCAATTTTTGCAATAAAGGAGTTGGGTATGTCTAATTTTTGGAAAGGATATCTAGACGTAGATGGTCAGCCAAATCGAGCGTATCATGCGGCCCGCGTGTCTGACAGAACCGTCGATGAATTGATTGGCATGGCCAAGGGCTTTGTCGCGGATGGAGAAATAAGTCCAGGGGAAGCAGATGCTCTCGTGCGTTGGCTCAAGGTGAACCAAGCTTTGGCACCGGATGACTTTGTGGTCAAGCATCTGACGAAACGTATTGTGACGATGCTTGAAGATGGCGTGATAGACGCCGAAGAGCGCAAGGAATTGTTTGAAATTTTAAGCGAGCTTTGCGGGCAGGACGCCGCCCCCGGAGCGGCGCACTCGTTCAGCACGACTTTGCCCTTGGATACGCCGTATCCGAATATTTGCTTTGCCGCTGCGACCTTTTGCCTGACAGGAAAATTCGCTTGTGGAACTCGCACAAAATGCCAACAGGTGGTGGAGAAGCTCGGCGGCGTTAACCACAAGGTGGTGCGCCTGGACACGAACTATCTCGTGATCGGCTCCATCGGCAGCCGGGACTGGATCCACACTTCCTACGGCCGCAAGATTGAGAAGGCTGTGAATTATAAAGAGAAGAAAGGCGCGTCTATCGCTATCGTGTGTGAGGAGCATTGGGCCGAGGCTGTGTGGACGCAGACAAATAAAATGTGAGGTAAAGTTTATGTCAGAGGATGTGTACAGAGATAGTATTCACCTGACCCGCCGCCCTGAGGTGCGTCGTTTTACCCAGCCAGCTCCGCGAACAGCAAGGGCTGCTCCGTCGCGCTTATCCGCCCCTGTTGCAGTCTGGCGCGAACGTTGTCCGGCAGGTCCAACGCCGACGGGCTCAAGGTGTGGCTGAACGTCAGGTCCATGACGAACGTGTGGCCGCACTCCACGTTGCGGCAACTGCAATAGAGTTGTTTCAAGCCGCCGCCGATCTCTTTCGAACTTTCCACTCGGGCCACACTGCCGCACTTGTTGCAACGCACGCGAATCGCACTCATTGTCTTCACTCCGTTTTCTTGTGACACTGTACCTTAATCGCTTGTGGACATAAAGCTCACTTGCGCCTGCGGTGGCAACAGTTCGTTGACTTCTAAAAGCTGTTCGCGGATGGGATCCACTTCGTTGCGCTGGTACACCCTGTCGATCTTCTCCACGTCGCCGAAGCCCGCCGTGTTGGTGGGAATGATGGCCGCCAGGGCCGGGGGGATGCGATGCGCGGCGATGATGTCGTCCCGCGTCAGGTTCTTGATCTTCTCCAGCTCGTCGCGGGTGGAGAAGTCGCCCACGGGCAGAATCTGCAACGCGTCCTTTCCTCCGCCCGGCATGTGCACGAACATGTTGCGGAAGTTGCCCGCGCCTTTGCTTTGCCGCATCGCCGCTTCGATCTGGTCCCGGTAGCGTTGCTCCATGCTGCCGCCCGCGTAGAGGATGTAGCCCATGTGTGCGCCGTTCCGGTAATACTTGCGCCGGAATAGCGTCGCGTCTTCGTTGAGCAGCATGGATTGGATCGCTCCCAGGTAGCCGGGCACGCCGTAGATGGTTTGCGACACGTCGTAGTTCTTGAGGTGCAGCACCTCGCCCGGGGCGAACTCCACGATTTGCCCGGTGACGGTGAGCTGGCAATATTGGTTGTCGGGCTTCATGCGCCGCATGTTGATGGCGGGCAGGTGGCGCAGGCCGCAGACCTCGCCGAACCCGTTGCGCTCGATGCGCACGTAGGCGTTGGCGAAGACGTTCCAGTCCGTGGCCACGGCCTGCATGACGCGCCGGGGCAGCATGGCCGAGCCCGCGTAGCCGCGCATGACCATGAGCGTTTTGAATTCGATCAACGGCCCGTGATAGGCGTTGCAGCGCAGCAGTCTGGCCAGCCCGGCCCACGGGATGGGCGTGTCGTAATAACGTCCGTTGTCCAGCAGCCAGACGCCCAACTGATCGTAGATGCGCCCGGCCAACACCGGCTCGGGATCGCCGAAGCGGAAGCAACACGCTCCGCTGTCCCGCCGTTCTTCTCCGATGGCTTGCATCGCGGCTCCTATGAAATGATGACGCAGCCCTGGGCCTGCGCGGTGTTGAGCGGTTCGAAGGCCAGGGCGTGCATGACGGCCCAGGCCGCGTCCGCATGGCCGACGCCCGCGGCGCGCCCGGCGCTGTAGGTCATTTGCCCGGTGGAGGTCAGGCCTTGCCGGATGGTCAGAAAGGCGTGGGCGATGTCGCTCCAGCGGGCGCTCCAATGGATGCGCCCGGATTCGATGACGTCCTTCGCCTTGAGCACCAACTGATTTTTCGCCGCCACGCTGTAGTGGATGCTCTGGGCCTGCGGAAAGAAATCGCGCACGATGTCGTAGACGCCGATGCCCGGCCCGGTGGTGTCGATGCCGATATGCTGGAAGTTGAACCGGTCGCACAGGCCGCGAATCTGCTCCGCCTGCCACGTGAACGACTTGTCCAGCCACTTGTAGCGCTCCAGCACGCGAAAGACGCCGCCCGGCTGGTCGGGCGGGGCCAGGATGACGAAGGATGCGTCGTCCCGGCTGCGGCTGGGATCGTAACCGCCCCAGACCGGCGCGGCGCCGAAGGGCCGGTCCGCGCCCGGGACGTAGTCCGGCCAGTCGTCCGGATCCACGGGGCACAACTCCAGGTCGGCCAGCCGGAACACGCCCTGGGTGTCGTCCACGAATTCGCACAGAAACAGGTTGCGGAACTCGTCGGGGCTGTATTCGAGCTGGAGCTCTTCGATGTCGAAGAGGTTGCAGCCGCCCGCTTCGGCGTCGTGCAGCGTGATGATCTTGCGCCAGGTGTTGTCCGGGCACATGACCCCGCTTCGGCGCTCCTCGAATCCCGGAAAGGCGACCCGTTTCCGTCGGAAACGCTTCTGGTAGCGTTCGCCCGTCCAGAGATCGTAGGCGTCGTGCGTCACGGCCGACGGCGTGGAGAACAGCGTGCGCCGCCATTTCTTGTGCGCGGCCATGCCGGTGGCCACCTTGTACAGTTCGGCGAATCCCCGAATCCAGAAGAACTCGTCCAGGTAGACGTGCCCGTGATAGCTCTGCGCGCTCTTGGAGTTGTTGGAGAGAAAATAGAGCGTGGCCGGGCCGCCGGCCGTATGAAGGGCGAGCTTGTCCTTGCCCTTGAGCTCCAGGTCGAAATGCTCCGCCGCGAGCTGGACGATGTACTCCCGGAACACGTCGGCCTGGGCGCGGGTGGCGGACAGGAATATCTGATTGTCGCCGGTGAGCGTCGCGTCCTCGAACGCCTCCTGGGCGAAATACCAGGTGGCGCCGATCTGGCGGGATTTGAGAATCTGCCGGTTGCGGCGCCGGCGGGCCTCGTAGAGCTCCGCCTGATAGCGGAACCATTGCCGGTGGAGTTTTTCGAAGTCCCGCGCCGTGAGGCGGGAGACGTCGTTCTTGATCTTGGCTTTGCGCCGCCTGCCTCCGGCGTCGCGCGGGGGCGTGTCGTGTCGGGATGCGTCGGCTCCGGTCCCGTCCGCATCGCGCCGGACGGCGGCCTTGCGCAGGGCCACATGGGCCAGGCGCTCCAGACCGGCCACGAGCCGGTCCATTTCGTCCAGCTCCGTTACGTCCTTGGCTTCGCGCTCCGCCAGGATCGCCAGCCGGCGCTGCATGGCTTCTTCGGCCGTTTCGTACGCGACCAGGTCCTCCCAGCTGTCCGCCTGCGCCCAGTGGTACACGGTGCGTTTGGGAACGGAGAGGGCTTCGGCGATTTCGCGGATTTTGTAGCGGCGCAGATACAGCGATCGCGCCGCCTGTTTAACCTCCTCCGGGTACTGCTCCATGATTTTGCCATACAACACGGCATGGCGGGATGCATGAACGATTTTTCCGATTGCATCGCAATAGGACGTCGAATCGTTGCATCCTTCCGATAGGTGCATTTACGTTCTGTGCATGAGCATCAGCACGGATTTCGTATGCATCGGGCGATCTGGCCCGACGGTCGACGGACGGACGATCGAACGGCAATGGTTGCTCGACGCCGCGGCAACGTACGACACCGGCACTTATACGGCCTTGATCTGGCCGGACCACATGCGCGTCTTCGGCAACTACGGCTCCGTTCTGGAGCTCAAGAGCGAGACGGAGGGCGACGCCGTGGCGTTGTACGCCCGCCTGCGGCCGAACACGAGTCTGCATATCGACAATCAGCGCCGGCAGCATGTCTTTTCCAGCATGGAGTTGCAGCCCAACTTCGCGAACACCGGGAAGTGCTACCTGGTGGGTTTGGGCGTGACGGACAGCCCCGCCAGCCTGGGCGCCGAAGAACTGCGGTTTTCCGAGCGGAAGCAAGGCGCGGACAACATCATCGCGCCCGGCGTGGAGCTGCTACTCGAATCCGACGCGCCTCCGCGCTGGTTCGCCAAATTTTTCAAGGGCTGGAAATCCACGCCCGAAACCCACGAGGAGAGCATGGACGACAAACAGTTTTCCGAGATCACGCAGACCCTGGACGATTTGACCGGGCGGGTGAAGGCCTTGGGGGAAGCGTTCGCCGCGCAGGCCGCGGAGAGAAGGGCCGCCGATCCCGAGACGCCCAAGGCCGCCCCGGAGATTCCCGTCGAGTCGCCCCGCGCGGAGGACAAGGCCCCGCAGATCATGGCCTCTTTGGAGGGTTTGCGCCAGGACGTCGCCGCCCTGACCAAGCGTCTGGAGGCTCCCAAGCCCGGCGTTGTCGCTCCCGAAACCACCGGCCCCGCCACGATCGCGGGCATCATTTAAGGGGGCCGCGTGAAGACCCTTACCCGCCAAGCGTTCCATCAGTTCTGCGCCGCCTTGGCGCAGGTGCACGGCGCGCCCGACGTGACGGAGCAGTTCGCCATCGAGCCGAGCCTGGAGCAACGGCTGCAAG
This sequence comes from Desulfovibrionales bacterium, assembly GCA_030156255.1. Taxonomy (GTDB): domain Bacteria; phylum Desulfobacterota; class Desulfovibrionia; order Desulfovibrionales; family Desulfovibrionaceae; genus JASGMV01. Next base: position 15,700 of record JASGMV010000032.1, read on the forward strand.
ACGCCATCGTGGAGCAGTCCACCTTTTTGCCGCAAATCAACGTCGTCACCGTGGACGAAATGGAGGGGCAGAACATTCTGGGTTCGGCCTCCGGCCCGGTGAGCGGACGCACGGACACCAGCGTGGACGGCGTCGAGCGCGTTCCCCGCAACGTGCTGGGGCTCAAGGCCTACAACTACAAGCTGGCGCAAACCAACAGCGACGTCTACCTGCCCTACAACACCATGGACGTATGGGCGCGCTTCGGCGACCTGGGCGCGCGCTACACCCGCTACGTGCAGGGGCGCATCGCCAACGATCGGGAGATCGTCGGCTGGTACGGCCTCAGCGTGGCCGCCACGACGGATTTGGCCGCGAATCCCTTGTTGCAGGACGTGAACAAGGGCTGGCTCCAGTACATGCGCGAGAACCTGCCCGCCAATATTCTTACCGAGGGCGGGACGGCCGGCGAAATCGTGCTGGGCGACGGCGGCGACTACGCCAACCTGGACCTTGCCGTGAACGATCTGTTGCAGGGCATCCCCACCTATTTGCGCAAGAACTTGACGGTCCTGGTCGGCTCGGAGCTGGTGGCCCGCGAAACCGCTCTGTTGCTGACGGCCGTTCAGGGCAAGCCCACCGAGAAAAACGCGATGAACACGGCCATGGCCACGCTGGGCGGCTTGCCGTGGCAGACCCCCAGCAACTACCCCGCGCGCGGACTGGCCGTCACGCCGCTGAAGAACCTGTCCGTCTACGTGCAGACGAACACCTGGCGGCGCAACCTGAAGGACAAGCCCGAGAAGAACCGCGTGGAGGACTACAACTCCCGCAACGAAGGCTATGTGGTCGAATGTCCGGAGGCCTTCGTGGGCTGGGAGTTCGACAACGTGAAATTTTCGGACGAAGCGGCCGAGCCGACGGGCGAATAACCTCCTTCCTTCGTGATCCGGGGGCGGCCCGCGCCGCCCCCGCAACCCCTTGGGGGCGTTGATGGCCAGTCTTTTTTTGAAACACCGCCGGGCCGTGCAGAACGGCGAGACGACGGTCCGGACCCCGGACGTCGGCCCGGCCGCCGGCGGCAGCCTCGGCGCGCTCCGGAAGGCGCAGCTTTTGGCCGACGCCCTGACCGAAGACCTGAAGCGCCTGCACGAGATCAAAAGCATCGAGCGCAAGGCCGAGGTCAAACGGAGCGAGTTGTTGCCGAAGTACCAACCCTATGTCGATCGGCTGACGGCCGAGGACAAGGCCGACCCGCTGCTGGGGCAGTATCTCGTGTGGCTGTTCGACGTGGCCGACCTGCCCCGGGCCATGGCCTTGGGCCGGTACTGCGACGCCCACGGCGTGGGCCTGCCCGAGCGGTTCCACCGCGATCTGCGCACGTTCATGGCGGACGCCGTGCTGGCGTGGTCCGAAGCCGAGAACGAAGCCGGGCGCAGCCCCGAACCGTACTTTTCCGACGTGTTGGCCAAGCTGGCCGCCCCGGTCCCCGACGGCTGGGACGCGCCCGACGCCCTGCGCGCCAAGTATTACCGGCTGCACGGGTTCCTGTTGGAGGCCGCCGGCGATCTTGCCGGCGCGAGGGACGCCTTGACCCGGGCCTATGCGTTGGGCGCACAGGTCAAGACGCGCTTGGCCGACGTGGCCAAAGCCTTGGAGCGCGAGGACCGGACGGAATAAATCACCACACCCCCCGGCCGATTCCGCCGGGCCGCATCGGCCAGGCGCCGCACGCGGTCCGGCGGGAATCGGCGACAGGACGCTATGAGCTTTTCAGGATTTCCCGACGCCCCCCAGCACAAGACCGTGGCCAACGACGGCTGGTTCCCCGACATGGACCTGGCCGAGTTGCAGACCGCCTACCGGGCGCCCGCCGATATTTCGCCCGAGGCGTTGACGCGCCATTTGGCGCTGGCCATGGCCTGGGCCAACGCCCAGCTTGCCGAGTGGCGCGCGGCGCGCGAGGCCGAGGGACGCTCCTCGCTGGCCGGCGTGCCCGCCTCGACGCTCGGCGGCGTGAGCGAGCTCGCGACCCTGTACGCCCACGCCGTGTGTTGCCGGGCCAAGAGTCGTCTGATTTGGCAGTCCCGGCCGCTTTCGCGCTCCGGCTCCGCCAAGAACACGTTGGACGACGCCGACGATACGGGGGCGACCGCGGGCGTGTGGATGCAGTACGCCGAGGCGGCTCTCGCCGCGTTGCAGGGCAAGGAAACCAGCGCCGTGAGGTTGATCTGATGCGTAAGCTCACCGCCTTGTGCCGGGCGATCGAGGAAGCCACCCGGCTGCCGCGCTCCGGTTTCGACGCTTGGGCGGAGTTGGGGACCCTCGAACTGTCCGGCCGGAACCTGGGGGCCGGCGTGGAGATTTGCCGGTTCCAGTACAACGGCGTGCTTTGGGTCCGTCGCTATCCCGGCGACGGTTCGGACCTGCTGGCGTTGGTGGCGGCGTGGTTGCGGGACAACGATCCGGATCGCGACGACTTGGGCCTGGACGATCCGGACGTGAACGTGGAGTTGAACGATCCGTTCAGCGCCGACGTGGATATCAGCATCCGCTTCGAGGAGTCCGTGGAGATCACGCCCGATCCGCGCGGAAACATTCCCTGGGGTGGCCGGTTGTGGCGCGTGGCCGACGCGGGCGTGGATGTCGCCGAACGGCTCGACGCCTTGCACGGCGACGTTGCCGGAGGGCGTTAGCCCATGCCGCAGGACTTTCTTCGCATCAGCGTGGACCCCAAGGCGCGGCTGCGGCTTTTGGAGCAGATCGATCTGCTCGTCTTGTCGCCCGAGGCCAAACGGCGAGTGGTGCGCAACATCGCCATGCAGGTGCGGGCGCTGTCCCGCAAGAACGTCCGCGAGCAACGCAGCCTGGACGGCGGCCCCTTCGCTCCGCGCAAGCGCAAAAAGAACGGCTCGCCGCGTCGGCGTCAGAACAAGCGCATGCTGACGGGGCTCGCTCGCCTCATGAGCGTGGACGCCGACCGCGTGGGGCAGGGCCGCGTGAGCTGGAGAAACACCTACACGGCGAAGATCGCGGACAAGCACCAGCACGGCAAGGAGGAGCGATACGGCGGCCGGGGCGGCGCAAGCGACGACAAGGATTTCTATTCGGCGAAAAAGCGATGCGATCGTTGGATCGCGCGCGACCTCCTTCGCCTGGGCTACCGCAAGGAAGAACGCATGGCCAACGGCCGGACGAAACGGCAGCGCGTTTCGCAGCGTTGGATCATGGAGCACATGCGCCAGGACGAAGCCGTGAAGCTGTGGCTGGATTTGACGGGATACGAGCCCAAGAACGGCTGGGAGATCGGCGTTCCGGCGCGGCCGTTTCTGGGCGTGAACCCGGACCAGGCCGACGAGATCCTGGACCGCATGGCGCGCGAAGCCGCGGCCAGGCTGCGCAAGCAGGGCAAAATTTAAAGGAGACCCTATGGCGCTGGGAAAAGTACAGGTCAACAACCTGAATTTGAGTCAGGGCGAGCAGACGGAAGTGGAGCGCTATTTCCTTTTCGTCGGCCGGGGCGACGTCCATACGGGCAGCGTGCAGACCCTGACCGTGGACACGGATTTGGACGCCGTTTTGGGCTCTGCGGAAAGTCTGCTGCGAACGCAGATCGAAGCCGCCCGGAACAACGCGGGCGAGAACTGGAGCGCCTGCGTCCTGCCCCTGGCCGACGGCGACGCCTGGGCCGACGCCGTGGACGAGGCCATGCGGCAGGTCAGCGTGGAGGCCGTGGTGGTGACCGACCCGGTCGGCGCGTCCACCGATCTGGAGGACATGCAGACCAAGGCCGTTCAGATCCTGGCCGCCTTCATGCGGCCGATTTTCTTTATGGCGACCACCCGGGCGCTGGACGTCGCGAACGAAACCTGGGCCGACTTCCAGGCGGCGATCAAATTGCTGACCAAAGATGTGGCCGCCGAAAACGTGATGATCGTTCCGGCGCTGTGGGGGCCGGAGCTGGGGACCCTGGCCGGACGGCTGTGCAACCGCGCCGTGACCGTGGCCGATACGCCGAAGCGGGTCAACACCGGGGCGTTGGTGGGCGAGTGGTCCGTCAAGCCGGCGGACAAGGACGGCCGGAAACTCGACCTGTCCATTTTGGAGGACCTGGACAACGCCCGCTTTTCCGCGCCGCAGTGGTACCCGGATTATCAAGGCGTGTACTGGGGCGATGGCAACACCCTGGACGTGAACGCCGGAGATTATCAGGTCATCGAAAACCTGCGCGTCGTGCAGAAGGCCATGCGCCGGGTCTACACCCTGGCCGTGGCGCGCATCGGCGACCGGCGGTTGAACAGCACGCCCGCGTCCATCGCCCAGAACCAGACCTATTTCATGCGCCCTCTGCGCAAGATGAGCCATAGCACGACGATCTTGGGGCAGACCTTCCCCGGCGAGATCGAGCCGCCCCGGGAAGGGGACATCGCCATCAGCTGGCCCACCAAATATTCGGTGGAAATCTACATGACGGTGCGGCCGTACAATTGTCCCAAGGCCATTACCTGCAACATTCTGCTCGACCTGACCAACTACGCGACGGAGGACTAAATGGGACGGCGCATCAGCGGCAAGGACTTCGACGTGACCGTGGGCGACCTACAGATCCACGTGTCGAAATGCACGCTTTCCATCACCGACAATTCCAAGGTCGCCAAGGACAAAGGCGTGCCCAACGGCTGGGTGGCCGGCGACGTGGAGGCCTCTGGAGAATTGGAGCTGGACGCTCTGGGCGTGTCGCTGCTGACGGCGGCGGCCAAGTCGGCCGGGAGCTTCCGGGAGCTGGAGACCATGGACCTGCTCTTCTACGCCAAAACTTCGGACGAGGAAGAGCTGAAGGTGGAGGCCTTCGGCTGCAAGCTCAAGGTCGAAAGCCTGCTGGACATCGACACGGCCGGCGGCTCCAAGCACGTGAGCAAGATTCCCTTCGAGGTCACCAGCCCCGACTTCGTCCACATCAACGGCGTTCCCTACCTGAGCGCCGACGAAATCAGGGGACTGACGGCCTAATGGACGACATCGATCGCGCGCAAGCCTTGGAAACCCGGCAACGCCAGGAAGCCCTGGCCCGCTTCGTGAGCGCGCGGCGCAAACCGACAAGCCCCAGCCTCACCCATTGCGCGGCGTGCGGCGAGCCGATTCCCGAGGTCCGACGCCTCGCCGTTCCCGGTTGCCGGTTATGCGTGGGCTGTCAGGCGCAACGGGAGGCGACGCTATGAACATTCCCCGCGGCATCCGCAACAACAACCCCGGCAATATCCGCCACGGCGAGAACTGGCGCGGCTTGGCCCGGGAACAGACCGATCCGGCCTTCTGCGTCTTCACCTCGCCGGTCTACGGCATCCGGGCCATGGGCAAAATTTTGATCAACTATCAGCGCTTGTACGGTCTGAAGACCGTGCGGGAGATCGTTTCCCGCTGGGCGCCTCCCTCCGAGAACGACACGGACGCCTACGTCGCCCATGCGGCCGAGGCCCTGGGCGTGCAGCCGGACGACGAGCTGTGCGTCTCCGACCATTTGGAGGCGCTGCTGCGCGTCATCATCCTGCACGAGAACGGGCGAAATCCGTACAGCGACGACGCGCTGGCCCAGGGCGCGGACCTGGCGAGGGCGTGACATGGGCTTTTTCGACGCACTGAGCAATTTCTTCACCGGCGGCGCGGGCGGGGTGGTGCAATCCATCGCGGACACGATCAAGGACTATTTTCCCCCGTCGATGAGCGAGGAGGAGAAGACCAAGCTGACGGCGGAGATTCGCCAGCAGGAAACCGCAAGGCGGCAAGCCCTGCTGACCCTGGCCATGCAGGCCGACCGGGAGGTCACCGAACGCGCGGCGAAGCTGGAAGGCACGGCCGGCGACTTGAAGGCCCTGCCCGTGGTGGGACGGCTGATTCTGTTCCTGCGGGGCTGCCAGCGGCCGGCGTGGGGCTTCGCCGCCATGACCATGGATTGGCTGTGGTTCACGAGCTGGCGTCTGACGGACAAGCAGGAATCCGCGCTGATCGTTATCAACGTACTGGTGCTGGGCTTCCTGTTCGGGGAGCGCACGGTGAAGAATCTGCAACCCTTGTTGGTGGAGATCTTCGGCGGGCGCGCCAAGGGGGACAAGTGACGTTCAAGGAGTTCGTGGAAATGGTGGCCAAGTTCATGTGGCCGGTGCTCATGGGGGTCTTTGTGGGCCTCTACAGCCAGGTGCAGCAGAACCGCGCCGACATGTACGATCTGCGTCTGCACGTGGCCGAAGCCTACACCACGAAAGCGGACCTGGAAAAGATGTTCGCGGACTTCGAAGCCCGCATCGACAAACGCCTGGACCAGTTCGTCCAGGTGCTCAAGAACCAATAAGGAGACGATCCATGGAGCAGGACAAGCGCATCCAATTGCTCGTCGACGGCGAGGCCGTCGATTTCGACGTGAGTCTGTCCGCCTACAACGCGTACGTGAACGCCATGACGCCGAACAACAAGGTGGCGCCGTCGCACAACTTCCTGATGCGCGTCGTGCGCGACGAGGACCGCGAGACCTTGAAGGCGTTCCTGGCCCTGCCGGGGGCGGCGCTGGATATCGTCGGGGCGCTGCTTGAGGAATACCAGCCGCAGTTGAACGTCGTCGTGGGAAAGCCCAGCGCGTAGCCGAGGCGCTACGCGACGATCCCTTGCAGCAAATGATCGCCTTGGCGGGGAAATGGCTCCCCGGCAGGGCGGCGGACGCCCGGACCCTGGGCGAGGCGCTGTGGCTGGAGCAGGACTATTGGGAGAAAATGAGCGTGGCCGTGTGCAACGGCGTCGTCAAGGCCTTCAAAGGATAACGTGAGCGCCGCCCTGGAAAAGCTGGTCTTCAACGTCGGGTTGGTCGATCGGGTCAGCGGCCCGGCCGGCAAGCTCATCGGCGCCGTGAACAAGCTGGCCCGCGCCGGACAGCGCGCGGCCATGCAGGTGGGGATGGGCGGCGCCGCCGTGGCCGGCGCGGCGCTCGCGTTCGCCGGGGCCGTCGGTCCCGCCCGGGACATGAACAAGGCCCTGGGCGAAGTCCGAAGCCTGGGCGTGGGGGCCGGCGTCTTGGACAAGCTGGGGAACACGGCGCTCGCGTTCTCCACGAAGTACGGCGAATCGGCCGGCGATTTCGTGCGGTCCTCCTACGATATCCAGTCCGCCATCGCCGGGTTGTCCGGCGCCGAATTGGCGCGGTTCACCAACGCATCCAACGTGTTGGCCAAAGGGACCAAGGCCGACGCCGCGACCATCACCGATTACATGGGCACCATGTACGGCGTTTTCAAGGACAAGGCCGACGCCATGGGCAAGGCCGCGTGGGTGGAGCAATTGACCGGGCAGACCGCCGCCGCCGTGCAGATGTTCAAGACCACCGGCGCGGAGATGAGCGCGGCGTTCACGGCCGTGGGGGCCAACGCCACGGCGGCGGGGATCGACGCGGCCGAACAAATGGCCGTGCTGGGCCAGTTGCAGGCCACGATGTCCGGCAGCGAGGCGGGCGCCAAATACAAGGCCTTCCTGTCCGGGGTGGGAAGCGCCCAAAAGGCCCTGGGCCTGAGCTTTACCGACGCACAGGGCGGAATGCTGGGCATGGCCGCCATTCTCGACAAGATTCGGGGCAAGTTCGGCGAGACGCTCTCCGTCGGCGAAGGCGACGCCCTGAAAAAGGCGTTCGGCTCCGACGAAGCGGTGTCGCTCATCAAATTGTTGTTGGCGGACACCTCGGGCTTGCAGCGCAACATCGCCGCTCTCGGCCGGATCAAGGGCATGGAGAAGGCCGAACAAATGGCGCAAGCCATGGTGGACCCCATGGACCGGCTGGGGGCCGGGCTGACGGCCGTGCGCATCGGCTTCGGGCAGGCGCTGCTGGCGGCGCTGCATCCTTTGATCTCCGCCTTGGCCGACGGCGCGGCCATGCTTGCCCGCTGGACCAAGGAATTTCCCACGATAACGAAGTGGATCGGCTACGCGGTGATCGGCGTGTTGGGTCTCTCCACCGCGGCCGGATTGTTCACGGCGAGCGTCGGCGTCGCCAAGCTCGCCATGGTGGGCTGGCAGGCGGGAATGCTCGCCGTCCGGGGCGTGATGCTGACGACGAAGGCCGCGTTGCTGGTGTTCCGCTTCGCCATGCTGGCGGCGAACGCGGCGATGTGGGCCAATCCCGCCTTGCTGATCGTCGTGGGCGTGATGGCCTTGATCGGCGCGGTAGCCGCCCTGATCTACTACTGGGACGATCTCAAACGGGCGTTTCTGGATGCTTCGTGGGGCAAGGCGATCCTTCGGGTCTTCGAAAAGATCATGGGCTGGTTCGAAAAGCTGGGCGGCGTGTTTTCCTGGATTTCCGAAAAGCTGGGATTCGGAGGCGGCGCCTCGGGCCGTGCGGCGACAGGCGAAGATTCGCCGGTCGAACGCCGAACCAGGGTTTCGGCGATCCACCGAACGCGGGCTCCGGCCGTCTCCCAACCGCAGGCCGCGCTTTCGGCCGCGCCGGAGGCTCCGGAGGCGCTGACCGCTCCGCGCAAGTCCGTTGCGCCTCCCGGCGGCGTCGCCCGGCATGTGGTCAACACCATGCACAAGACCGCCAACAACCAACGCGCGATGCACATCGAACAGGTGACCATCGAGCACCACGGCGACCTGGACGCGCAGGCGCTGCATGACCAACTGCTCCTGGGGACGCCGTAATGGGCAAGTACACGGATCTGCTCATCACCGACGACGATTTGTCCCTGGACGCCGGCGGCCAGCCGGAGACCGTGGCCGATCTGGCCAGCATCGCCCAGGACATCCAGCACATGATCCGCGAAACCGGCCTGCTGGTGGAGCTGATCGGCAACCGCGACGAGACGGCCAAGGCCTCCGCCTTGGTGCAGTTGGCCATCGAGGTGGAGGACGACGAGCGCATCGTCCCCGGCACGTGCGCGATCGAGGAAACCGGTTTGGGCGAATTCTACCTCACGGCCGAGACCGTGGAATACGGCGCGGTCTCTTTGACCCTGGAGCATTGAAGCCGATGGCGACGATTTTCGAACGGATGCTTGAGGACGCCGGTATGCCGACCACCGCCGAGGCGATGCAGGCGAAGTGGGACGCTCTGAACGAAGCGCACGGCGGGCGAATTTCCAACAACAGCAAGTGGTCGCCGTTCTGGCGGTTGATTTCGGCCATCGTCACCGAGCCGTGCAAGGAGTTGGCGGCCTTACTGTGCGACCACGCCTTGCCGAATATTTTTTTGCAATATGCGTCCGGCGCTTGGTTGGACGTGTACGCCTGGGGCGTGGACCTGACGCGCAAGGCCGCCGCCGCCGCGCAGGGCGCCGTCACCTTCACCCGGACCGGCGCCGCCGGGGCGTTGACCATTCCCGCCGGGACCATCGTACAGAGCCCGGCGCTGTCCGGCGCGGTGTACAGCCTGGCCACCCTGGCCGACGTCACGGCGGTCGACGGACAGCTCACGGTGCGCGCGGCCGTGCAGGCCACCACGACGGGCAGCGCCGCCAACCTGGGACCCGGCTATTATTCGGTGCTGCCCACCCCCGTTCCCGGCGTCGCCTCCGTCGTCAACGGCGACGACTGGCTCACCATTCCCGGCGCGGACGAAGAAACGGACGAGGAGCTGCGGCTGCGTTGCCGCGTGCAGTTCTCGGCCGTGGGGCAATACCATCATGACGCCGCCTATCGGGCCGATATTTCCACGTTCGCCGGCATCCGCTCCGACTATCTGTTTTTCGAGCACGGCGCGCCGCGCGGCCCCGGCAGCGCCAATTGCTACATCATGCTGGAGACGGGCAGTCCCTCGCAGGAGTTCGTGGATTCCATCAACGCCTATGTTCGCGACGCCGGCCACCATGGCCATGGCGACGATATGGCGTGTTACCCCATGCCGCGCTCGAGCGTGGACCTGGCCGTGACGGTCTATCCCGTGGAGCATCTGACCGACGAGGAGCGCGAGGCGTTGCGCCAGGGCGTGGCGGACAGGGTGCGGTGCGCCTTCCGGGACAACGAAGATTTCGAGATGACGAAGATTTGGCCTTACGCGCGCTTTTCCTTCTCCCGCCTGGACAAGGAGCTGCACGACGCCTTGGGCGAGCTGCAATCCGTGGCCTTCGACCGGGAGGACATCGTGACGGCGATGGATCTGCCCGCTCTGGGCGAACTGACCGTCACTTTGGGGGACGCGTGATGCGCCGGCAAAGGAAAGCCCCGGCGAGGAGAACCGCGCCGGGGCTGTTTGCCCGATGGGACGGGATGGACTTAACCGGCGTTCGTCGCGTCGCCGTCCGGAGCGTCGTTGCGGCGCAGCGGCGTGGCGCTCTTCCAGTCGTCGGAGGTGTGCTCGATCATCCAGAGATCGTAGCTTTTCTGGAGGTTGAGCCAGACGTCCGGCGTGGTGTCGAGGGCTCGCGAGAGGCGCAGGGCCATTTCCGGCGTCACGCCGCCCCGCTCGTTGAGAATCTTGGAAAGAGTCTTGCGGCTGACGCCGAGGTTTTTCGCGAAGCCGGAAACCGTCAGGCCCAACGGCTCGACGACTTCCGCGTACAGGATGGTGCCCGGATGCGTCGGCTTACGGGTTCGCTTCATGGTTCAAACCTCCTGGCGGTCATCCCAAGGGGGCGTGTGCGCAAAGCTTTCGTGCATGAGCAAGGTGTAATCGTAACGTCTTCCTTTGCCAAGAGGCGGGAGGTCCGATGAACGACGAAACCTCGTCCGCGAAAGCGCTTCCTTTTTGGATGGCCGGGGAGACGGCCGTCCGACTGGCCGACGCCGCGGCGAACTGGTTCGACCTGTTGCGCGGCTGGGCGCAGTGGCCGGCGAGACAAATGGACCCCGAGAGCTGCGCCGAATCCGTGCTGTCCTTGCTGGCCTGGCAACGGGACATCGACCGCTTCGACGGCGAGCCTTTGGCGCTGTTCCGCAAGCGCGTCGCCTACGCCTACGCCAATGCGCGGGACGCGGGCAGCGCGATCGGCTTCAAGCGCATCTTCGAGCGGTTGGGCGTCGGGTACGTGGAGCTCGACGAGCGCATGGACGGGAGGGACTGGGACATCGTGGCGGTGCGCCTGACGGATAGCCAGCTTGCGGGCAACCAGGCGCTGCTGTCCGAAATCATCCAGCACTACGGCCGCACTTGTCGCCGCTACGAATGGACGGTCATCACGCCCGCGCCTTGCGGCGTGCGGGCCGTGGAGTTCGGCGCCGGCTACACCTTGGAGCGCGCCCGCGTCCCGGCTTGCGCCGTCGGCGCGCGGGCGGCGGATTTCGGCGCGGATTTCGCGACCCTGTAACTTCAGGAAGGGAGATATGGCGACCATTATCACCAACGCAGGCGAAAGCCTGATCGCCCGACGCCAGGCGGAAGGATCCCCGTTGATCCTGAACCGTTTCATCCTGGCCTACGCGCCCGGACAGGATCCCGACGCGAACATCGACCGGGCCGAAGCCCGGCCGCCGGACGACCAGATCGTTTACACCTACGCCATTCCCGACGATTTCCGGGGGTACGTTTCGCCGAATCGGGTGGTGTACTCCATGCTGCTGGGCAGCGACGTGGGGGATTTCACCTTCAACTGGGTGGGGCTGGCCGCGGACGACGGCTCTATCGTCACCATTACGCATTTGCCCGACACCCGAAAATGGGCCACCAGCGGCCAGACGTTGGGCAACAATCTGACGCGCAACGTGCTGCTGGAGTTTACCGGCGCGTTGACGACGACGGGCGTCACCATCGAGGCCAAGACGTGGCAGGTGGATTTTACGGCCCGTTTGCACGGCATCGACGAACGCGCGCGCCTGGCCGGGGCCGACCTGTACGGCCGAAGCTGCTTTTTCGGCGAGTCCTACCGGCTTGTCGAAGCGAACGGACAATACAGCCTGGCGCCGGGCGTCGCCTATGTGGCGGGGGTGCGTGTCCGGCTGGACGCCGCGCAGCCCGTGAACCTCGGCGCGTTGCCCAAGGTCTTGTGGCTCGACGTGGCGCTCACGCCCGACGGCTCCGATCTCTCTCCCACGGCCGCGCCCGTGGCCGCCGCTCCGGACGTCGCGAAGGAGGACTACACCGACGAGGCGAACGTTCGGCACTGGCTCGTGCAGGCGGCCGGCGTTTCCGCCGCCGGCGCCGTCACCGATCTGCGCCGGGTGGAGGATGTCGAAACCGACGTGGTGCAGTACCTCAAGAACAGGGCGGCGCAGGCCGTCCAGGGAATCTCCCTGGAAAGCCTGGGCGCGGCGTCGGCGTCGGCGTTGGCCGCGCATGTGGAGGACACCGATGATCCGCACAAGACGCTGCCCGAAGGAGGGGAGGACGGGCAGGTCCTGGCGGCCGGCGACGACGGGAAGCCCCGTTGGCGGGAGATGCAGGGCGCGCCGACCGGGGCCGTTCTCGCTTATGGCGCGTCCCTACCGCCGGATGGGTGGTTGGAGTGCGACGGTTCGGCGTTGTCGCGTACAACCTACGCCGACCTCTACGCCGTGATCGGGACGACGTTCGGGTACACCAGTTCTTCGACGTTCAAGCTCCCCGACCTGCGCGGCGAGTTCCTGCGCGGTTGGGATCATGGACGCGGCGTGGACGCCGATTCGAGCCGTGCGCTGGGGAGCGCGCAGGCTTATGCGATCGAAAATATCACAGGAAGATTTCAGGGCGTCAGCAGTGAAGACCGCGTCGCAGCTAGCGGGGTTTTCAGGTTGGGGAGTACGTATGCAGGCGCAGGCGCCAACCCTCAAACCAAATACGTTATGGAGTTTGACGCCTCCAGGATGGTCAACACATCGACGGAGACGCGGCCCGCCAACACGGCGGTCATGTATGTCATGAAATATTAGGGAGGGGAGCGATGACCATTTACGCCTATGACGCGGCGACCGGCGCATATCTTTCCAGCAAGGAGGCCCGGGAAAGTCCGTTGGAGCCCGGGACCTTTTTGATCCCGGCCAACGCGACAACCACGGCGCCGCCGAACGTGGCGGCGGGGCAGGCGGCCGTTTGGGATGCGGACGCCGGGGCGTGGACGACGGTCGAGGACCATCGCGGCGAGAAGGTCTACAGCACCGGGACCGGCGCAGCCGTCGAGGTGACGGCGTTGGGGGCTCTGCCCGGGCATGTCACGGCTTCGGCGCCGGGCGAGTATCAACGATGGGACGCCGAAGCGAACGCTTGGGCGACGGATGCCGACGCCCTGGCCGCCGCCGTGCGGAGCGCACGCGACGCCAAACTGTCGGCCTGCGATTGGACGCAACTACCGGACTCGCCGTTGGACGACGACGCCAAGGCCGACTGGCGGACCTATCGGCAGGCCCTGCGGGACCTTCCGGGGCAAGGGGGATTTCCGGCGAGTTCGGCGTGGCCGAAGGAGCCGACGGACGGGAGAGAGAATGGATCTACGGTGTAGGAAGTGCGGTCGGTTGTTGGCGAAAGGCCGGGCGGACGCCTTGGAGATCGTTTGCCCGCGTTGCAAAGCGAAAAACGAATTCCTGAGAACCATGAGTCCCTACGCAGAAGGCCGTGGAGCCTCCGCAACAAAGGAGGCGGCCCGTGTTTCAAGTTCAAAACGCCACGATGATTCAGGGGGAGGCCCTGACCCGGCTTTTCGATATGCCGAGCGAATGCATTGACGCGATCCTGACCGATCCTCCGTATTCGACCGGGGGAACATACGCCGGCCAACGGCAACAACGGACGGCGCTGAAGTATCAGTCGTCTCGGACAAAGACGCGCTACTTGGATTTCCCGGGCGACAACAGGGACCAGCGATCGTTTTTGGCCTGGGCCAGCCTGTGGTTGACGCAGTGTTACCGGGTTGCAAGGCCCGGCGGCGTGTTGATGGTCTTTATCGACTGGAGGCAGTTGCCCGTCCTGTCCGATGCGCTGCAAGCCGGCGGCTGGACGTGGCGGCACATTCTGGTGTGGGACAAACCCACGGCCCGCCCGATGCTGGGAGATTTCAAAAATCAGTGCGAATTCGTTCTGGTCGGCGCGAAAGGCAAATTCAGCCCCTGGCGCCGCGCGTGTCTGCCGGGAGTCTTCCGGTGTTCCATCGTCGCGCCGACGAAAAGGCGGCACATGACGGAGAAACCGGTCCCTCTCTTGGAGGATTTGCTGCAAATCGTTCCGGAGGGAGGAACCGTCCTCGATCCGTTCGCCGGATCGGGCGCGACCGGAGCCGCCTGCCTGCGGACGGGGCGCACGTTCATCGGCATGGAAATGTGTCCGGGCTATTATGAGATCGCGTGCGAGCGGCTGCGGGAAGAGGCGGTTCGGTAGCGTATGGGCTGGACATCCGCTTCCTTCCGGACGCCGGACGCGGCGCAGGAGCTACGCTCCCAGGTTGCTGGCGCGCTTTCGGCCGCGCCGGCGGCGCTGGGCGATCGGGCCGGGCGCTTGGCGGCCGTTGCCGGCGTTTTGCCCCTGGAGCCTTCGCCCGTGGCCGCGGGCGCGTCCGGAGCGGCGACGCTGCGTTCGCAGCTGGCCGGCCTGTTCGCCGCCGGCGGCCGGAGCCTGTGGATTCATCCTTACGCGCATCCCGTGGGAGATCGGCGCGGGGCCTATGCGTACCTCACGCCGCAGGACGCGGTGGCCGCTTTGGCCGCCAAGCTGGCCGACCCCGTGGACGCGCCGCCGGCCGGGGAGATGGTCGCCGTGTGCCTGATGATTTGCGGCGTCGAACACGGTGATTTCGCCCGGGCGCTCCAGGCCGCGGCCGATGTTTTTCCGTCCGCCGCGCTGCGCATGGCCTTGCGGCGGGCGAGATGGCTCGCTGGCCTGGAAACGTCGAAATTTCTGCGCCCCGAGGCGCCCGCGCAACCGCTGTGGGAAACGGGCGATCCGAGCCGGTTGCCTGCGCTGGCGAGGCGCCGGGCGGCCTTGACGGCGAGTCTGGCGCAGCTTGAGGCCTACGCCGCCGAAGACGTGACGCCGGAGGACGAACTGGCGGCCGTCATCGCCGCGCGCCGGGCGCGTTTGACGGCCCAGGACGATGCTTGGCGGACGCTGCGTGAGCAGCTTGCCGGAGGCGCCGGACACGTGTTGACCGCCCAGGGCGACGCCGCGGGGATACGCCGGCGGCTTTTGGCCGTCGCCGCTCCCGACGCGGGCTACACGTTGACCATGCTCGGCTGTTGGCTGGGGGCTCCGGAGACCATGACGTTTTTGCGGGAGCTGTTGAGCGTATGAACACGTTTTTGCGTTTGGACGACTACATCGCGCCCGGGTACGGATTGCAGGTGACCGGGGATATGGAGATCCGCACCGCCGATCTGTCCGGCGAAACGAGCGCCACGGCCCGGGTGGATCAAGGCGTCAAACCCAAGACCCTGAGCGTGAGCCTGACCGTGCCCTACGTCGAACAGGGAAGTCTGCGCAAATTGGTGCGCATCGCCGAAGCGCGGGACGCCGACGGCTCCCTGCACATCTACCGCGTCGCCAACGCCACGGCCAACGTGGCCGGCGTGCGGCAGGCGCGGTTCACGGATCATGTCCGATGGCGGGAGATGGAGGGGGCGGCCGCGTGGGCGGTGACCTTTACCTTGCGGGAGCACGCCAGCGCGCCAGAACGCGTCGAGCAGCGCGAAGCGGCCAAAACCGCAACGGCGCAGACCAGCCGGGGCGCGACGGTGACGAGCGGCGAAGGCGCTTCGGACGGAAGTTTTCAAAACGTCTTGCGCTACATCGATAAGGAGCTGCGGTGAGGCTGGACAAACGGTTGATCGTGGCCGGGGCGAACGTTCCGCTGGTCTCCGAAGACATCCGGCTGGACCTTTCGGCTCCGGGCCGGGCCGTGTTTCAGGTGCGCTCCGAAACGGAGCTTTCCGGCCTGGCGCGCTACGAGCTGGGCTACGCCGGACAGGACGACGTGGTCTATTTTCTGGGATACGTGGAGGCCTCGCACACGGTGGACGGCGCGAGGCAGCGCTTGTTGTGCCGGGAGTTGTCCGCCGGTCTGTACGGCTTGCTTCCGATCAGTTTGCGCCATCCGACCTTGCAGGACGTGCTGGCCGCCTACGCGGACCTTACCGGCCTGGAGTTCGTGACGCCCGACGCGCCTTACGTCAAACGGCGCGTTCCGTATTTTCAAACCTTGGGCAAGGGCTTTCAGGGCATGATGGCTCTGGGAGACCTCTTCGGCGTCGAGGACTTGATTTGGCAGCAGCAGGGCGACGGGAGGATTTTCGTCGGCTCTTGGTCGGACTCGCGTTGGGCCGACCGGCCCGTGGAGCTGGACGAGAAGTGGTTTTCCAAGGTGGGGGCCGACGGCGGGAAAAGGCTTCCCGTCTTGCCTTTGCTGCGGCCGGGCGCCGTGGTCAACGGCCGACGCCTGCTTCGGGTGCAGCTTTCCGGGCATGAAATGGTGGTGCAGTGGAGAGACTATGCTTGATTCCATCAAACGCGCCGTGGTGGCCCTGTTTCCCGAACTGGGCGCCGGGCTGCACCTGGACCGATACGCCCGCGTGCGGGCCGTGGCCGATCCTCCCGAGGACGGCGCGGGATGCGACCGCTTCCGGCCGCGTTACGCCGTGGACTTGGAGATATTGACGCCCGAAGGGGAGCGCGACGAGGCGTTTCCTCTGTATGAGGCCGTGCCGCTGCCCGTGTCCGTCGGGGCGGGGTTGGAGGCGGGGCTGTACGGCGCGCCGGAGCCCGGCGCGCTGGTGGTGGTCGGGTTCGCCTACGGGCGGCCGGATTGTCCCCTGGTGCGGCAAATCTACCCGCAAGGCCTGAGTCTGCCCGATCTGCGCCGGCGGCAGCAGCGCTGGCAACAGAGCGCGGCGGTCTATCAAGACGTGGATCCGGACGGCGACTGGCGGCGCGTGACGGACATGGCCATCACCGACGAATGCGCCGAGCACGTCGTGCGGGCCGACCTGGCCGAACGCGAGCTGGGCGCCGAGACGCGCAATGTGGACGGGGCCAGCGTGGAGACGGTCGGGGGCGTCAAGCGCATCGAGGCGCACGGGGCCTTGCGGCTGCTCACCGCCGGCAGCGCCAACCTTTCCGCCGCCGACACCCTGAGCCTGACCGCCGCCCACGATCTGCGGACCGCGGTGGCCGACGACGCCCGCAAAGTGGTGGGCAAAGACGATTCGACCACCATCAAAGGCGATCGCACGGCGCAGGTGGGCGGGGACGAGCAAGAAACGGTATCCGGTCGGAAGACCGTGACCGTGGGCGGGGCCGTGACCGTCAGCGCCGGGGCCGACGTAACCGAGACCGTGAACGGACAATCCACCGAGAGCGCGACCGGCGACAAGACCATCACCGCCGCGCATATCGGCCTGAAGGCGGGGACGTTCACCATCGTCAGCAAAGACGGCGCCGTGAGCTTCCTGCCCACCGTCCTGGCCTTCATGGCGGACACCCGCGCCGCGCTGGCCGCTTTGGCCGATCACACCCACCCCACGCCGAACGGCGTTTCCGACGTTCCGGACGTCCAGGGCGAGGTCTCCGCGCACGCCGCCAACATCGGCCAAGAGCGAGGGGACCTGGAAAGCATCAGCCGCTGACCCGGGCGAACGGCGCGAGGCGTTGCGTTCGAGCGCTCCGGCGCATGGCGTCTTGACAAAGTGCAATAGTTGCACTAATGAATGAAACAACAAGGACAGCGCTGTGCCAACGATCCACCGCTTCAGGAACGTCGTCATCCGCATGTACGCCTCGGAGCATCTTCCTCCGCATTTTCACATTCTCGGGCCGGATGGCGCAGCGGTTGTGGAAATCGCCGGTCTCGCGGTCATTGCCCGAAGCGGACGGATCGACATCCGCGAGGCCCTTCGGTGGGCCGAGGCCAACGGCGCCGTTTTGCGGGAGCATTGGGACCGGTTGAACCCCGAGGAGTAAGGATGCCGAAGAAGCACGAAATTTCGAGAATCGCCGAGGTGGAGGCCGCCGAGCCGTATGTGCTGCGCGTGACCTTTGAGAACGGGATCCGCGCGGACATTGACCTTCGCGCGCATATCGAAAAGCACGCCCGAATTTTTGCTCCGCTGCGGGACAATCCGGCGCTGTGGGCGGGGGTGCAGCTCGACGCCTGGGGGTGGGACGTGCAATGGGATGACGCCGATATGGCCATTCCGGCGGATTTGCTTTGGCGCTTGCGCCTGTATCGGACCGGCGAGGCCATGGCCCCGGAAGCGTTCGCGCAGTGGATGGAGCGCCACGGCTTGACCCTCGACCGCGCCGCTGCGGTCCTTGGCGTCAGTCGGCGCCAAGTCGCCTATTACAAGAGCGGCCAACAACTCATTCCCAAGACCGTGCGCTTGGCCTGCCTGGGCGCCACGCAGGAATTGGACAAGGCGAGCTGACGCTCGCCGGAGAGCGTCCCTGCGCGCCGATCGACCCCAGGGGAAAATCGAACTCACCAACCCCCGCCTGCGGGGTTTCCTCTCGTTTTTTTGTGCAAAGCCAAGCGTCGGGCAACGCCGCAGCAGAGGGCGTTGCGCCTGCGTTCACGCCGGGATGGACGCATTGCGCAGAGTGCAAGGATTGGCCACATCGCGCCATCGGAACGGTTGCTTAGCGCTTTCGTCCCGGAATCGAAACCGACTGAAAAATTTAGAGAATGTATTCATTTTTCAAAAAGAAGCTCACGACGTGCAGGCTTGCGGAGGATAGGATGCGATAACGGAGCACAAGGCCGAACGAAACGGTCGCGCGCCTTTTCCTGTTTTGACGTCCTTGAGGCCGTTGCACAGCTTGGCCCAAATTTGCGGCGGGTGTTCAGAGGAAGATCAACGAAACGAAAATCCGCGGCGGGGTAGCCATAGGGTAGAAAAAAAGAAAAAGGGCCTACGGAAAATTCCCGTCAGCCCTTGATTTCTCTGGAGCCAGCGATGGGACTCGAACCCGCGACCTGCTGATTACGAATCAGCTGCTCTACCAACTGAGCTACGCTGGCGAATTGTTGAGAACTCTTGATATACAAGGCTTGAGGGGGAGTCAAGCTGAATTTTGAAGTGGCCCATACGCAGGGAAATTGGGGCCCCCTGGACCCATCACGGGGTCCAGTTTGGGTCCATGAATCTGGCCCTGGATAGGCCTTCTGTTGACAAACATCCTGACTGCCACGGAAGAGTTGGAGTCGATCTGTGGCAGTCGGGATGTTTAACGAGTGCGCAGGCCTTTTCTACTCCATATACGCCTTCTGCTGTTCGACCATCCGCACCGCTGTCCGGGGCGAAAGCCCTTGGCCTTTCGACCGCAGTTTGACGCTCTTGATCAAATCCTTCGGCGTAACGACCAGCCACGGCTTGCCGTCTTCCATGGCCTGCTGGTTGTAGGCTTTCAGGTCGGCGATAGCTTCCTCCGCCCGCTCCTGGTCTCCGTCTCTCCATGCCCTGATGAGTCTGCCCGCCATGCTGCGCAACGCCTCGGAACGAATGTCCTGGCTGACTTGCCGGGCCCTGTGCTTGTCCCACGCCTTGGTGTTGCTCAACGGCTGGAATCCGAGCGCCTTGCCCATGGCTTCGCCGACGTCGAGTTTTCTGGGGCCTGGACGGCCGGGTTCATTGATCGGCTTGCCGCTGATGGCGGTCTGCCCTTCGGCGTAAAGCCGGTAGGCCTGCATCATGTTCTTGATAAACGTCGGGGACACGGCTTCCACCGCTCGGCCGACATCTCCGCCCCGTAGGGCTTTCTTGGCCTGTGACGGCTTGACGAAGATAATGTCGTAAGGGATGCCCAAGATGTCTCCCAGGTTGTTCTCCATGGCGTTCATAGGCGTGTCGCCCGGCTGCAGGCGCGAAAGAACCGGCGTCTCCATGCCGAGGGAACCGCCCAGGTCCACGCCGACCATGGACGGGACGCCGTAGGTCACGATGTCGCGGAGCATTTCGCTCTCCGGCAGTTTCTTGCGAAGCTCTTCCGTCCAATCGTCATCGTCGTCGAAAAGAACTTGGTAGAGCGCCATGAGCGTATGGTAGAGCGGGATCGAGGTCACGCCGCCAATCACCGCCGTAGCCGCCAGGGACGAGACGAACGCCTTGGCTCCATCCTTGCCCATGTCTCGGAGCATGTAGGCCCACGCGGAAACCAGATTGTGAGAGAAGGTCCGGAAGGTATAGACCGACGAGAGCGCCCGCCCTCCGGTGGAGTGCCGGAACGCTTGCGGCATGTTGCTCCGCCCGTAGACGAAGTGGGCGTCGTTGATGATTCGCCGTGCGAACTCCTTGGCCTCGTCGTAGCCCATGGGGCCTTCGCCTTTGACCTTCCCGTCCTTCGCCGCCTTGAACGCGGCCAGGGCCAACGACGCCCGGTTGAAACGCTCGGCGACCGACATGGGCCACCCCATGATTTCCATGAACTTGTTGTAGCCCCGGTCTTTGGCTGTTCCGGTGACGCGCCCGCGAATTTCACGGAGGAGGTTGTCGGTCACGACGCCTTCCTTGAACAGTTCGTCGATGAGCCGTTTTTCCTCCGGGTTCAAGGTCCGTTTCGCCAGGGTCTTGCCGGCGGCGTTGAGATACTTCGTCAAGGCGGGCCCCTTGACGTACATCCCCAAGGTCGGGACTCCCAGAATGATGTTCTGCGTCAGGTTCACGGCGGCGGTCTTGAGGTTCGCTCCGAGATACCACGCGAACGCAAGGGCCTTTATGTTGCCGGTGAGTCGGTCCACATAGTCGTAGTTCCGGAGCATGTCTTCCACGTAATTGGCCGCGTAGGTCCATTCGCCGGGATGCTCCTTGGCGTCGATCTTCCCCAGGAGCTGCGTGAAGTCCCGGCTGGCCTGCAGCTTGGTGAGCCATCCGGAGAGCCCCGACTTGTAGTCGTACAGCACCCGGGCGAGGTCATCCTTTTCGAATCCAGGTACGCCCTTGCGTCCGATGGCGTGGGAGCCCCAGCCGCGAGACTTCAGCACGTCGGCGATGGCCCGGCCCATGACGTTCCGGAACTTCCCCCGCGTTTCCTTGTCCCCGATTCTATTCACGGCGGCGTCCAGGATTTGCTCCATGGCGTCCTGCGGGATCGGCGAAGAGAAGGCGTCTTCCGGGATGCGCTCCACATTATTCTTCGACCATATCGCATCGGGCGGATATTGATCGCGTAGTGCTGCGGTCTTCCTGTTCGCTATCCGGTGAGCTTGCAGTTTCGTGGCCGCGTCGAAGTGCTCGCGGTACAGGACTTCGCCGGCCTTGTTCTCGGCCTGGATGAAGTAGCCGCCGTAGCGCTTGTGCGGGAAGTAGTTGTGGACGTGGTTGATCTGCTTCCGGTAGTCGGCGATCACGCCGTCGTCCATGTCGCCCATGCGGATCATCACGTCGTAGGCCCGGAGCAGGTCGGCGTCCAGGGACTCCCGCACCTGCAACAATGCATCCCGAACACGGGAGGGAACCTTGAGTGCGTCCAGCCAGGTCTTGTATTGCTTGTTGAACTCGGGGTTGACCTCCAGGACCGTTCGTCCGTTCACGCGGGTCGGAACGCCTTTGCCGTCCGTGACGGCCTTGAACTTGTCCACCGTGATGGACTTGATTTTCTTGCCGTCGATTTGCCAAATGAGGTCCCGTAGCGCGGACATTTCGCGCTTGCCGAGCCGCTGATCCTTGGCGCCGAAGAATGCGGGGACCTCCGCCAGATTGGCGGCCAGCGCCCCTTGCCGCTCCTCCATACGCTGGAGTTGCCGCTCCACGATCTTGCCGAAGTCCGGGAACCGCTTCGCCAGCCAGTAGGGCAGGGATGCAACGGACGACAAGAGTTTGATGTCCTTCTTGTCGAGCTTGTTGACGATGCCCTTGTCCCCGGCTGCGGCGCCTCGAACGATGTCCGAGACGGTGCGGGAGAGCGTGCGGCGGTAGAGGATATCGCCCGCGCTGTCGGGATCGTCGGAGAATTTTCCGTCGCCTTCCATGATCGCCCGATGCGCGGCGTAAATCAGGTCCGCAATCTCGCGGTCGGACATGCTTGCAAGTCCTGGCGAGATGTTCCGGAGCGCGCGTTTGACCGCGTCCAGTACGCGCCGCCACAGAGTTTGTTCATGGGGCGTGAGAGGATCGTCGGCCAGGATGCGTTCGGCGAGTTGGGCCAGCTTCTCCTCCGCCGCGGTCAGACGTCCCGTGGACGTGGAAAGGTCCAGGTCATACAGCTCGGCTATATCCTGCAGCCCCTCGCTCCCGTAGTGCGCGGCCACGTCCGAAAGGATCAGGTTCCGTTGATACTGGTCCGGGACGAGCGCCTGCAAGCCGCGATGCAAGGCGTTCTCGTGCAGCCAGACGCGAACGGCGGTGTCCTCGTCGGGGATGGCCCCGGCGACGAGCCAGACGTCTCCGGTTGTTTCGTCGAACACGCCCTGGCCGTTGGATCGCGCATCGGAACGGAGGTGGGCGGGCAGGCCCTCTATCGAGGCGACGACTCTGGTTGCGGCGCCTTGGGTGCGGGATTCGAGGGGCGCTATCCACTTCTGGACGTCCTCAACCGAACTTCCCTGGCCCTGGCCCCCTCGCTTGAATTTTGGCGGTTCGTTTTCGAAGATGGGCTTGACGATGTCGCCGGGGAATCGTATCTTCTTACCCGAAGATTGACGCGTACGGAGCACCCTGACAGACAGCGGCGTATCCCGCCGCTTGAGGTTGTCAGACCTGTCCTCCAGCGCGTCAATTTTTTTGGGATCGAAAAACGCCAGATTTCCGCTTCTCGCAGAACCAACCAACCGTCGTCCCGTTTCATCTTTTCCGAAAGCCGTCGCGACGCTGTTGACTTCCAACCGTCCTTCCCTGGCGGACAGGTCCAGCGCCACCATGACGGGAGAGCCGTTTTCGATCATCTCAACAACGATTTCCATCTTGTCCGACGCCGGACGCATCACGGCCACCGGGTCGGCCATGGCGCGGTACAGCCCCTTGACCTGATCGGGGCTCAGATGGTGCAGATGCCCGCTGCGCTTGTCGGGCTTGACCCCGGCGATCTTCCGCAGCGTCATCTGGCGCATGACCATGGGCAACCCCGGGGCGTCCAATTCGACGAGTGCGTCGGGCGTCGGCCCCATTTGAAGAATCGCGCGAGGATTCAGCCGGCCGGCGAGAGCGTCATCGACGACGTTCGACCATGCGCGCTCCGCCGCGACGATCCTCCGGCCGTAGTCGATCCTCTTTTCGAAGTTGCCGTTTTGAAACCTTGACCCTGTCCTGGGAGCCGTCCCGACCCTTGGCGTTCGTCCTCCTTCTCTTACCAGCTTCGAAGCCGATGTCAGAGCGTTGCGAATTTCCGCATCGGACAAATCCAGCTTGAGCCCGAGTTTTCGCAGGAACTCCCTGGTTGCGGAAACCATGCGGTCGATCAAGCCGCCCCGCCACCCGGAGTCCCCAAGATGGACAACGGCTTCTTCGACGGCGGCCAGAAGCTCGTTCGGCCTGTTCAAGTCCAGACGGTATTCCTCGGCGATGAGCTGCGCGACGTTCATGACCGTGGGGTTTCTCTTGGCCTCGGCCATCCATTTCAGGAATCCCTTGCCCAGCAGTTGGCGCAACCCGTGGTGGCGCAGAATCTCATGAGCGACGGCGAGATTCAGTCGTTTCGCATCGATAATGTTGTTGGCGACGATCCAGACTTTGCCCCCATGGTACACGGCCTCGATCTGGCCCAGACCGCCGCGCTTCACGATGTCGTGGAATACGGCCTTCGGGAGCAAAGATTCATGCTGGACGACTTCAGCCTCCGGCGCCAGCTTCCAGTCGGCGACGATGGACTCGACGTGCGCCTTGACGGCCTGGACGGAGAGGGGCTCGGCTTTGGAGCCAGCGGTGCGCTTATACATCGCAACTCCAGCCTCCGTCTCCTTCGTCTCCACGGCGTTGAAGAAGTCGTCGTACGCCTTACGGACGGCTGGCATCTCGCTCTCTGACGGGTAGGGGTAGGAACCCTTTTGATCTTCAGAAATGAGGCTATCCCACACATCCTGTGAGAGGATGTTCGCCAGGTAATCGTTGGCCCCACCCTGGTCCTGGAGTTTGGCGATGGTGTACGCCTCGAAGGCCCTGGCGGTCATCTCCGTCTGAGTTTTCCAGTACGGCTTGCTCCGGGTGCGGTCCAACTTCATGGCTCGCTTCCGCATTTCGGATTGCCGCGCCCACTGTGAGATGCGCCTGAACGCCTCGACCATCTCTGACCGAATCTCCTCCACCTTTGGAGCATCAGTCATGAACGAAGCGGAACGGCCTCCCAAGCGGGAGAAGTAGTTGTCCACCGCGTGCCACCATTCATGCGCAAGCGAGCCCGGCCCGTTCTTCTTGGTTAAGTTGATGGCAATATTGTCCGACTCATAGTGGGCGCTGGGGGGGCGCTTTCCCCCATGGCCTCTGGCGCCGAAAGCAAGCCCTAGTTCTCCGTTCAGGGACAGCGCCTTGCTCGGAACATTGAGTACTCCCGCGAGGTCCAAAAGGGCGTCGTACGTTTCGTTCAGATTTTGTTGGCGCTTGCCGCCTTCAACCCAATTTCCGAACTGCACCCCGCGGAATCCGAAAGCATCCTGGAACATCTCTGGAGTCACGTCATGGCCGCCTCGGTGATCGACGCCCACACGAGGGGAGTTGTTTTCCCTTCTGTGCGCCGGGATATCGCTCAGCTTGGCGAGCTTTGTCTTCAACTCCTCCCAATCTTCCTGGACGCGACGGCGGGCTTCATTCAGGTCGTCGTGCTGCTCAAGCTCAACATAATCGCGACCTATTTTTTTGCCGACGAAATAGACACCGGGATGGTCCGCGTTCGTCCAGACGTCGAATCGGACGCGTTTCGCCCCCTTCTTTTCCTCTTGGGGCAGATTGGCGAACTTCTCTCGGAATTTTTGGATAGCCTCTACTTTTGTCTCCGCCGCCACGAGGACATGCGGCATATTGGAAAACGCGGACTCCTTCGCCGCACGAGTCACTTCCCACAATGTCAATGGGGGGGTGTGCCTTTTGCCTTTGTAAAGCGTGTACGACGAGGCGTCGAACCGCAGTCCCCGCAAGGACCTCTCATGTCCCACGGCCTCATACAGCTCCGCAAGGTTGAAGACCGGCGCGAGGGAAGGCCCAGCCTTTTGGCGCAACTCATCGACGGTGTGCCTGCCGTCCAGTGCCTTGGCTGCGAGGTCTCGCAACATTTTGACATGCCCGGCCCATCGTCCCAATTTGTATCTCGACCTGGGTTTGCTGGGCGCCTCATCCCGCACGACGCGGGCAAAAGCTACGGCCTTTGGATCGGCTCCACTATCGAGAAGTTTTTGATAGTCGGGCGCCGGCCAGGACTTGGACAAGGGCGCGTCAACAATCTCATCGTCTTTGACCAGCATCATCCGTATGGCGTACTCGGCGGCATAGTGCTTCCGAGCTCCCTGGATGACCTCGCCGAAGTCTTCAATCTTCTCGGCAGGTTTCTCGGCCGACGTTTGTGGCTTCACTTCTTCTTTGGCGGCAGGCTCAGACATGGGCTCAGTCTTGATCCGCTCCACATCCTTGACCGGCTTCTCCTGCGGGCTTATACTCTTCTCAGAACCGCTTTGGCCCGAGACTGCGCTAGGGGAAGGAACACGTTTCTTTTGCGGGGTCTGCGCCCTCGCCCAAAGCGGCTTCTTCTTTGGCGTTCCGTCAGCCTTGAAGTACCTGTCCCGCCGCATAGGCAAAGCCGTGACGACCGTATAGAAATTCCCTTCAGGATCGTACTTTAAATTCACAATGGCCGTCCCAAGCGGCCCGTCGTCGTACTTTGCGACGAGAGAAACCTTTCGCGACAATCCTTTGAACTGGTAGTTGTGCCCCTCTAGCACGTCCAGGATGAAGTCCTTGACGCTCACGTACCCCATGCGTCTGATTTCATCGCCGTGCTTGTTCTGGATGTGCGTCAGTCCGTAGTCGTCCCTGCCCTCCTGTAGGCGGACAGGGGTTTTCTCTCCGCCAACCGCCACCACGGCCAAATCAGTTCCCCCGTCTTCGTTCTCAACGAACGCTTCGGGTTGCGCCCCCCCAAACTCTTTTCCCGCCAACCACCGCGCATACCGATCCACCGCGCTGTCGGTTTTGTACTTCTTCTGCACGGCTTCCACGGACCCGAGATTTTTAACCACGGACTGGACAAATTTGCGTTGCTTGTCGGAGACTCCGGCGAAGTCGTCTGCGACGGCGGGCTGAACCGTTGCAGATTTTGCATTGGTTGCCGGCGCCAGTTTCGTCTTCTGCTTCCGAATCCAAGCTTCGGCGTCCGACTTCTTCCAGAAGTATTCGCTGCTGGTGGTCTTCCCGTCGCCCATTGGGACGGAAGACTCGTACTCTACGGCCCATCCGCCCTTGCTGGTCTTCACCTTCTTGGGGGCGTCAGCCACGGAAAGAATCGCACCGGGTTCAGTTGTTAAGGATTCCTTGACAACTGCCGGTTCAGGTGGTGCGGGTTGTTTGGGCTGCGCAGGTTTCTTCGTCTTCGCCTTATCCTTCGACCATTCCTTGAACGCGTCCAGGGGCATTTCGGCGATGGACCCGAGCCCGCGCCATCCGTCCGCGTAGTTCGCGTGGTAGATGTCCCGCGCCTCTTGTTCGCTGTCGGCGCCCAGAATGACCTTGTGCTCGTCGAACTCGCCGGTCTCGGGGGCCACCTGATTCACCACGAAAACCTTTTGACTCTCGTGGTCCGGGCCGATGAACACGTCCAGGTGATCCTTGTCCTTGCCCACGGTCCCCCGGATGTAGCCGTAGTGGTTGCGCATCTCGGTTTCCCATGCGTTGCCGTCCCGGTCCTTGCCGGAGCGGACGGAGCCCGCCGGGTTTTCGATGGAGATGTCCAGTCCCTGCAGGCGGACGTGTCCCTTCTTGTAGTTGCCGGCCTCCTTCTGCCCGTGCGTTGGACTGGCGTCCGCTTCGTTGGCGGCCGCGTCCAGGGTGGCGGCCGTTTCTTCGGCCGGATTTGTTTGCGGAGTCTCGGGCTCCGCTTCCGTCCTTCCGACGCCTTCCTCCGCCTGCTCAACGGTAGCGGTCCCGGACGGCGGAGGCGTCACGTCGGCTTCCGGCGGTGCCTGCCGTTCCTGGACCTCGCGCAAGGCGAACCCGTTCTCATGCGGAACGACTTCGACACTCCTCCCTTCCTTTTTCGCATTGATGGCCGCGAGCTGCGCTCCCTTTTCCGTGAACGGCTTGCCGTCCTTTCTGGTGACGAGAGGAGGTTCTGGCGCCGGCGCCGGGCCAAAATCTTCTTCGGAGAGGCGAGGACCGGCCAGAATATCGGATGGATTCACCATTAAGGACAGTGAAGGATGCCCTTCGGCATACCTGCGATTAACGGCTTCTTCGGAATAAAAGTCTTCCTTTGGAGTCACCAATACGGCGAAACCGGCATCCCCGTACGGCACCACCTCGGACAATTGCCCTTGCTTCAGAAGCCGACGAACCATGACCCGAGCACTGCGTTCGCTGGGAAATGGATTGCCGTCGGAGCGCAAAATCACACCCTGGTCGTCTTCCGTATCTTGTTGCACTGGTCCGAAGTCTTTTTCTCCGGCTCGCGGTCCAGCCAGCACATCGGAGGCCGTGGGCATGGGGGAATGCTCGTCAGTGTAGCGCCGATTGACCGCGTCTTCGGTGTAGTAATCCGCAGGCAAGGAGGGGCTTCCAGGCCCCGGCTGCGAAGGTTCGGCCAGCGGCAGGTCTTCGAACTCCTCGTCCGGGATGCGGATGATTCCGTCATCCCCCTTGAGCAGGTCGGTCTGCTGATTGGAGCGAATCTTTCCCCCTTGCTTGAGGATATCGAGCGTCTTGTCGCCGACCTTGTGGACGCCCATCTGGAGAAGCGAACCCACGGCGACCGGCCCGGCCTGGGTTTGAATAAACTCCCTGGCCGTCGGGTCCGTGGCCCGCAACCCCACATCCCGGCGAATGCCTTCCTGCCCGAAGTAGGTGGCGCCCTCGGTCGCCTCTTCCTCGGCCAGCTCCGCGCCGAGCTTGGCGCCGACGCGGGTTAGCGCCCGTTTGGAGATGGCGTCGGTGATTTTTTCCAATCCGGGAATCCTGCCGAAAATCTTGCCGCCGACGCCTTTGAGCAACCCGGCGGTCAACGCCTGGGAAACGGCTTCCGGGCCGGCCTCCCATGCGCCGTAGGCCGTCGCCTCGGCGTCGATGTCCTTTTTGATTTCCTCCCATTCGGATTCGTTGAGATGGACGTTCTTGCTTTGGGCGAGCCCCAACACCTCTTCCAGAAACTGGTCCTTCGCCATGCGGTAGAACGCGGGCATGGTGGCCCCGCCAGCTCCGACCATGGAGCCGATGACGCCGCCTGCTGCTGTGCCGACCACAGGGGCAAAGGAGCCGGCGGCAGCCCCCATAGCGCCGCCTGCCATGGCGCCGCCGCTGCCGAGCACGGCGCTGGTGGCGACGCTGGCCGGCCCCTGGTACAACGCCTGATTGACCGGATCGTCGAGAATGACCTGCCTGGACAGCACTCTCGAAGCCCTGTCCTTCTGTTGCTCGGCGATGAGCTTGTCCGCCCACGCGTCCTGCCGGAGGTCGATGTCTCCGCCGCGAGCCATGCGGCCGACGTCCTCGGGGAACTGGTCCTTGATCGCGTGGCTGAAGCCATGGGCCAATTCGGAAACGCCGCCCCAGAACCCGCTGCGGTCGGGGATGTCGGCGACCGTGATCGGATGGCTTGGATTCGACCGGTTGTACTGGTCCACGTAGGCCCGAAGCTTCTCGTCGTCGGTCGCCGGCGCATCGTCCAGCACGATCCACTCCTCTTGCGATTCCTGCGGGTTTTCGTCCAAGACGATCCACTCGCCTTCGTCCTGCGGAGCGGTGGCGACGGCCCGGCCCGGCCCGCTGGAATACAATCTGTCTTGATCCTCATGCAGGCGTACTGCATAGGCGGTGGCTTCTTCGGGCGTTTTGAACTTGCCGAGATGCCGGCCCGTTCTGCGGTAGGTCTGAATCGCCTCGTCGTCGGACATGATTCGGCCGTCGTCGCTTACCGTCGGGACCAACACTTCGTTTTGTCCGTCATTGAACGACATCGAACGCACTGTGCTGATGGAGCCGTCCGGATTGTGGACTATCGGGCGGTTGTTGAGGTCGATGTTTCCGGTTTCGACCAGTCCTTCGTTGCGTTGCGCCGAGGACACCCCCGTGGCGGAGGTGGGCGCGTCCGTCCGGTAGCCGTATGCATTGGCGAGATAGTTGTGTGACCGGGGACATGGGTAACAGTTTAGACCGGGGACATAGGTAACACATTCACACGATCCTCACCAGGTTCAGGGAGGGGGACGTCCCCCTCCC
>JASGMV010000033.1 GCA_030156255.1 Desulfovibrionales bacterium
CCAATGGCAGCCTGAAAGCTCTCAGGCCAGCGACCGATGTATTTGCATCCTTTCAGGCTGATGTACCTGAACCGGATTCGGGAGGCATGGTCCATTTCGACACGCCTGCCGGTATCAATTGGAGCGGTATCACCATCAAGCTTATTGACGGCCATACCGTTTCCATCCGCACAACCAAATCACATGGCCAGTACAATTATACCCAGATGGGAATGGCTAATACCAGAAATGGCAATCCGACCATTCCTTGGGAGCTCCTTAGAGCTTTTGCCGAATCACGCGGGCAGATTGATTGGCAAAGCCAGCATGCGTCCTTCAAGGTCAAGGACCAGAAACCGCGCCTGTCAAAAAAGCTCCGGGAGTTTTTCCGGCTGACAGACGACCCGATTGAATACCTGAAGAAAGAAGGCTGCTATCGTTGCCTATTCACAATCA
Organism: Desulfovibrionales bacterium; assembly: GCA_030156255.1. GTDB lineage: Bacteria > Desulfobacterota > Desulfovibrionia > Desulfovibrionales > Desulfovibrionaceae > JASGMV01. The sequence goes on from JASGMV010000033.1 coordinate 436, forward strand.
AGCCTGAGGGGGATGATGAATATGCATGACAAAAGCACCCTTCATTATGATTTTGAAAAGTCCATGCCATCTTCTCTTAAGAAAGCAGCGGATTGGGCATGGACTTGTTATGAACGCCTTTGCCAATCCTTTTGCACGACGAACTGCATCAAAGATGCAAAGTGTAAACTGCCGCCCCAATTAGAATCTCACAGCCATATTGGAATTGAGGAAGCTCAAAAAGCATTTCATGAAGCACTGGCTTATTTGCCTGTAATCGAGGCTGCTAATGACGAATGCCCGGCATGTACTGTTGTAAAAGCGCTTCACACATTTCCACTAATTGCTGTCAGGTCTGAAGTGCCTCCCGTATCAGAAATGAAAATGAACGGTGTTGACTGTTATCCTAAAGTTGTTCCCATGGGAGCCAATACAAAAAGATCGTTTCCTTGCTGTATTATAAATACATGGATAGGAGACTCTGAACACGTCATAGAAAATCGATGCAGGGAAATGGTACTACTCAATTTGGACATTGATGAGCTTCCTTCAATGCCTCCATGGGAATATGAAAAAATCGAGCACCCCTTATTGCAAGGGCAAGCAGTCGTAAAAAGATTATGGGCCATCAAGCAAGGGGAACCGGAAGAAGAAATTAAGAAGAGCGAGTTATTTGGACACAATCTTACCAACGCAATTGCGGCAACGATCTGCTTGAGAGACCTTCTTCGAGCAAATGTATTTTATCCCGGCTCAATACCTGAGGATGATTTTAGTGCCTTGGAACGGTCCCTTCTCGAATGGGTTAACCATTCGGTTGAAAGAGAGCCTTTGCTAAAAAAAATATACGGCCAGTTATTTACGGAAGAATCATCCGAAGCCACAAATCCTTTGGATACCCTTTCTGCATTCTATTCTGTAATGTTGCTTCATCATCCTGACATGCCTGCAATCAATGCTGACGGCGGGAAAACAAAAGAATCAATTTCTGAGGTTATGAATAAATGCCTTGATGACGCCTTGCAGCCGATCAAAGAGGCACGCGACTATATCGTTAACGTAAAGCTGAGAAGCTGTATATACCCATCGCCAGAAGGAAATGCCCAGTACCGCTCTACTTCAAGGTACTTCATGATGCTCCGAGAATATTGGATGCTTTGCCAAAAAGCTGTTACTGATCGAACCAGTCATCATGTGGCCTGGCACCCATACCCACTGTCAACCATTGTGATTAATTTGAAGCACCGGATTGATACTTGTATCAAGGGGATGTCTGAAACAGGATCTGACATTCCTCCGGATATTAGAAGTGACATGGATTATCTGGTGGAAGCCTTGTTGCACTGGGATGTCGATGAATTCAGCATTGGTGGTGAGGATTTGTTGAACAAGATCCAATCTGTCGCTTTGTGGTTAGAAGAAACGGATATTCAAGTTGGTAGATCACTCTCGGCAATGATCCCTGAAGAGCAGACTTATATCGAATACGCACACCAACTCTTCGAGAAATATAACAAGGACGCCAAGACTGCTTTTCAAAAGATGTTGAGCAACGCCGACAAGCAAGCCGCACAGTTCAAAAAAAACACTCAAGCCGATAGCCCCAAAGAAAAAAATGGTGAGACCTTCCCGCTACCCCAAGGAACAAAGTGGAAGGATGTTAAAATACGTTTTTTAGAAACACCGGCTGTTTATGTCCCAAAGCATGATATACATGTGAGTATGTCAATAAGGATTACAGTAGGAGACGTGGAAAAAGTTGTTAGCTGTGATTCAATGGGGATGACGAGGAAGAACAATCAAATGCCCAAAGATCAGTGGGTATTACTTTACATGATGGCTCCTAAGTATGGGAAACTTGAAGCTTCTGGAAATGATTTAGGGCCAAGTAAATGGGCGGTATCTCAAATTAAAGAACTCAGGAAATCACTGAAATCGTTTTTCAAGATCCAAGGCAATCCCATCCAAGAATGGGACCGTGATTTCAATCGTTATAGTTGCAATTTTGAATTGATACCGGAGGATCATGGGAAATACTGACCGCCGGAAATCCGAATAAATATCACTTCCCGAAACCTGCGAGCGACTTTTGGTTTGTGAAAATGAGTGATTTTTCAGGTCGTTTGATGTCTTAACACAACCCCAAAATACCGTCATTCGGCTAAATGCTTAATCTGAAAGGATATCTGTAACCGGACGCGTGTCGGACCCTGTCCGAAGAAAACAGAGAATACCGGCTCAAACAGAGAATGAACGTGGGGAGAATGGAGAGAATCAGGTGGCTGGAGAGAGGTTCCGGAAAGATGTCAAAACGGCCGAAACCCTTTGAATACAAGGGGAAAAAGAAAACCCGTCTACCCAGAGGATTACTCTGGAGAGACGGGTTGTCACCATAAAAATGGTGGAGCTGGAGGGAATCGAACCCACGACCTCTTGAACGCCACTCAAGCATCAACATATAAAAGTTTTTGAAGAGGGGTCCGGGGGAGAAACTTTTTCCCGCAGCTTCTCCCCCGGAAAGCTTGCCCTCTCCCCATTACGCTCTCACAGATTGCGCTCCCAGCGCGTGGCGGTGCGCGTGCGGTGGTCGCCGAAGGTCTGGCAGTTGGCGTAGTCGATTTCCGGGGAGCGGCCGGCCAGCGTCTCGAACGATTCGATCAGCCCCAGGTGGTCCTTGGCGATTTTCACCGAGGCTTCGTCCAGGACCGTGATGGCCGCGCCGAAATGCACGCCCAGCCAGCCGTCCACCTCGTGTTCGACTTCCGGCGGGATAAACAGGTTGCGCAGGCGGACCGTGTGCGGCCCGATGCGCGCCGAGCCGGACGAAGCGCCGCCATCCAGCCGGACAGGCAGCAGCATATGCCCCACCAGATGAGCCGCAGGGTCCGGGACGCTCACCGGGTCCAGTCCGGCCAGCACGGATTTGTAGTGGAACAACGAGCAAAAATAGCGAATGGCGTCCTGGTTGGCGATGCGGAAATCGTGCGGGTCGTCGCGTCCGTACCGACAATATTCGAGGAAGAGATGCAGCGGCGTGCGAACAGAATTTTTGTCCGCAACGGCCATGTACGGGGCCACATCCATCGCCTCCTCGGCCGGGTCGGCTCGAAACAACCGGAACAACTCCCGCTCCACGGACTCGTCCACCGGACACTGGCAGCTCAGAACGCCGAGCAGCATGGTTTGCAAGGCCTGTCGTTCGATAACGATACTCATAGCGTCTCCTGCGCGCCGGCCGACCGGTATCAGGTTCGCGGCGCAACGTCTTGGACGTGCAGCAATTCGTCTTCCGGGGCGCCAAGAATGCGAGCCGCCAAGCCCTGTTTCCAGCTCTGGTAGGCCGCAGCCTCGGCCGGCGAGCAGAGCCCCTCTTCGAATCGCCCCGCCTTGTCCCGAAACTCCTGGTTGAAAATTCCGCTGTCGGGCCAGTATCCCCGCCAGCGGCCGTTGATCCCGATCTCGAAATAGAACCGTCCCCGGAGGGCCGCAGGCGCCGCGTCCGGGCCTGCGTTCGGAGCAACGGTCAACCGGCCGTCGTCCAGCGTTCTCGCCCCGGTCACACAGTCGATGCAATCCAGGATCCCCTGCAGCGGACACGCCGAGAGAACATGGATATCCGTGCGGGCCGGCGGGGTTTCGGCCGGCAGGTCGGCCACGGCCCGGCGAAACACGCGAAACATCAAAGCCGTGACGATCACCTGGGTCGGGCCGGTGCATCGGAGCAAATCCTTCCGGCTCACCAAAACGAGCCCGCCTTTCTCGGCGAGGCCGAACGTTCGCTCCATGCGCTACTCCATGAAGGCGATGGGCAGACAGGCCGTCGCCGGATCGAACGCCTGCTTGAGCATGTCGTTCTGCTGGAGAAACTCCAGATCGTCGCGCATGCTGACGATGTCCGAAGCGTCCAAATGGTCGGTGAACCCGGCCCAGTCAGCCAGAATCTGGCCGTCCTTGATGCTGACGCCGTGCTCCTTGGCGCCGATCGCCACGGCTTGGGCCGGATTTCGGTGAGTGAAGTCCATGGCCTTCCGGAACACCTTCTCGTATCGGGCGACGACATCCGGGTGCTCGGCCGCGAACGCCTCGGAGGCGGCGCTGACCAGTTTAGGCGTCACCAGCCCGTCCGCCGTGACGATGACGTGCGCTCCGGCCTCTTCGGACTTGATGACCAGACTCGCGGCCAAAAGCGCAGCGTCCACGCTGCCGGACAGCATGGCCGTGCGGGCCTGGGGCAGCTTCATGTTCACGAATTTGACGTCGGACGCCTTGAGCCCCTCCTTGGCCAACGCGGCCAGCAGCATCTGGTGCAGCACCGTGCCTTTGGGGCCGGCCACGATCTTGCCCTTGAGTTCGGCAACCGTCGCGGGTCCATTCTTCCCGGCCACGATGGCGAAGGTCCTGCTAGGCCGGCTCACCCCGCCGATGATCTTGATGCGATTGCCCCCGGCGTTGGCCAGCAGCACGGACGTGGTGTTGATGACCGAAGCGATGTCCAACGAGCCGGCGGCCATGGCCTCGGCCTGCTTGGCGCCGGAGGTGATCTCGCGCCAGCGGACCTCTACGCCGTCCGGAGCGAATTCCTTCTCCAGCATCTGCTGGCTGCGCATGACCATGACCTGTAAATTGAACGGCGCCTTGACGTAGGAGATGTTGAGTTCCTTCAGCTCTCCGGCCGCGACGGCTCCAGCCGCCAGGACGGCGCACGCCGTCGCAAACATGACAAGCCCCAGTCGCCGCAATCGGGCATTCATGGGGAACCTCCTAATTGATGTTGTTGTCGAGAATGATATCGAGCAGTTCCTTTCTCAGGGATTCAAATGCAGGCTGTCCCCATCTCCTCGGTCTCGGCAGGTCGATCGCCCGGTCGTCCACGATGGCGCCGGCGTTCATCACCAGCACCCGGTCCGCCAGGATCACGGCTTCGCCGATGTCGTGGGTGATGCACAACACGGTCATGGGCCGCGTGGTCCAGATGCGGGCCAGCTCGGCCTGAAGCTGCAAACGCGTCAAGGCGTCCAAAGCGCCGAAAGGCTCGTCCATCAGCAGCAGGTCCGGCCGTCGGCAAAGCGCGCGCGCCAAAGCCGCCCGCTGGGCCATGCCCCCGGAAAGCTGATCCGGGTAGGCCTCGCCGAAATCCCCCAGGCCCACCTGCGCCAGGGCCTCGCGCACCGCGCCCTCGCGGTCCTCGAGTGTCGTCCGGCGCAAGGCCAGCAGCAAATTCTCCCGAACCGTCAGCCAGTTCAGCAGCCGGGGCTCCTGAAACATCATGCCGAGCCTCGGGCGGACAAGTCCGGATTGATCAACACTGGACCGGCCGACTCCGGACCGATCACCCCCCGGCCGGTCCGCGCTCTCGAAAAATTCCGCACTGCCGCTGTCGGGCCGCTCCAATCCGGCGATATGCCGGAACAGGGTGGTCTTGCCGCAGCCGCTGTAGCCCACGACGGCGACGAACGACCCGGACTCGACCTCAAAGTTCACGTTGTCCAGCGCCTGGACGCCGCGCCCCCCGGCCCGGTAGCGTTTGGACAATCCGGAAACCCGCACCCCAGCCATGATCACCGCCCCTTGGCCAGATGCAGCCGCCGGCTCATCCAGGCCGCAAAGCGCGACAGCCCCGCGTCGAACAGATAACCGAGCGCGCCGATGACCAGAATGCCCACAAACACCCGATCCGTGCGGGCCAACTCCTCTGCGTCGAGGATCATGTAGCCGAGCCCTGCGGCCGCGGCGATGAGCTCCGCGCCGATGAGCGCCCGCCAGCTGTATCCGAAGCCGATGCGCAGGCCCGTGATCACCGAAGGCAGCGACGAGGGCAGCAACACGCGCCAAAACGTATCCCACGGCGTCAAGTCGATGGTTTCGGCCATTTCCAACAAGCGAGGGTCCGTATTCTTCAACCCATCGATGGCGTTGAGAAAAATCGGAAAGAAACTCGCCAGCACGATGATCGCCAGCTTGGAGCCCTCGCCGATGCCCAGCCAGAGAATCAGCAAGGGAATCAAGGCGAGCGGCGGCGTGATGCGGACGAACTCCAAGGGAACGCGCAAGAAGCGCTCCATAGCGGGGGAAAAATACAGCGCCGCGGCCAGCGGCAACGCCAAGGCCGCGGTCAGGAAGAATCCTGCGAACACTCGCGCCAAGCTGATACAGGTATGCCGCGCCAACTCCCCGGACAACAAAGACGCATACGCCGCATCCAGCACCTCTCCGGGAGGGGGCGTGAGATAGGGGTTGAGCACATGCCAGCGGCCCAGCAGCCACCAGGCGAGGAGCGCGCAACAAGGGAAAAGCGCCGCCAAGGCGACGTTCTTCAACCGGCCGGCGCCCGGCCCGGCGCTTCCGCCCTCCGAGTCGGCTTTCTCGCCCCGCCGGGACGAAAACGGTTGTCTGTTCAATGGCGGCAAACCCCGCGACCCGGTTTTCACGCCCCCACTGCGAACGCCTGCGCCGCCGTCGGGGCCTGCTCCGGACGAACCCGCGGCGGAACATAAAGCGCGGCCGGAGGGCGTAGGCCGCGCTTTTTTCCGCACCCGATGCGAGAAGAAATCCATTAGGCGGTACGCTCGCCCCGCGCCCGAGTCAATAAGACGCAGTGAAACGGCACATATTGCAACACGACCTTTCCGAAGCGCATGCGCGCAATTTTCAATAACGTGTTACAATTTTCAATTCAAGAGACGGGAGGCGGTGCGGCGCGTTTGAAGGATAAAAAAGCGGCGCATCCCGGAAAACTCCGAAATGCGCCGTCAAGCCAAGATTAAAGACGTGTGGGCCGATTAACAGGGATGCGCTCTTAGGGCGTAAGGAACCGCCCGGCGGCGCGCCCGCCAGCCCCGGCTATTTTTCGCGCAAGCGTTCGGCCAAAGCCTCGGACATGTGCCGGACTCTGACGTTGGATTCGTGCTTGGCCAGACCGCCGCGAATCTGCATCACGCAGCCGGGACAATCCGTCACCAAAACGGAGGGGTCGGCCTCTCTGATGTGGTCCAGCTTGTTTTTCAGTATCTGCTCGGAGATGCGCGGGAACTTGACGGAATAGGACCCGCCGAAGCCGCAGCACACCTCTTCTTCCTGCATTTCGACGTAGTCGTATCCGCCGGTGCGCAGCAACTCCCTGGGGGCGTCGTGCACGCCGAGCCCGCGGCACAGGTGGCACGGGGCGTGGTACGCCGCGCGAGGGCCGCCCTGGTCGAAGTCTTCCGCCCCAACCCCCAGCTTGTCGTGCATGAAGGAAGAGTAATCGATGATCTTCTCCGCGAACCGCTCGGCCATCAGTCGCCACTCCGGATCATTTTCGAACAGGTTGGGGTAGTTCTTCAAATGCGAAGCGCACGACGGACACAGCGTCACGATATTGTCCAGCGTAGCCGGGTCGAAGGCCTTGATGTTCTGCTTGGCCGTCTGCAGCTCGGCCGCGGTCTCACCCATCATCATGAGCGGCAGTCCGCAGCAGGTCTGGGACATGGGATAGCGGACGTCCGTCTGACGGCCGCGGAACGTTTCCAATCCGGCCTCCAGGTGCTCGGGAAACATGAAGTCCTGGGCGCAGCCGCCGAACAGGGCCACAGTAAAGCGCGGGTGGTCCACTTTTTCGCGCAGCTTGGGGAACTTGTCGCGGAACGGTGTATCGGCCATGCGCGGAATCTCGCGGAAACGGTGCTCCTTGGAGAGCAGCATGGGCAGATGGCGTACGAACCGGGCCTTGCCGCCGTCCGACGTCTTGACCCCGAACGCCTTCTGAGCGAAACGCGCGCTGCGCAACAGACCGTGGAAGAATCGGCGGTTGGACATGGCCAGGCTCAGCAGCCGGGAGTCCAGTTCGTGGCCCTCCTGGTCCTGAATGCGCGCGACCAACGTCTTAGGCGCGGCAGGTCGATGCCCGCGGCGCAGACCGATTTGCACGCCTGGCAGTTGATGCAGTTCTTGACCAGATTCTTGGCATTGTCCCGTCCGTGGAAGAAATAGGTGAAAATCAAGCCGATGGCGCCGACGTAGATATGCCCGAAATGATGGCCGCCGACCATACGGAACACCGGGCAGACGTTGGCGCAGGCGCCGCAACGGACGCAGCGCAGTATCTGGCTGAACAACGGGTCCTTGGCCAAGGTGGTGCGGCCGTTGTCCAGGAAAACGATGTGGAAGATCTTTCGGTCGTTCCTGGCGGCCTTGCACTCCACGGGGCCGTGAATCCAGGTCACGTAGGAGGTGATGGCCTGGCCCGTGGCGTTGCGCGGCAGCACCCTGAGCACCTTCAGCGCCTCGTGCAGATTCGGAACCACTTTATCCAGGCCCATCAGAGCGACATGGACGCGGGGCAGCGTGGTGAGCAGCCGGGCGTTGCCTTCGTTGGTGACGAATCCGATGGTTCCGCTGTCGGCCAAACAAAAATTGGCCCCGGAAACGCCCATGTCTCCCTCCGCGAACTTCACCCGCAGCTCCCGCCGGGCCACCTTGACCAGCTTCTCGATGTCGTTGGACTGCAAAGCGCCCGTGACTTCGCTGAACAATTCGGCGACCTGGTCGCGCGACAGGTGGATGGCCGGCAGGACCATGTGCGAAGGGCCCTCATGGCGAAGCTGAATGATCCATTCGCCCAGGTCGGCTTCGGTGATGTCCATCCCCTCTCCCGCCAAATGGCGGCTGAGCCTCACCTCTTCCGCGGTCATCGACTTGGACTTGACGACCCGGGAGCAGCCTTCCTCCCGGGCGATGCGGGTAATGATGTCGGTGGCCTCGGCCGCTGTGCGGGCCAAATGCACCTGAACGCCCGCCGCCTCGGCGTTTTTCTTGAATTCCTGGTAAAGCTCCTCCATGCGCCCGATGGCGGAGTCCTTGGACTCGACCACCTCGGCGATCAGAGCCTGGGGGTCCAGCCCTGTAAAGGCGTTCTCCCGGCCCTGGGGATAGGCGCGGGCGAATTTGTCCATGGTGTTGTGCAGGAACGTATTGTCGATCGCCTCGCCGAGCTCCTCACGGTACGTCTTCAAATCTTTCGCTTGCTGCATGGCGTCCCCCTAGGCTCCGGCCTTTTTGTTTTTCTTGTCCAGGATCACGACGTGCATCTCCAAGGGGCCGTGGACGCCCAGGGCCAGCACGCGCTCGATGTCCGAGGTGCGGGACGCGCCAGTGATGAACGCGGTGTACGACGAATTCTTGAGTATCAGCCGGTTCACCGCCTTTTCGGCCGCAAAGGCGTCCGCAAAGATGTCCTTGCGGTCGACAACGGCCACAAAAACTTCGGAAACCATGGAGGAAAGACGCACCTCCTCGGAATCGGAATCCAGAACCACAGTGCCGGTGTCCGCGATGCCGACTTGGCACACGGCCAGGCCGATGTCGATGCCGGCGAGATGCTCGCGGTCGCGCATGCCCTCGTCAATGCAGAGAATCCCCTTCTCCTCGCACTTTTTTTTCAAAGAGCCGAAGTCGCGCTTGGACAGGTTGGGAGCGGCCACGACTTTGGCCCGTTTCGCCTCACACAAACCCGCGGCCTTTTGGGAGAGCGCTTCCTCGCAACCCGGGATGAGAAGCTGGCACGCCTCCCTCTTGTCGCAGACGTCCACGACGTAGTCGAACACCTGGCTCATGGAGGCGGCTTGACTCACCACGCAGGAAACCGCCTCAGCTTTGCTGGTGAACATTTGAAGAGAATCGATCCCATTCTGGTTTGCCATGCCGCCTCCATGAAATTGCTACGCCTGCAGGCGCAGGTTGGTGTCGCCGAAATCAACGCCTCACAACAAGCGGGAACGGCCCGGGATCGAACCGGGACCGTTTCCTTGAGCCTCTCGCCGCAAAAATCAGGCCGTCGGCCAACGCCGCAGCCTTTTCGACTATTTCTTCGACGCCAGCCGCCGTCTCCTTCGCACCCCGCCTTGCGGCCCGGACGGCGGCGGCGAAGGCCGCCCCGCCCTGCGCAGAAGCCCCTGCACGGCGCCGCGGGCGCCGCGGGCGCCCCGGGTTTCCGTTGCTATGGTGTATCGACGACTGGGCATGTCTTTCCTTTTTTTGGCGATCCGGCCTACGACAGGTTCTCGGCGTAGACCTCGATGACATGGCGCACCGGAATCTCTTGACGTCCCTGAGATAACATATCTGATATCTGCATGATGCACGCGGGGCAAGAGGTGGCGACCTCGGAAGCGCCGCTTTCGACAATATTTTTCGCTTTGCGCTGGCCGATCTCGCAGGACAGGTCGTAATGCGCCAAGGAAAAAGATCCGCCGCAACCGCAGCACGAGGCGGCCTCGGCCATCTCGACGTACTCCACGTCCGGGTTCGCCTTGAGCAGAACGCGCGGCTGCGCCGTGACCTTCAGGGAGTTCCGCAGGTGGCACGGGTCGTGGTAGGTGACTTTCCGGCCGTTGTGCGCCGCTTCGATCGGCGCCACGCCCAGCTTGTCCACGAGCAGCTCCGAGATGTCCAAGACCTTCCCGGAGAGCGCCTTGGCTTTCACCTTCAACTCGGGGTCCCGAAGCATGACCGGCCACACGTCCTTGAGGGTGGCGGCGCAGGTTGCGCAAACGGTCACCAGATAGTCGAAGGAGCCTTTTTCGAACAACTCCAGGTTGATTGCGGTCATGGTTTCAAAAGACGATTCATCGCCTGAGGATAAGGACGGGATGCCGCAACAAGCCTGGCCCGAGGGCAGAAACACGCCCACGCCGTAGTGGCGCAGGACCTTGAGGGCGGCCAGCGCCGTTTGCGGGTAGACCTTGTCCGCCATGCATCCCGGGAAGAAGGCGACTTTCAGTCCGGAGCTTCCCTTGGGCTCGTCCAACTCCTTTTGCAGCTTGTGCAAAGGCTTTGCGGCCAGATGCGGGAAATGCCGATCGCCCAGGGGAGAATGAAAGCGCGCGCAGGAGGTGCCGAGAACGTCGCTGACCGGTTTGGCGAAGACGCCCTGCAGCTTGGAGCCCAAGCCGAGCAGGGAGTCAAAGAGCTTGGGCCGGGAAATCAGTTGATGGAAAATCAGCTTCTTGACCGGCGACAGCCCCATGTACCCGGTCAGGATGGCCCGGGCCTTGAGGAAGATGTCCAAAATGTGAACGCCCGAGGGGCAGGAGGCCTGGCAGGAGCCGCAGAGCAGGCAGAGCTCCAAACGCTCCTTGACGCCTTCCGGATTCTTGATCATCTCGTGGGCCAAACCGTCGAGCAGGGCCAGTTTGCCCCTCGCCACGTCGGCCTCGCGCCCGGTCTTTGCAAATACCGGACAAGCCGCCTGGCACATGCCGCAACGCATGCAGCCTACGAGGTCGTCGTCCAACTCTCCCAGCAGTCTGATCAGTTCGTGGATATCGGACATATTTCCCCCTAACCCCAGAACATTTTGCCAGGATTGAGAATGCCCTTGGGATCAAGCGCCGCCTTCAGCCCGCGGCACCATTCGATGGTGGCCGGCGAGGTCTCGTCCACCATCCACTTGGCCTTGCTGATGCCGATGCCGTGCTCGCCGGACAGCGTGCCGCCCAGAGACAGAGCTTCCTTGAAGATGGCGTCGATCCCGGCTTCGACCCGCTTCCACTCTTCCTTGTCACGCTTGTCGGTCGTGATGGTCGGATGCAGATTGCCGTCTCCGGCGTGGCCGAAGGTGCCTATGGAAATGTTGTACTCCTTGGCGATGCGCCGCAGGGCGTCCACCATGGCCGACATCTGGGAGCGCGGCACGGTGGCGTCCTCGAGTATGCAGGTGGGCCTGAAATTGGCCAAGGCGGGCAGCGCGTCGCGCCGGGCCTGCCAGAGCCTGTCCTTGTGCGCGGCGTCGCGGGCCATCTCTATGGTCCGCACCCCTTCCTCCTTGCAGATTTTCTGCACCATGGCCGCTTCGTCCTGAACCTGCGCCGGATGGCCGTCCACTTCGATGAGCAGCAATGCGGCGGCGTCCGTAGGCAGGCCCGCGCTGCGGAATCCCTCCACCGTGCGAATGGTCACGTTGTCCATGATCTCCAGCGTGCACGGCATGATCTTGTTGCGGATGATGGCCGACACGGTGCGCGAGGCGTTCAGGATGTCGTCGTACACGGCCAGCATGGCCTGGGAGGCCCGCGGCGGCGGAACGAGCTTGAAGATGAGCTTGGCGAACACGCCCAGCGTGCCCTCGGAGGAGCACATGAGCCCGGGCAGGTTGTAGCCGGTGACGCACTTGACCGTGCGCGAGCCGGAGGTGACCATCTCCCCGTTCAGGTCAAAGAAATCTATGCCCATGAGATAGTCCTTGGTCACGCCGTACTTCAGCCCGCGCAAGCCTCCGGCGTTCTCGGCCACGTTGCCGCCCAGCGTGGACACGGCCTGGGAGCCGGGATCGGGAGGATAGAACAATCCGCGGGAGGCGACCTCCGCAGCGAACTTGGCGGTGATCACGCCGGGCTGGCAGACGGCGTACAAGTCCTCTTCGTTGATCTCCAAAATCTCGTTCAAAGCTCCGGTGAGCACCACCACGCCGTCCTTCGGAGGAATGGTCCCGCCGGACAGGTTCGTGCCCGCGCCGCGGACCGCGAACGGCGTTCCTTTCTCATTGCAAACGCGCACGACCTGGGCGAGTTGCTCTTCGGTGGTGGGCCGAACCGCCACACTCGGCGTCTGGGACGGAAGCACGGCCGCGTCGTACGAATAGGCGTGCAAGTCGACTTCCTGGGTCATGACGTTCCCGGCCCCGACAATAGCCTCAAAATCTTTCACAATTTTGGCGTTATTGGCCATGGCGTTCTCCTGGTTCCCGGCAGCCCCGGATGGACCGCCGCAGTGGTTTCAAACGAATAAAAACAAGCCTGGAGAAAGACACGGCGACCCATGAGAAAAGCCGCAACGCTTATCACCAGACCATACAGCAAAAAAGACCACAATGTCTTGCAAAGAATGACGCGCTCCACACCGAGCGCCCCCCAAACGGAGAACGGCGCGGCGGCGAATGCGCAAGACTTCCAGAATCGCAAACCAGGCGCGCAAGAATCTTCAGGACCATGGAGGCGGGCGATGAAGCCCGACGCCAAGTTGAAAAAAGCAGGAATCATGGCCGGACTTCCGGCCGGGGACAATGCGCCGACGAGCAACTGGAAAGACTCCAAGGGGAAAAAATCGGTTCCGAGGACTTTTGAGACCGCGGCATAGTCCACCACGCTATACGAAAAATTAGGAGCCATCGCCGGCCGGTCGTCCCGCCAAAGACAACAGGCAAAAACATCGGCCGATCTTCGCCGCTTCACCCGACGGAAGCTTGCGCCGGCCGGCGCCTTTGGACAGGTTGCGTTGCAGCCGCTGCGTCGTCATCTTTGAGGCTCCGGTTGATGATAATGTCTGGACGCCAACGCCATACCAAAATTTTTGGAGCTTGAGGACGCTTTTCTTTGAAAAGCGCGGGCTGCATTGCGAACGATTCAGGATAACCGGCGCGCCCGCCCACGTCCTCGCTCCACGCCCAAACGCCGTCTCGCCCTCGGCGATCTGCGTCTTGCCCTGGCGCATCTCCTTTCGAACACCCGGCTTGCCGCCCCGCGCGGCGCCGGATCCTGCGAAAAATTTCCCTGCGCCGCGCTTGCCCGCCATCTTTACGGTTGCTTCATTACAAAAAGGGCGCCGCAAAGCCTTTGCACCGGCAAACATCAATTTTCCAGTATATTACGAAAAATTCTCGGCGCATAACAAAGCTGCTTCGCGCTCAACACGTGGAGATGAAAACAATTTTTGTTCGGAAAAACGGACAAGACGCCTTCACTGTCCGAAAAATCAGACAAAAAAGGTAGGATCTCCAAAGCCGCCCCGGCGCCTCCGGGCCTCGACAGCACCTATAGTTGGTGAAGATGATGTTTCTTGAGCAATGCGTACAGATGGGACCGCGACAACCCGGAAACGTCCAGCATGGCCGTGACATCGCCCTCGGTTTCGGCGAGCAGGCGGGACAGATAGTCGCGCTCGAGTTGGCGCTTGTACGCCTTGAGCCCCGGCAGCGGCAAACAGGCGCCCACCGATGCGGCGGGCGGGGACGAAACGGACGCAACCGGCGAGACGTCTTCACGGACGTCGGGCGCTTGCGAAGCGAAGCGGGCCTTGGCCGCCTTGACTCGCAACTCCAGCGGCAAGTGCATGGCGTACAGGGTCTTCTCGCAGCCGGACGTAACCACAGCCCGTTCAAGGACATTGAACAGCTCGCGCACGTTGCCCGGCCAATCGTGCGCCGCGAGCACTTCGAAAAAGTCCGCGGAAAAGCCTTTGGAGGGGAGGTCCTGCTCCTTGCACAACGCATCCACCTGCTCCACGGCCAGATTCTTGAGATCCTCGCCCCGCTCGCGCAACGGCGGCAGGCTCAGGTGCATGGTTTTCAAGCGAAAGAGCAAATCGGAGCGGAACGCCCCCTGGCGCACCATCGCTTCCAGGTCGCGGTTGGTGGCCGAGATGAGCCGGAAATCCGACCGGACTTCGTACGTCTCGCCCACCGGACGAAAACGCTTTTCCTGCAGCACGCGCAGCAGGGACTTCTGGAGCCCCAGAGGCAGTTCTCCCACCTCGTCCAGGAACAGGGTCCCGGTGTTGGCCATGGCGACCAGCCCCTTGCGGTCCTCGCTGGCGCCGGTGAAGGCGCCGCGGCGATGGCCGAAAAGCGTGGACTCCACCAGCGTGTCGGTCAAGGAGGCGCAGTCCACGGCCACGAAGGGTTGGTCCGCCCTGTTGGAGTTGGCGTGGATGATCCGGGCGAACAACTCCTTGCCCGAACCGGTCTCTCCCGTAATGAGCACGGCGGACGCGGAGGCCGAGGCGGCCGCGACCTGGTCGTAGCAGGCCCGCATGGCCGGAGAGGAGCCCTTGACCTCGCCCATATTCAGGGCGCGGCGGCCGCCGCTGTTCGCCTTTTCCTCGTGGTAGCGGACGGCGCGGTCGAGGGACAATGAAATCTGCTTGATGGACGCGGGCTTCACCAAGTAATCCCATACTCCGTTCTGAAGCGCCAGCTCGGCGCCGTCGGGGTCTCCGCGGCCGGTAAGAATAATCACCTCGGGCGGAACGTCCATGGCCTGAACGTCGGCCATCAAGTCCATGCCGTTGCCGTCCGGTAGGCGCAGGTCCAGGAGTATGACGTCGTACGCATCCCGGCTCAGGCAGAGGCGCGCCGAGGCCAGATCGGCCGCCTCGCCGCAGTCGTACCGCCTCCGGCGGCCCAGGCTGCACATGGTCTCCCGGACGTCGATTTCATCGTCAACGATCAGGATGCGGGGCATTTCTCCTCCTCGAGTGCATGGGCGCCCGCCTCGACCGCGGCGGGACAAGCCTGTTCGGCGTCGCGCATCAGGCCTGCCAAGGCCTGGCGAATCGCGTCGGACAACTCGCGCCCCGTATAGGGCTTGGCCAGCACCGCGGCCACGTTGCTTACGCCTTCGGCGGCCGCGGCGGCCTGGGAGCGGCCGGAGATCAGCAGGATCGGCAGTCCGGGCCAACGCAAGCCGATCTCCTTGGCCAACTGCACGCCGCTCTTACCCGGCATATCGAAATCCGTAAGGACCAGATCGAAACTCCGGCGTTCCAAGACGTCCAGGGCCTCGGCCGCACCCTCCACAGCCACGGTCTCGAACCCAAAGCCCTTCAAAATGCGCGGCGTGGCGGCCAACTGGTCCCGGTCGTCCTCCACAAAGAGCAGGCGGGCCTTGGCGTCGCCAAGCGCGCGAGGCGCGGCCGCGGCTTCCCCGTCAAGGGCGTGCGTCGCCGGCAAAAGCACTTCGAACACCACCTCTTCTCCCGTCTCTCTCAAAAGCCGCACCGAGCCGCAGTGGTTCTTGACCACGCCCAGCACCACGGCCAACCCCAGACCGGTGCCCTCGTGCTTGCCCTTGGTGGTGAAAAAAGGATCGAAAATCTTGTCCGCGATGGCCGGGTCCACGCCGGGCCCCGTATCGGCCACGGTCAACCGGAGACAGGGCCCCGGCCGCATGTTCAGGGCGCCAGCCTCCTCCTCCCCCAGGTCCTTGAGGGACAAGGATACGGTCAGTTGCCCGCCCGCGCCCCGCATGGCCTGGTAGGCGTTGGTGCATAGGTTCATAAGGACCTGATGAATCTGAGTGGGATCGACCAGAATCTTGCCGGCTTTCTCGACTTCCGGGTCCACCTTGGCCACGACCAGAATGTTGCAAGGGATGGACGGCGTCAGCAAGGCCACGATTTCGCGCACCAGCTCGGCCAGATTGGTGGGGCGAAAGCCCTCCTGGGACGGCCGGGAAAAGGTCATGATTTGCTCCACCAGGCGCTTGCCGCGATCCGCCGCCTTGAGCACCCGCCCCAAGTCCATGCCGGTGTCGCTGTTTTTTTCCACGTCCATCAAGGCCAGCTCGGTGGAGTTGATGATGCTGGTCAAAATGTTGTTGAAGTCATGGGCCACGCCGCCGGCCAGGGCGCCGATGGCCTCCATTTTCTGCGACCGCAGCAATTGCTGCTCCAACTCGACTTCGCGTGTGACGTTCTCCGCGGTGGAAAGCGTGCCTACGGCCCGTCCCTGCAGGTCGTAAAGGGGAACCTTGTTGATCTCCAGCCAGACCATGTCGTCGCCGTCATTCGCCTGATGGGGATCGCGCAAGGACACGCGCGCGCGAACCAGCGGTTCTTGCGTCCGGAGCACCTGGCGGTCGTGCGTCGCAGCCCATTTCACAAACGATGTCGCGCGGATGAACTCATCGTCCGCCAACTGAATCACGTCGGCCGGCTCCTCCAAGCCGAAAAAGTTCGCGAAGGACCTGTTGGCGCCGAGGTAGCGTTGCCGGGAGTCTTTCCAGGACACAAGCTGAGGGATGGCGTCCATCAAAATTTCCAGGAAAGAAAGCTGGCTCTTGAGCCGCTCCGCAATCCTGCGCCGGCGTGCGACGTTCACGATCAGCAGGATCGAAAGGCCGGAAAGCAATACGAAACAGAACAACCCGAGCCAGAACAGATCCTTGTCCACCTCGTAGAACGCCTTGGGCGCATTGACGATGATGGAGTCCGCCGGCAGCAAGGATTGGGAAACGCTCCAGCGCTTCAATTGATTATAGTCGAACATGTATAAATTGTTCGACTTACGAATGATCGGAATGGACTCCACCGGCGCGCCGCGGAGCACCTGGACAGCCAACTCCCCGACCAAGCGGCCTTGCTCGACGCCGGAGATCAACTTGCCGCCCACGCTGTCGTGGCCGAGTTGAAAAGCCCAGGTCGAATAGACCGGGCGATTGGAGGCCTTGGCTATCAGTTCCTGGACCTCGCTTGCATCGTAGAACCAGCCGTTGGAGGCGTTGCCTTCGTAAGCATAGAACGGAATGCTGAACACGATGTCGCGGGACCCGAGGCCGCGCAACCGCTCCAGGATGGTCCGCAAGGAGCCCTCCACGTATTCGAAGCGCAGGCCGGGACTCAGCTCCTTCTCGGCGTCGCGCACCTGGGCTCGAATCGCCCGGCCAGTGACGGAGTTGTCGCCCACCACCACGACCCGGTCCACATCGGGATGCAGCTCTTGGGCGAGGCGCAGGGTCGCAGCCACGTCGGAGTTCTCCACCACGCCCGTGGCCGGGACTCCCTGAAGCCGCGAGGGATCGAAATCGTTCACTCCGCAAAAAACCATCGGCGTATCGGGAAAGAGCTCCTGGCGATGGTCCAGGGCGAAGGTGAATGCAAAGTTGTCCGCGGTGATCACCACGTCGAAGCGCTTGTTTTTATACTTCGTTTGCAGCAGCCGAAGCGATTCGAGCACGGCGAGCCTGCCGGTTCGCTTGGTGTCCAGGTAGTCGAGATACAGGTCGGCCGACACGTGTTGCGCGGCCAATTCCTGGCGCAGGCCCTTCATGATGTTGTCTGACCAGGCGTAGCCGTGGTGGTAGGAATTCAGCACCAGAATGCAGTATTTGGACGGAAGCTTGACGTCGTCAGCGCGAGCCGGGACGGAGACCGCCGCAAGGCCCGCCAAAAGCAGCGCAACAATGAAAAACCGACTGAACCGCATGGGACTTCTCCGAAAAGGACAACCCGCGCCGAGCGCTCGCCCGGAGCAGGCCGCGCCGTTGCGGACCTGGCGCCTCAAGCCGCCGTTGCAGCGTTCCAAGGCTGCGCCGCGCGCCGCTTTGTCCATAATTCCACCCTGCTTTCCACGGAAGGACTCCATCCAAAGGCGTCGCCGCAATGTCCGGCCGATCGATCGCGCACACCGCTCGCCAGACGTTTCGCCTCCGCACGGCGACGATAAACCAAGCCCGCCCCGCCCAATACAGCGGAGGCCAAGCCGCGAGACCATTTTCCCCCATTGTAAGCATGTATTGGACCAGGGGAAAAGTTGTCCGTTAACATTCTATATTTCAATGAATTTTTTATCCGGAAAATCAACGCGCCTGGGGCGTTGGCGCGAGTGTGTCCGAAATTTCGGACAGTCACGGGCGTTTGTTGCGGAAGCATGCAACCGAGGCGCCGGCCATTCTTGCGGAAGAATGGCCGACGCCTCGAAAAACTTCGCTTTAAGCACGAAAAGACCGGAGGAGATACGCGCCCGGCCAGAAATCAGTCGAGATCGCCCGACGCCACCCAGGAGACTTCCAACGGGTCCCGGTCCACGATCTTGGAGAAGCGATAGAGGGGATACCCCACCATGACCGCGCCCGTGAACGTCAGACCGGAACGGATCCCCAAGGCCTTCTCCACGGTTTGCCTGTTCGCTGCGGCGAACAGCTCGAACAATCCCGCCCAGCAGCTGCCGAGCCCTACGGAGCCGGCGAACAGCTCCATATAGGCCAGAGCGAACACCGTGTTGTCGCGCCGGTTCTTCAGGGCTTCCGGAGCGGCCGCAACGACCAGATGGGGCGCGCCCCGAAAAATGGTGTCCTTGCCGAACTTGCGGTGCGCCTGCACGTGGCCGGGGAAGCTGGAGTAATGCGTTCCGGCCGCGACTTGGACCTCCATCCAATCGACCACCCGCCCCGCCAGTTCGTCCAGCAAGCGCCGCGACTCCACCACGTAGTACGAAACACTTTGGCTGTTGCTGGCCGTAGGGGCGAATCGGGCGATGTTCACCAAGCGCTCCAACTCCGCCCGTGGTACGGACTTTTCCCTGTAACAGCGAACGGACCGGCGGGAGCGCAGAAAAAGCTCGGCCGTGTTCGCGTCCAGGACCGGATACGTCTCCAACCGGCCTTGGCCGGCGAGCGGCGCCAGCCGGTTGTCCAGCGCGTCCTGCCCGCAGACGGCCACGCAATGCCCGCAGCGAATGCACTCGTCAGGAGCGACGGCTTCGGGGCCGGCCGTCCCCATGGCCAGAGCTCCCACAGGGCAAACCTCCGCGCACAATCCGCATCCCACGCAACGCTCTTTGTCCACTCGAATCAAATCCATAACGCCTCCCCCATGTCCTTATTTTGAGAAGGGATTCCTGGGGAGAAACTTTTGAAAAAAGTTTCTCCCCAGACCCCTCTTCAAAAACTTTATAATGTCTATCCCTCAAATGGAGGTTCATTATTTCTGAAGC
Organism: Desulfovibrionales bacterium; assembly: GCA_030156255.1. Classification (GTDB taxonomy): domain Bacteria; phylum Desulfobacterota; class Desulfovibrionia; order Desulfovibrionales; family Desulfovibrionaceae; genus JASGMV01. The sequence goes on from JASGMV010000033.1 coordinate 19,877, forward strand.
CCTATCGCCAGCAGACGAGCACGGTTAAGCAACTTCCTGCAAAGAACCAAGGAAACGCCCCGCCCGCTGCGGCCTCAACGCGGCCGCGGCGCAATCTCCAACGTCTGCCCTTCGGCCTGCAGCACCCTGGTCTGAACGTCCGGCCTTCCATGCCTTTCGATGTCGCGCGCAACGAGCTTTCCGAACTGCAAGTCGTCGTCCTGCTCAAAGGGAACGTGGTAGATCGCCAGATAACGGGGCCTGAAAATCTCGTTGATGACGGCGCGGCCCTTAGGATGATGGAAGAAAAGCGGATTGACGAACACAGCGTCCAAAACAACATCCGACAGGGCTTCCTCGTAGAACTCGGGAACGTGGTCCGCATCCCCGGTGAACAGCAGGTTCGAACCGCCCAGAGTGAGCAGAATGCAGTCGTTGCGCACGTTCCGGAATTGCGGCCCCATGTGCCGGGCGCCCAGGCCGGCCGCCTCCACGCCGTCGGCGAGAACGCAACGCTCCATTTCTCCGGGCGCCAGGCCGAACCGCTTGCAGAAGATGGAGCGCCCCTGCGCATCGTCGTAGAGCCGAGCCGAGTCGTCCGAAACTTGAGCCGGCAAGAACAGGCCCTTGACCGGCTGGCGCTTCAGATAGTCCGCCGCGCAAGCCGGCGTGAAATGGTCCGGGTGTTCGTGGGTGAAGAAAACGTAGTCGATGGAGGCGTAGGGATCAACGCCGTCCATCATTCGGCCAAGAGTCTCTTCCGGAACCTTGCTGAACGGATGGCCTTCTTCGTGGTGCAGACCGTCAACCAGCAGGCGCACGCCGTTATACTCGACCAAAACGCCCGCATTGGCGACCAACGTCGCCGTCACCCTTTCCTTCAACATCTTCCTTCCGCCTATAGCGCATCGACAAACGAAAGCGGAAAACGCCGGCGTTTTTCGCTGCATGAAAGATGATAACGCCGCGCTGTTGGAAAGGCAAAACCGAGGCGCGACTCAATTTTTGGCGTAGGGGGCCTTCGCCGAGCGGCCGGGCGCCGCATCGGATCAAAACAAACAATCCAAAAAGGTCTCTTCCTCGACGTGCTGAAAATAGTCGTCCAGCACGACGCCTTGCAAACGCTCGGCTAGGGCGATTCGGTCGTGGCGGCAGCCTTTGAGCCTGTCCTCCAGCTCGGAGACGTCGCGCACGCCGAAGTAGTCCCCGAAGATCCGGATGCCCTGAATGACCCCGTCCTGCACGTCCATGCGCACGTCCAGCACCCCGCCCGGCGTTCGCGTGCGCCAGGCGAATGCGTAAGCGGGCGAACGGCCGTAGTTCCAATCCCAGGAGCGATACTTCTCCTCAGCCAGTTCGTTGACGGCCAAGATCTCCTCGCCGCTGAGCGCATTCTCTACCCGAACGCCTTCCTCCCCGGCCATGCGCGCCATGAGCCGCCCCATGAACTCGGTGATCTCCATGGACTCGGGCAGGTGGCTCGCGATGTTGGTGACGCGCGCCCGCACGCTCTTGACCGCCTTGTCCCGATATTTTTCCGGATGGATCTTCAAGGCGCCGGACAAGTCCTCCATCTTGGAGGCGTAGAGCAGCGTACCGTGATGCAGCACGCGCCCCTTCCATAAGTGCTGGGCGTTGCCGGAAAATTTTCTGTCCTCGATGACCAGATCGTTGCGGCCGTTGAAGGAGCAGGGAATCCCCATGGACTGCAGCGCCGCCAGGACCGGCTTGGCGAAACGCTGGAAATCGAGGGTCTCCGTGTCGTTGTTCAGGGCGATGATGGTGAAATTGATGTTCCCCAAATCATGGAACACGGCTCCGCCGCCGGTCAGCCGCCGAATCACCGACACGCCGTTTTTGCGAACGAAGGCCTCGTTGATCTCCGAAATCGTGTTCTGGTTACGGCCCACGATCACGGCCTTGGCGTTTCGCCACAGCATGAACACGTCTTCCCGGGTGTGACGCAGCAGCCACTCTTCGGCGGCCAAATTAAAGGCGGGATCCGTGGACGTCTGATGGATAAAACGCATACGCCTCCTTGGAGCCTTGCTTCAGGCGAGGCGCCGTCCATGGACGCTTCGCCCCAAAAATTGCGCCTCCCGGCGCTTTTTCCCCGTCAACGGGCAGTCCGCAGGCGAAAAACAAGACGCTTGACGCCCAAAAGCATCGCCTCGATGCAGCCTTGGCGCAGAAACGCCCCTCAACGCCGACGCCTGCGTTTTTAGACGGAAACTCGGCCCGCCGCAAATCCGATCGAGCGACGCGTCAGCTTCCTTGTATGAATTCCGCCTCCGCCCTCTCCCGGCGGCCCAAGTGGTGCGGTGCGAAGGCGTTGAGAACGGCTCATCGCGCCCTGGAATTTCTCCATCTCCAGGATCGCCCGCAAGTTGAGCGCCCCCTTGGCCGCGAGTCGCCCGGTGGTGTTCCGCCCCACCTCTCTCTGGCGCCGTTTTCGACTGGTTGCCGGCCAGAAGACGCTGCCCCGCCAGCCGGCCGGATGCACGCGCCCACGCGACGCCAAGATCATCGGTGGATATCTGACGTCGAACAAGACCGTGCGCAAGATCGACTTCACCGGGTCCACAGCCGTCGGCAAGCTGCTCTTGGCTGAAACGCCAGCCACGGTCAAGCGCATGTCCATGGAGCGGGGCGGCGACGCCCCGTCATCGTCTTCGAGGACGCGAACGTGGAGAAGGCGGCGGCCGGCGGCCTGTAAGGCCAAGCCGCGCCGGAGCGACATGGAGCAAAGAAAAGGAGGACGCGCCGCAAGAAAATTTTTGAATAGAAATCCAGGGGAGGAGCTTTCGAAAAAGCGCCTCCCCACGAGAAACGACGCAACGCTCCCGGCGCCGTCCTACTCCGTGACCGCCTCCGCGAAGGACTGAACGGAGGAAAACGGCGAATCGGCGCGTTCGGCGTTTTCTTCGGCGATCTCCCGGCGAACATCCTCCAGGTTGATGAGGCGCGGTCGAACCAGCGTGAAGCCGGCGGCGTCACACCAGTCGTGGCTGGCGGAAACCCGGTTGTCGTAGCGTATATCGTCCAGGATGTGATATCCTTCCCGCCCCATGATGCGATCCCATTGATACACCATGAATTCGAACTTGGCGGGATCGAAGCCCTTTACGTCGGACCACCTCCAGGAAAACTTGCATCTTGCGTTGTCAAAACCGAAAACGCAAAGATACTTCGCCCTGCTGTCCAGAAACATGCGCCGACGCAGCATCAAAGGGTTGGCGATGACCCGCTGGTGGTCGAACGCCACGGGTTCGCCGTCCAATGTGACCTGAATCTGGCAGATGTTGTCGATACGCATGCCCCAGATGGACGTCTTTCCCCTGCTCCAGCAATCCCAAGACTTCATGGAGTAGACATCGACGCCGTGCTCTCTGATAAGTTGGGCGGTCTTCTTGGAAACGGGATGTATAATTAAATCGCAGGAGTGTCCCCGCGCGGTAAACATGAGCTCCATTATATCTTCTCCTTGTTGCTAAACTGCAAGAGCCCCCCGTTTTTCTGCATAGGCCGTGCCTAGATTCCCGCAAAGAAGACTCGCCGATAACTAGCTGAATAAGCTACTCAAAACCATACGCCCAATTGCATTGCACGATAATTTGCCGAACATTGCCCAATTGGACGTGATCTGGCGCAATTCGCGTCAGGATATTTGCGCAATCCGATCGGTTTTGCGAGAATTCTCCTGCGACAGTCAATAAAAAGATAATATATTGTATTAACTGTATTTTTACGATATTAGCCAAGGCGAACAAACAAAGATGCAACGCGATGCGTAGCATGCATCCTGCAACCTGCGCCGCAGCTCCCCGTTCTGTTCGAAAACCGTGGCGGCTTAAAAATTCGCCTCGCCCCGGCAGGCAAAAGGATTCACTTCGTTTTCGCAGCGCCCGCCCCGTATGTGAAGCGAGTGAACGGGCATGGGGATCGCGCCAACTCGCGCTGCACCATGGTGCAAGAAATATATTTACGAAAAAAACTTCTTCGATCCACGCAATCCACCGCACCGGCATCAAGCTTTGATATGAAATTTTTGCATTTTGGCGTACAAGGTCGTTCTGCCTATTCCAAGCGCTCTCGCCGTCCGGCTCACGTTTCCGTCGTGGAAGCTCAAAGCTTCCCGAATGGCGTCGGACTCCACTTTCTCCAACTGGAAACTTTGCGGGGAATTCTGATCCAGCGGCTCCGTTTCAACGGTGTGGGCCTTCATAAGATAGGGAGGCAGGCTTTCAACGCCGATTTCGGAGCCGGTCACGTTGTTCAGCGCATACTCCATGCAATTAAACAGCTCCCGGACATTCCCGGGCCAATCATAGGCGCTCAGGATGTCGCACACTTCCTCGCTGATTTCAAAATTCGGCGTATCGAATTCTTCGCAAAGTTTGCGGACACGGTGTCTGGCCAAAAGCAAAATATCGTCCGTCCGTTGCCTCAGAGGCGGAATCTCGATGCCGACGACGTTGATGCGATAATACAAATCACTTCGGAACTCTCCCCGTTCGACCAAGGACTCCAAATCGCGGTTGGTGGCCGCGACGACCTTTACGTCCACGGGGCGCGGCTCAAGCCCGCCGACCGGCACAATGGCCCGGTCCTCCAACGCACGCAACAGATTCACTTGCAGCGAAAGCGGCATCTCGGAAATTTCGTCCAGAAACAGCACCCCTTTGTCGGCCTTTTCGAACTTGCCGATGCGCCCTTTGCGCAAGGCGCCGGTAAACGCCCCCGGCGCGTAGCCGAACAGTTCGCTTTGCACCAACTCTTCGGAAAAGGCGCCGCAGTTCACCGCCACGAAAGGCCCCTTGGCGCGTTTGCCGGCCTGATGGATGCCGCGGGCGAAAAGCTCCTTGCCGGCGCCTGTTTCCCCGACAAGCAAAACGGTCGACGGCGTTTTCGCCGCATTGGCGGCCCGTGCGATGGCGCCCCGCATGACCTGGCTGGTATGCAAAATGTCTTCAAAGCCGCTGGAGGGCGCCCTTTTGGCCGGCGCCTCCGCGCTCAATTGGCCCTCGCCGGGAAAACAGCGCGTTCGCTGCATCTCGCAAACCGTGATGATCAACTCTTCTCCGCACCCCACGGTGGAGCAAATTCGGGCGGCCTGCACCAGCAACTTGGGGTTGGTCCGGCATTTGAGCATGACGGGCTGACGCCGCTCCTTCACGGCCGAATCAGCGCGCAACGCCTCCATATCGAAGTAAGCGTTCGCACGGCTTCCGCGTAAAGCCTCTCCGGAGACGCCGAGCAAAGCCTCGGCCGCGCTGTTCACGGAACGGATACCGCCGGACTTGTCCACAGCGATCATACCGGTCAGCACGGAGTTGAACAGCGTGGAGACCAGAGAACTCACCTGGGTTTCCAGCTCCCTGAAGTAAAAACGGCTCAGGCGCAGCTCCAGTTCACGGGCGGCGTGAAGCACCTGGCCGAGGCAAAAGGAATGGTCGGAGTCGGCCGGTCCGGAAATGTCGAAGCACCCCCAAATATTACCGTGCGGATCGAAAATGGGAGCAGCCGTGCAGCTCCAGGTATGGTGGCTCTGGCAGAAATGCTCTTGCCCGAACACCTGCATGGCGAGGCCGGTGACCAAAGCCGTTCCGATGGCGTTGGTGCCGACGCAGGTTTCCGCCCAATTGGCGCCCGGCCCGAAATTCAGCTTATCCGCCTCCCGCAGGATGCTGACGTCGCCATAGGTTTTGGCCAGCCGGGCGTTGGAGTCGGCAATGGTGATCAGAAGTTTCTTGCCCTTCACCGCGGCGTAGGTTTCCGCGATGACGTCGTTGCCCACATGGTCCAGGGTGGCGGTAAACGGCTCCAGACGCGACATGGGCAAAAAATCCCAGCAGGACCGGGGAGAGGGGTCGACGTGCATCTCCCGGCAACGCCGCCAGGAGTCCATGATTTGTCCATCCAGACCGTCCCCCTGGACTCGTCCGTCTTCAACATACTGCTTCCACTGGATAAAACTTACCTGAGGCTTCTTCCCCCTCCGAGGAATCGACCGGGAGGGTCTTTTCACGTCGAAATCCGTCATACGGAGCTCCTGACGAATCCCGAATTGATCACCATCCCTGTAAAGCGAATGCATACATCCTCCCGCTCGGACTGGACCTGTTCCAAGGCATTATATACCACCCTCCCATATAACCCAATCTGAACGAGTTTTGAACAATGTCAAGTGTTCCATTTCGGGGCGCCGGAGCAGCCATCTGGCGCGTTTTCTTATAGAAAAACAAAGAGTTACTCTAAAGCCGCAAATTCCGCGATACTTCTCTTCAGGATGTTCAACTACGAAACAGAGAGCGCCGTTTTCAGACGAAGCGCCCACTTATCCATCCAAAAAAACTAGGAATATTTCGCTGGCATTACTGTTGCTTACCCAATCTGTCACGTCTGTAAACACAGGAGGATCCAACATGGCTCATGAAGTGATCATGCCCAAATGGGGCCTGACCATGACCGAAGGAAAAATTGCTCGATGGCTCAAGGCCGAGGGCGAGACCGTCGCGGAGGGCGAGCCTCTTCTGGAGGTCGAAACGGATAAAATCACCAACGAGGTCGAGTCTCCGGCGAGCGGCGTTCTCGCCCAGATCGTCGTTCCGGCGGGAGAAGTCGCGGCGGTGCAGGCGGTGCTGGCCGTCATCGCGGCCCCGGGAGAAACACCGGAGCGAGTCTCCGGCGGCGCCCCCGTGAGCGCCGCGCCCGCGCAAGCCTCGGACAAGCCCGCCGCCGCTGCGGCCGCCCCGGTCGAGGAGGAAGGCTTCACGCCCGCCATGCCCGCGGCGCGCAAACTCGCCAAGGAGCTGGGCATTGCGCTGTCTTCGGTGCAAGGAACCGGCCCCGGAGGCAAGATCACCAGAAAGGACGTCCAGGCCGCCGCGGACGCCGGCCCTGCAGTCAACGCCAGCCCCAAGGCCATCGAATTCGCCAAGTCCAAGGGCGTCGACCTCAGCCAGGTCCAAGGCTCGGGAGAAGGCGGCAAAATCACCAAGGCCGACATTCTCCGCGCCATGAGCCCGACCTCCGCGGCCAAGCCGGCGGCGCCCAAGGCCCAAGCCGCCGCCCCGACTCCCGCCGCAACTTCGGCCGGCGACACGGTCATCCCCATGGAGGGCGTGCGCAAGCTGGTCGCCGACAACATGATGGCCAGCCTCAACAAAGCGGCCCAACTCTCGGTTTTCGTCGAGGCGGACGTCACGGAGACGGCGCGCCTGCGCAACGTTATGCTCCAGCGCAACAAGAAAAATCCCGACTACCGGCTGTCGTACAACGACATCATCGCCTACGCGGTGTGCCGCGCCCTGAAGCGCAACGCCATCATGAACTCCACGCTGCAGGAGGACGGCATCCACGTGCACGAGCACGTCAACCTCGGCGTGGCCGTGTCTTTGCCCAACGGCTTGATCGTGCCCAACGTGAAAAACGCCGACGCCTACTCCCTTGAAGAGCTGAAGGACAAGGTCCGGGACGCCGCGAGCCGCGCCAGAAAAGGCGGCCTGAACATGGATGAAATCTCCGGAGGGACGTTCACCATCAGCAATGTGAGCATGTTGGGCATGGACGGCTTCACTCCCATTCTCAATCCGCCGGAGACCGGCATTCTCGGCGTCGGCCGCGTGGTGGAGAAGCCCGCGGTCAAGGACGGACAAATCTGCATCCGCCAGATGATGACGCTGTCTTTGACCTTCAACCACATGGCGACCGACGGCGCGCCGGCCATGACCTTCCTGCGCGACCTGGCGGATATGTTGGAAACCCCCGGCCTGATGCTGGGTTAGAGCATCCTGCTATGGGAAATAGCTCCATGCCCAGGCGGCGCGAAACTGGGGGAAGCGCCGCCCGCGGGCTTCTCGCAGACGGGCTTGGCGCTCCGTCAGGCGGCAAGCTCAAGCGCAAAACGTTATAGGAGATCGACATGGCCAAAAAGCGCTTCGCCATTGAACTCGGATACGGCGCGGATTTGCACGGCGAGAACATGACCACAGCCGCCGTGCGGGCCGTACGGGACGCCGTTTCCCACGCCTGCCTGTGCGGCATCCTGGAGATTTGCGGACTCTCGGACCTCGACCGCGTCCACGTGCACGCGGAGGCGGCGGTTCCCGATCCGGAAAGCGTGGACCGCGACGCCGTGCTCTCGGCCATACCCCTCGGCCAAAAAACGCTGAAGGTCGTCAAAGGCGGCCTGATCGTGGAGGGCGTAGAGGTCCCCCGCTTCGCTCCCGGCGTGGACCACATCGTCATGGCCTGCGCGGCGCTGACCGTCTCCATCGAGACCGATGCGGCGTCCGATTCGAGCGCTCCCGGTAAACAAGCCTGCGGATGCTCTGCAGGCGACAACTAATGGAGGTGGCGTCAATGACTCCCGACAAAAAGACATTGGTTCACATGTACGAAACCATGAACAAAATCCGCATGTTCGAAAAAAAATTGCAGGATTTCTTCGCGGCGGGCGAAATTCCCGGATTCGTTCACCTCTACCTCGGCGAGGAAGCCGTGGCCACCGGCGCCTGCTCGGCCTTGACCGACAAGGACAAGATCACCAGCACGCACAGAGGCCACGGCCATCTGCTCGCAAAGGGCGGTGACCTGAAGCTGATGATGGCGGAAATCTTCGGCAGAAAAACCGGGTATTGCCTCGGCAAGGGCGGCTCCATGCACATCGCCGACCTGGACCTCGGCATCCTCGGCGCCAACGGCATCGTGGGCGGCGGCGGCCCTCTGGCCACGGGCGCGGCCTTCGCCTCCAAGTACAGCAAGGCCGACACCGTCACGGTCTGCTTCTTCGGAGACGGCGCCTCCAACCAGGGCACGACCCAGGAATCCCTGAACCTGGCCAGCGCCTGGAAGCTGCCGCTCGTCTTCGTCAACGAGAACAACGGTTACGGCATCTCCTGCCCGCAGTGCAAATCCATGGCCGTCACGGACATCGCCGACCGCGCCGCGGCCTACGACATGCCCGGCGTGGTGGTGGACGGCAACGATGTTCTCGCCGTGTTCGAGGCCGTGTCCGAGGCCGTGAAGCGCGCCCGCAACGGCGAAGGCCCGTCCCTCATCGAATGCAAGACCTACCGCTGGCGCGGGCACTTCGAAGGCGACGCCTGCACCTACCGTTGCCAGGAAGAGCTGGACGAATGGATGGGCAAGGACCCCATTCCGCGTTTCGAGGCCAAATTGGTGGAAAGCGGCGCCGTCAGCAAGAAGGAAGCGGCCGCCATCCAGGATCGCATCGCCAAGGAGATCGAGGAAGCGGTGACGTTCGCCAAACAGAGTCCCTTCCCCGATCCGTCCGAATTGTTGGACAATGTGTACGCCTAGGCGCGTGTTCGCCTCCTTGCATCGAAACATCCACCACGGAGAATGAAAATGCCCGAGAAAACATATCTTCAGGCCTTGAATGAAGCGTTGCGGCAGGAAATGGAGCGCGATGAAAAAGTGTTCATCATGGGAGAGGACGTCGGCCAGTTCGGCGGCTGCTTCGGCGTGACGCAAGGGCTCTTCGAGAAGTTCGGCGAGGAGCGGGTCCGGGACACTCCCATCACGGAGAGCGTCATCGTGGGCTGCGCCGCCGGCGCGGCGGCGAGCGGCCTTCGTCCCGTGGCCGAACTGATGTTCGTCGACTTCATCGGCGTCGCCATGGATCAATTGTTCAACCAGGCGGCCAAGATGCGCTTCATGTTCGGCGGCAAGGCCACGGTCCCCATGACGCTGCGCATGCCCCAGGGCGCCGGCATCGGCGCCGCGGCGCAGCACTCCCAGAGTCTGGAAGCGTGGTTCATGCACATTCCCGGATTGAAGGTGGTCATCCCTTCGACGCCTTACGACGCCAAAGGGCTGCTCATCAGCGCCATTCGCGACGACAGCCCCACCGTGTTCCTGGAGCACAAGATGCTCTACGGCGTGTCCGGCGAAGTTCCGGACGAGGCGTACGCCATCGAACTCGGCAAGGCCGACGTCAAGCGGGAAGGCTCCGACGTCACCATCGTGGCCACGTCCCTGATGGTCCATACGGCCCTGGCCGCTGCCGAAAAGCTCAAGGCCGACGGTATCGAGGCCGAAGTCGTGGACCCGCGTTGCCTCAATCCCCTGGACAAGTACACCATCATCGAATCCATCAAGAAGACCAATGCGCTGGTCATCGCCCACGAAGCCGTACAATACGCCGGCCCCGGTGCGGAAATCGCGGCCATGGCGGCCGAAGAGGCCCTGGATTATCTCGACGCGCCCATCAAGCGCGTGGGAGCGCCCTTCTGTCCGGTCCCCTTCTCTCCGCCGCTGGAGAAGGCCTACATCCCCGATGCGGACGATATCGTTGCAGCGGTGAAGTCGATCCGCTAACCTCCTGCATAAGGAGCGGTGGAGCACCCGACGCTCCACCGCTCAACACAAGGATCCCATTGGTGAGTATTGCAGGCATACTGGCGAACCCGGCTTCGGGGAAGGACATCCGCCGGCTGGTGGCGCACGGCAGCGTTTTCGACAACCAGGAGAAGGTCCGCATGACGCGGCGGCTGATCCTGGGCATGGAGCGCGGGGGCGTGGAGCGCATCGTCTACATGCCCGACGCCTACGGCGTCGTGGAGCGGGCGTTGAGCGCCATCTCCCCCGCCATTCCGGTGACGCCCCTCGAAACGCCCATGCGCAACACCCAGCAGGACACGACCACGGCCGCCGAGATCATGGAGACTCTCGGCGTCGCCTGCATGGTGGTCCTCGGCGGGGACGGGACCAGCCGGGCCGCGTGCAAGGGAACCGTCAACGTTCCGATCCTGCCCCTTTCCACCGGAACCAACAACGTGTTCCCCTTCATGGGCGAGGCCACCATCGCCGGGCTCGCCGCAGGCGTTACGGCCTCGGGCAAGCTCCCCATCGAGCAATGCTGCGTGCAGGTGTGCATGTTCGACATTCTGCGAAATCAGGAGGTCATCGACATCGCCCTGGTGGACGCCGCCGTGTACGACGACGTCTTCATGGCCTCGCGGGCGGTCTGGCGGCTGGACAAGGTGCCGCAGCTCTTCCTGACCCGGTGCCGGGCCGACTCCATCGGGCTTTCGGCCATCGGCGGACAACTGCGAAGCATCCGGCCGGAGGAGCCCAGAGGCCTGGCCCTGGAGCTTGGCGAACCGGCGGACGCCTCGGTCACCGCGGCCATCGCGCCGGGCATGTTCGCAACGGTGGGCGTACGCGGCGTCAAGGAAATGCTCCCGGACGAAATCCACCCCATCCACACGGCGCCGGGAATGATCGCCGTGGACGGCGAACGCGAGGTGGACATCCACCGCGGCGACGCCATGGCCATCCGCCTCAACACGGCCGGCCCCAAGGTGGTGGACGTCCGGCGCGTCATGGACCTGTCCAGGAAGCGCGGGCTTTTCGTCCGCTGACAATCAAAACAAGGAGTACGAAAATGGCCGACACACTCAAGGCGGCGTTTATTTTTGTCGCCCCCAACGCCGATCCCGACGAACACAGGAACTGGGTCAAGACCGAGCAGGTCGAGCTACTGGCCGTAGCCGTCAGCGATTACAACCAGGCTGAGGCGTTGGCCAAGGAGCTGGTGGAGAAGGAAGGAATCGGCGCCATCGAACTCTGCGGCGGATTCGGCATCCAGGGCGCGGCCCGCATCGCGGCCGCCGTGAACGTTCCGGTGGGCGTGGTGCGCTTCGACGTCCATCCCGGTCTGGGCAACGTCAGCGGCGACAAACTGTTCGCCTGATCCGGACAAGGCGAACAAACCGCGGAGCGCCGGACGCGCAATCTCCGACCTCGGTTCGTTCGCCAATCGAACGGCACGGAAAAAGGCGGAGCCGAATCTTCGACGCCGCCTTTTCTCGCGCTCTTTGAGCGCAGCCTGGGTTATTTCCCCGTCAACACGTGTTTTCCGGGCGTAAAGCAAGTGAACTCGCCGACGAAGACGGAGGCGCCCTCGCACAGGACCTCCACCTGAACCAAAATCTTTTTTCCGTCCGGCTCCAGGACCTGGGCGCGCGCCTCCAGCTCCGCCCCTGCGCGCACCGGCTTCAAAAACCGCGTCTGCGCAGCGCCAAGCACCACGTTCGGATGGTTCACGGCGAGCATGGCCGCGTAATCGGCCATCCCGAACACGAATCCGCCATGTACGAGTCCGCTTGCGTCGGCGGCCATCTGATCGGAAGTCTTGAGCTTGATGACGCTTCCGCCCTCGCTCAACTCCACAGGCTCGCCGCACAACGAACGATTGATCTTCTCATGTGTTTTGATTTCCATGCCAAACTCAAACAACACATCGGGGGGCTTTGTCAACTCCCGCCCCGGACCGAGGCGCAAGCCCGGTTCATCGATTTCGCAATTGCGTCCGCAAAGGAGCGCGGTCTCCTGGCGCATTATGAAAGGCGCGGCGCGCCGTCCCGGACCTGGCCCAAGCAGGCGCGGAGGAGCCTGCTTTTGGAGGCGGGACCAGCCGAAGACGGTGCGCCGCGTCGGATCGACCAAGACTGTCGGACGCCATCTTAGTCGAACAAATCTTCGAGTTCTTCGAAAACGTACTGCATCTGCATCATCTTGGGAGAGCCGCCCATGGCGATGGCCAACATGGCGGCCTGCATGATCTCCTCCTTGCTGGCGCCCAGGCTGGCGGCGCTCTGAATATGCAACGAGATGCACATATCGCATTGGGACATGACAGAGCAGGCCACGTGGATGAGCTCCTGGGTCTTGTGGTCGATGGGACCGTACTGGCTGATCTGCTTGGTGAAGTTCAAATAACCGGGGAACACGCCGCCGGCCTGTTTTTGCATTTTGGCTAAGACCGCTGCTGCTTTTTCCGCCGCATCCATTGCTTTTCTCCTGAAATTAGACGTTGAACGATAACCAGTTGAAAGCAAAGACCATGCCTCGCGGCACTCCTTGAAGTTTCGTCTTGTTTTACGGATCATTACGGTCGGGATTGTTCTCCGCCCGGACAAAAATCGGCTGATTCGACGCGGTGCTGCACCGAAACGGAACACTCGCCGCCGCGACTTTCAAGGTCGCCCCCCCCCGGACGACAGACGGATCAACGATCGATCGTCTGCGGGTCGAAGCCGGTTTTCACCGTCCCTGGACGTTCATCCTTGGCGCCGCGGGGAAGGCTTAAAAAAGTGTTGCCTTTTCTGCGCAGTATGATTGACTCGCCGAAACAACGTCGGAAAAGCCGTCACGCAGTCGGTCGCCGTCAGACCTCCCCGTCCGAAGCCGCTCCGGATCGCCGCGGTCCCAGCCACGCGCCCATGGAAAACGCCGCAAGCGACGGCGGGTTCGCTTCCAACCGCCCACAAAGACAACGCATGATGAAAACTTCACATTTTCTGATCATCCTCGCCGCCACCGCCATTTCCATCTCCACGCTGTACGCGCCCCAGCCCCTTTTGCCGATTTTCCGGCAACAGTTTGGGGTGAGCGAGACGACGGCCTCGCTGCTCATCACCGTGACCATGCTGCCCTTGGGCCTCGCCCCGCTGCTGTACGGCTATTTTCTGGAGTCCTTCTCCTCGAAAAAGATGATGGCCGGCGCCCTGATCCTGCTCGCCGCGACGGAAATCGCCATCGGCTTTTGCACAAGCTACCCGCCTCTCCTCATTTTGCGGCTGTGCCAGGGGCTCATCATTCCGGCCATGTTGACCTCGATCATGACCTACCTCTCAGGCGCCGCCCCGGCCGACGCCGTGCGCCGCGTCATGGCCATCTACATCGCCACCACCACGGTGGGCGGCTTTTCCGGCCGCTTCTTCACCGGCCTGCTGGCTGAGTTCTTTTCCTGGCGCGTCCCCTTTTTTTGCCTCGGCGCATCTCTCGCGGTCGCCGCCCTGTTGATCCGCACCCTGCCTCCCGACACGCGGCCCGCATTCAAGCGGGTCCCGCTGGCGGCTATCCCCGAGGTGCTCAAGAAACCCGGATTTTTAAAAATCTACGGACTCGCCTTTTGCTTTTTCTTCGTGTTCGCCGCCACGCTCAACTACCTTCCCTTTCGTCTTGCGCAAATCTCCGGCGGCTATTCCGCCTCCCGGACGGGCGCCATGTATCTCGGCTATCTGATGGGCATTTCCTCCTCTCTTTTGTCCATGCGCACGGTCCGGTTGCTGGGAGGGGAAGTCCGGGCCATTGCGGCCGGCATCGGGGTCATGTTCCTCTCCGTGGTCCTGTTCGCCGTTCCAAGTCAAATCGCCCTCTTCTTCTCCCTGTTCGTTCTCTGCGCCGGCATGTTCCTCTCGCACTCCGTGGCGCCGGGAGCGATCAACAGCTGTTCGGGCGAGAAGAAAGGTTTGGTCAACGGACTATACATTTCCTTTTACTACTCCGGAGGCGCTCTGGGCTCCTACCTCCCGAGCGTCATCCAGGCGCACTTCGGCTGGAGCGCCTTTCTCGGCTCGCTGTTCTTCTTCCTTTCCCTGGCCCTGTGCCTCGCGCTGACGCTCAAAGCGCAATCCTTCCAAGGCCCGTCCGAGCACCCGACCCCGGCGCACCACGTGCATCATTAAATCCAAGGAGAAACGACGACGCCATTCCCCGACAGACTTCCCGGCCTCGCGTTCCGCAACCGCCGGCCTGATTTCAAGGCCGTGTGAGAGGATCACCCGATGCAACGCAACGACAATCTAAAGGAAAGGGCCAGTCTGCTTACAGCAGGCTGGCCCTTTTTCTTCGGAGCAGTCGTCTCGACAGGAGGATTTCAACCTCCGCTCGTCCGCCCTTTTCCTATGAGAGCCCGCAGAAACGCCGCCTTCCCCTTGAAACGAGTAGGGCCCGCCGCTTCCAACGCGTTTTGTTCTTCGTCGATCAACCCTGAGCGGCGCTTTTGACTTTCTTGCCCACGCCGATCTCCATCAAATCCTCGCCCACGACCACCTCGCCGGAGAAGTTCTTCTTGGCCGTCTGCTGCAGGCGCGAGGGCGATGCGTTGCCCGGCACGATGTGGCTCAAGACAAGCTTCTTGACCCCGCACTGCTGCGCCACTTTCCCCACGTCGGCCGAACTCGTGTGCGCGGTGATGAGGTGGTAGTACAACGGCCACTCGGGATCGTCCTTCTTGATATCCTTGTAGGTGGCCTTGATCCAGAAGTCGTCGACGACCTCGTGGACCAGGACGTCGGCCCCCTTGGCCAGCTTCTGGAGGTTGCCCCGGGTGTCGGGGCCGGTGTCGCCGGAAATGACCAGGGACCCGTCCACGGTGTCGAAGCGAAAGGCGAAAGCGGGGTAAACCTCGAAATGGTCGACCAGAATGGCCGAGACGCGCATCCGATCATCCTTGTATATCTCGAACGGCTCCATGGACGGGCACGTGGTGTCCGCCGTCCAGGGTTTGCTCGGGTCGGGAACGACGAACCCGGACGGCCAGGGGATGGCCTTGGGATCGCCGATCTCCATGACGTTGACGATCTCCGGAATGTCCGGATATCCCTCGTCGTGCGTGCAGTCGTTAAACGTCTGGGCGAAGGCCTGGAGGATGTGATTCGTCATCATCTTCGCGCCTGGCGTCGGGGTGGACACGGCCGGATTGCAGCTTTCCGCCTCGATGACCGAGCCATTGTAGCCGGATCGGTTTTCCTCAAGCCTTCCACGGTCGCCGGGGCCGATGATGGTCAGAGATTGATTGGCCGCGTAACCGGCTCTTGGGCCGATTTCCAGAAAAGTAGGATAGTCTCCCAAGTGGTCCATGTGCAGGTGGGTGAAAAACACCGCCCGCATGTTGGTGAGGAAGGTGGACAACTCAAGTTGCGTCCGCTGGCCGTCGATGGTGGTGAAATGGCCGTAGTTGAAGCCCTCGGCAAGACGGGCCAGGGAGCCCCAGCCCAGATCGATGATGTACATTTGATCGCCGACGAGCAGAATTTGGGAGGAGCTGGCCCGGTTCGACCCCGGCCACCACGTCATGCCGCCCGTGGTGCCGAGCAGCACCAGCCGGGTATTGTAGTCGCTCTTGCCGAGCTGCGGCGCATCCCCCGGCTGGGATGCGTAAACGTTTTTAGCGCCAAGCCCCATCACCAACGGCGCCAAAGCCAGGGCGCCCACGCTCTTCAGCAGTGTGCGGCGCTGCATCTGCGGGCCGAATTCCTCTGTACCGCTCATGAAAACCTCCATGGTTGAGCATATAACGTCTCAGACAGGCGGTTCATTCCACAACCACAAGGAGCGCCTGGAGAATAAACCGCTCCACGACGGACGCCGCCACTTCCCCTTGAAACGCATGCTTCGGGCGCGGCGGAGCCGCATCGCGGCGGGCGATCCCCATTCAACGTTGCGCCGCAAAAGCGCTGGGGCGGAGAAGCCCCGTTTCACAGGGACACGCTTGAAACAATTGCAGCTTACCAAGTAAGCCGATCATGTCTGTCGGGAATTTTAGCGATATTGCGTCGTTGATTTTAACGACAGCCTGTCGGAAAATTTCACGACAGGAGCAAAGAAGCAGAGTTATTTGCGTCGCTGAATGGCGATCTTGCGCAGGTCCTTCATACCGGCCAGGTCCAGCTTTTCGATGATGCGGGCGTAGTAGGTCTGCACGGTGTGGACGCTGATATGAAGCTTTTCGGCGATGTCGTTGTTCGTTTCTCCGCAGGCGAGCATGTCCATGATCTGCTCCTCCCGGGAGCTCAAGGCCGCCTGACCGCTCGTCTCTTCGACCAGGACCCGGCTCGCCAGGCCATGGGAGGCCCTGGGGCTGAGGTAGCGTTTCCCCGCAGCGATCCGTTCAAGCGCCTCAAGCAGCACGCTCGGCCCTTCGCGCTTGGTGACGTAGCCCTGCGCCCCGCGCTCAAAGGCCTGTTCAATGGCGGCCCAATTCTCGTGCATGGAGTAGACAAGCGTCGCAACGCCCCGCTTGCGCAGGATGTCTAGCAGATCGAGCCCGTTTTCCCCGGCCAGCGACAGGTCCAGCAACACCACGTCGGGTTCCGACGCATCCAGACATTCGAGGAACTCCGCCCGGTTTTCCGCCTCCCCGCAAATCACGTAGCCGACGTGGGACAGCAGCATGGACAGGCCGGTGCGCATGGTCGGATGGTCGTCGACCAATAAAACGCGCACGCCCTGCACGGCTTTTTTTCCCATTGCGCCTCCTCGTCTGCAACCGTTTCGGCCGGTGCGCCCGCCGCGCGAAAGCATTCGCATCGGGCGCGTGACGGACGACAGGATTACTCCGGTTCGCCGTCCTTCATGCACGCCAACGAGCAGGCAACCACCGTCCCGCTCGGCTCGGCGTCGGTCATGGAAAGCTCTCCCCCGATGACCCTCGCCCGGTAGCGCATGATATGCAACCCCAAACCGCCTTTTCCCGAAGGCGGCGCCGCGGCGCGCCCGGCGCCGTCGTCGCGCACGACGAGGCGCAGCCGCCTGTCCGCACGGCATTCCAGGCTGATGACGACCCGGCTGGGTTTGGCGTGTTTGACCGCGTTGGCCACGGCCTCCTGGGCGATGCGGTAGAGCTGGACCAGATGCTCGTTAACGCAGGGCGAGCACGCCAGATCCTCGACATAGTCGATGACCACCCCGCTGGATTCGCTCACTCGCCGGGCCAATTCCTCCAGGGACGGCCCTGCGCCCGGACCGACGCGCTCCACCGGCCAAAGACCGCGGGAGAGGTCGTACGCCTGGTTGACCGAGTCCTCCAGAAGCGAAGAAATTTCCGCTATTTCCGCCGCCATAGCCGGATCGTCCTGGGGAGACATCTCCAAAACTCCGCAGCGCAGCCGGATACCGCCCAGGCGTTGACAGAGGCCGTCGTGCAGGTCGTGGCTGATGCGGCGGCGCTCCTCTTCGCTGACGTTGATGATTTCCCGCTCCAGCCGGTTCCGCTCGTCCATTTCCGCCCGCAAGGCGATGTTGCTGGCGTCCAGAGTCCGGGACACGGTTTCCACCGTCCTGAACGTATGGGAAAAACGTTGGGCCAGGGCAAAGGCCTGGGACAAGATGAAGGCGGACATGCCTATCGGAAACAACGTCTCCGGGTTCGCGCCAAAGAGATGATTGCGGGTTTCGCCAAGGGCCAGCACCGCCAGAAAGGCGTAACCGCAGAAAAAAATGACGGCGCTGTCATAGCCTCGCCTGAGGCAAATCCACAACTGCGCGAGCATGCAGCCAATAAAAAGCAACGAAAGAATAGCAAACAACGGAAAAGCAGCAGTAAAAATATGCATCGGGAGAAAGATGCATATGAAAATAAAAAGAATATTTTTGATGTCTATGAGGTGCTGCAGAAAAAGAATAAAGACATCTCCATATAATGACCTATACAACCTATACATAATTGAATTGCCAAGAGGAAAACATACAAAACCAATTTTGGTAATACTCATGGAATCAATGTCCGGGAAGAAAAAATTGCTCAGCCAATCGGAGGCGTCCATGGTGACGTACATGACGATAAGCAACAGACAATAGACGCTGATGTACAGCGTGGAGCGATCTTTTTTCCTGAGGAAATAAAGGAAAAGATGGTAGATGGATATGCTCAAGAGGCCGCCGACAAAAAGCATCGCCCAGCACCAGACGCGCGCGTGCATTTGCTCCAGACGGCCCGACTCCGCCAACAGAATAGGATAATGCACCCCACCCCGGCGAAAGGCGTGATTGGATATTTGCAAAACCAGGTCCAGCGGCCTTCCGTCGCTGGACAGTTGGGCAAAAGTCATGGAGCGCGCCGGAATTTCGTCCTTGACGGTGCTCCCCACAACGCCGGCGCTGGCGATGAGGCGGCCATTCGCCCAGAGACGAAATGCAGCCGGGATGGAGAAAAGACGCATCTCCCAGCGGCGGACGCCGGGGCCCGGCAGAAGGCGCAGGCGGAAGGTGGCCCGCCCCTCGCGGGGAAGAACGCGGCCATGCAGATCGTATCCCCCCCAGAATCCCGGAAACCGCAGGAAGCCGGACCGCTCAGGAGAAGCCGCGCCCGGTTGAAAATCTTCGGGAGTCAGCAGGCGATCCCAATAAAACTCCCACGGTCCGTTGAGGGCGACCGGGCCATCCCTGGCGGGAGCCCAAGAAGAAATATCCAGAACGCCGTGCTTGGCTACGGGCGCTTTGGCGTCCTGCCGGACGCATCCCAGGCCGGGCAAAAGCGTCAAAAGAGCGAGGGCGGCGAAAAGCGGCGCGAAGCGCTTTGTGGGCGTGCACGAGCCAGCGCGCAATGTGCTTCGCATTCGGAGTTGCTGTCGCCTTATTCAGACATTTTTCCGGATCGGCAGCCAACGCATCAGCCGCAGGAGGACATCAAGCCATTGCGGCCAAAATTTATGCACGATGCGAGCAAAGAGTCAACCGCCGAGCATCCCCGACGAAATCGGCCGCCGGGGTGGCCCAGCGCGGCCCCGGGCGTGTCGCGTCGGCTCTCTCTGTAAGTAAGAGAGCACCCGGTGCAACACGACGGCAATCAAAAAGAAAAGGAACGGAAAAGAGCCGCATCTCGCCGTGAGGCAAGCATTTCAAGCGTAAGAGGCTTCAGGATGCGGCCGTTTTATGCACGATACGGAAAGGTCGCGGAGAGAGTCGTAGGAGCAGCGCCTCACATCAACGGTTGCGAAACGTCTCTTTCCTCCAACTTCCTGCACCATCGGTTTATTACAGCGCACCCCCTTCCGCATTCCGGAAGGCGATCGCCAAGTTCGCCTCAACGTAGACCCGTTTTTATCCTAACCAAATTGCGCACGACAGAAGAAGCTAAGGGGCGTCGTTTTCTCCGTCCGTTACAACATCGCCCCGCTCTTCTTCTTGGGGCTCAAGCTTCTTGGCCAACTTGCGCTGTTTTTTTTCTTCCTTCTTTTTTTTCTTCGCCATTTCTTTCTGGCGCTTTACAAATGAAAAATTGGGCTTTGCCACGGCAACCTCCTGTTGGCCCGGACAGCTTGGAAGATGGGGAAAAACCGCCCCCCTCTCAAGAGGGACGGTATACAGAGCCAGATTGGTTCAATGACCAATTACCAGCGAGGACGTTCGGTGCGAGGCTTGGCCACGTTGACCTTGATGGTGCGGCCGCCAAAATCCTTACCGTCGAAATTGGCGATGACCTCATCCGCTCCGGCGTCATCCATCTCCACAAAGCCAAAACCCCGGGGCCGGCCGGTGTCACGGTCTTCAATAAGCTTGACGGAAATGACCTCGCCGTGCGCCTCAAAAGCAGTACGAATTTCACTTTCGGTCGTGCTCCACGCCAGATTGCCGACATACAAATTTTTGGACATGAGTTTCTCCTGTCATTTTATGGGTTGCACCGAACCCATTCCACATGGCGGGATTCGGCCTTGTCTTGAGCGACTACGGGTGATGAACGACAGGCGCGCCCGCATCATGCGTATATACGCCTGGAGTCGGGAGTACGCCTGTAAAAGAGGGTCATGCAACGGAGCGCAACGCCCCGCTGAAACTTGCGGCTTCGACCACGAAAAGACCTTTTTGCAGGGAAAAGTGGACGAGCTCTTCGCACGCCCTCGTCATGCGAAGATCAAAAGAGTATGTTCCAAAGATCATAACAGCCTTGGGTGAAAGGAAAGAAAACGACGGCGCGCGACAACTGTCGATCCCGGATTCACCGGGTTAAAAAACGAATGGTTCTGGTGCGAGGAGTAAATCTTTGCGACTGACGAGAAACGTTCGTTGCCCGATCGGAATCAAGAAATAATCATGCGTCCAGTCACGCTGAGAATCCTTTTCCCCCATTTTTTCTGAAAAGTAAAGATATATTTACGAGAATGATATTCGACTGTTAAAAAGAAGGCAAGGCCCCAGCGCGGTGTCTCGGCGCATCGAGCATTCGAGCCTGACCATGATTCTGAAATGGTGCGGCCGCGTGTCAAGCCGGGTAAAGCCGTCCAGACCAACTGCGCCACACCCAAAAGCCGCGCGGGGGCTCGAACCGGGATCGCCCAGTTCTTGGCAAAAACACGGTGACAGCGTACAAGCCGGGCATGCCGACCAACGAACCGAACACCCCGGGGAATCTCGACTCCGACATGCAGCGGAACGCCTCCGAGCAGGATAATTTCATCCCCGCCCCCCCCGACGCCGAGGAGTTTGGTTGGTTTTCCCGCTGGCGGCTGCCATTGCTCGCCTTTTGCTACATCATCATGTTCCTGCTCATGGACGCCTACATCGACAGCCTGAACCGATACTTCATCTTCACCAACCTGCTCGTGGTCTCCAGCCTCTATTTTTCCTGGTATCTGGGCGGGCGCGAGGCGATGCTCTACGTAGCCTTCTTCAATATCTTCTTCGCCTTCATCTTTTCGCGGTTCATTTACATCTCCAACATCGTATCCGCTCCGCTTTTCCTGTCGAAATCGTTTGTCACGCTGTACCTGCTCACCATCGGCTTCATGTTTTACATGCTCCGAAAAGAGTCCCCGGCCGACCGGCGCAAGCGCCTGCGCGACCAGTTTATCGAACAAGAGCGGCAACGCCGCCGGCAGCTCGAACTCATGGTCGCCACCCAAAAAGTCACCAGCGACGCCGCGCGGCAGGCCAACCGGGTCAAGGATGAACTGCTGCTGCTGCAAAACTCCTGGCGATCGCAAATCCACTCCATCGTCAACGACTTGCCGCCCGTGAAGGAGCGCGAGCTGTTCGACCAAATCGTCAAGCCTTTCCAGGACGACATCATCAAACACCTGCGCAACCTGGAGCAGCGTTTGTCCTTCAACCCGAAGTCCATGGCCCTGGCCGACCTGGCGGGCTATCTTCAAGCGCAAGTGAGCCGGACCCAGAAATTCCAGCGCAGCAAAACCAAAATTCTCATCGAAGACAACGGATGGAAATATTCAACCAAAGAAGTGGTCGTGGATGCGGACAAGACCTGGGAAATCCTGCTGAATCTGGTCCGCAACGCCCAGTCCGCCGTGGAGCTGCGGCAAATTGAGCTCTTGCGCCAAAGTCCGGCGGCTTTCAAGGCGTTCAAGCCCATCATTCGCGTGGAGTTGCATCTGGAAGGCGATTACGGCGTCATGGACGTTACGGACACCGGAGGCGGGCTGGACGAATCCGCCCTGGAGCAGCTTTTTCACAAACCGCTGCCCTCGGCCAAACGTGGACGCAAGGCCATGGGGCAGGGAACCATCTTCATTAAATTTTTCGGGGAAACCATGGGGTTCCAACTGAAAGCCAAGAACTCCGCCGCCCTCGGCGCCCCGGGACTACGGGTGTGCGTGCGCATTCCCCTGCAGGGAGACGGCGACGGCGATTGATTCAGAAAACCGATAGCCCGGCCCGCAACCGGGACCACGCAGCCCTCCAAAAAATAGGGTTCGCGGCGCAGCCGGCCAACCACACGGCGCCTCGCCCTCCAATCGTCCGCAACGCCT
Organism: Desulfovibrionales bacterium; assembly: GCA_030156255.1. GTDB lineage: Bacteria > Desulfobacterota > Desulfovibrionia > Desulfovibrionales > Desulfovibrionaceae > JASGMV01. Next base: position 42,160 of record JASGMV010000033.1, read on the forward strand.
CGGATTTATTTCCCAGCCCCCAAAGCATAAACGCTTGGCGCAACCTCGCCGCATCACGCACCCGCCGGGGCAAGATCTCCATGGACTCCATCTCCCGGGCAAGGCGAAGGTTATCCCCCAGGCGCACGCTGCGCAAACGTTCATCCCGCGTCGCCTGAGCTTCGTGCACCCGAATCTTCACCAACGTCTCCGGCAGATTCGCCACCCCGCCCTTTCCGGCCAAACGCAGCCACAAAGCAAGGTCCTGGGCGTAGGTGAAGTCGTGGGGGTAGCCTCCCACGGACAAAGCCGATGTGCAACGATACATGACCGAAGCGTGCACAAAGGGATTGCCCAGCGGCAAATGCTCCAGCACCTTCTCGCGCTTGCAGGGAAATCTCGCCTCGCCGATCCGGCGCCCTCGTTCGTCGATCATCTCCGCAGCCGCGCCCAGAAGCGCCAAATCCGGATCGGCCTTGAAGCGCTCGATCTGACGCTCCAACCGCTCGGGCAGACAAACGTCGTCCGCATCCATGCGGGCGACCAAGCCCGTTTGGATGATGGACAGGCCGGTGTTCAACGCCGCAGTCTGGCCGACGTCCTCGGGTAGAAGCTCCAGCCGGACGCGCGGATCGCCGATCCCTTGCAGAAAATCCCTTGTGCCGTCGGTGGAGGCGTTGTCCAAAATCAAAAAGGTGAAATCCGCCAACGTCTGGCCCAAGACGCTGTCGACGGTCTCGCGCACATACGGCAATCCGTTCTTCACGGACATGAGCACCGAGACCTTGGTCACTGGCCGCGCTCCTGAAGTTGGAAAACGTATTGCTGGAGCCGCTCCCGCCACGGCGGCGTCTTGGCGACGCCGGCGAACTGCAAGTTCAGCCCGGCCAGCATCTCGCAGTCCGGAACGTCGGCCATGCGCGGGAAACTACCGGAGTCCACGGGTTTCACCGCCGCGAACATCCCCGCGGCCTCCAGGATCGCCCGGACGTATTCGGCCCGCGTGCAACCAGGTTCGCCCTCGCAAGCGGCGTGAAACGTCCCGGACTCCCCGGCCTCAAGCAGACGATCCAGTAAAGCGGCCGCGTCGTCCGCGAACACGGGGGTTCCATGCTTGTCCCCAGCGCACTCCAGAACATCCCGGCCGTGCGCCTCCCGGATGCGGGCGGTGACGAAATCCGGCTTGCCGTCGAGCCCGGAGCCGTACAACCAGCCCAGGCGAAGAATAACGTGTTTCGCGCAAAACTGGCGAACCAACTCTTCCCCGGCGAACTTCGACTTGGCGTAGGCGGTCTTCAAGACCACGGGGTCATATTCCGAGTAGGCCTTGATCTCGTCTCCGAACAGGCCGCTGGTGGAAATGTGGGCCAGCACGACGCCGCGCCGTTCGCAGGCGAGCGCCAGATTGCGCGCCCCCCAGGCGTTGATCCGGTAAGCCAACTCCATATCACTTTCGCAAGGTTCGGTGAGCAAAGCCGCGGTGTTGACCACCACATCCGGCTTGAAGGCGTCCAGACAAGCGTCCGCCTGCCTGCGATCCATGACATCCAACTCCCGCCGGGAAACCGCAAGCGCCTGAACGTCGGGCCGCGCGTTGAAATAGACCGCCAAACGGCCGGCCAAGCGGCCAGCGCCGCCAGTGATAAGAATTTTTTGCGGCATGTCGAAAAGTCCGTTTTGGGGTT
>JASGMV010000034.1 GCA_030156255.1 Desulfovibrionales bacterium
TACTGGATATCCCCGTCGAGGTAGGAGGGCTTGCCCATCATTTTTTTGAGGTACTCCTTGATGAGCAGGCTGGTGCGTTCGTCCCGGGAGAGGTTCTCCGCGTAGCGGCCCTTGCTCACGACCTCCGCGAAGTCGCTCTTGCGCAGCACCGGGTGCTCGGCGCCCATCTGGGCCAGAGCCTTGGACAGCGGGGTGAGCCTTTGCAGCATTTCGGAGTCGCTCATCGCCTTGATCTTTTGAACTTTTTCGGCGAGTTCGTCCGGTGGCGGCAGATTGTCGGACTCCAGCAGCAGCTTGAGTTCGTTGCCGGCGCGCAGGCATCCGTCGTAGATGTGGCTGGGCTTGATGACGTTGATGCTGGCCCAGCCGGCCCTGAGCCAGCTGAAGACGCCGTAGCGCGTCATCGGGCGGCTGTCGCTGAGTTGGGCGTACACGGTCACGGCGAACTGGTCGTACATGAACGTGTCCATCCAGCTGAGGCCGCCGGTGGTCAGGCCTTCCTCCCCGGTGTAGACGAAGGTCCAGTCCTTGCCTCCGTCGATCGACGCGCCTTTTTTCCCGACCGAAGACGGTCCCTTCTGTTTGGAGATCGAAATGAACGTAGGACGGCCTTGGAAAGGCGTCAGAATCAAAATTCTGTCCAGGTCGTAACTATAATAGCCGCCGCTGTTGGCGTCGGGGGTGATTTCCTCGAACTCCTGGCCGTGCAGGACCACGGGAGCGGTGAGGTTGTCGGCCAACCGCCAGAGTTTGAGATTGTTGTTGAGCAGGTCGCTGCCCGGCAGCCAAGCGCTTCGCCGGACCACGGTCGGGTACATGGTGTAGGTGGGAATGGCCGGATTGTAAACGTAGCGTAGAACGCGATCCAGGGATGTGCGCAAATCCAGGATCAGGCTTGCCCCGTTGAGGCCGTCGCGGCGTTTGAGTTCGTATTCGGCGCCGGGCTCGGCCTGGAATGAAACGAATTCCAGGAGCGCCTGAATCTTTTCCGGTTCAAAGGCGACGCGTTTGTCCCGGATCATACTCATCAGATAACCGAGGGATTGCTCCACGGCTTCCGGCGGTTGCTTGGTTGAAGAGCCGAGCAGAGGCTGGGCCCACGCCAGGCCGACGGCTCCGGTCAAAAGGCAAACCGCCAGGCAAACAACCACCGCCGTCCGATGGGCTCGCCGCTTGAGAATCTGTAATGCGTTCATGCTGGATTGAGCCTTCCACTCCTGGAGCGGGCCGTCGATCCGATAGACCCCGTATGGCGGGGTTGTATGATCAATTGTGACAATTTGCAAGGCTTGGCGCCAAAATCGTAAAGCGCGGCGCCTTTCGGTTCGGAAGCTCGCGGCCGGGGTCTTTCGACTCCGGCCGCGAATCGGAACACGGTGAGTTTACTGTTCGTCCGCAGGCGTTTTGTTCGTCGGCTTTTTGTTTCTTTTTTTGTCCGTGGCGCCCTGGATGGTGTTGTAGAGATCCGGAATCATGAACACGCCCAGGCAGGTGGCGAAGATCATGCCCACGAAGACCGAAGTGCCCAGGGAGTGCCGCGAGGCCGCGCCGGCGCCCGAGGCCGCGACCAACGGGACCACGCCGAGAATGAAGGCGAAGGACGTCATGAGGATGGGCCGGAAGCGTAGATGGGCCGCCTCCAGGGCGGCGGCCGCCGCGGTGTAGCCCTCTTCGCGTTTGTTTTTGGCGTACTCGACGATGAGGACCGCGTTTTTGGCGGCCAGGCCCAGAAGCATGACCAGGCCGATCTGAGCGTAGACGTTGTTGTCCAGGCCGCGGGCGTACTGGCCCAGCAGGGCGCCCAGAATGCCCAGGGGCAGGGCCAGCAGCACGGCGAAGGGAATGGCCCAGGACTCGTACAGCGCGGCCAGGAACAGGAAGACCATGACCACGGCGAGCCCGAAGATCAGAGGAGCGTCCTGCCCTGCGGCGATTTCCTGGTAAGCCATGCCCGTCCATTCGTAGCCGAATCCCATGGGCAGCACCGAGGCGGCCGTTTCCTGCATGGTTTTGATGGCGTCGCCCGAGCTGAAGCCCGGTTTGGCTGCGCCGGTGATTTCCACCGTGCGGTAGAGATTGTGGTGCTGGATGTACTCGGGGCCGGTGATCTCCTGGACGTTGGCCAGGGTGGACAACGGGGCCATCTGGTCGTCGGAGCTGCGAACGTAGAATCGGCCAATGTCCGAGGGCTTCTCCCGGTATTTGCTTTCGGCTTCGGCCATGACCTGATAGGTGCGGCCGTACTTGTTGAAGTCGTTGATGTAATAACCGCCCAGGAAGGTTTGCAGGGCCATGAACACGTTGTTGAGCGGGATGCCCAGCTTTTTGACCTTGTCCCGGTCGATGTCCACGTAGAACTGGGGCACGCTGTCGCTGAAGGTGGTGAACAGGTTTTGTAGATCCGGCTTTTTGCCGGCCTCCGTCATGAAGCTTGAGGCCTGCGCGGTCAGGTCCTTGACCGTGCCGCCCGCGCGGTCCTGGAGCTCGAACTGGAAACCGCCCGTGGTTCCGAGCCCCTGAATAGCCGGCGGGTTGAAGCAGAGAATGAGCCCGTCATCGATGGTCCAGAAATATTGCTGGGCCTTTTGTATGATGGACTGCACGGAGAGTTCCGGCGTTGTCCGCTCGGACCAGGGTTTCAGGATGATGAACATGCTTCCGGCGTAGGAGCTGTAGGAATTGTTGAGCAGGTTCAGGCCTCCGAGGGTCAGCACGTCCTGCACGCCCGGGGCCTTTTTGAGGTAGGCCTCCATTTTGCGCATGCATTGGTTGGTGCGCTCCAGGGACGCGGCCGGCGGGAGTTGGACGTTGGCGAGGAAATAGCCCTGGTCCTCTTCGGGCACGAAGCCGGTGGGCAGGATTTTGAGCATCCCCCAACAGCCCGCCACGACAAAGGCGATGAAGGCCATTCCGATGATCGCCCGACGCATCAACAGCTGGACGCCGCGCTTGTATCCGTTCGTCACCTTGTCGAAGGCGTTGTTGAATTTGGCGAAGAACCATCCCAAGGGGCCCCTGGCCGGTTTGACCGGCCTGAGGAGCAAGGCCGACAGGGCCGGACTCAGGGTCAGGGCGTTCAGCGTGGAGATGGCCACGGCCACGGACAGGGTCAAGGCGAACTGCTGGTAGAGCCTGCCCGAGATGCCGCCCATGAAGGCCACGGGCACGAACACTGCGATGAGCACCAGGGAGTTGGCCACCACCGGCGCGGCCACGTCGTGCATGGTTTTGATGGTGGCCTGGTAGGGCGACAGCTTTTCTTCGTCGATGTAGCGCTGCACTCCCTCCACGACCACGATGGCGTCGTCCACCACCAGGCCGATGGCCAGGACCAGGCCGAACAGCGTCAGGGTATTGATTGAGAAGCCGAAGATGGGAAAAAAGATGAACGTGCCGATGAGGGAGACCGGCACGGCGATCATGGGGACCAGTGTGGCCCGCCAGTTCTGGAGAAAGACGAAGACCACGATGAAGACCAGGAAGATGGCCTCGTACAGGGTATGCAGGACTTCTTCGATGGAGGAGTTCACGAACAGGGTCGTATCGTAAGGGATGTGGTACTCGACGCCTGGGGGGAAGTACTGGGCCATTTCCTTCATTTTCGCCCGGACTTCTTCCACGACCTGCAAGGCGTTGGCGCCGGGGAGCTGGTAGATCAGGATGCTGCAGGCGGGCCCGCTGTTGAGCCGGGAGAAGGTGTTGTAGGTCTGGGCGCCCATTTCCACGCTCCCGATGTCCCTGATGCGCACCGTGGAGCCGTCCTGATTGGCCCGAACGATGATGTCCGCGAACTCCTCCGGGTCGGCCAGACGGCCTTTGACCTGCACCGTGTACTGGAACTTCACGTCGCTCGACACCGGCGGCTGGCCCACCTGCCCGGCCGCCGCCTGTACGTTCTGCTCCTGGACCGCGTTGATGACGTCGGCGGACGTCAGCTTCAGCCGGGTCATCTTGTCCGGGTCCAGCCAGATGCGCATGGAGTAGTCCTGGGTCCCGAAGACGTTGACGTCGCCCACGCCGGGCAGCCGGGCCAGGTTGTCCATGATGTTGATGGTGGCGTAGTTGTTGAGGAACAGCGTGTCGTAGGTGTGGTCCGGGGAAATCAGATTGATGGCCAGCAGCATGTTGGGGGATTGCTTTTTCACCGAAACGCCGGCGCGGGTTACGTCGTCCGGCAGTTTGGGCGTGGCCAGGCTCACCCGGTTCTGGACGTCCACCTGAGCCAGCTCCAGGTCGCGGCCGATGTCAAAGGTCACGGTGAGCACCATTCGCCCGTCGTTGGAGCTGATGGAGTCCATGTACAGCATGTCCTGGGCTCCGTTGACTTGCTGCTCGATGGGCGTGGCCACGGTTTCCTCCACCACCTGGGCGTTGGCGCCGGTGTAGGTGGCGGTCACCTGGACGGTGGGCGGCGTGATCTCCGGATATTGCGCAATAGGTAGTGAGAGCAGGGCCAGGGTTCCGGCCAGGGTGATGACGATGGACACCACCATGGCGAAAATTGGTCGGTCGATGAAAAAGCGAACCACGTCAACCCTCCTGGCCTGCGGCGGTCTGATTCGAGCCGGTATGGTTCGAGGCGCCGTCTCCGCGGCCGGAGTCGGTCTGGTTCGCTCCCCCTTCGTCTGCGGCCTTGGTCGGTGTGACTTTCATGCCGGGCCGAACCTTTTGCAGGCCGCTCACGATGATCGTCTCGCCTGGTTTGAGCCCCTGCTCCACGACGATGAGGTTTTTATCCCGTAATCCGGTCTTGATGGGGCGAGCCTCCACCACGTCGTCCTTCCCGACCACATAGACCATTTTTTGCCCTTGCACGTCCATGACGGCCACCTGCGGCGCCACGGGTTCTTTCTTCCTGGAGTTTTCCACCACGCGGATTTTGGCGTATTGGCCGGGGCGGAGCACGCCGTCCGGGTTGGGGAACACCGCCCGAACGCCCAGCGTCCCGGTGAGGGCGTCAACGGCCCGGTCGGCCATGTCGGTCACGCCGTCGTGCGGGTAGACGGAGTTGTCCGCCAAAATGAGCTGCAGGGGCAGGTGGTAGTCCTCGTGCTCGATTCTTTCGGCTTCTTTCATGCTTTGGGCGAATTGCATGATTTCCAGATATTCTTTTTCACTGATGCTGAAGTTGACGTAGGTGGGATCGATTTCGGAGATGACGGCCAGCAGTGTGTTTTCGCCTTTGCCCACCAACGCCCCGAGGTCCACCTGGGTGCGGCCGATTCTGCCGGTGATGGGCGCTTTGACCGTGGTGTAGTTGAGATTCAGTTGCGCCTGGTTCAACTGGGCCTTGTCCTGCTCCACGGCGGCCATGGCTTCCTTGTATTTCGTGGCCACCGTATCGAATTCCTCCCGGCTCACCGCGCCCTGGTCCACAAGGTCCTTGAACCGGCCGTAGTCCACGCGAGCTTTTTGCAATACGGCCTGGTCGCTGGAGAGCTGCGCCCTGGCCTCGATCAACTGATCCCGGTACTGGTCGGGTTGGATAATGAACAACGTCTGGTTCGCCTGGACAATGGAGCCTTCGTCGAACAACCGTTTTTCAAGAAAACCCTCGACGCGGGCCCGGACGTCCACGGTTTGCTTGGCCTGGGTCTGCCCCACGTATTCCCTTGTTCTTTGCACGATTTGCTGCGTGACTTCCGAGACCTGCACCGGCGGGCCGGCCAACTCCTGCTGCGTTTTTTTGTTCGAATCTCCGCAACCGGACAATTGGGACAACAAGAACACGAACAGGGCCGACATTGCGATTTTGGACGCAACCGCGCTGCAGCGAGTGACTTTCGGGAAGGAAGAGAAAGAGGCAAGGGTGGCCATAGCTGACTCCGCTGGATGTTTTTCTTTCGTCGGCCCGCGTGCGCGGCGGTATCATTTTGAAACGACAAAACCGGTTCGTTGTTCCCGGATATCGGATTCGTCGGTTTCAGTCCAGTCATCGCGGTGGATTTTGCGGGATGGTCGTTTTTGAGGCGGAGGCTGCGCCAAATCAACAAGCGGCGCAGGATGGGCGGGGACTCCCGACTCAGGCCAGAAGCTCCCGGATGCGCGCCTCCCGGGCGCCGACGACGGTTGCGCCGTCGATGACCGTGGTGGGGAAGGACAGTTCCGGATTGACACGGCGCAATTCCCGCATGCGGTCGTTGCGCTCGTCCCCGGACAACCGGTCCACGTAGTGCGTTTGGAAGCCGGCCTCCCCCAGGATGGACTCTAACAGCCCGCGGGTTTTTCTGCAATGCGCACAGGTACTCAAAGCGTAGAGGACGACGTTTCTGCCCATGACGGCTCCTCCTTGTCTCAGTTTCCGGTCAGTCTTTCTGCAAATAATGGCAGCCTACGCTTTGGGTGTTGCGCAGGGCGGACAGAACCAGGATGTAGGCCGCATAGCTCCCGTGGAACAGGTCCACGAGGGCTTTGGAGATGGGGGTGCGCTTGTAGAATTCGGTCAGGTTTCTGTTCAGGACGCGCATGTCCTCCGCGGCCCTGGCCAGCCGTTGTTCGGTGCGGGTGATGCCGGCGTAGTTCCACATGGTGGAGCGGATGGTTCCCCAGTCCTGGGCGATGAGGGCCGGGTCTTCGTTGTGGGCCTGGCCCGGGTGGACCCAGTCCGGGATGGAGTCCTGAAGCCGTTTGTTGGCGTGCTGTTTTCTATGCAGGCGCCGGGCGATGGACCGCCCCGCGTTGCGCCCCCAGAGCACGCCCTCCAGCAGCGAGGTGGAGGCCAGCCGATTGGCGCCGTGCACGCCGGTGCAGGAGCATTCGCCCACGGCGTACAGCCGGTCCAGGCTGGTTCGGCCGTCAACGTCGCAGAACACCCCGCCGCAGTGGTAGTGCGCGGCCGGCACCACCGGGATGGGATCGTTGTTGATGTCCAGCCCGAGTTCCTTGCATTTGTTGTAGATAGTGGGAAAGCGCTGGGCGAGGTTTTGTTCGATGGGTCGGCAGTCCAGGTAGACGCAGTCTTCTCCGGTGCGGTGCAGTTCGTCCACGATGGCCCGAGATACGATGTCGCGGGGCGCCAGCTCCGCCTGGCGGTCGTACCGCGGCATGAACCGCTCGCCCCGGCTGTTGAGCAAATGCGCGCCTTCTCCGCGCATGGCCTCGGTGATGAGGAAGCGGCGCCGGGATCGGTGAAACAAAGCCGTCGGATGGAACTGGACGAACTCCACGTTCATCAGGTTGGCGCCGGCCCGGTGGGCCATGGTCATGGCCGAGCCGAGGCAGCAGGCGGCGTTGGTGGAGTGCAGAAAGATGCGTCCCAGGCCTCCGGAGGCCAGCACGGTGAAGTGGGCCATGATGGTCTCCACGTCGCCGCTGGCGCTGTTGAAGACGTAGGCTCCGAGGCATTGGTCGGTCCGGCTGTAACGGAAGGCGAGCTTGCAGGTGTGGTGCAGGCTGGTGATCAGGTCCACGGCCGTGCGGTTGGTCAGCGCGTGAATGTTCGGGTGCTCCCGGATCGCCCGCTTGAGGCCGTCCATGATGGCCCGGCCGGTGTAGTCGGCGCAGTGGAGGATGCGGCTGACGCTGTGCCCTCCTTCGCGGGTCAGATCGAAGCCGCCGTCCGGCCTGCGGGCGAAGGGAACCTGCGCCTGGTCGATGAGGATTTCCTTGACGGCGTCGGGGCCGGCCTTGGCCAGATGCTTCACCGCCGCCTTGCTGTTCCATCTCCAGCCGGCCTTGAGGATGTCCTTCTCGAGTTTTGCCGGGGTGTCGTCCTCTCCTGCGTAGACGACGCCCCCCTGGGCGTAGGCCGTGTTGCCGTCGTCGATATCCGGCCCCGCGCTGAGCAGGATCACTTGCCGGCCTTGCGAGGCGATGCTCAGGGCGCAGGCGGCGCCGGCGACGCCCGAGCCGATGACCAGGGCGTCGGTGACGATGCGGGAGTAGGGCATGGGCGCCTCCGATCAAGCGTCGGCCGCGCGGGCGATGTAGCCGCAGGCGGTGCGCCGGGGCTCGGCCGGGCTCGCCATGACGCGAACCACGTCGCCGTCCATTTCCCAACCTGAGACGAGCCGGGCGTCGGACAGCAACTCCAGGGCCTTGGCCGTGCGCGCTGCAAAGGCCCGCGCCGTGAACCGCTCGGCGCCGCAGAGTCGGCGCAGGGCGGTCATGTTGGCGGAGAAGCCTCCTCTGAAAACCAGAAGAATGCCGTGCAGCCATTTGGCCATGCCGTTGCGCCCCAAGGTGAGGCGGTCCCGGAAGTCCAGAGCCGATCTGGCCCCTCGCTGGAAGGCGGCGACCAGATCGGCGTTGGCCTCCAGCAGGCAAAGCTGCCGGTCGCGGTCCAGGAGCGCCCGGTTGAGCAGGCGGGTCATGTAGGTGTATCGCTTGCCGGCGATTTCAAGGCAACCGGAGTGCAGCCGGGACAGGCTGGCGTATATCCGGTCCCGATTGCGTTGGTCGTTGCGCAGCCCCAGCTCCCGCAACATGCCGGCCGGCGAGGTCTTGAACTGCCCCGAGGCGTCCGGGGGCAAGCGGGACTGCATGGCGCAGTGCATCAGGACATCCAGGTCCCACTGGTCGAGGATTTCGCCCGTGTAGTAGAGCCGTTTGCCTCTGGCCATGGAGGCCAGGGGCTTGCGGCTGACGGCTCCGGACGCCTTGTTGTAGCTGGAGGTGAAGAGGTCGGACGCCAGATAGATTCCGAGCCGCTGCTTGCGGAACCGCATCGCGCCGCCGCCAGTAAAGTCCAGGAAACGATCATCTTCGGAGCCGTACGGGCCGTGGGGCAGGACGAATCCGGCGTGGTGGACGTCATAGCTCAACGGAAACATGGGACCCCCTTCGAGCTTCCTGTAGATGGCGCCGGCCGCTTCATCGGTCGGACGTAGGCGTTGGAGTGGAGCGGCTGGTTGCTTAATCGGCGTTTGTAATGAGAGATATCGTCATCGGCGCCATCGATTGCAATACGCATTCAAACCATCGGCCGGGGCAGGCGGACCCGCGGCCGGAATCCGAGCCGCGGTCCGCCTGCGCCAACTTCCGCCGACCTCGAGGGGAGGCCCCCCGGAGCCGCGCGTTGGCGCCTGTTATGCTCCGGGTTATTTCTTTTTCAATCGTTCCGTCAGCCGCCGCAGGTGCAGCCGTTCTTCTTCGATGCATTGCTTCACGACGGACTTTTCGCTGTCCGGCGTCAGCTCCCGCATTTCCATGAAGAACAGGATGGTGTCCTTTTCAAAGGCCATGGCCATCCGGATGGCGGTGTCCTCGTCTGCGGCCTGGCTCATGTACTTTTCGGCCAGCCCGCCCGTGAACAGGGAGTGCGAAGTGATGAGGGCGTCCAGATACTCGCCGTACTCCTCCTGGGTGGACCAGGCGGGCAGGTCGATTTTTCCCAGACGGTCGTACAGGCTCTGGAAGATGGCCTCGTGCTTGTGTTCCTCTCCGGCCAGGTATTCGAACAATTGCCGGGTCTCTTCGCTTTTGGCCAGCTCTGCGACCTTGCGGTAGAAGGCGTAGCCTTTGCGCTCGATCTCCACAGCCGCTTTGGCGATTTCATTGGCGTGAAAGAAGCTTGCCATGTCAACTCCTGTGTTGCGCGATGTTGTGGGCTACAGCTCGTTGGGCAGTGTCTTGAGCTGGGCGTAGGTGAACACCGGGCCGTCCACGCAGACGTATTTCGTCCCGATGTTGCAGCGTCCGCAGATGCCCACGCCGCACTTCATGCGTTTCTCCAAGGTGGTGATGATCTGGTCGTCCTGGAATCCCAGCTTTTGCAGGGCCTGCAGAGTGAACTTGATCATGATCGGAGGTCCGCATGTGATGGCCGCGCAGTTTTCGGCGGACGGCGCCATCTCCAGCAGCACGTTGGGGATGAGGCCCACGGAATGCTCCCAGCCTTCGGCCTCCACGTCGATGGTCAACGTGGCGTCCAGGTCCTCGCGCTCCAGCCATTCCGGCAGTTCGTACTGGAAGGCCATGTCCTGCGGAGTCCGTGCGCCGTACAGCAGGGTGATCTTGCCGTAGTCCTTGCGGTTGTCCAGCATGTAGAGCAAAAGCGTGCGCAACGGGGCCATGCCGATGCCGCCGCCGATGAACACGATGTCCTTGCCTTTGAGCTCCTCGTACGGAAACCAGTTGCCCAGCGGAGCGCGAACGCCCACCTGGTCGCCGGTGGACAAGGCGTGCAGCTTGGCGGTTACTTCGCCGGCGCGCATGACGCTGAATTGCAGATAGTCCATGCGGGTCGGGGAAGAGTTGATGACGAAGGTGGCTTCGCCGACGCCGAAGGCCGAAAGCTGCCCCACCTGTCCGGGTTGGAAGGTGAAGCGCTCCATCTCGTCCTTGTCGTCCAGCACGACGCGGAACGTCTTGATGGTCGGCGTCTCCTGGATGGTTTCGATGATCGTTCCGATGGCCGGGAGATAGGGATTGCGCGCCTCTTGATTCTTGGATTTTTTTGGCATGGTCGGCCTCCCGACGTCTATTCGCTCGCCGCGGAAGCGGCGATGGCTTGTAACACGATTTGGCGGATGTCCACGGACGACGGACAGCTTTTGATGCACCGGCCGCAGCCGCAGCAGGCGATATGCCCGTCGTGGATGTCCGGATAGTAGCTGAACTTGTGCCCCACCCGGTTTTTAAGCCGGTGGGCCTTGGTGGGCCTGGGGTTGTGTCCGCTGGCCTCCATGGTGAAGAGATAGGACATGCAGTTGTCCCAGGTGCGTAGCCGGACGCCCTCCGCGCCGCTTTGCTCGTCCGTGATGTTGAAGCAATAGCACGTGGGGCAGAGGTAGGTGCAGGCCCCGCAGCTGATGCACTTGGCCGAAACGCCTTCCCAGAAGTCCATGTTGTCGAACAGGGACAGCAGTTTTTCGCGGGCCTGGGACAGGTCCGGGGCCTCGCCCAGCGCCTTGGCTGCGTTCTCTTTCACGGCCTCCGCCAGGGCGGCCTTGTCGCCTGCGTCCTCCAGGGGCGCTTGCTCCATCAGCTTTTCGCCAGCCTCGGTGACCGGCTCCAGCACAAAACCGCCTTCCACCGGAACCATCAGGATGTCCGAACCTTCCGCGTCGGCCGGCCCGGAGCCCACCCAGTTGCAGAAGCAGGTGGAGGCGGGCTCGTCGCAGGCCAGGGTCGCGAACAGCGTGTTGCGCCGGCGAGTCAGGTAGTTCAGGTCGCTGGCCCGATCCGAATCGTAGACCCGATCGAAGGTCAAAAAGCCGCGGGCGTCGCAAGGCCGGCAGCCCACCACCACGGAGGGCGTGTCGCCGAGCTTTTCCTTGACCTGAACCCCCACCTTGCCGGGGTTCTCGGGGTCCTTGGCGTATTTGAAGGCGAGCAGGGGCTCGCATTGGGGGAACACGGCCGCCTTGGGCGGGGTCGTGGCCTGCTGGTCCAGGGGGATGTCCTGGCCCGGGGCGAAGGGGCGGAACACCACGGCGTCGCCTTCCCGACGGGGAACGAGCGTCAAGCGTTCTTTCGCCAGCGTCTGGAGCCAGGAAACGAGATTTTCTTTTTTCAGGTATTTGGCCGCCATCACCACCCTCTCTCATTGATGTTCTCTTCCTCCACCTTGAAGGACAAGAGCGGCGGCGTGGCGTCGATCTTGGTTCCCGCCTGGTAGTCGAAGAGTTCTTTGATTTCCTTGTTGATCTTCCGCTTGAGCAGCAGCAGCGGGATGCCCACGGGACACGCCCGTTCGCATTCTCCGCATTCGGTGCAGCGCCCGGCCAGGTGCAGGGCGTGGATCATCTGGAAGAACCACTTTTCCTGCACCGTGTCCTGCTGGGTCATCCAGTGCGGCTCCCGGCTTTGGGCGACGCAATGGTCCCTGCAAACGCACATGGGGCAGGCGTTGCGGCAGGCGTAGCAACGCAGGCAGCGCTGCATGGCGTCCCGCCAGTAGGCCGCCTGCTCTTGAGGGGATTTGGCCTGGAACGCCTCCACGTCCGCGTAGTTGTCCTCGGCCGCCGCCTCAACGGGGGCGCCCACGAAGACGTCCGAAAGCAGCGCGTTGTGGTATTGGCAACGGCCGCACTTGTCGGCCGCGATTTCGTTCAGGGGCAGGACGCGCGCGGCTCCCGCCGCGGAGACCTTCAGTTCGTTTCCGTTGAACTCGGCGCTTGCGACCTTGTCCAGACCGCCCAGCGCGTGTTTGATTTTTTTCAGGCTGACCACGCCCGTACAGGGCAGGCCGAAGACGGTGACGTCTTCGCGGACCAGGAGTTTTTCCTGCAGCAGCTCGACGACCGAGCGGCTGTCGCAGCCTTTGACGACGATCCCCACCTTCTTGCCCTTGAGGCCGGTGAGGTGCGACGCCAGGTTGTGTACGCAAAGGGGACTGAAGACCAGCCGGTCCACGTCCTCTTCGGTGCGCATGAACAGAGGCGTCGCATGCAACGGATCAAAGCCCTGCTCCCAGCCGATGACCACATCGAGTTCGGGCAGGCGCTCCTTTATTTTTTCCTTCAGTTGGTCGAGAAGCTCCATGGTTTCCTCCGCTCTGTGTCTACCGGGGCTGAGCGGCCATGGTTTCGGCCATGGCCATCTGGTCCGGAGTGATCTTGGGGGCCGGGCCCAGTTCGTGGATGCGTTCGGTGAACTTTTGCACCACTTCCTGCCAGCGTTGGCCTTCCGAAGCCGAAACCCAGGTGTATTCGAACCTGCGTTCGTCGATGCCCAGGACTTGCAGGAAGCGCTTCAGCACTTCGAGCCGTCGGCGGGCGTAGAAGTTGCCTTCCGCGTAATGGCAATCGCGCGGGTGGCAGCCGGAGACCAGCACGCCGTCCGCTCCGTTGACCAGCGCCTTGAGCACGAACAACGGGTCGATGCGTCCGGAGCACGGCACGCGGATGATGCGGAGGTCCGTGGGCTGCGTCATACGGCCCACTCCGGCGGTGTCGGCCCCGCCGTAGGAGCACCAGTTGCAGAGAAAGCCGATTATTCGAAGCTCGTTACCAGGGGCTGCTGACATAGCGCGTTGACCTCCGCGAGGATCTGGTTGTCTGTGAAGTGTTGCAGCTGAATGGCTCCTTGCGGGCAGGTGGACGTGCACACGCCGCAGCCCTGGCAGACCGTCTCGATGACGTTGGCCTTGGGCTCGCCGCGGAAGTCCGTCTCCTCGATGGCCCCGAAGGGACACGTCTCGATGCACTTGCCGCAGCCGACGCAGCGTTTGATGTCCACGGAGGCGACCTGGGGATCGCTCTCCAATTCGTCCTTGGAGAACAGCCCCAGCACCTTGCTCGCCGCAGCGCTGCCCTGCGCCACCGAGGACGGGATGTCCTTGGGGCCTTGGCAGGAGCCCGCCAGGAACACGCCGGCGGTATTGGTCTCCACGGGCCGCAGCTTGACGTGGCTTTCCATGTAGAAGCCGTATTTGTCGTAGGAGATGCGCAACTTTTCGGCCAGATTCGAGGCGCCTTTGGCCGCCTCGGCGCCGACGGCCAGAACCACGAGGTCGGCTTCGACCTCCACCTGCGTTCCTGCCAGGGTGTCGGCCCCGCGCACGATGTACTTGTCGCCCTTGGGGTAGATCATGGCCACGCGTCCGCGGATGTACCTGGCGCCGTATTCTTCCATGGCCCGCCGGGTGAACTCGTCGTACATCTTCCCGGGGGCGCGGATGTCCATGTAAAACACGTAGGTCTGGGAGTCCGGCAGGTGGTCTTTGGTCTGAATGGCCTGCTTGGCCGTGTACATGCAGCAGAAGCCGGAACAGTACGGACGGTCCACGGACTTGTCGCGGGAGCCGACGCACTGCACGAAGACCACGTTCTTGGGCTCCTTGCCGTCCGAGGGGCGCTTGATGTGCCCGGCCATGGGGCCGGAGGCGGAGAGGATGCGTTCGTACTGCAGGGAGGTGATGACGTCGGGATAGCGGCCCCCGCCGTATTCTCCGTATCGCGTGTAGTCGAACAGGTCGTAGCCCGTGGCGGCGATGATCGCGCCTACGGGTTCGATGACGGTTTCATCCTGCATGTCGTAGCGGATGGCTTTGGTGGGGCACAGCTTCTCGCAGACGCCGCACTTGTCTTTGGTGATCTTGATGCAATATTCCGGGTCGATGGAGGCTTTCTTGGGGATGGCTTGGGGGAAGGCGATGCTGATGGCTGTTGTCGTGGCGATTTTTTCGTTGAAGTAGTCCGTGGCCTTCTTGCTCGGGCACTTCTCCGTGCACAGCCCGCAGCCGGTGCAGGCCGTCCAGTCCACGTACGTGGCTTTCTTTTTGACGGCGACCTCGAAGTTTCCCACGTAGCCCTTGACGCTGTCGACTTCCGCGTTGGCGTACAGGGTGATGTTGGGATGCTGTGCGACGTCCACCATCTTGGGCCCCAGGATGCAGCTCGAACAGTCCACGGTGGGGAAGGTCTTGTCCAGCTTGGCCATCTTGCCCCCGATGGTGGCGGTCTTCTCGACCAGCACCACCTCGAGGCCTCCGTCGGCGCAGTCGAGCGCCGCCTGGATGCCGGCCACGCCGCCGCCGATGACCATCACCCGCTTGTTCACGCCGAATTTCTTGGCGATGAGGGGACGGTCCTGGGTCAGCTTGGCCACGGCTATGGACGCCAGGTCGACAGCCTTTTGGGTGTTGGATTCCTTGTCCTTGCCGATCCACGAAACGTGCTCGCGGATATTGGCCATTTCAAACATGTACCGGTTCAACCCTGCGCGCTCCACCGTGCGGCGGAACGTGGGTTCGTGCATGCGCGGGGTGCAGGACGCAACCACCACCCCGTCCAGGTTGTGGTCCTTGATGGCCTGGATGATGCCTTCCTGTCCGGGCTCCGAACATGCGTACATGGTGTCCGTGGAGTAGGCCACGTCGGGCAGTTTGCCGACTTCTTCGGCGACCTTGGCCACGTCCACAGTGCCAGCTATATTACTGCCGCAATGGCAGATGAATACTCCTATTTTCATATCGATCGACGCTCCTTCTGCTTCGGCCCGTTAGGCGGCGCCGGCTGTCGCCTGCTCAGCAGCCTGCAGCGCGGCTTTGGGGTTCACGCATAGTTTGTTGAGCCCCAGGAGGCGCTTGTCCAACCCCAAGGCGAGGCCGATGAGCTGCGTGTAGTAGAAGACAGGCATATTGTGTTGTTTGCCGGAGGTTGCGTTGATCTGGCTCTGCCGCAAATCCAGGTTCATCTGGCACAGGGGGCAGGCGGTGGCCATGGCCATGGCGCCGTTGTCCTCCGCTACGTCCAGAAGCTTGCCGGAAAGGCGCATCACCATATCCTTGCGCGGCATCCCGAAGGAGGCGCCGCAGCACTCCACCTTCAGCGGGAAGGGCACGACCTCGGCCCCCAACGCCTCCAGAAGGCGGTCCATGGCGATGGGGTTTTCGCAATCGTCGAACTCCATGACCTCGGGGGGGCGATTCAGGATGCAGCCGTAGTACGGCGCCACTTTGAGGCCGGCGAGAGGCTTGACGACCCGTTCCTTCAACGCCGCGGGCCCCACGTCCTCGAACAGGACCTGGAGCACGGACTTGGCGGGTAGGGGCTGCTTCACGGGCGTATCCAGCAAGCTGTTGACCCGCTCCTTGAATTGCGGATCGAGCATCCTGCGGCCGGCGGTCTTCAAATTGGTCAGACAGCTCGGGCACGGCGTGGCGATTCCCTCCACTCCGGTCAGGGTCTCGGCCTGGGCGAGGTTCCTGGCGGAAAGAGCGGCGGACAACACGTGGTCCACGGTGTGGGCGGGCGTGGAGCCGCAGCAGCTCCAGTCCGGGATGTCGTGCAGCACGACGCCCAGGGCCTCGCACACGGCCCTGGAGGAGGTCTCATACTCCAGGGAGGTGCCCTGCCCGGAGCAACCGGGGTAATATGCGTATGTTGGCGACGAGCTCACGCGCACTGCTCCTTTTGTTGCTGGAAGCGTTCAAAGATTTTCTCCACCTCGGCTTGTCCCTGGATGCTGTGGGGCTTGAAGGCCAGCTTGCCTTTGCTCAGCATCGCGGGGCCAAGCTCCAGATCGGTCCAGAAGCGTCCCGTTCTGGCGATGTACTCCACCGCCAGGCCCATCTCGAAGACCCGACCATGGCGCTTCACGGAGTCCAGGAAAGTGTCCCAAAAAACTTTTACCGAGCGCTCGGAGCCGTAGCCCTGGCGTCGGGCTTCGTGGCGCAGCACGTCCATGATGCGAGCCACATCGATATTGTTGGGGCAGCGAGTGGTGCACGACTCGCACGTGGCGCATAACCAGAGGGATTTGCAGGAGAGCAAGGTCCTCTTCTGGCCTGCTTGCAGGAGTCGCATTACCTGGCTGACGGGGATATCATATGCGAAAGTATAAGGACAACCAGCGGTGCAGTTGCCGCACTGATAACACAGGCTGACATTCTGCTCGCTTTCGCACTCAATCTTGCGCACGAAGTCCCCGTCAAAGGATTCGGTGAGATTGATCGTATGCATGTCTTGCATATCCTTTTGATAAAAGTATCCAGTTTTCGCCTCAGTTTATCCTCACGTTTGAAGGTAAAATAAAAAGCCCTTCCTCGCTGCTTGTCAAGTTTTTATTGGATGACGAAAGGGGAGGAGGGGACGTCCCCTCCTCCCCTTCGGGTAACACCGATCCCCTTTGGGCGGGGCTAGATCTACATGGCCGCTTCGTAGATGGAGACGACGTCTTCATCCGTCGGGCAACGCGGATTCGTGAATCCGCACGCGTCCTTTTGGGCGTTGCCGGTCATCACGGCGATATCCTTGTGGCGTACTTCCTTCCCGTAGCGCTTGCCCAGTTCGACCAGGCCGGACGGGATGCCCACATCGGCGGAGAGGCAACGGATGGCGTCGAGGCACTTTTCGGCCGCGGCGCGCGGGGACAGGCCTTCGATGTTCTCGCCCATGATTTCGGCCATTTTTGCGAAACGTTCGACCCTGGCGATGAGGTTGAACTTCTCAACGTAGGGCAACAGGATCGCGTTGCACTCGCCGTGGGGCAGATCGTAGAAGCCGCCGAGTTGGTGGGCCATGGCGTGCACGTGGCCCAGGGAGGCGTTGTTGAAGGCCATGCCGGCCAGGTACTGGGCGAAGCACATGGCTTCGCGGGCCTCGATGTCCTGCCCGTTGGCCACGGCGCGGCGCAGATGCGTGAAAATCAGTTCGATGGACTTCTCGGCGCAGGCGTCGGTCATGGGGGTGGCGATGGTGGAGACGTACGCCTCCACGGCGTGGGTCAGGGCGTCCATGCCGGTGGCCGCGGTCAGGGCCGGAGGCATGCCCATCATGAGCAGCGGGTCGTCCAAGGCGATGCCCGGGGTCACGCGCCAGTCCACAATGGCCATCTTCACCTTGCGGGACAGGTCGGTGATGATGCAGAATCTGGTCATTTCGGACGCGGTGCCCGCGGTGGTGTTCACGGCCACGTACGGTGGCAGCGGTTTGGTGGACTTGTCCACGCCTTCGTAATCGTGGATCTTGCCGCCGTTGGAGACGACGAGGCCGATGCCCTTGCCGCAATCGTGAGAGGAGCCGCCGCCGAGGGTGATGAGGCTGTCGCAGCCGGCGCTCTTGTAGACCTCGACGCCGGTGTGGACGTTCTCGTCCGTGGGGTTCGGGATGGTCTTGTCGTAGACTTCGTACTTCATCCCGGCTTCGTCCACCAGTTGGGTGATTTGTTTGAGAATGCCGGCCTTCACAATGCCCTGGTCCGTGACGATCAACGGTTTTGTTCCGTTCAGTGCGCGGATTTTGTTTGGGATCTCCTTGGATGCGCCAATACCGATCAACGTCACGCTGGGAATAAAGAAACCATACACTTCTTCTCGAACCGCCATGTCACACGCTCCCGGTTGGTTGATGGATGGTTTGATAAGAACCTCACAACCTCTCCAACGATACCCGACTGTTTGAGCAAGGAGCGGACCACTCTGAAAAAGTTTATTATACTGATGTGTTGCGTGAAGTTTTACGCCGCGTTGCGAGGTCGTAGGGGCGGAATGGACTGTCCGGCGGCTTCGCAGGCGGGGCGGGGCGCCCCCTTGGAGATTAAAGGCCAATGATCCCGCGGAAATCGGGTGGAGTGTCATTTTAACCCGGCTTGTTACGCGGATGGGTCAATTCGAGACATGTTGGCGCGCTCCTGTCACATGTGACGAATGTGTCCCGCCCGCCGCTTCCGGCGCTGGCGCAGTTTCAAGGCCGGGCCCCAAATCCGCCGCCCGTCCGTAACCGCCGAAGTCCGCCCTCCGGGCGTCAGCGCTGGTCCGCCAGGTCGTATTTCTGGATCTTCCGGTACAGGGTCTTGCGGCCGATGCCCAAGGCCTTGGCGGCCTTTTGCCGGTTGCCTCCGTAAAAGGAGAGAACGCGCGCGATGTGTTCGCGCTCCATGGCGTCCAGGGAGAGGGGGGAGCCGTCTTCCGGGCCGGGCTGGTCCGAGGCCAACTCCCGCGGCAGGGCCTGGTTGGTGATGACGCCGCCGTCGGACAGAATGATGGAGCGCTCCAGCACGTTGCGCAGTTCGCGGACGTTGCCGGTCCAGTTGTACCGCATGAGGCATTGCAGGGTTTTTTCCGCGATGACGCAACGCTCTTTGCCGGCGCAGAGGCGGGACAGGAAGTGCTCCACCAACAGCGGGATGTCTTCCTTACGCTCCTTGAGCGGCGGGATGTGGATGTTGAAAACGTTGATGCGGTGGAACAGGGCTTCGTTGAACGCTCCCTCGGTCGCGGCTTTGGCCAGGTTGCGATTGGTGGCGAAGAGGAAGCGGATGTCGGCCCTGCGCTCTTCGTTGTCCCCCACCCGCCGATAGGTCTTGGCCTCCAGCACGCGCAGCAGCGAGGCCTGCACGTCCGTGGGGAGATCGCCGATTTCGTCCAGGAAGAGCGTTCCCTTGTGGGCCAGGGACATGAGGCCTTCCTTGGTTTCGGAGGCGCCGGTGAAGGCGCCTTTCTTGTGCCCGAACAGCTCGCTGCGGACCAGCTCCCGTTGGAGCATGGCGCAGTTTTTGATGATCAGCGGCTTCGAAGCCCTGTCGCTTTGGGCGTGGATGTTCCTGGCGACCACGTCCTTGCCTACGCCGCTTTCGCCCGTAATGAGCACCGGCGCTTCGGTGGGCGCCACCCGGGACACGAGGTACTGGATGTGTTTGATGGCGTCGGACTTTCCGATCAGCGGCTGGGGGCCTCCGGTGTTGGCCTGGGAATGGCGCAGCCCCAGGTTTTCCCGCTGCAGGCTGACCCGCTGGTAGGCCCGGTCCAGCATCAACTCCAGGCGGTCGAGCTTGAACGGTTTGGTGATGTAGTCGTAGGCGCCGAGCCGCATGGCCTCCACGGCGTCGTCGATGGCGCCGTGTCCGGTGATGAGGATGACCTCCATGTCCGGGACGCTGGCCTTGAATTCTCCGCACAGCTCCAGCCCGTCCGCGTCGGGCAGGCGGATGTCCAGGACGACGACGTCGAACCGGTTGTCCTTCAGTTTTTTTCGGGCTTGCCTGGCGCTGGGCGCGGTATGGACGCACCTGGTGTCCGAAGCGAGCTCCTTTTTCAGGAGATTGCGGATGGACTCTTCGTCATCCACCACCAGAACGCAGTATTTGTCATTCATTGTCTTCGCCTTGGGGAGCCGGGAGCGAGACGACAAAGCGCGATCCGGCGCCTTCCTCGCTCTCCACGAAGATCTCCCCCCTGTGCTCTTTGACGATGTTGTAACAGGTGGACAGGCCGACGCCGATGCCTTTGCCTACCGGTTTGGTGGTGAAGAAGGGATCGAACATGTTGTCCCGGACGCTTTCCGAGACGCCCCGCCCCGTGTCGGCGACTTCCATGCATGCGGCGCCTCCGCTTGCGTACGTCTTGACGCTGATGGTTCCGTGCCGGCCTTCCAGCGCGTCGATGGCGTTGGTCAGCAGGTTCAGCAGCACCTGCTTGAGCTGCGGCGCGTCTCCGGAGATGTGGGGCAGTATGTTGTCGTAGGAAACTTTCAGAACGAGATTGTGTTTTTTCAGGTGATAGTGGAGCAGTTGCAGCGTTTCCTTGACCACGTCGTTGATGCTGATGGGAGAGAAAACGGAGGAGATGGGATGTCCGAAGTTGAGCAGGCTGTGGACGATGCCCTGGCAGCGTTGGCACTCCTTGAGAATGATGTCCGAATATTCGCGCAAGTCCTGGCTGAGCTCCAGAGGGAGATTCTCGGAATGCCGCATGATGCTGCGTTGCAGCCCCTCGGCGTATCCCGAGATGCCCATGAGCGGGTTGTTCAGCTCATGGGCCACGCCCGTCGCCAGCACGCCGACGGTGGCCATTTTTTCGGCGTGGTAGTATTTGGCCTGGTACTCCTTTTCCAGGGTCACGTCGCGTTTGAAGATCAGCACCCTGTGCTCGGGCAGGTGGGGGTTCTTCAACGGAGACGCCACCATTTCGAATTGTCGGTTGACGCCGCCTATGCGGAAGATGGCGGTTTCCTTGCACACGGTGTTGGTGGAGAGCGATTTGAATGCCGGGCATTCCGCGCAGGGATGGTCGGCGCCCCGGAATATCTGATAGCAGAATTTTCCTTCGGGAAGGGGATCGTCGAAGAGGGCGCGAAAGACTCCATTGACCGAAATGATGCGCATATCCTCCGAAAGAACCATCATCACGTCGGTAATGCCGTCCAAAATGGCTGCGATCTCCCGGCGCCGGTTTTCGGATTCCTTGTTGGCGACCTGAAGCTCTTCAATCTTCTGCCGAAGCTCCTGAAAATAACCGAGCTTGGAGTGCTCGATACCGATAAGGTCGCTGAGTTGGGTCGGACTGCTCATCACCATGCTTCCTCGCAGATGGAGAGTAAATCCCTCCATTGTGCGTCTCTCGGGTTGGTCAAATGGCAGGCGTCCCGCGTGGCCATTCTGCAGATGCCCGCCAGGTTGGACTGGTCCGGAAGCAATTGCCGCAGATGGGTGTTGACGCCCAGGTCGTTGAAGAGCTCTTCGAGCTTGTCGACGCCGGCTTGCGCCGCATTTTCGTCCGAACGGCTGGCGTCGCCCAGGATCAGACGTCCGATGACGCCCATCTTTCTTGCGCAGGCGTGCATGTTGAAGCGCATGACCGACGGCAGCAGCACCGGATGAACCATGCCGTGCATGATGTCGTACATGCCGCCGAGGGAGTGCGCCAGGGCGTGCAGCGAACCCAGTCCGGCGTTGCTGAAGGCCATGCCGGCCGAAGTGCTGGCGATGGAAAGCCGCTCCAGGGCGTCGATGTTCCTGTCGGCCGCGGCGGGTTTGATGTTTTCGATAATGAGCTTGATGGCGTTGGACGAGTGGAGGTCGGTGAACGGGGAGGCCAGCTTGGAGACGTAGGACTCCACGGCGTGGGCCAGGGCGTCGATGGCCGAGGACAGGATCAGGCCGCGGCTCTTCGTCAGCAGGAGGTCCGGATCGATGATGGAGATGTTCGGCACCAGCGACCTGCTGATGATGGACATCTTCACCTGCCGCTCCACGTCGGTGATGATGCAGTACTGGGTGGTGTCCGAGCCGCTGCCCGCCGTGCTGGGTATCAGGATCATGGGAGGCAGGGGGCGCATGATGCGGTTGGCGCCCTCGTAGTCCCGGATCCTGCCGCCGTTGCCCGCGATGGTCCCGACGCCCTTGGCCGCGTCCATGGAGCTGCCGCCGCCCAGGGCGATGATGACGTCGCAGCGTTCTCGCGCGTACACTTCCGCGCCTTCGTGCACCTGGTAGTCGCGGGGGTTGGGCCTCACGTTGTTGAAGTAGACGACCTCCAGGCCGTCGGACTCCAGGATGTCGATGACGCGCTCCACCCAACCTGCGGCTTCGAGCCCCTTGTCGCTGACAAGCAAAATCCGCCTGGCGCCGACGCGCCTGGCGCACTGCGCCAGGGACAAGATGGCGCCGTGCCCGAAAATGATGTCGGGAATGGCGAATTTGGTGATGAACATTTGCGGCGTCCTCTTGCTGCGGTTGCCGCAGGTTTTCCTGCGCCTTTTTTATTTCTCGAAACGCAAATTTTTTAATAAATCCCGCCGCCGTTCAACCCGGCTTGCGATGGAAGCTCGTGCGCCCGGCCCCGGAAAGCGGAGCGTCAGTTTTCCCCCTGCGCATCGCATCCGGCCGCCTCCAGGGTCGAGCGGACCAGCCGCTCCAAAGCCCCTCCAAGCCGCTCTTCGATTCTTTCCAGCACCCTGCGGGCTCGGGTCAATCGCCCTCGAATGGCGTCGCAGGCTTCGAGATCGCCTGCATGCCGCTCAAGGACGCGGGCGTAGCGTTCTTCAAGCGTTACGGGCTCCGTTCCGGCCGTCAGCTTGTCCGCGATGAACACCACTTCGGCCTCGGACACCGGGGCGCCTTCGTTCGGCGCCATGTCCTTGTGGCCGGCCACGGCCTGGGCGATGTCCGTGAACCCGAGCTCCCGCAGAAACTCGCCGCCGGCCTCCTCGTGGCGCCGCTGTCCCTTGGCCAGGTCGTGGACCTTCGCCGCGGCCTCGATGCGCTCCAAGTCCAACGGTGCGTCCGGCTGGGCGGCGTTGACCCCGCGGGCGACAGTCAGGGCGGCCAAGGCCGTCGCCTCGCCGTGCCGCCGGGTGCGCTCCGGCGTTCCGGCCAGGTCCATGATCGCCGCGCACTCCCGCGCGTCCGGCGTTCCGAGGCGCTCCAGGCGGCGCAGAATTTCCCGGTAGGCCGGCTCCGTGTCCATGTCCGCCAGGATGTTGGCGTCGGCTACGGCGACGTCCAGAACCTCGCCGGGCCGGGCCGACTCCAGGTCCTCCAGCAGGCCGCGGAGTCCTCGCGACCCGCCGCTGTCCAGGATGGACGGGGTCAGTTCGGCGGACAGCAGCGGCGGGTGGCCGCGGGTCGCCAAAAAACGCGGGTGCAGGACCCGTGCGTCGCTCTCGGTCCAGGCCCGCATCAGCCGGCGGACGGTCTGCATCCGCACCAGGGGAATGTCCGCCGGCAGAACGAAGAAGGCCGCGGCGTCTTTCCTGAGCGCCCGCGCGCCGGCCTGGATCGAGGAGAACATGCCCTGCGCGAAATTCGGATGGATCGCCGCCCGTGCGCCGGCGCTGGCGACCACGGGCGCCAGTACCTCGGCCTGGTGTCCGATCACGGCCACGACCTCCCGCGCGCCGGCTTCGAGCAGCATCCCGATCACGCGTTCGATCACAAGCCCTCCGCCCAACGGATACAGGGGCTTGAAGCCGTCCATGCGGCTGGATAGTCCCGCGGCCAGGACCACGGCGTCGAACGGGCCGGCGCTACGAACCATGGCGCCTCCTCTCGGCCCGCTCCCGGATCAGTTCGCCCACGATGCTCACCGCGATTTCCTCCGGGGTTTCCGCGTCGAGGGCCAGCCCGATGGGGCAATGCACGCGGGCCAAGTCCTTCCGGGTGAAGCCCTCTTCCCGCAGGGCTTCGTAAATGGCGTCGCGCTTGCGGCGGCTGCCGATCATGCCCACGTAGCCGGCCTTTGACCGGAGCGCCTGGGCCAGAACCGTCTTGTCGTGCAAATGCCCGCGCGTGACGATGATCAAGGAGCTGTCCTCGTTCACCTCCTGTCCTGCTAGGCAGTCCGTGAAGTCCCGCAGGACGCTGACGGCGTCGGCGTCCGGGAACCGCTCGACGCTTACGAACTCGGGCCGGTCGTCCATGACCACGGTCCGGAAGCCGACCATGGCCGCGAGTCTTGCGGTGGGGACGGCCACGTGCCCCGCGCCGATCAGGAAGGCGGCGTCCCGGACGGCGATGGGCTGCACGTTGTAGCGTTGCCCCTGGATTTCGGTCAGCCCCGGAAGTTTGGCCTCGGAGATGCGGCGCGCCGTCTGTTCGGGAAGCCCGGCAGGCGTTTCCCCCTGGATGACGGCCCAGCGTCGGACGTTCGAAACGGCGTCGCCTTGCTCCGCAGGGCCGAGCCCCGAGGCCAGGACGACCTCGCGCCCCGACTTCACCGCCGCGTTGACGGACTCGAAGAATCGGCGGTTCTCTTCGGTGTCGTCGATGCGCTCCAGGAGCACGGCCATGTCGCCGCCGCAGATCATGCCGGCCTTGGCCGCCTGTTCGTTGCTGAGGCTGATGCGCAGAATTTTGGCGCCGTTCGGGCCGGGGGAGGAATGCCGACCGAGAAGCTCCACGGCCTCGCGGATGGCCATGGCCTCGGACAGGCCGCCGCCCACCGTGCCGGTGATGGCGCCGTCGGGTCGGACGGCCATGGCCGCGCCGGAGGACCGGGGCGTGGAGCCGGCGTGTTCGCAGACCGAAGCCAGGACCAACTTCCGGCCTTGCTGTAGCGTATCGCAGATCGCAGCAATCACGTCGTGCATGAGGAGAACCGCCTGTCGTCGATGGTTCGTTTGCCGGCGCACAGCGGCGCTGGATCGTTGGTCAGCTGGATGTCGAGAACGATGCTCCATTCGGGCGACGCCGCGAGCCGGGACGCGATGCGGCGGCGTATTTCCCGGAGGTCGCCTTGTCCGGCCGATGCGATTTTGAGCGAGAGCCGTTCGCGCCCCGCATGGATGTCCAGGGCCGCGGAGTAATCAAACACTTCGGGAAGAGCGAACAACAGTTCGTCCAGGCGGGCCAGCTCCAGGCGCCGCCCGCTTTGCAGAACGGGCATGTTGTCGATTCTGCCCCGCACCTTGTCCAGCCTGCCCAGGACGCTTCCGCACGGGCACGACCCCGGCGCCAGCCGGCTCACGTCTCCTGTGCGGTAGCGGATCAAGGGCATGGCCTCCCGTGAAAGGGTGGTCAAGACGATTTCGCCCCAAGCTCCTGCGGGCAGGGGCTTACCCGTTTCCGGGTCCACGATTTCCACCAGCAAATCCGGCTCGCGCAGGTGCGCGCCGCAGCGGAAGCCGCACTCCACGGCGCCGCCCAGTCCGCTCTCCACGGTTCCGTAGTGGTTGAAAATTCGGCAGGGCCAAAGCTTGCGGAGCCTGTTCGCGATGCTGTCCACGCAGTAGTCGGAGCAGAACAGGACGGCGATGTTCCTGCTTCGCCCGCGGATCGGCCCCAGTTTTTCGGCCATGGCCAGGATGTGGACCGGGAAGCCCACGATGCAGTCCGGCTGAAGTTTGGCCATGGCTTCCGCGGCCTGCGTCGCGTCGGCGACGAGCCCGTGAACCAGGCTGCGGACGCCGGATCGCTTGAGCGCCCTGGACAGCAAGTCGCCCACGCTGTCCGGCGTTTCGCCCGGCAGCAGGATCAAGGCCGTATCGCCTGGAGCGGCGAGCTGGAGCATGCCGTACTGGAAAAAGTCGATGGTCGCCTCAAGGTCCGCCTCGCTGAAGAACAGGCGCTTGGGCGGTCCCGTGGCGCCGGAGCTGGCCTGCGTCACCACTCTGGCCGCCTGGTCCTGGGAGACGCAAAGCATGCGCAGGCCGTGGTCCCGGATGTCCTCCGGGGTCGTGAACGGCAGGTTGCGCACGTCCTCCAGGCGCTGCACGGAGCGCATCGCGGCCTTTGTCAGCCGGTCCCGATAAAAGGGGCTGCGGCTTCGGGCCCTTTGCAGGAGGCGCTGCAGGGCGTCCAATCTCCAAGAGGCCAGGGCCTCCCGCGAGAAGGCGCCTGGGGCGGCGTCGATTTTTCGGGCGGCCCAGCGGTCCAGCATCGTTGGCGCGGCTTGCGTCATGGGCGCCTCCGGTAGAGGGGGCGCCCGTCGGCCGCGGTCAGGTTGTAGGCGCAGAAGGGAACCAGCCGGCCGTCCGGAGAGAGCACGTGGATGCAGCATTCCTTGAGCCTGGCCAAATCCAGGGTCCAGGCGTCCTGGAAGACCATGGCCGAGATGCTGAAACTCCAGGTCTGCGCCTGCTCCAGGAACATGGACAGGCTGTCCGACGGCTTTTCCGTCGCACAGGAGCAGGACGGCGCAGCCCACTGCCTCGCCGTGTAGCCGATGGACTTGCGGGCGCCTTCGGCCGCGGGATGCGGTTCGATCCGATTCGGGCCTCCGCAGCAGGAGCGTTTGGCCTCCCGGGCGGGCCGCAGGTCGCCGTTTTCGGTGCGCAGGAAGGCGCCGTGGAAGGAGCACAGCGCGTGTTCGCACCCCGGAGGGCTGAAGTCCTCGACCTTGACCATTCCGCCGGTTTGCCGCTCCAGGGCGGCCATGATCTCCGGCAGGGTGATGCGGTTTTCGTCCGCGGGCGGGGCCGGATAGCGGCCGAAGTAGCTTACGGGTTGGAAATGCACGCCGCGCAGGAGCGGCCCGGCCTTCAGGGCGAAGGACAGGATGTCGCCCAGCTCCTCGTCGTTGACGCCCGGGACCACGGTGGGAACCAGCACCACGCCCAGACCGGCCTCAAGACAGTTGTCCACGGCCCGGCGCTTGGCCGAGTTCAGAGGCCGGCCTCGCAGGGCGAGATGGGTCGCGTCCCGCACGCCGTCGAATTGGAGAAAGACCGAGGACAGTCCGGCGTTCTTGAGTTTGCGGGCGTAGTCCGCCTCGCGCGCCAGCCGAAGTCCGTTGGTGTTGAGCTGGATGAAGCCGAAGCATCGCTCCCGGCCCATGGCGATGATTTCCGGCAGGTCGTCGCGCATGGTGGGCTCGCCGCCCGAGAGTTGGACGTTGCACTCGCCGCCGTCTTCCCGGACGCGGTCGAACCAGCCGCGTATGGTTGCCGGGTCGGGGTCGGATCGTTCCGGCTCGCCGGAGGACGCGAAGCAGACCGGGCACCCCAGGTCGCAGCGGGAGGTGATCTCCAGCAGGGCCGTGCAGGTGTGCTGTTGGTGTTCGGGGCAAAGCCCGCAGTCGTATGGGCAGCCGTCCCGAACCTGCGTGCGGGGCCGCTCCGGGTAGGAGGGCGTTTTGGCGTTGGTCCAGTCCGCAAAGGAGGGCCTCCGTCCGCGCCAGACCACGGCCTCGAAGTCTCCATGCTCCGGGCACTGCTTGGCGAGGACCACGTCGTCTCCCCGGCGGATTTTGCGGGCCGGAATGCGCTTCAGGCAGACCGGGCAGACGCTTTCGGTCCCATGGCCCGAGCCGTGCCCCCGCTGCAGGGCGGAGAAGGGCTGCATGTTGGTCGTCATTGTTCTTCCTTGGGCGACGACGGGTCCAATCCGTTTTCGACCAGTATCTCCAGGCATTTGCCCCAGGTTGCTGCGACCACGCCCGGACAGCGTTCCGGATTGGGCGAGCCGCATTCCTTGTCCCCGAGGATGTCCAGGCACCGCGTCCCCCCGTACTGTCCGCCTATTTCCGACTGGAACCATTCGATGATCTCGGAGCGCATGAGCGGAAAGCGCTCGTGGGCCTCCTCCGTGTCGTCGCCCTTGCCAGCGTACAACCCCAGTACGCAGACCGCGGCGGTCAGCGCGCCGCAAGGGCCGGAGCAATCGCCCAGCCCGTGGCAAGCGCCGCTCATGGCGCGGACCAGCGCCGGGTTTTCCCGCCCTTGCGCCTCCAAAGCGAAGAGCATGATGATTTGGCTGCAGCAGTATCCGGAGGCTGCGTGTTGCATGATTCGCATCGTGGCGTCATCCATGGCCATGGCGTTCTCCCTTGCGGGCCAGGAACACTCCGTAGCCCGGTTTCAGTCGTTCGCCGGCCGCGCAGGCCTTGGCCGCCCGGGCCGGAGGAAGCAGGGTTTCCCAGTAGGCCTCCAGCGAGCCGAAGGTGAAGACGAGCTTGGCGGCCAACCTCGTGAGCAGTTGCGTGTGGTCTTCGAAAGACAGAACTTCGAAACCGCGTCGGGAGAGCAGGGATTCGACGCCCGGACGGTCCATGGCGTAGTCCAGGCAGCACGTCAGCGGGCCGGACGGCTGGTTTCGGTCTTCCGCGCCGCGCCCTTCCGGAGAGCGAACGTAGATGTCGCTCAGGACCAGAAAACCTCCGGGCCGCAACACCCGGGCGATTTCCCGCAGGGCGTCGTCGGCGCAGCCCAGCAAGGAGAGGACGCATTCGCACAGGACGGCGTCCATGCTTCGGCTCAGGAAGGGCGTCCGCCCGGCGTCCGCCTGGACGAGGGCGAGGCCGGAGCCTTCCTTGCGCAGATCGCCGAGTTTGCCGAGGTCGATGTCCAGTCCGAAGACGTTCAAATCGAATTCGCTTTGCAGCATGTTGATGCTTGCGCCGTAGCCGCATCCCATATCCAGGAGCTTGGCGCCGCGCTGGAGCCCTAGGCGGCGGATGGCGGCGGCGGTCAGTTCGATCGTCCCGGGTCGAAGCGGACCGCCGGTGAGGCTGCGCAGGGCGGCGCGTTTGCCGGGCGCCGGGGGGATGTTGGTCAACGTTGCGTGCATCGAACATTTCCGCGCTATTTGTCTTCCAAGAGTTGCTCCACCTCGAACATCCTGCCCCGGGCGAGGTCTTCGGGGATCAGGACCAGACCGCATTTCTCGCAAGCGAGAAGCTCCATGGTGAAGGTGTTGCCCAGGTATTCGACGTTCGTAATGCGGGGCGTGAGTTTTTCGCCGCATTTGCCGCAGCGCCAGTTGGTTTCCGGCAGAAAGGAGAGGTCGCTCATTGCCGGTCTCCTTCAAGGGCCATGCGGTGGCTGTAGGCGTTGAACACCCGGTAGCCGTCTTCCTCCGGGGCGTATTCCACCCAGTAGGTCACCCGCACGGGGCGATGGTAGGCCAGGTATCGTCCGCTGGTCGGGTCCTGAAGGCGCAGGCCCGTCTCCTGGGCGTGCAGGATGACCCGTTGCAGGTCCTCCTTCAGGATGCGGCGATCCTCCATGCGGCTTGCGACGTCGGCGTCCATGGCGATGTTGACGGCTTCGTGCGGCTCCATCAAGCCCGCCTCCTCGCCCCATAGGGCTTTGAGCATGTTCCGGCGAAGCCGGCTGCGGTTTTCGCGGCGTTCGGAGAATCCCGTCGACGACCTGGCCGCGGGGTTTTCTCCGGCGGCTTCGGGGAAGAGAAGGTCCAGTAGATGCCAGACGCGTTTGCCGGTCGAGGCGAAGACGTCCCGGCACATGGCGCAGTATGCCAGATAGTCTCCGGAATGCTGCTGCGCGCGGCGTTCTGCGACCTCTCGGGCGAGGCCGGGATTGGCGCAGGACATGAGCCCGCCGTAGCCGCAGCAGGACGTCAGCTCGTTGTTGTACGGCAGTTCTTGGACCTCCACGCCGCACTTGCCGGCCAGGGACCTGGCCGCGGCCCGCAGCTTCGGGTGCTCGCGGGTGGTGCAGGGGTCGTGTACGGCCAGGGCCGCGGGAACGCGTCCGGGCGCCGGGGAGGGGGTGGCGCCGGTCCGGTCCATGATCTCCCAAAGCGACGTCGTGTTGACGTCCGGCGCATGGCGGCGCAAAGTATCATAACAGGTCGAACAGGCTGTGACCAGTGTGGGCGCGCCGAGCGGCCGGATCATCTCCCGCAGGGCGTCCAACGTCCGGCCGAAAAGCTCGCGCTCGCCGGCCCACAGGGCCGGGGCGCCGCAGCACCCCAGAATCAGGCCTACGGAGTCGTCCATGGCCTCGCGCAGCCAGTCGTAGACGCGCTCCACGTGGTTCGGAGCGGACCCGGCGAGTTGGCAGCCCGGAAAAAAGGCGTAGGCGCATTGCTCTGCGCCCGGCGCGTTTTGGGCCAGGGCGAAGTGCGGCCCCATGTTGAAACGCAGATCCTCCAGGGCGAAATCATGGGCCGAAGGCGGCATTTTGCCGCGCCGGACCATGGACTCCCGCACGCTCAAGCACAGATTCGCCATGGAAAAGTCGTTGGGGCAGACCACCTCGCACTGTCCGCACAGCGCGCACGAGTCGATCATCTTGTTGGATTTGTGATGTCCCTTGACGATGGACTCGTTGTTGTAGATTTGCCGGGCGTAGAGCTTGGGGTATCCCTTGTAGTTCTCCAGATAGACGCAGGCCTTGACGCACTCCATGCACTCGCATCGCAGGCAGCGCCCGGCTTCGGCCCGGCCCTCTTCTCCGGACAAACCCGCCCCGGGGTCCGCGGGGATGATCCGCGGGGCGGGCGCAACGCCCTCGATGTTCGTGTACAGCCGGGTCTCTTGCGGCCCCTCCGTCTCGCGTTGGGCGGTGAGGGACACTTTTTGCAGAAATCTGTCCATGCCGCCCGAGGCGCGTCGGCCGTCAGCGGCCTGGCGGATGGGCGAATATCCTCCCTCCGGGTCGGGTCCTCCGCCGGCGAAAAGACCCGAGCGCCGCAATACCAGGGTTGCTGCATCCGGAGTTTCGCCTTCGGCCAAAACCCTCGCCGCGGGTTCGTCCAGGTCGAGGAACACCGCCAGGCCGTTCTCCAGGAGCCGATCCAAGGCCGCCTGGTCCGGAATCTCGGCTTCGCGAAGGTCCACCTTGATCCGCTTGAGCAGGGCCGCGGCCTGATCGAATTCCTCTTTCGGAACGGCCAGGCCGGTCAGGCCGGCGCCAAAGGTTTCTCCGGGATAGCGCAGAGAGACGCGAAACCCCTTGCGGGCCAGGTCCAGCGCTACGGTGAGGCCGGCCAGGCCGGCGCCGAAAACGGCGGCTTCGCCTTTTTTGCCGGGCAGGACCAGCGGCCGGCTTTGGGGGGTGCTGTTTTCGATGCAGCATCGCTCCAGGGCGCCGACGGCCACGGCCTCGTCCACTTCGAGGCGCTTGCAGACGTTTTCGCACGGGTGGTCGCAGATGCGGCCCAGGATGCCCGGAAAAGGCATGGTCCGCTCCAGAATCTTTCGCGCCGCGTCCCATTTGCCGGCCGCGGCCTGGGCCGTGAAGGCGCGCACGTCCACATGGAGGGGGCAGGCTGCGGAGCACCACGGCGGTTGCTCCTGAATGCAGCGATACTCAAGCTCTCGAAGGGATTGCTGATCCATGCCGGCCGCCTTTCGGAAGGTTTGATTGATCGTGGAATCCTTCTTGGATGGTATGCATTCCTCGTTTGATGAACAAGGCGGGCCCAGGCTCGCCGGGCCCGCCTGTCATGAGCGCGGTATGGGTTGGGACGAATTTAGCCCTTCATCGCCGCCAACACCTTTTCCGGATAAGCCGGCAGGTGCGTGATGCGCGCGCCGCAGGCGTTATAGATGGCGTTGATGACGGCGGCGTGCGGGGCGGTCAGGGGGAGTTCGCCCACGCCGCCCACGCCGAAGGCGCCTTCGGGCCGCGGCGTCTCGACGTAGATGATCTCCATGTCGTCAGGAATGTCCTTGATGTAGGGAACGCCCGCTCCCTTCATGGTGGAGTGCTTTTTGATGTCCTCGTAGTCTTCGGTGAGGGCGAGGCCGATACCCTGGGCCATGCCGCCGTAGAGCTGGCCGTCCACCACCAGGCGGTTGTTGACCTTGCCCACGTCCGCGGAGATGACCATTTTTTCCACCGTGGTCTTGCCGGTTTTGGCGTCCACCGCCACGACGCTGAGGAAGACTCCGTACATGTAGACCACGAAAGGCCGGCCCTGAGCGTTTTCGTCGCACTCGGCGCCCGGAGCCGTCCACTTGCCGACGTACTTGGTCGGGAGGCCCGCGTCGGCCATTTCCTTGTAGGTGCGGTATCCGCCGCCGTCCTTCTTCAGGCCGTCGAGGAGCAGGTCGCACGCGGCCTTGATGGCGCGCCCCGTGACCACCTGGGAGCGGCTGCCGCCGGCGGGCCCGCTGTTGGGGGCCTTGGACATGTCGTTCATCACCAGCCGGATCTTCTCGGGGGGCAGCCCCAAGGGACGCAGGGCCTCGTGGGCGATGCCCATGGTTCCGGCGTCGGCGCCCTGGCCGTGGTCCTCCCAACAGTTGTAGATGGTGACGGAGCCGTCTTCGTTGAGTTCGGCCCAGGCCTCGGAGCCGTCGGGACCGTCCAGGCCGCAGCCGTAGACGCCGAGGGAGACGCCCACGCCGCGCTTGACCTCGGCCGTGGAGTTGGCGGCGGCGTACTTTTTGGCTTCCTCGTACTTGGGCCGGATGGCGTCGATGAGATCAGGAAGGCTGAAGACCTCGGGAGTTTGGCCCGTGGGAGTCGTGGCGCCGGGGCGGTAGACGTTCTTGTAGCGCAGCTCCAGGGGATCGACGCCGAGCTTTTCGGCCAGTTCGTCCATGAGGACTTCCGAAGGGAACTGGCTTTCGGGAGCGCCGTAGCCGCGGAAGGCCGCGCCCCAGCAGTGGTTGGTGCAGACCGTGCGGCCGAGGCCCCGGATGTTGGGGATGTCGTAGCCTGCGGCGATGAACTGGGCGCCGCGCAGGGTCAGCAGGTCGCCGAACTCGGAGTAGGGGCCGTGGTCCACGGTCCAGTCGCTTTCCATGGCCAGCAGCTTGCCGTCCTTGTCCGCGGCGTAGCGCACGGTGGTGAAAAACGGGGAGCGTTTGCCGGTGTAGGCCTGCTGCTGCTGGTAGTCGTAGTTCAGGAAAACGGGCCGCTCGGTGGCCATGGCCGCCGCCCCGACCAGCGCTTCCATGGTGGGGCTGAACTTGTAGCCGAAGGTGCCGCCCGTGGGGTTTTGGACCAGGAAGAGCTTGTCGGCGTCCACGCCCAGTCCCGGGGCGATCATGGCCGCGTGCAGGTGCAGGCCGATGGACTTGGAGTGGACGAAAAGGTTGCCGTCGTCGTCCAGGTAGGCGAATCCCACGTCCGGCTCGATGGGCAGGTGCGGTTGGCGTTGGACGTAGAAATCGTCCTCCACCACCACGGCGGCCTTTTCGAAGATGGGTGCGGTTTCTTCGCCCTTGGCGATGTTTTGTTCGAAGTAGACGTTGGGCGTGCCGGGGTGGATTTCGATGGCGTCTTCGGCCATGGCCGCGGGCGCGCTCATGTAGGCCGGCAGTTCCTCCAGGTCCACTTTGACCAGCTTGGCGGCCGTCTTGGCGTGATGCATGGTGTCCGCGCAGACGATGGCGATGGCGTCGCCGTATTGGTAGACCTTGTCGTCGCACAGAATGGGGCGGTCCCATCCATCGCCCTTGTTGGTGGGGAAGGTGATGAGGCCGGTGATGCGGTTTTTGCCCTTGACGTCCTTGTGGGTCACGACCTTGACCACGCCGGGCGCCTTTTCGGCTTCGGAGGTGTCGATGGACCTGATGTTGGCGTGGGAGACCTCGGCCTGAACCAGAGCCAGACACAAGGTGTCCTCCGGCATCTTAATGCCTGCGTCCGCGCCGTAGTCCAGTGCTCCGGTGACCTTGGACACGGCGCTGGGGCGGGGGTACTTGGTCCCGAAGATGCGGCCGTCGGCCGGCGTCTTGAACTCCAGCTCTTCGGCCTTCATCTCCCCGCGCATGACGGCCGCGGCGTCCATGACGGCGTCCACCAGCGGTTTGTAGCCCGTGCAGCGGCAAACGTTGTTGTGCTTCTGGTACCAGTCGCGCACGTCTTCTCGGGAGGGCTTGGGGTTCTCCGTCAGCAAAGCCTTGGCCGACACGATGAAGCCCGGCGTACAGAAGCCGCACTGGGCCGCGCCGTAGGCGATCCAGGCCATCTGGATCGGGTCGAGCTTGCCGGCGACGCCCAGACCTTCGATGGTCAGAATCTCGGCGCCCTCGGGGACGCGTTTCATCTTGGTGATGCAGGAACGAATCAGTTTGCCGTTCATGATGACGTTACAGGCGCCGCACTGGCCCTGGCCGCAACCGATCTTGGTTCCCGTCAATTTGAGTTGCTCGCGCAGCACGTCGGCCAGGGTCGCATCCTGGTCGGACACGACGTTTTTGAAAACGCCGTTGACGTACAGAGTTTTGCCGATCATTCCAGTCCTCCTTGCGAAAGGCGGGTTTGCCGCCAGGGTTGTGGAACATGCGCCGTCCCCAGACTCTTGCTTCGGGCTCTTCACGCCCCTTTGCCGAAGGCGCAGGCCGGCCAGCGGCAGACTTTGCACCCGAGACAAAAACCGCCGTGGCCAAGGTTGGCGATCTCACGGCGGGTTACCCGTTCTCCCGCCAGCAGGCGGGGAACAACCAGATCGAAGATGCTGGCCTTGTGGTACATGACGCACCCCGGCAGACCCAGGATCGGCGCGTCGCCGGCGTAGGCCAGCATGAACATGGCCCCGGGAAAGACCGGCGCTCCGTACGCCTCCACCGCGGCCCCCGCAGCCCGGATGGAGGCCGGCGTCTGGTCGTCGGGGTCCACGGACATGCCGCCGGTGCAGACCACCATGTCGGCGCCCTGGTCCAGAAAACCGCGAATGGCCGACACGGTCAGCTCCCGGTCGTCGGAAGTCATGACCTTGCCCATTACCCGCGATCCCAGCTCCGCGAATTTGCGCTCCACCACGGGACCGAAGGCGTCTTGGATGCGCCCGTGGTAGATTTCGCTGCCCGTGACGACCACCCCGATTTCGCAGGTTGCGAAAGGTTTGACCTCCAGAATGGGGCCGGTCTCGGCGCAAACGCTTTCAACCTCGCGGATTCGCGCCTCCTCCACGGCCAGCGGGATGATCCGCGCTCCGGCCGCGGCCTGGCCCTGCTCCACGGGCTGGTCGCCGTGCAGGCTGGCCAGGGCGATCCCTTCCAGCGAGTTGATCCGCAATAGCGATTGAGCGTTCACTTTAAGCAAGCCGCGGTGTGAAGCCAGCATATTGATCCGGCCCTCGCTGATTTCCGAGAAGGACAGGCCCGGGCCGGCTGCGGCGTTTGCGATGCGCTCCGCCGCCTCGTTTTCATGCACCCACCCTCCATCCAGATCGAGGACGTAAATGTGCTCCTTGCCGATTTGCAGCAGTAACGGGATGTCCTGCTTCCGGATGATGTGTCCTTTCCTGAAGGCCGGCCCTTTGCTCTCGCCCGGGACAATGCGGGTGAGGTCGTGGCAGAGCACAGCGCCGACGGATTCGTTTACCGGAATCACTTTCATCATGACGCCCAAACCCCTGGTTCTGGTTGCAGGCCCAAAAAAGCGCCACGCCGGCGCCCGGCGTGGAAGCCGCGAAGCGCCTCCATTGTGCGACCCGTGTTTTGCTTGACCCGACGCACTTCGGAGAGGCAAGGATCAAGCCAAAACAGCATTTTTTACGATTCCGGAGTATTAGCTATATATAGGAGTGTTCGTTCACTCACGCAAGTGACCGAAGTCGGGACACCCCGATTTCGGCGAAAACGAAGCAAGGGAATGTTTTTGCTAAAACACAATAAAAACAATATATTAGTATGTGTATCGTTTTGACCCGCGCCTGTCACTCGTTTGGGTCAAAACGAGACACTATGGGGTGGGCATTGTTGCGCTTTGCAAATTAGCGTTTGTAGGGCTGAAGACGCCGCAACCTCTGCGCCGGCGGGATTTCGTTTGACCGCGCCGGGCTGGAGGCCGCATTGCGGATCGACAATGCGACCAGTTCCGGCTTGTTGGCGTGCGGGAGTCTCAATGCTGCGGAGGCCTTCTTCGTGTCGCTTGATCCATGGCGGTCCAGGGTGGGCGTGAAATGGCGCAGGCCGCGCGGCCGCTTCCGGCGATCCGAGGCCGCAACGCGCACTGTCCTGTTTGGGAACACCGGCCGCCGCCTACCGCCGTGAATCTTTTCGCCGAATCCAAGTCGTCTCGGTGTCTTCTCCCCGAGTCGGCTATCGAGGCCGCTTGCGTCCGCAGGAGTCTGCGGGAGAAAAGAGCGATTGCTCGTTTAAGCTTGGCGTCTCTTGCGATGAACGCCGATGTAATACCGATAAAAAGTAAAAAGTTATTGACAAACGATAATAATCGGGCCAGGGTGAGTGGAAGTTGGAGCGGTGGTTCAGGGTGTTTGTTGTAATCAACGTACGACAGGGAGTTTTCATATGCGGCGGAGCGCAAGGCGTTTGAGCCGGGGGTTGTCGTGGACCTTCACGGCGTTCATGGCGGCGTTGCCCCTGCTGGCCGTGGTCTATTTTTGGAATCTGGAATGGATGCTGGCGCGCAAGGACGTCATGAACATGCTGCCGGCCGGCGTTTTGCAAGTCTTGCCTCTCTTGGGTCCCGTGACGCTGAAGACCAAGCTGATCTGTTTGGCGGCCGTGGCGGCGCCCACGGCGCTGACCTGCGTTTTGCTGCGCCGGCTGGCGCTGTTGTTCAACGGGTATGCGCGCGGCGAAGTCTTTACGCTCCAGAGCGTGCGCTATATCCGGCAGGTCGGCGTGTTGCTTTTGGTCCGGGAAGCGTTGGAGCCGTTTTCAGGCGCCGTGCTGGCCCTGGGATTGACCGTCAACAACCCTCCGGGACATCATATGGTTACTTTGGGTTTGAGCGGTTCGGATTTGACGCAAATCGTTACCGGCCTCGCCTTGATCGTGGCGGCCGGAGTCATGGACCAGGGGCGCAGGTTGCATGAGGACGCCCTGCTCACGATTTAGCCATGCCCATTGTCGTTCGTCTGGATATTGAACTGGCGCGTCGGAAGATGTCCTCCAAGGACCTGGCGGAGGCTGTGGGCGTTACGCCGCAAAATCTTTCGGTGCTCAAGGCCGGTCGGGCCCGAGCCATTCGGTTTACGACCTTGGAGGCCATCTGCCGGGTTCTCGATTGCCAACCCGGCGATATTCTGGCCTATGAATCGGATGATGAGGAGGCCGCCGCGTCTGCGGATCAATAGATTCTGCGTCGGAACATCCAGGCCGCCATGACCATGCTCACCAGACCGATGACGGCCAGAGGCCAGAGCTGCGGCCACAGCAGCCGTAAGGGCGCGGCTTCCAAGAATACGCCGCGGATGATGATCAGGATGTAGCGCAGCGGGTTGATGAGCGTCAGGTATTGCACGGCCGGGCTCATGTTTGCGATGGGCGTGGCGAAGCCGGAAAGGATGACGGCCGGGACAGCGAAAATGAACATTCCGAGCAGCCCTTGCTGCAGGGTGACGGAGAACGAGGAGATCATGAGTCCGATGCCCACGGCCGAGAAAAGAAAGAGAACGAGCCCGATGTAGAGCGCCAGCAGATCGCCTCGCAACGGCGTCTTGAACCAGTAGACCGCCAGCAGCACGATCACCGAGGCTTCGGCCATGCCGATGAGGAAGCCGGGAGCGGCCTTGCCGATGAGGATGTCCAGGGGCCGCAGCGGCGTGACCAGAAGCTGGTCGAAGGTTCCCTGTTCGCGCTCTCGGGCCACGGACAAAGCGGTCACCAGCACGGTGACCACCATGGTCACCACGGCCACGATGCCGGGTACGAAAAACCACTGGCTGAGATAGTTTTCGTTGAACCACGCCCTCGGTGCGAGGCGGCTCGGAGGGCTTTGCCCGCGCTGCTCCATTCGCTCGTTGTTGAAGGAGGTGATGATTTCGGTCAGATAGTTCAGGACGATGCTGGCGGTGTTGGAGTTGCGCCCGTCCACAATCGCCTGAACCACTGCTTTGTTGTCGTTGATGTCCCGGGTGAACGTTGGCGGGATGCGCACCACAAGGGCGACTTTTCGGGAGTTGATCAGGTCCGGAATGTCGTGGTCGCTGTCCAGGCTCCTGACGAGTTGGAAGTTCGGCGATCCTTCGATGTTGGCGCGAAGGTTGGCCGCCGCGGCTCCGCCGTCCTCGTCGTACACGGCGTAGGGAACGTTGTTCAGGTCGAAGGTCGCGGCGTATCCGAACACCAGGGTCTGGAACAGCGGAGGAATGACGACCACGGTGCGGGATTTCGGGTCCTTGAGCAGGGCCAGGAATTCTTTGACCACCAGGGCCAGAAGTCGGCGCAGGCTTTCCATGGGTCACTCCAGCCGTTTTTTCGTTTTTTTGACGGCCACGAACAGGAAGAATCCCGCCAGCACGGCCAGGGCCAGAGAGCTGGGCCAGATGATGCTCCAGACATTGCCGGCCAGAAACAAGGTGATGACCGCGCTGGCGTAATACTTGGCGGCGATCAGTTTGGACACGGCCTGAACGAGCCAAGGGGTCGAGCCGAGGTCGAAGATGAATCCGGACAGGAAAAAAGCGGGCAAAAAGGTGGCCAGGATGGCTGCCTGGCCGGCCACGAATTGGTTGCGGGCCAGCACGGAAATGAGCAGCCCCATACCTAGGCATGTCAGAAGGAAGAGCGTGGAAACTCCGGCCAGCGCCAACAAGGAGCCGCGCAATGGAACGCCGAACAGAAATACGGCCATGCCCACGGCCAGGGCCAACCCCGCCATGCCCAGAGCGTAATTGGGCGCCAGCTTGCCGATGATGATCTCCCTCACCCTCACCGGCGTCACCAGAAGGGCCTCCATGGTCCCCCGCTCCCATTCCCGGGCCATGACCAGGGCCGTGAGCAGCGACCCGGACAGGGTCATGATGACCACCAGCAGCCCCGGAACCAGATAGTTCTGGCTGCGAATCTCGGGGTTGAACCAGATGCGTTGCTCCAGGGTCACGGGCCAGTGGGAGGAGACGCCTTGCTCCAGCCCGCGCAGACTGAGCCATGTGCGCCAGACGCCGGCGGCGTAGCCCGCGACCTGTCGCGCTCGGTTGGCGTCCACGCCGTTGACGATGATCTGGATGGGGGCGGTGGAGTTGTCCTTGAGTTTGCGTTCGAAGTCCTCGCGCAGCCGGACGATGGCCTCCACGCGGCGATGGCGCATGAGGTCTTGGGCCTCCTCCATGGACGTGGTGACGACGGGCGTGAAGTATCGCGAGAGAATGAACCGGCCGGCGAACTCCATGGCCGTGGGCGAGGGGACCTCCACCACCAGGGCCGCGGGAGTGTCTTTGGCGTCCAGGCTGACGCCGTAGCCGAAGAGCAGCAGCAGAGCCATGGGCAGTATGAGCGCAATGACGATGGCGCTGGGATCGCGGAGAATCTGCAGCGCCTCCTTGCGCAGGAGGCCGCGCAGCCGCATGGCGCTCCCGGCGTCGGAGCGTTGGCCCCCCTTCACGCCGCCTCCCGCCGGCTTTCAATGAGCCGGATGAAGGCCTCCTCGATGCTCGCGGCGTCTCCTCGGATTTCGTCCGGGGCGCCGAGGGCCAGCAGCCTTCCGCGCATCATGATGAGCATGCGGTCGCAGTATTCGGCTTCCTCCATGAAGTGCGTGGTCACGATGATCGTGACGCCCTGCTCGGACAGCGTGGTGATGCGTCGCCAGAATGCGCGCCGGGCCAGGGGGTCGACGCCGGACGTGGGCTCGTCCAGAAAGAGGATTTCGGGTTGGTGCATCAGGGCGCAGGCCAAGGCCAACCGCTGTTTGACGCCGAAAGGCAGCTGTCCCGCGTTGGCGTCGGCCGAGGTCTCGAGGTTGAGGGCGTTCAAGGCCCAGGCCAGGCGGTCTTTGCGCTCCTTGCCGGCCAGGCCGTAGGCGCTGGAAAAGAACCGAAGGTTTTCGCGCACCGAAAGCTGGCCGTATTGCGAAAATTTTTGGGCCATGTAGCCAATGCGTTTGCGGGCCTTGGAGGGAGCCTTGCGCAGATCGTATCCGGCCACCTCCAGCCGGCCGCCCGTGGGCGGCAGTAATCCGCAGAGCATGCGAAAAGTCGTGGACTTGCCCGCGCCGTTGGGGCCGAGTAGGCCGAATATCTCGCCGCGGCCCACCTCGAAGGACAAATCCTGCACTGCGTAGAAATCACCGAAACGACGCTCCAGGCCCCTGACCTTGATGATGCTTTCGCCGGCCTGGCCGGGATGGCGTCGGATAGCGCCCTGCTCCAGGTGCGTGCCCTCGGCTCTGCGCGCTTGGTGCAGCAGAATCATGAAGCCGTCCTCGAAGCTTGGTTCGCGCGGCTCGGCTGCAACGGGCAAGTCCAGCGCCGAGGGTTGTACGCCTTTTGCGGTCACGAAATGGACGCATCCCGTAGTGATGGAGGCGTCCACCACCTTGGGGTCGCCCGCCAGCCGGGCCTGGAGCGCGCGAGGCGGTCCGGACGGTTGGACCTCGAAGGTCCTGTTCCTGGCGGCCTCCACGAATTCGCTTGGCGGGCCTTGTCCTAGAAGGCGTCCCTCGTACAAAACGACGGCATGCTCGCAGCGTTGGGCTTCGTCCATGTAGGCCGTTGACAGGAGGACGGTCAAAGAACGCTCTTGGACTAAATTGTAGACGATCTCCCACAATTCGCGCCGGGACAAGGGGTCGACGCCTACGGTGGGCTCGTCCAGGAGCAAAAGCTCCGGCAGTTTGATCAGGGCGCAAGCCAGGCCCAGCTTCTGTTTCATGCCCCCGGACAATCGTCCGGCAAGACGTTTGACGAAAGGGCCGAGCCCGGTCATTCGGGAAAGATCCTCAAACCTTTCCGGCCGCAGGGTCTTAGGGACGCCTTGGAGGTCGGCGTAGAGGTCCAGGTTCTCCTGGACGCTCAAATCTTCGTAGAGCCCGAACCGCTGGGGCATGTAGCCGATGCGCGACTGCACCGCCAGGGACTCCGCCGCGGCGTCGAGGCCCAGAACGGAGCAACCACCGGCGTCGGGTAGGAGCAGGCCGGCCGCGATGCGGATGAGCGTGGTCTTGCCGGCGCCGTCCGGCCCGAGCAACCCGGTGACCGAGCCCCTGGATACGGAGAAGGACACGTTGTCCAGCGCCTGGATGGAGCGTCCGGATCTTTGGAAAGATTTGGACACCCCCCGGACTTCGAGGTCGGCCCGGCTCACGACGGCGCTCCCTCCCGGACGCGGGACTCCGTCTGGCCCTGCGGCTCCAGCGGCTCGGGGATGGCGACGGTGGCCGGCATGCCCAGGCGCAGCCTGTCGTTCGGGTCTTTCACGAAAACGCGCACTTCATAGACCAAGGCCGTTCGCAGCTCCGGGGTCTCCACGTTTTTGGGCGTGAACTCGGCCATGGGGGAGATGAAGCCGATCCAGCCGGCGAGCGGCTCGCCGGGGAAGGCGTCGGTGCGGACCTCGGCCTTGATCCCTTCGCGGATGCGGCCCAGGTCGGTCTCGTTGACGTAGGCCCGCACCCATTTGGGATCGAGCAGGGCCAGGGTGAAGGCCGGGCGGCTGGGAGCGGCCATGTCCCCGGGCTCCAGGATGCGATTGCGGACAACGGCGTTTACGGGGGAGAGCAGGTCGTATTCCTTGCGCGTGGTCTCCAGCAAGGCCAGTTGCGACTGCATGGACGCGAGCGTCGCCTTGGCGTTGGCGATGTCCTCCCACCGGGGGCCGGCCAGCACCAGGTTGAGCTGCTCCTGGGCCGCGTAGAGTTCGGCCGCAGCCACATCGTGCTTGGCCTGGGCGTCGTCCACGTCCTGTTGGGTGGTGGAGCCGGTGGTCAAAAGTTTTTTCATGCGTTTCAGGGTGAGCTTGTAGAGCTTCAACTGGGCCGCGGCCTGCCCCACGTCGGCCTTGGCCTTCTGGATGTCCTCGGAGCGGGAGCCGTTGAGCAGGCGCTGGACCACGAAGTCTTGGGCCTGGATCTGGTTCTTGAGCGAGGCGATCTGATGGTCCAGGCGGTCGGTCTCCAGGGAGGCCAGAATCTGGCCTTTGATCACCTTGTCGCCCTCCTCCACGTCCATGGAGGCGATGCGTTCGCTGTCCTTGAAGGCGAGGTCCACCTGGCGCATGTCCACGTTGCCGTACAGGACGATGGGGCCGTCGGCCGGGGGGGCTTCGTTGTTGCGCCACAGGAAGTAGCCGCCGACGCCCAAGAGCGCGAGGATGAGGATGAGCATGATTTTTTTCGGCACGGCGACTCCTTATCTTGACTGAAGGCGTCCTCGGTTTGAAATGCATCCGGAGTTTCAGACCATGCTTCCGGGGAAAAGCGCGGCTTTCTCCGGGAGCCTCTTCGCATCGATCCGGCGCGCTTTGGCGCCAAAACTTGCCGGCAAACCTTGCAGAAATTCGACGCAGCCTGCTGCGTAAACTTTGTTTACACGATAACCACTCCGGCCGAGAAACACCAGCAGGTGGCGGTGCGTCCGCCTTTGCGCCGCATCCATCGGCTGTGGAGGCTATGTGAACAAGCATTCACGTGAACGATGGTTCACATATAGGCGCGGCCGGAAACCTTGTCAAGAGAGGGCGAGGGCGGAAGACGAAGGCCGGCCGCATGCATTGTCTCGGCCGGCCTTCTGCTGTCGGAGTGGGAAAGGAGGCGAAATGTGGTCAGCGCAAGCGGTCGGGCAAAAGGCCCTTGTCGATGATGAAGTCGATGATCGCGTCGAGTCCTTCGCCCGTGAGCAGGTTGGTGAACACGAAGGGGCGCTGCCCGCGCATCTTCCTGCTGTCGCGCTCCATGACCTCCAGGGAGGCGTGGACCATGGGCGCGAGGTCGATTTTGTTGATGACCAGCAGGTCGGACTTGGTGACGCCGGGGCCTCCCTTCCTGGGGATTTTGTCGCCCGCGGACACGTCGATGACGTAGATGGTCAGGTCGGCCAGCTCCGGGCTGAAGGTGGCGGACAGGTTGTCGCCGCCGCTTTCGACCAGCACGAGCTCCAGATTCGGATGGCGCTCGTGCAACTCGCGGATGGCCTCCAGGTTCATGGAGGCGTCCTCCCGGATGGCGGTGTGCGGACATCCGCCGGTCTCCACGCCGATGACGCGGTCCGCCTCCAGCGCCTCGTTGCGCAGCAGGAACTCGGCGTCCTCCCGGGTGTAGATGTCGTTGGTCACGACGGCCATGTCGTAGTGGTCCCGGAGTTTGCGGCAAAGCTTGTTCAGCAAGGCGGTTTTGCCGGAGCCCACGGGGCCCCCGACGCCGACGCGAAGGCTTTGGGTGGTCATGGTCAACTCCTGAAGAGTCTTGAATATTGCGTTTCGTGAAGGCTGGAGGCCAGAACCAGACCCGGGGCCGTGGCGCCGATCTCGTGGTCATCCAGAGACTCGGCGCGGTCCAGCACCGGCTCCATATCGCCCGTCAGCCCCATCAGAATGCGCTGGGCCGCGGTCTGACCCAGAGGGATGGCCTTGCAGGCCGCCGCGGCTTGGTTCTCGGCCCAAGTCCAGGCGAAACCCAGAGCCGCAGGCCGGGCCTCCACGCCCAGAGCCGCGGCGGAGGCCGCGAACAGGGCCGTGTAGCCCGCATCCGCCGGGAGTTCGACGCCGCCCAGCAGGCCGTGCCCGTCCATGAGCCGGCGCAAGGTCTCTCCCAGACGCAGCTCCTCCTGCAGCAACTCGTATGTCTCCCTGGAGGCGAGCAGAAAGTCGTTCCAATGGGCGAAATTCTTGTCGTCGCCGACCTCC
Source organism: Desulfovibrionales bacterium (assembly GCA_030156255.1). Taxonomy (GTDB): domain Bacteria; phylum Desulfobacterota; class Desulfovibrionia; order Desulfovibrionales; family Desulfovibrionaceae; genus JASGMV01. The sequence continues at coordinate 42,776 of JASGMV010000034.1, forward strand.
GCGGCCCGGTGCAGGCGCAGGAGCACGGGAAGGTCCAGCCCTCCCAGACCGTGGACCAGCACGCCGCGCATCCAGCGGTTCAACCCGGCCTCGTCCGCCACCCAGCCCAACTCGATGGCCGAAGCCAGCCCTTGGGAGTAGGCGAAAGCGCCGATGGGCAACGTAGGACTCGCCAAATAGAGCAAAGACAACAACTGTCGATCGTGCATGGTGCTCCGATGAGAGCAGGGGGAAGGGGGAAACCCTTTTTGGGAAAAAAGGGTTTCCCCCTTTGTGTGACCGGGGACATGGGTAACAGTTTAGACCGGGGACATAGGTAACACATTCACACGATCCTCACCAGGTTCAGGGAGGGGGACGTCCCCCTCC
>JASGMV010000035.1 GCA_030156255.1 Desulfovibrionales bacterium
CGCGAGGAATTCCTCGCGGGGTTTTTTGGTTGGAGTGCGCGGGCATGGTCCGCGCAGGCGAAAAAAACGGCGTTCCGTGGGAGGAGGGCGAACGCTGTCTGCACGGAACGCCGTCGCAGCGAGAACAGAACACTTCAATCAATAATATATAGAAATATTTTAAATTTTTTAGACAACTCTGCAAACTTACGGCCCATGCCGGGATGAGGCGTTCGTTTCCGAGCTTGGAGTCATGCTTGCGGCGAATGTGCGTCCAATCAGCGCCGGCTCCAGGCGCGCTCTTGGGTTGGCGGCGAGCGGCGCTTGTTTCCCCGCCCGTTTCGACGTAGTTTCTCGAAAAGGCGCAAAGGCGTCGTGGACGCGCGCCGCAGGTGGCGGCGCCGCAAAGCGTTTTGCGTGAGGAGGAGGTATGGGCTTGGCGAGTGCTCGTTGGATGCTGTGTGCATGGTTGTTGCTGTTCTCCCTGCCTGCGTGCGCGCCTGCGCCGGGAGTGCGGGACCAACAGAAATCACCGGCGTCTGCGTCGTCGGCCGGGACGGATGACACATACGTCGGTTGGCTCGAAAACCGTTCGATGCTCCATGCGGCCGCGAAGCTTTCGCAAACGGTTTCCGCTCGCGGAGACCAATGGCGCCTGCCCTACGCCCTGCCGCAGCCGGAAAAACTGGTCGCCGAAGCTCCGGTCTGGTTCAACGCCTACCCCTCGGCCCTCATCACGAAAGAAGGGCGGTCCGTTCTCCAGGCCATGGGAAGCGACGCCTTGTGGTCGATCTTCGAGGACATGGGGATCCGGGCCTTGCACACCGGGCCGGTGAAGCTGGCCGGAGGCTGGCGGGGCCGTGCGCATACGCCCACCGTGGACGGCTGGTTCGACCGCATTTCCTTGGACGTGGATCCGGCTTTCGGAACGAATGCGCAGTACAAGGCCATGGCGCAAGCCGCGGCCAGGCGCCACGGCGTCATCGCCGGCGACCTGGTCCTCGGCCACACCGGCAAGGGCGCCGACTTCCTGCTCGCCCTGCGCAAGGTCGGCGACTACGCCGGCGTCTACGACCTGGTGGAGATCGCGCCCAGAGATTGGTCCATGCTGCCGGATGTCGCAAACGAGTGGGAAAGCGCGAATCTGACGCCCGAACGGGTGGAGGGCTTGGTGAAGAAAGGCTATCTGCCCGGACAGTTGGAGCGCGTCCAGTTTGCAGCGCCGGGGGGCTCCCGCAAGCCCTCGGGCTACGACGCCACGGGCGTCGTCACGGGCGTGGACGGCGTCAAGCGTCGCTTCGTCTACCTCCACTGCTTCAAGCCGGGCCAGCCCGCCATGAACTGGTGCGACCCGTCCATGGGCGCCCAGCGCATCGTGGCCGGCGATATCGTCCAGACCGTTCGCAATTTGGGGGCTAAAATCGTTCGGCTCGACGCCAATTCTTTTCTTGGAGTCGAGCCCGAGCCCGGCTCCGCCAACGCGTGGTCCGAGGGCCATCCGTTGTCCGCGGCCTCCACGGACCTTGTCGCCTGGCTGGTGCGCAAGGTCGGGGGGCGTTCGCTCCAGTATTTGAACATGAGTCTGGAGGACATGAAGCAATTCGGCGAATACGGACCGGACCTGTCCTACGACTTCATCACCCGGCCGGCCGTGGAGCACGCCGCCCTCACCGGCGACGCCGGCTTTTTGCGGTTTATGCTGAGGCTCATGCAGCAATACGAAATCGATCCGGTTTCGCTGGTCCACGATATGCAGAACCATGACGAAATCACGTACGAGTTGGCGCACCTGGCGAGTCATGGCGAGGAGTACTTCGACTACGAAGGCCGGGAGATTCGGGGGGCTTCGCTACGCGAGGCCATTCAGACCGAGATGAGAAGCCTGGCCCTGGGGCCGGGCGCGCCGTACAACGAGGCCTCCGGCAACGGCCTGTGCGCCACCTTTGCCGGGGTGATCGCCGCACGCCTCGGCTTGAACGACCCGTATCATTTGACCGGCGGGCAGGCGGCGCAAATCCGGCAAATCCATTTGCTGCTCGCGGCTTTCAACGCCATGCAGCCCGGCGTGTTCGGGATCTCCGGCTGGGATATGGTCGGCGCCCTGCCTCTGCATCCCGAGGACGTTCCCGAACTGGTCAAGGACGGCGACTATCGGTGGCTGAACCGCGGTGCCTACGACCTGCTGGGCGAGGCGCCCCGGGCGGCGAAGTCCTCCCTCGGCCTGCCGCGTGCGGCGTGCGTCTACGGGGACCTCCCGAGCCAGCTCAAGGATCCGGACTCGTTCGCCTCCCGGCTGAAGGCCATGATCCACGCCCGCAGCCAATACGGCCTGCCCCTGGCCGAACTGCTGGGGTATCCGGAGGTGCGAAATCCCGGCGTCGTGCTCATGGCCCATTTGCTGCCGGACCACACGAGCCTTGAAATCACGGCGATCAACTTCGGAGACGACCCGGCTGACGAAGTCGTGGACTTGGGGCTGCTGCCCAACACGCAAAGCTCGTACGATGGATGCGTGGACATCCTGACCGGTGCGAACGAGCCTCTGCCGGAGGAAGGACGTTTGTCCGTCAGGCTCCGGCCTTTGGAGGTCAAGGCGCTGGTGCTGCGGTAGATATTGTTCGCTTCGCGCCCGTTCTTTTATGAAAGCATTGCGCGGCGAGAAGTTTCACAACTTCTCGCCGCGCCGTCCGATTTTCAAAATTGAATTGCCTATAAAGATGTTTTGGGGAAAGGGGATGGGGGTCCGGGGGAAGGGAAACCCCCTTTTTCATAAAAGGGGGTTTCCCCTTCCCCCGGTTCATCGGCGCAGCCCGCTGCGCACCATGCGCAGGATTTCGAAATCGTAGATGCGGCCCAGGGATTCGAAGACCGGAGACAGGGCGGTGATCCCTCTGGCCTCGAAGGCTTGCAGCGCGTCGCGCACGCGGTGGAACGAATCGCTGTCGAGGCCGCAGGCGCGCTCGGCGTCGATCCTGCCTGCGGCCACGGCCTGGGTCAGGTGGGTGAGAACGGTAGCCGTCTTGAGTCCTCGCCGTCCGGCCACGGCGTCGGCGTCTCCCAGCTCTTCGAAAAGCTCCAGGCTCTCGCAGGCGGTCGGGCTCAGGCTTGCGGACTTCACGGCCGGCTTGCTGCGCCTGGCGGCGGCTTCCTCCGGGAAATCCTCCACGTATTCCGGCCGGCCGTGCTCGTATTCATGGTTGAGCAGCGTTTCGAGAAACGGTTTGGCGTATTGGGCGAGCTTGGCCTTGCCCACTCCGTGGACCAGGGAGAACTCCGCCTCGTTGCGGGGCCGGCTGCGGACCATCTCCAGCAGGGACCTGTCAGGGAAGATGGCGTAGGGCGGCGTTTCCTGCTCTTCGGCCATCCTTCTCCGTAGTTTGCGCAGCGCCTCCCACAGGATCATGGCCTCCTCGGCCTGCAGTATCCCCGCCTCGTCCACGCTGGCGCTCCGCTTTCCGGAGCGCGCCGCGGCCGTGGGCGGATCCTTGCGCAAAGTCACGCTGCGGTGCCCCTCCAGCACCTCCCAGCTCGCCTTGTTGAGCCGCAGGGAGCCGAATCCGTCCGGGTCCGCGGCGAGCATTCCCGCGGCCGCGAGCTGGCGGTAGACCGATCCCCAGCGCCGCCGGCCCATTTCCACGCCGCAGCCGAAAGTTTTGAGCTTGTCGTGCCCCAGTTGGATCACCCGGGGGGTGGCCGTCCCCAGCAGCACGTCGGTAAGGTGCCCGGCGCCGAAGCGCTGCCCTGTTCTGTAGACGCAGGACAGGGCTTTCTGGGCGGCGATGGTCCCGTCCCATACTTCCGGAGGATTGAGGCAGTTGTCGCAGGCGCCGCAGGGCGCATCGAAGGTTTCGCCGAAATAGCCGAGCAGGACTTGCCGGCGGCAGGCGGGGGTCTCGCAAAACCCCAGCAAGGATTCGAGTTTGCGGCGTTCGACTCGCTTGACGGCGTCCTCGGCGCCGCCGGACTCGATGAGCCTTCCCAGCCGGACCACGTCGGCCAGCCCGTAGGTCATGAAGGCGTCGGCGGGAAGGCCGTCGCGGCCGGCCCGTCCGGTCTCCTGGTGGTAGGCCTCCAGGCTTTTGGGCGGGTCCAGATGGGCCACGAATCGGACGTCGGGCTTGTCCACGCCCATGCCGAAGGCCACGGTCGCGCAAATGATGACGCCGTCTTCGCGCATGAACCGCTCCATGTTGTCCCGGCGGACGCCGGGCTCCAGTCCCGCGTGGTAGGGCAGGGCGGTGAGGCCTTGGCTCTGGAGCCAGCGGGCCGTCTCTTCGACGTCCTTGCGGGTGGTGCGGTATACGATGCCGGCGTCGCCGGGGTGCTCGGACTGGATGAATCGTAGAAGCTGACGCCGCGGCTGGTCCTTGGGCAGGATGCGGTAAAGAATGTTGGGCCGGTCGAATCCTGCGGCGAAAATTTTGGCGTCCCGCAACTGGAGTTGCTCGATGATGTCCTTGCGGGTGGGATCGTCGGCCGTGGCCGTGAGCGCCATGCGGGGCAGGCCGGGAAAGCGTTCGGCCAGCACGTCGAGCCGGGTGTACTCGGGCCGGAAGTCGTGTCCCCACTGGGACACGCAATGGGCCTCGTCGATGGCGAACAGGCTCAGTTTCGTCCGGGACAGCAGGTCCAGGAAACCTTCCGCCAGCAATCGTTCGGGCGCGACGTAGAGCAGGTCCAGCTCTCCGGCCAGCAGACGCCGGACCACGCTTGAGGACGCCTCAGCCGACAGGCTCGAATTGAGGCTTGCGGCCCGGACGCCGGCCTGGGTCAGGCCGGCCACCTGGTCCTGCATCAAGGCGATGAGCGGGGACACCACCACGGCGAGGCCGGGCAGCATGACCGCGGGCAACTGGTAGGTGAGGCTTTTGCCCCCGCCCGTGGGCATGAGGACCACGGCGTCCCCGCCGGCGAGAACGTGCTCGATCACGCCGCGCTGCATACCGATGAAGCCGGAGAATCCGAAAATGGAGCGCAGGGCGTCGGTGAGGGCGTCGGTTGTCGGGGTGTCGGCGTTGTGCGGCGCGGCCATGGGGCCTTGTACCCGGCTGGCGGCGGAAAGAAAAGCGCGGCGTTTTATGTTATCGTTGTCAACATAAAAAGGCTATATACGCGGCGGACAGGAGGGGACAATGTCTCAAGCCGTGCAGGCGTTTCGCGGATTCAGCCGTTTCTACACAAGGCTCTTGGGGCTCCTGGAGCGCCGGCTATTGGGTGGGCCGCTCACCTTGGCCGAGGCTCGGATGATGTTTGAGGTTCGGGCGACGCCCGAAATTTCGGCCTCCGCCCTGGCCAGACGCATGGGCGCGGACAGGGGGCGGATAAGCCGGATGCTGGCCCGGTTGCGCAAATTGGAGCTGGTGGAACGCCAAGGTTCGCCCGGCGGGCGCCGGGCCTTGCCGTTGCGGCTGACGGAGCGCGGCCGCGAGGTCTTGGAGGAGCTGGAAGCCCGGTCCAACCGTCAGGCCGGCGGCCTGTTGGCGTCTTTGGACGCGAAGCGCCAGGCGAGGCTGACGGTCGCCCTGTTGGAGGCTCAAGCCCTGTTGCAGGAGGCGGAGGGGCGGGGCGCGCCCGGCGGATCGCCCGGCGAATCGCCCAGCGTCCGGCTGCGGGAGGCGGGACTTGGCGATTTGGGGCGAGTGGTTTCCCTCCATGCGGAGATTTACTCTCTGGAGTACGGTTTTACGCAGGAATTCGAGGGATACGTCCTGTCCGGGCTGGCGGAGTACATGGAGCGGCCCCGGGACGGAAGCCGGGTGTGGATCGCGGAGCAAGGCGGCGCCTGGGCCGGTTGCGTGGGCGCGGTGGAGCAGCCCGGCAGCGAGGCGCAACTGCGTTGGCTCCTGGTTGCGCCCGCGCTCCGGGGATCGGGGGCGGGCAGGCTGCTCGTGGAACAGGCGGTTTCTTTTTGCCGGGGGAGAAACTACCGTCAAATTTTTCTATGGACGCTGCAGGACCTTTCCGCGGCCCGGTCGCTTTATCAATCCGTTGGTTTCGTCTTGGCCGAGTCCCGGCAAGGGGTGATGGGCGGGCGGTCCATGGTCGAAGAGCGCTGGGTTTTGGACCTCGCGCCGCCGGAGGCGGAGCGGCCGCAGGGTAGGCCGCAACTCGCGTGAACCGGGCGCTGCGATTCCGGGAGAAAATGGTTTCCACCGCGCCTTCGGACCGATCTTTACTTGACCTGCGGAGAGGGCGGCGGTATAGTCCTTGTTTCCGGGGACGTAGCTCAGTTGGGAGAGCGATGCGTTCGCAACGCATAGGTCGTGGGTTCAAGCCCCATCGTCTCCACCAGATCATAATTCGAGGACGTCCAATGTAGTCCATAACTCCTCGAAATTTTCAGAACAAGCCCGGGCAGATTGCCTGGGCTTGTTTGTTTTTGTCTTTTGACTCCGCCTCCTGACAGTAAAGAGGTGTAGTCGGAGATTGTTCTCCACAAATCCAGAGAACGACGTTGACCGTGCGAACACCGGACGGCAAGCAGAAACTCCACGTCATTTCTTCCCACATTTTGGACGAAACCAACGGGGACAATGAGGACACTGGGGACAACTCGGCCACTCAACCGGCCTTGTCCCCTCCGCCTCCAACTGAAGAAACAAGTTGGGGACAAGAAAAAAACAGTGACTACAACGCAATCCCCACTGCCCCCGGCGTCCCCACAAGGGGCTATGGAGTCGCCAGCTAATTATGACAATAAATTTACATACAGGGCTATGATCGGGCGCCAGAGGCGTCAGGCGTTGGTTGCGGCCGTGGAGGGCATGGCCTTCCGGTTGGTTTGCGGGGGGAGGTCGCGGCATTGGTCCATGAAGAGGAAGAACGCTTCGACGCAGTCCGGGCAGAGGTGGCCGCCCTTGCCTTCTTCGATGATCTCGAACACTTGTCCCATGGGCATGGGGGCGCGGTAGGGGCGCTGGCTGGTCAACGCGTGGTAGACGTCCCCCACGGCGATCATGCGGGCCCACAGATGGATATTGGAGCCTTTGAGCCCGTGGGGGTAGCCTTTGCCGTCCATGCGCTCGTGATGGTGCAGCACGGCCGGAATGATGGGCGCCATGCTGGGAATGGGGCTCAGGATGTCGGCGCCCTGCACGGGATGGCCCTTGATGATGTCGTATTCCTCATCCGTGAGCCGGCCGGGTTTGAGCAGGATTTCGTCGCGGATGCCGATTTTTCCGATGTCGTGCAGTCTTGCCGCGATCTCCAGGCGCTCCAGGTCCTGGGGGGAAAAGCCCATGACCCGGCCCATGCCCGTGGCGATGCGGGCCACCTCCTCCGAGTGCCCCCGCGTGTAGTGGTCTCTGGCCTCCAGGGCCTGGACAAGGCTCGCGATGGTGTCCAGCAGCATGTTGCGTTCGGTGTCCAGCCGTTGGCGCTCTTTCAACAGAAGCTGGAAGTGGTCGGAGAGCAGTTTTTCCGCCGTGATGACCAGTTGCTCGATATGGAACGGCTTGACCATGAAGGCCGAGGCGCCGTGGGCCAGCATTTCACGCATGACCCGGCGGTCGCTTTCCGTGGACATGACCACGAAAGGGACTTCCTGAAGATCTTCTCTGGCCCGTACGGCTCGGCAAAAGGCCTCGCCGTCCATGATCGGCATGTTGATGTCGCTGAGAATGAGGTCCGGGAGATGCTCCTCCAGGAGGTGCATGGCCTTCTGGCCGTTGTCTGCGCAGACGACGTTGAATCCGGCCTGGGACAGACCTTTGCGCACGGACTTGCGCACCAGCTTGGAGTCGTCCACCACCAGGATCAGGCGGTTGCGGGAAAAGGCCGAGCGGGTCAACACATCCTTGATGCGGGCAATCAGCTCTTCGCCGGCCTTGGCCTTGGTCACGTAGGCCGAAGCCCCCACGCGGAAGCCCTCCTCGACATGCTCCTCGCGGTCGTTGGTGGAGAGAATGATGACCGGAACGGAGCGGGTGTCGGGATCGCTTTTGAGTTTTTTGCAAAGGTCGAAGCCGTTCATCTTCGGCATGTCGACATCCGAGATGATCAGATCGAAGTTCTTGTCCTTGGCTTTTTCCAAGCCTTCTTTGCCGTCCACGGCTTCGGTGACGCGCGCGTCGATCTCATCAAGCTGTTTGGTGAGCATCTTGCGGATGGTGCGGCTGTCTTCCACAATGAGGATGCGAGGTTGGGGCATGCTGGGGCCTGTCCTTGGAAGCAGGGACGAATGCAATATACCACCTACTTATTCCTGCGTACGTAGCGGCTGTCAAGCTTCGCTCATGGATCAATGGCAGCGGATTGCGGGAGAAAAGCCAGGCGCGACGGCGATTTTTCGGAAAGGAGTCTCGTAAGTGAACTCATCCGAATTGCAACGAGTTGGTTAACATCATGCAACGTCACTGGCGAAAGCCCCAGGGCTTTTTAACTTCTCGACTACAGGCGCGAACGAACCCAGGACGCGATATCATTTGCACTCATTGCGCCGCTGACGCGGTCCACCTCGCGGCCGCCGGAAAAAAGCGCCAGCGTCGGAACGGACTGAATGCGCAGCTGCGCTCCGGCTATTTGGCTTTGGTCCGTGTCCACCTTCAACACCACCACGGAAGGCGCCAGCATCCGGGCCGCCTGCGAGAGTTGCGGCGCCATCATTTTGCACGGCCCGCACCACTCGGCGAAGAAATCCACCAACACGGGCAACCCGCTGCGGGCGATCTGCTTTTGCAGGCCCTCGTCGTTCGTTTGGATCGGCTCGGCGGGGATCAGAGGGCGCCGGCATTTGCCGCACACCGGGGTTTGCCCCAGTCGGTTCGGGTCGATCCGATTCACCGCGTTGCATGAAGCGCACACCGCTTGGATATTGTTGCTCATGTCGAACCTCCTGACTGAATAGAATAAATCGGACGCGACGGGAGACAAATGGCGTTTGTGTTTGCGTTGCTACAAAACCTCATTTGGTTTACGCTTTTGACTTCGTCGGCCGGAAGCCTGCAAAGCGCAAAGGGGGAGCCATGATCCAGGTGCAAAACGAGAAGCTCGACGCCTACATCAAGAGCCTGTACGGCCCGGACGCCAGGCTCGTGTCCACGGGAAAGATCGGAGCCGTCGAACAGCAGGGTATGAAGGAGCTGGGGTACGGAAAGCCCATGCTGGTCCGCTTCGAAGCAGGCGGAGAGATTCGGGAGGGCGTGTTTTCCACCATGCGGGGGGACAAGTACGGACACCAGTTCTACTGGGACCGGGCCCATGTACTGCTTTGCCAGTACGAAACGGCGAAACGCATGGAGCGCCACGTCAAAGCCCTGGGCCTGGGATATGTGGACGCCGAGGACGCGTTCCAGCCTTTGAAGGACCCCAAGGAGTTTTTCATCCTCAACGAGTTCGTCGTCGGCCGGGACTATTTCGTGGACCTGGAGCGTATCCGGGCCGGCGAGTTGAAGGATTTCGACGTCGCCCTGGCGCGGGAGTTCGGTCTGTGGATGGCTGAACTGCATGCGGAGAAATGCGATGACGAAAATCTTTACTACCGGCGTATACGGGAGACCTTCGGGGATAGCGAGTGCATCCTCGGTTTGATCGACGAGGCCTATCCCCGACGCTACGAAGCTTTTTCGGAAGAGCGGTTCATGGCTCTGGAGAAACGGCTGATCGACTGGCGCTGGCGCCTCAAGAATTACGCCCACCGCCTGAGCGCCGTCCATGGGGATTTCCACCCCTGGAACGTTCTGGTCTGCGAGGACTGCGAAGGTCCCGAGTTCAAGGTGCTGGACCGCAGCCGCGGGGAGTGGGGCGAACCGGCCGACGACCTCTCCACCATGGCCATCAACTACATCCTTTTCGGACTCTACGACAGGCCCCGGCTCGAAGGAAGTTTTCTGCGCCTCTACGAAACGCTCTTCGAGACGTATCTGGAGGCCTCGAACGATACGGAAATCCTCCAGGTCATGGCGCCCTTCTTCGTGTTTCGGGCGCTGGTCATCGCCTCGCCGGAGTGGTACCCCTCCCATCCCGAACCCGTGCGGCGGGGGCTTTTCCGGTTCATGGAGAATGTGTTGGAGGACGACGTTTTCGATTGGCGAAACGTGAATCGGTACATGGAGTAGTCATGGACGGATTCGCCGTCTGGATCACCGGTCTGCCGGGATCCGGCAAAAGCACTATCGCCCGCGAGCTTCTGCGGTTGTTGCAGGAAGCCGGGGTCGAAGCCGAGTTGCTGCAAATGGACGAACGCCGCAAGACCTATTTCCCGAAACCGGCCTATACTGCGCAGGAGCGCGAAGAGGCCTACCGGCTTTTCGCCGAAGAGGCGGCGGGGCTGGCGTCCGGGGGCGCGAACGTCGTCATGGACGGGGCCGCCCCTCGCCGTGACATGCGCGACCGGGCGCGGAGGCGCATCCCCAAGTTCATCGAGGCCCAGGCTGTTTGCTCCCTGGACACCGCCATCGATCGCGAATCCAATCGGCCGGAGGGGCTGGTCATGGCCGGCCTGTATCGCAAGGCCTTGGAGCGTCGGCGCACCGGCCGGTCCTTCGAGGGGCTGGGAGAGGTCCCGGGCGTGGACACGCCTTATGAAGAGAATCCCGACGCCGAAGTGCGCATCGACACCGAGACCCAAAGTCCGGAACAGGCGGCCCGGAGCATTCTGGAGGCGTTGAGGCGTTTTTTGTAGGCGGTGTCCGGCTCGGGCGGCCCTGCAAGTTTGAAATGTGTTTCTGGAGCCAGATTGTTTTAAAGGGCGTTCGAGACCTTGAGCAGGTCGGTCCAGGCTTTCTCAAAACCGCCGAGGGTGCTTTCGCAGGCGGCGCGGTCTTCTCCCTTGGCGCTGCGCTCTACTTCCAACGCCGCTTCCCGCAAGGCGCTGGCGCCGACGGCCGCCGCCGTGCTCTTGGCGGTATGGGCGTTGAGGGCCAAGTTTCGCCAGTCGGACGCTTGCAGCGCCGTGTGCATGTTCTCCTTGCGTTCGGCCAGTTCGGCCAGGGATATCTCCAGAATGTCGTGGAAGGCGTCGTCGTCGACGCTCAGGCGGCGCATGGCGGTTGGGGCGTCCAAGATCTTGGTGGAATTGACTTCCTGGTCTTCCTTGTACAGCTCGTGGACTCCGATGCGGTGGATGGTGGTGGCCAGTTCGTAAAAGTTCACGGGCTTCACCACGTAATCGTTCATTCCGGCCTCCATGCACCGCCGCCGGAATTCGGGAGCGGCGTGGGCGGTCATGGCCACGATGGGCACGTTCGGCTGGCTGACGCCGCGTTCTCCGTTGCGGATGATGCGCGTCGCCTCCACGCCGTCCATTCCCGGCATCTGCACGTCCATGAGCACCAAGTCGAAGACGAGATTTTTGAGCAACTCCAGGGCGTCCGCGGCGGACTCGGCCGATGTGACGTCATAGCCCAGTTTGCGCAAATGCAGCTCGGCCACCTTGCGATTGATGAGGCTGTCGTCCACCAAAAGGATGCGCAAGGCCTTGCCTGATCTCGGCGGCGTGAGCGGAGGGCTCTCCCCCGGCGCGGCCGCGGGATCTCCCGGTTCGAACTCGGCGGTGAAGGTGAAAACGCTGCCTCGTCCCTGCTCGGACTCGGCTGTAACGGCGCCGCCCATGAGGGTCGCGAGCTGCTGGCTGATGGCCAGCCCGAGGCCGGCCCCCTCATCCGTTTCCCGCTCCGGCGCCGCCTGGGCGTAGCTTTCGAAAATCGTCTCCAGCTCTTGGGGGGCGATGCCCCGCCCCGTGTCGCGGATTTCGAACCGCAGCCGAATCCGGTCCGCGCCGACGTCTTGAGGCGTGAGGGCGACTTTGACTTGCACAGAACCCTGGTCCGTGAACTTGATGGCGTTGCCCACCATATTGATGATCACCTGCCGCAGCCGTCCGGGGTCCCCCTTGAGGCAGGCCGGGACGTCCGGATCAATGTCCAGGGACAGCTCGACATCCTTGCCGAGGGCGTTGACGCCTAGGGTTTTGATGGTCGAGGCCATGACCTGCCGCAGGTCGAAATCCACGCGCTCCAGGGTGAGTTTGCGGGCTTCGATGCGGGAGAAGTCCAAAATGTCGTTGACAACGGCCAGAAGATGCCCCGCGGCTTCATGGGCGGTTTCCAGGTAGTCGCGCTGTTCGGGATCGAGCTTCGTGTTCAAGGCCACGCTGAGCAGCCCGAGGACGGAGTGCAGGGGCGTTCGAATTTCGTGGCTCATGGAGGCGAGGAATTTGCTTTTGGTCTGGTTGGCCGCAAGGGCGGTCTCTCGTTCCCGTTCGGCCCTTTCCCGGAGTTTGCGCTCCGTGATGTCCAGGATGGTCCCTTCGATGAAAGCGATGTTTCCGGCCTCGATAACCCCCCTGGCGGAGATTTGAATGTCAAAATGTTCACCGCCTTTGCGCTTGGCCTCGAGTTCGTAGCCGGTCACGGTTTCTTCCGTCAGAAGATGCTGCAACAGATACTCGCGTTGCGCCGGATCGGCGTAGAGCTGCTCTGCGAAGTTGGCGACCTCGTCCATGAATTGCCTGGGGGAGTCGTATCCGAACATGCGGGCCATGGCCTTGTTGACCGAAAGAGGCTGCCCTTCGCAAGTCGTCTGGAAAATCCCCTCCACTGCGTTTTCAAAGATATCCCGATACGCTGTCTCCGAAGCCTGTAGTTCGAGGTTGGCCTTCTCCAACTCGTCCGTGCGTTGCCGAACCAGTTCCTCCAGGCTTTCGTTCATCGCGGCCAGCCGGTCTCTGGCCTGCTTCAGCGCGGTGTGCGTCTCGACGCGGCGCTTGACGATGGGCATGTTGAACGGCTTGGTGATGTAATCCACGGCCCCCATTTCCAAGCCTCGGAGTTCGTTTTCGTCTTCTTGCATGGAGGTGATGAAGATGACGGGGATGTCGTGGGTGCGCGGGTTGTTTTTTAGATTGCGGCAGACTTCGTAGCCGTCCATGCCGGGCATGAGGATGTCGAGCAGGATAATGTCGGGGCGCTCTTTGCGCGCGAGCTTCACGCCGGTCGCGCCGTCTTGCGCCGACAGCACCTCGTACTCCGGGGAAAGAATATTGGCGAGCAAGACGGCGTTCATCTGCACGTCGTCGATGACGAGAACTTTCGAACGGCGTGGTTGCATGGACTCTCCTCCAGGCTCTTGGCTTGGGAATATGGGCGACGCGATTCTTCTATAAATAATCCAGTTTGCTGTTCGTCGCAAGACGGAAAAGGATGTCGCGCTGAAATCAATGCCGCAACGATGGGTGCAGAACCTGCTGGAATAATAATAGTCGTTGCAGCTTGTTTGGGGTATTGTCGGACTGATGGAGCATCGGCGCTCCCGAGATGCATATGAACAGAATCAATGTTAGTATTTCCGATATGAAGTACTCCACCAAGTCTGAGGATGTGCTGGTGACGCACTCTTTGGGGTCTTGCGTGGGGTTGGCCGCCTACGATCCCCAAACCAGAGTAGGCGGCCTCATCCATTGCCTGTTGCCCCAGCTTCGCGGAAATTCGGGGAAAGATGTACAAAATCCATACATGTACGTAACTTCCGGCGTTCCGGTCCTGATTCGCACGTTGTTGACCAAAGGCGCGAAACGCAATCGCCTGATCCTCAAGGCGGCCGGCGGGGGGCACATGATGACATCGAACCGGTTGTTCGATGTGGGCAAGCAGAACTCGGACATCCTGCGCAGGCTGCTGGCGCACAACCACATGAGCCTCAAGGCGGAGGATTTCGGGGGCACGTTGCCCCGAACCATATATTTTTATCTCGACACGGGTCGTGTGGTGGTCAAGTCCTTGGGCAAGGAGTGGGAGCTGTGAGCCAGCGGGCGGAAGTACTGGCCAGAGTTCGCGAGATCCCTCAGATGCCGGCCGCCGTGCAGCAGGTCATGACGCTGCTGCAGGATGAAGAGGCGGACATGGGGGCCATTTCGCGCGTCATCGAATTGGACCCCGGCCTGACGGCGAATCTGCTCAGGGCTGTGAATTCCAGTTATTTCGGTGGAATGCGCAGTATCTCCTCCGTCCGGGAAGCCATTGTCAGACTTGGGGCCAACCGCGTTTTTCATCTGGCCGTTTCCTGGGGCGTGGCGCCTCATGTCCGTCCGGCCATCCGAGGCTACGACCTGGAGACCGGCGAGCTGCTGCGGCATTCCCTTGCCGTGGCCCTGGCTTCCGAGGGGCTGGCCAAGTCCTTGATGCCCTCGCCTCCGCCCAATATTTTCACCGCCGGCCTTCTGGTGAACGTGGGCAAGATCATTTTGGGGACGTTTCTGGCGGTGAACCCGGCTCCGATTCTGGAGCTGGCCTACGAACAGGGACTCACTTTCGAGGAGGCCGAGGAGCGCGTTCTGGGCGTCGGCCACGCCGAGGTCGGGGCGGTTTTACTGGAGCACTGGGGGCTTCCTGATGATATTGTGGAAGTGGTGCGATATCGTCTGCATCCCGAGCGGGCGCGGGAGGGCGGCGTCATTCTGGACTTGGTCCATGTCGGCGATGTTTTGGCCAAACTGTCCGGCATCGGGTTGGGCGTCGACGGCATGGCTTATCGCCTCGACGACGCCTGCGTCCAGCGGCTCCATCTGACGGAGGACCACATCGCCGGCGTTCTGGAGACGCTTCCCGGCAACGTTGAGGAGCTTATGAGTATTTTTATGGAGTGAGCCGGCGCCAGGACGACGTCGTCCGCGGGAAAAAGAAACCGCCCGGGCCTCGGCCCGGACGGTTTCTTTTTTGGGCGACGGGAGCGTCCGATATTTCCGGAAAGGCCTCCGTCAACAAGCGTATCCTTGCTGTTTTCTAGAGCATTTCAAGCGTGATATGCTCTAGTTTGAAGCCGCCGTGTCGGACGGAAGATCCAGAGGATAGCCGAGGATGAGGGTCTTCCTGTATTCCAGGCCCAGGGCGCCCGGATAGGTGTTCAGGCTGATCCACAAGTCGAGCCCGCCGTCGTTGTCGATGTCCGCAATACCATAGTTGACCGTGGTGCCTTTGATGCGCCGTGTTTTCCATAGCAGGTTGAGGCCGATGCCGTCCCAGTACATGGAATGGATCTCACTCTCGGAGAAACTTCGGTAGGAGTCGAAGAACTGGGTCGCGATGGAGATGTCCTTGGAAACGAGCACCTGCGAGCGCTTGCTGTTTCCAAGGATCGACACGGTGATGGGCATGGGCACATAGTAGGTGTCGTATTGTCGGGCGTCTTCCGCGGGGTTCCCCAGACCCGGGACCTTTTTGATGACGTTGATGGCTAGGGACGACCCGTTGAAGGTTTCCTCGGTCTGATAGATGATGGTCAGGTCTTCCGAATAGAGCCGCAACCGGCCGTAGGGGCCGATGACCAGAATTCGGACGGTTCCGTCTTCGGCGGGCAAGTAGCAGAAGTTGAATGCGTTGCTGTTTTCCGGCAGGCGGACCTTGCGAGCGAGCCGGAAGCCGCCTCCGGTGATGTCCACTTCCTGGATGCTTTTGGCCTTGAAGGGCTTGGCCGCTCCGAAGTCCTGCCCGATAAGGGTCTTGCTGAAGAACGGGGGCATGGCGACGACGTTCAGGTAGAAGTGAATGTTGTCGTACTTGGCGGTGAAGACGCCCTGCTGGTAGCTGAGGACCGAGGAGTTGGGCTGTGCTTGTTCTTCATTGATGCAGGAGAGAATGAGTTCTTCTACGCCATCGTTGTCGATGTCCATGGCGCTCAGTCGCAGGGGCTGATCGCGGTTTGAGATGTCCATGGAGCCTTTCTCCAGAAGGCGGCCTTGCTCGACATGGTAGGCCCGGATCTTGTGATCGCCGACAATGAAAATTTCCGTGAGGCCGTCGTGATCCAGGTCTGCGGCCAGGGAGCAGTCTGCGGCGTAGGGCAGGCCCTGGCTGCGCCAACGACCCGGCGTGTCGGGGGAGGACTGGTAGCGGAATCGGGGGTTGATGGCGCCCTCGCCCGTGGGTTGTCCGGTTTCGCCGTAGACGAAGGCCGGGTTGGCCGGCGTGTCCTGCTCGTTTTTAATTTTTTCCTCCACCTGGGCTTTTTTGTCGGCGGCGCCTGTTCCGGGACGCTTGAACAATTCCGCGGTGATTTCTTTGGCTATGCGGTCCAGGCTGGGGATGAGCTGGGTCAGGGTCGTATCCGCCTGCTTTTTCCACGACTTGCCGTCCTTGCCCTGGATGAGCACGTCCACGGCGGCCTTATCGCCGATGACGGTGGTGGTCCCGGTGAACAGGTATTCGGCGCCGAGTTCGCCCAAAGTCTTGATGGCCTCGAGTTGGGAGGGCGTGTCCTTGGCGGGATGTTCGCGCAGGTAGCGGTCCACCTCGCCGCTGTCAACAGGTTCGAAATGGCCCTTCCAGGTAAGCCGAGAGGCGAGCATGGACTGGATGCCCTTGTCGAGATATTTGTATTTCTCCGGTCCCTTGACCTGGAAAGGGAAGACGGCGAAGGTGAGCGCGCCTGCGGTCGCCGCAAACGAGGCCGTGGAGAGCGCCAGCACGGCCAGCAGCGCCAGCGCGAAGGCGGTCGCGGCGGTCCGCGATTTGATGGTCATGGTTCTTCCTCCGTTGACGAACCCCCGAGGGGCTGCGATGAGATGTCCTGCGCCGCGGGAGCTTCGCTGCGGCGTAAGCTCAATTCCTTACCAGACAAGCAACCGGGAGGCAAAGGGTGATGCAGCCCCGTTCCCGGCGCCGAAAAGGATGAAGATGGGGCGAACGTTTCGGATTTGTTGCCGTCCCGGGGACGAAGGTTTGGTTGAAAATCTGATGCGAGCCGAAGGGTTCGCTCCGGAGCCGGACCCATATTTTTCGTTGGCCCGCGCCGTCCGGGACGAGCCCATTCCTTTGGGGCGCTCCCTCGCCGCGCGTTTCGGGTTGCTGTACGTTCAGGACCGCTCCTCCATGCTGCCCCCGGCCTGCCTTGATCCGGAGCCGGGCGCTCGCGTTTTGGACGTGTGCGCCAGCCCCGGCGGCAAGACCGGGCTGGCCGCCGGCATGGTTGGGGCCGGGGGCTTCGTTCTCGGTCTGGAGCCGAATCCTTCGCGCCTCTCGACCCTGCGCCGAAATCTTGAGCGCAACGGGCTCATGAACACGGCGACCATGGGGCTGCGCGGCGAATCGGACGCCACTCCCTGGGAGCGGTTTCCGCGCGCGTTGCTCGATCCTCCGTGCAGCGGGTGGGGGACGGAGGAGAAAAATCCCAAGGTGCGCGAACTTTGGCGCGGCAAGAAGATCGAGCCGCTGATCCGCCTGCAGCGCGTCCTGCTGGACCGGGCCGCCGAACGCCTGCCGGCCGGCGCCCGGTTCGTCTACTCCACCTGCACCACCAACCCGGCTGAGAACGAGGAGCAGACCTCCCGCATTCTGGGGCGAAGCGACTTGAGATTGATTCCGTTGCCGCACCCTTCGGGGTTCGAATTGAACGAGCCCTGTCTGCCGGAGGCCCAAGGCGCTTTGTGCGTGCGCAGCGGGGAGGGCGGCCAGGGGTTCTACGTGGCCCTGTTCGAGAAGCCGGGGGCGGCGGATTTTTCGGCGCCGGATATCGAGGAGCTTGATCTTCCCGGAGGACCTCTGGACGCCGAGGCGCTGAACCCGGAGACCATGCACATGGAGGGATTGCCTCCCGGCCGGTTGTACGACTTCGGCGGGCAGGTCCACTTCGTGGCCGCGGGCGCCGGAGCCTTGTACGGCCTGCGGGGCTGGCGAGGTCCGTTGGCCGGCAAGCTGCGCGGCGAGGCCTTCTCTCCATCGCCCCATTGTCGGGCCTTGTTGCCCGCGGAGCCCGGTCCCGGGAGCCTCGAGGCGGACAGCCCCGAAACGTTGCGGGCGCTGCTGTCCGGCGCAAGCTTGCCCGCGCCGCCGGGCCAAGGCCCGGCGCCCCTTTATTTTCAAGGCCTTGGCTTGGGATGGTTGACCAGAAAAGGCAAACGCGTCGTATGGTCGGGAGGCTGAGGCCGGCCATGACGACGGAAACGTCCGCGGTTGACCATCCGGCGCCGTCCGTCTAAAGCAGTCGGACTTTTCAAAGCCAGACTGCTCTGCAGACATTTCAGGCGTAAAATTCCATTGGCCGGCGCATGATTGGGGATTCGCAGAAAAATTTCGGCGTCGTCGCGGCCGCGGCCGCTTTCCTCGGTTGGGGGCTGACGCCCGTCTACTGGAAGCGGTTGCTTTCCGTCCCCGCGATGGAGATTCTTTGCCATCGCATACTGTGGTGCGCGCTGTTTCTTGCCTTGATCCTTGCGGTTCAGGGCCGGCTCGGGGAACTGAAGCGTTTTTTCGCCAAAAGGATGCTGGGGTGTGTTCTGCTCGCCAGCGCCATCATCGCCGCCAACTGGTTTTTTTACATCTACGCCGTGAACACCGGCCGGGTGCTCCAGGCCAGCCTGGGCTACTACGTCAATCCTCTGGTCAACGTCTTGTTGGCCTGCGTTTTTTTGCGCGAACGGCTGCACCGGCGTCAGATGTTCGCCATCGGCTTGGCGGCCGGCGGCGTGGCGGTGTCCGTGGTCGATTTGGGCTCGTTGCCTTGGATATCCCTGGCTTTGGCTTTTTCTTTCGCCTGCTACGGGCTGGTTCACAAGATCATGGGCGCCAAGTCCGTTCCCGGGTTGTTGTTCGAAACCTGTCTGCTGTCGATTCCCGCCTTGGCGTATCTTCATTTTCGTGGGGGCGGGATGCTGGGATGGCTGGCTTATCCGGCCGAAGACCAACTGTTTCTGATCGGCTCCGGCTTGGTCACGGCCGCGCCGCTGGTCTGCTTCAATTTCAGCGTGCAGCGGCTCTCGCTGGTCACGGTGGGGATCATGCAGTATCTCGCGCCCACGTGCATGCTGCTGCTCGGCGTTTTCGTCTACGGGGAGCCGCTGCAGCCGGCGCGCATCGTCAGCTTCGCGCTGATCTGGCTGGGATTGGCCGTGTACCTGGCCGGCGCCTTGCGCGCCATTCGGCCCGTCCGCTCTGCCTGAGGCGTCGAACGCCGCCGCCGGCTCAGGCCAGCAACACCGCGATGATTCCGGTCAGGAAGATTCCGTCGAACGTGCCGGCGCCGCCGATGGACAGCACCGGGGCGTTGAGCTGGGCCATGGTGGAGCGGCGCAGCAGATGCAAAACGTCCGCGCCGATGAGCGTTCCCAGGCTGCCGGCGATGTAGGCCAAATGCGGGGCGATGGCTGGCGGCGCCAGCAGAATGGCCGTCAGCGCCGTGGCGATGGGCGGGATGAGCAGCGGGATGCCCACGCCCACTCCCTCCACCGGTCTGGCCAGCTTGTGGGTGACGGCCGCCACGATGGCCACGCTCAAGGCCGTCATGAGATGGGCGTGGCCCTCAACCATGCCCGAGCCGTCCAGCCGCGAGATGAGAAGCAGCGACAAGAGCGTGGGGATGACGCATCCGCCCACGTTCACGGCGACGACCTGCTCCTGGAGATTGTCCTGGTTGAGGTCCGGCATGCGCGGTTGCACGCCCCCGTTGATCCGCCAGGTGAAAAACTTTATCGGCACGGGGACCAACCGGCCGGTCCGGTAGATGGGGATGTTTATAAAGGCCCCGAACAGGGTGAGCAGCAACAGCAGAAATCCTTGGGCCGGCGAGAGTCCGAGTTTGGTGAAGGCCAGAGTGATGGCGCCGACCTGGATCAGGACGAAAAGGAAGATCAGCAGTACGAAGAAGACGAGAATGGCAGCGGCGCCGCGGAAAGGATTCATGGGCGTTCTGGGCATTGAGGGCCTCGCTTGTTGTTTTCTAGCCATAACGCATAGCAACTCGCAGCGTCGGCGACAACCACGAAAAAGAAAGACGGGAGCCGCGCGCCGCCGGCTGCGGGCTTGACCCGAACGAAAGTTGAAGGCATGACCCGGCGATGGCCCAACGACTCAAACGGGAGCGCCCGTCATGAAAGGAATCATTCTCGCTGGCGGCTCCGGCACGAGACTGCATCCCCTCACTCGCGGAGTGAGCAAGCAGCTCTTGCCGGTCTACGACAAGCCCATGATCTATTACCCTCTGTCCGTGTTGATGTTGTCCGGAATTCGCGAGGTGCTGATCATCTCCACGCCGCGGGACACTCCCCGCTTCGAAGAGATGCTGGGCGACGGCTCAAGCCTTGGAATCAGCCTTTCCTACAAGGTGCAGCCCGACCCGGGAGGACTGGCCCAGGCCTTCATTCTGGGCGAGGAGTTCATCGGAGGCGACGCGGTCTGCCTGGTCCTCGGTGACAACATCTTTCACGGCCACGGGCTGTCCACCATTCTTCAACGGGCTGCGTCGCTGGAGCGCGGCGGGGTGGTCTTCGCCTATTCCGTGCGCGATCCCGGCCGCTACGGCGTGGTGGAGTTCGACCAGGACATGCGCGTCTTGAGCATCGAGGAAAAGCCGCGGGAGCCCAAATCCAAATACGCCGTGACCGGGCTCTACTACTACGACAACAACGTGGTCGAGATCGCCAAGAGTCTCAAGCCTTCGGCCAGGGGCGAACTGGAGATCACGGACGTGAACAACGTCTATTTGCAGCGGGGCGAGCTGGCCGTGGAGGTGCTTTCCCGCGGGTACGCCTGGCTGGACATGGGCGCCATCGAATCGCTGCTCTCGGCCGGGAACTACGTCAAGGCCATCCAGGACCGGCAGGGTCTGCTGGTGGCCAGCGTGGAGGAAATCGCTCTGCGCATGGGCTACATTACGCCTGCACAGCTCCGGGAGCTGGCCCAAGAACTCATCAAGACCGACTATGGCCGTTATCTGCTGGACGCGGCCCGGGAATATGAACAAGGAGGATCGCCCTCATGACTGCTCGCCTTCGCCCCTTCGCCTTTGCACTGTCCCTGTTCGGTTTGCTGTTGGCCGCCGGATGCGGCGGCGGACCGCAGATTCATCCGTTGCGGGAGATGCATCCCCAACCGGCGCCTTTCTCGCTCGTCGCCGCCACCAACGTGCTCATGAACTATGGAGGCAGCCTGGAGGAGCAGGCCGTGGACCGCAACGTGCTCCCGGCCCAGGAAGCCATCGAACTCATGACTTCCAAAGGCTACGTTTATGCGCCGAACGGGCCGGTGCGGTACGCCGTCAAGGCCGATATGCTCTGCTACGACCCGCAGCTCGTCAGCACGGTGCATGCGCAGGACGACGCTCTGGACATGATGGAGCCCGTGGCGCCGGACACGTTCGCCGAGAGCCTGGACCGGGCCGTGATGGAGGAGACGTGGTACCAGTACCCCCAAAATTCCGGCCCCGACATGTGCGTGGGCAAGATTTTTCTCACGGTGACCGAGAACACGGGCGAGGAGGAGAAGGAAGTCTTCAAAGGCGGCGTCTATACGCCGGGCTGTCCCTACGAAAACGACTGCGCCTACAGCGCCTGCTCCAAGGCTCTCTCGGCCAAGCTGCAGCAGGTATTGCAGAAACTTTTTTAAAGCAATGTCCGCTTGATAAGCGCCGGGGGAAGGGGAACACTCCTTCCCCCGTTTTTTTTGGGTGCGCGAGTCCCCGTTGCAACGCCATTTCGCAAAAGCCATTTCTGAAATGGAATTGGGAGGCGCTGCGCGACCGCGTTTACTCCTTCGGATTGGAGAAGCCCGGAGGCAGGGCGTCGCCGTCTCCGGCCGGACTGGGCGCGGCCTCCGGCTCCGAGAAGCCGGGGGGCGGTCCTGCGTCCGGAACAGGCGTGGCGAGTTCGTCGAAACCGGGGGGCGCCTCGCCGGGAGGACTTTCGTTCGCCGGCCCGCCGTGGGGCGCGCGCAGGCGCAGGTCCAAGCCTTGCATGCGACTGGCCTCGACATAGGAGCCTTGGGCCAGGCGCAAAGCCCCCGACGCCTGCACCTGGATGGCGCGTTGCGGCCGCACCGGGCAGTGGTATTCGCACAATCCGCAACCGGCGCAACGCTCCTCGATGACGAAAGGCGCGGGGACGGCGATCCCCGGCGTTCGGCGCAACTCCACGGCGTCGTACGGGCAGACTTCGTCGCAGACCAGGCATTGGCGCCCTTCCTCCCAGGCCAGGCAGGTGCGGCGGAAGATCCGCGCCGTACCGAGTTTGGCGTGTTGTTTTTCCCACAGAGACAGAGCGCGCAGGGCCCGGGTGGGGCACGCCCGGCCGCAGACGTTGCAGGCCGGATCGCATGGGCCGCGCGTTGGCGTCAGCGTCGGGGTGAACACGCCGGCCAGTCCGGCTTGGAGCCAGACGGGCTGCAGCGTGTTGGTGGGGCAGGCGTCCATGCACTGGCCGCAACGTACGCAGCGCGCCAGAAAGGAGGGTTCCGGCAGGGCGCCGGGCGGGCGCAGCGTGGAGCCTTCCGGAGGGGCGCCGGGTCCGGCCGGCGCCAGGGGGCTGGCCAGGTCCGTGTAGGCCAGCAGCGCCGCAGAGAGACCGGCCGTTCCCGTCCACAGGAAGGCTCGCCGGGAGGGAGACGGCGGGGCCGGGGCTGGCGCGGATCGCCGTTCGAGGGCCGCTCCGCTTTCCGCGGCGCGTTCCGATGCGCCGCCCAACAACGGAAACGCGATGGCCTCCACCGGGCAGGCCCGGGCGCAGGCGCCGCAGGCGATGCACTCGCCGTAGCGGGTATGCAGCGGGTCCGGCGGAATGGCGTCCATGGGGCAGCGGCGTTGGCAGGCGCCGCAGTGGATGCAAGCCTCGGAAACGCGCCGCCGGATGAGCGGCCCGCCGCCGGGAATGCGCGCGAACAAGGCGAAGAGGGCCCCGGCCGGGCACAGGTAACGGCACCAGAAACGCGGCGCGGCCAGCGCGGGCAGGAGCACCGCGGCCAGCATGGCCGCCAGGAAGATTTGCGTGGCGAAGCGGGGGACGGGCAGCGAGGCGTAGGAGAGGGCGTCCCAGTTCAGCGCGAAGAAAAGCGGCCGGCCCGCATCCAGTCCCAGAGACGCCGCGGCCTTGAGCAGAGGCAACAGGAGCAGGCCGTAAAAACGTGTGGCCAGGGGGATGGGCGCAGCCAGAAAGACCAGAGAAACGCCCAGGACGGCCGCCGTCAGAATGAGCGCCAGGACGTGGTATTTCGCCATGCGCAGCCGACGCCGGGTCTCCGGCCGCAACGCGCCGACGCGGCCTTTCGCCGCGCGGTCCGCCAGGTCCACGGTGACGCCCAGAGGGCAGATGAAGCCGCAGAATATGCGGCCGGCCAGAACGGCCAGCGCCAGCATGAGCGCGGCTGGCCAGAGGCGCGGGAGAAGGCTCCGATCCGCCAGGGCCGAACCGGCCATCGCCGAGGGGTCCATGCGCAGGAAGAAATCCGCCCCCTCCGGAGCTGACGCGGCCCAGAGCAGCGCCAACACGAAGAGCAGCAGGCTGGCGCCTTGGACTGCGCGCCGCAGCAAGCCGGAGGGGCGGCCTCGGAAGAGGGGGCGCTTCCTGCTTTCGTCCGTCAGAGGGAGACCTCCCGCACGACCAAGTTTTCGATGTCCATGCGGCCCAGGCCCCGCTGGTGCGCCAAGCGAATGTACTTCACCTGCTCCGGACGCATGCGGCGCCCCCACCATTCGAACGCGCCCACGGTGTAGGCGTCCGCGGCCACGAAATCGCGCGAGGCGATGACGGTGTTCTCCCGGAGCACCCGGCCCGGGCCTTGGGGGCCGTTGGTGGAGAGCACGCGGGTGGCGTCCACCACGGCGAGGTCCGCGGGAATGCGGGTGTTCAGGTCCACGATGGTTTCGTGCAGGCCGCGGCGGTGCATCAGGCCGCGTTCGTAGATGAGGCCCATCATGCCCTTCATGGAGAGGCTGACGCCGGCGCCGCTGTGGGACTTGGCCACGGGTGCGGCGATGAGGACGTCCGCGCGCAATACGTCACGCATGAAGCGGTTGCTTGTCATGGCCTCGCCCTTGGGGATGGCCTCCTCCACGAAGAAAGAGGGCTCCTGCAGGGCGCGCACGGAAGTTTCCGGCAGGTCTTGGCAGGCGGCCCGAATGCCGGAGCGCTCCATGCAGATATCCGCGGAGCGCAGAGGGTTGTCCAGGATGCGGATATCGGCGGCGCCGGCCTCCCGGCACATCCGGGCCAGCTCCCTGACGACCAGGGGATGGGTGTTGGTGGCGTACTCCGGCGGATCGGCGAAGCTCATGTTCGGCTTGATGACAACGCGTTGTCCGGGTTTGACCACGGTGGACATGCCGCCCAGCATCTCCACGGCGGCGCGGGCGGCCGCCGCCGGGTCTCCTTTGGCCACGGCGATGTTCGGCGCCTGGGCCGCTCTCGCCAGGGAGGGGGCCAGGCCGGAGGCGCCGGCGGAAAGCCAGAGGGCGCCGCGCATCTGCCACTTCAGAAACTCTCTGCGTTGCATGGGGGCTCCGGATTGTTTGACGTTGTCGGAGCGGCCGTCTTACGGCTCGCTTCGGCGCTCCACGGGATGGGGGACGCCATGGATGTCCTTGGCCATGTCCGTGGGGGGCGCCTTGAACAAAAGACGCCAGACATCCTCCAGAATGACGTACAGGGAGGGAACCAGCACCAGCGTGACCACGGTGGTGAACAGGATGCCGAAGCCGAGGGAAAGGGCCATGGGAATGAGGAATCTCGCCTGCCGGGAGGTCTCGAAGATCATGGGCGCCAAGCCGCCGAAGGTGGTGGCCGTCGTCAGCATGATGGCCCGAAAGCGCTGGGCGCCGGCCTCCTCCACGGCCTCTCTGGCCGAAACGTCTTTGCGCCTGCGGTTGGCGAAGTCGATGAGCACCAGCGAGTCGTTGATCACGACGCCGGACAGGGCGACCAGCCCGAACAGGCTCATGAGGCTCAGGGAGTAGCCCAAAAGCAGGTGGCCGAAGACCGCGCCCACGATTCCGAAGGGGATGCAGAACATGATGATCAGCGGCTGAATGTAGCTTTTGAACGGAACCGCCAGCAGGGCGTAGATGCCCAGCAGGGAAAGCAGCAGGCCGGTCATGAGGCTTTGCACACTGTCCCGCATGTCCGCCTGGTGGCCCTCGAAGCTGTAGGAGAGCCCGGGATATTTCGCCGTGAGGCGAGGCAGCGCGTCCGCGACAAGGGAGGCGAGCACCTGTTCCGCCTGCTCCGGAGGTTCGACGTTGGCGGTCACTTCGATGGTGCGCCGCCCGTCCGTGCGGGTGATGGAGGTGTACGACTTCGCCTCGGTGATGTGCGCTGCGTCGAGCAGTGGGATTTCCTCTCCATCGGGCGCGCGCAGGATCATGTCTTCGATGGTCGTTTCGCTGGCGCGCTCCTTCTCCGGCAGCCTGACGACCACCGTCACTTCATTGCGGCCGCGTTGCTGTTTGACGGCTTCGGCGCCGTAAAAGGCGTAGCGTATCTGTCGGGCGACTTCCTGGGAGGTCAATCCGACCCGCTCGCCGGCGGGGAGCAACTGAATGTCGAACTGCCGCTTGCCGCTGGCGGAGCCGTCGTCGATGTCGTTGGCGTTGTTGAAATTTTCAAGATCCCTTGCCAGATCGGCGCCCGCCTGCTCCAGCGTATCCTCGTTTCTGTGGCTCAACCGGATGGTGAGGTTTTTGCCGGAGCCCGGCCCTGCCCGGTTCGCTTCGAAGGTCATGGACTCCAGGCCGGCCAAGGCGCCGACTTTGCTGCGCCACAGGTTCGTCACCGCGGTGGTGCCGATGGGGCGGGCGCCCGCCGGCGTCAAAAAGAGTCGAACGGAGATGGTGCTTTCATTGACCTGGCTGAAGACGCCTTGGGATAATTTGTCGCCGCCGTTTTCCCTGGCGACTTCTTCGGCCGCATCCACCAGGATTTTTTCTACGGACTCCAGGCGATGTTTCGAGGCGCCCGCCGGCAGCACCGCTTGCGCATAGGCGTAATCGGATTCCGTTCGAGGGAAAAGGACCAAACCCATTCGGCCCGAGCCCACGAAGCTCAGCGTGCCGATGAGCAGCGCCAATCCGATGGCCAGGACGCTGTAACGATGCTGCAGGGTGAAGTCCAGAAAAGGGGCGTACCGATACCGGACGAATCTTTCGAACGATTCGCTGAATTTCATTTGCCAGCGGGAGACGACGTTCAAGGGCCAGGGCGGCGGTTTGGTTTTGCTGTGGGCCAGGTGGGCCGGCAAAACGAACAGGGATTCGATGAGCGAGACCAGAAAGACGCAGGTCACCACGACCGGAATGATTCCGAAAACCTTGCCCATGAAACCCGGCACGAAATACAGCGGTATGAAGGTGACGATGTTGGTCAACACGCTGAAGACCACGGGCATGGCCACTTCTTTCACGCCGTCCATGGCGGCCTGCACGGAGTTTTTGCCCATGCGCCGGTGGGAGAATACGTTTTCGCCGACGATGATGGCGTCGTCCACCACGATCCCCAGCGTGACGATGAACGCGAACATGGTGATCATGTTGATGCTGAAGTCGGTGGTCGAGAGCAGGAGAAAAGAGCCGAGGAAGGAGATGGGGATGCCCAGGCTGACCCAGAACGCAAGGCGCGTGTCGAGAAAGAGCGCCAAGAGGACAAAGACGAGGGCGAGGCCCATGTAGGCGTTCTTCAGCAACAGCTCGGCGCGATCCCGGAATATCTGGGAGCTGTCGCGCACGACGGACAGGTGGATTCCGTGGGGGAGGGTATGGTTGAGCCGGCCGACGATTTCGAGGGCCGCATCCGCGACTTCGATCGGAGTCTGGTCTCCCACGCGGTAGACCTCGATCATCACGGCGCGTTGCCCGTCGAAGTCGGCCCAGGCGTCGGTGTCTTCAAATCCCTCGCTGACCCTGGCTACGTCGTCCAGAAGAATCTGGGCGCCGTTGGTCGTGGTCAACAGCGGAATGCGTCCGTACTCGCGGGCGGTTTTGCGGCGGTCGTTCATGCGCAGCAGAATATCGCCGGACTCGGTCTTGAGGTTGCCTCCGCCCAACTCCACGGACGCCGCCGAGACCGTATTCGCCACGTCGCCCAGCGTCAGGCCGTAGCGGCGCAACGAGGCTTTGGGAATCTCGATGTGGATTTCGTAGTCCCGGACGCCCTGCAAATCGACCTGGGTGATGTGCGGGTTTTGCAGCAGTTCGTCCCGGACCTCCTCCGCCGCCTCGCGCAGCAAGGCTTCGGACTCGTCGCCGTGCAGCGCGATGGACAACACGCCTCGCTTGTGGGAGTCGATGGCGATGTTCGGCTCCTCCGCCTCGTCCGGGAAGGAGTCCACCCGGTCGATTTCGCTTTTGATGTCCTGCCACAGGCGAATGATGTCCGCGCTTTCCAGGGCCTCCACCGTGACCGTCGCCAACCCCTCCGTGGCGGTGGAGGTGATTTCCTTGACGCCCTCCAACCCCTGGACCGCCTCTTCCGATGCGAGGATGATGGAGTTCTCGACCTCCTCGGGGCTGGCGCCGGGCAGGCTTACGGTCATGGTCACCGTGTCCATGGTGAACTCGGGGAAGATTTCCTGCTTGATGCGGCCGGCCATGATCAAACCGCCCACGAGGAACACGATCATGATCAGGTTGGCGGCGACGGAATTGCCGGCCATCCAGCCCATGGGGCCGAGATGCTTGGGGCTTTTGGCGCTCACTGCTGTTGGGCTCCGGAGTTGCCGTTCGAGTCGGCGTTCAGGACGGAGAGTTGCATTCCCGCCACCGGCGTGGAGATGTCGGACACGACGATCTGGTCCTCGGGGGAGACGCCGGAGGCGATGAACGCGTGCTCGTCGTCCTTCCACGCCGTCTTCACCGGGCGGATGGCCAACCGGCCGTCTTCGACGGTCCAGACGGTGTCGCCGGCGCGCAAGGCTTTGCGGGGGAGCGCGAGAACGTCCTGCAACTGCTTGCCCTGAATGAGCGCCTGGACGTAGTCTCCCAGAATCAGGGGGGTGTAGGAGGCGTTGTCCGTGCGCCCGAGTCCCAGAGGATCTTTGACGACCACGAGCACTTTGGCCATACGGGTCTGGTCGGTCAGCGCGCCGGTGAGGCGGACGGCCCGCCCGCTCCATTCGCCGTCGCCGGTCTGGGAGACCACCCGCGTCGGGGCGCCTCCTTTCTGGTTCAGGTCCAGCAGGGCCAACCGGTCCAGCGGCACGGCCGCCTCGATCCAGTATTCGTCGGAGCCCACAAGCGTGCCCACCGCGTCCTGGCTGGAGACGTAAGTCCCCAGGTTGGCGGAGCGTGCGGTGACCAGGCAGTCGAAAGGCGCGCGGAGCACCGTGCGCGACAGGTCGATCCTGGCCTGGTCGAGATCGGCCTTGGCGCTGTCCAGCGCGGCCTCCACCTGGGCCAGGTAGGGTTTGCGCAGCACCAGGTCTTCATTGGCTTCAAGGCTCTTGACCGAAAGTTTCTTGATGATCTCCAGCTCTTCGCGGGCCACGCTCTGTTCGCCGCTTTCAATGTCGAAATTCGCCTTGGCGTTCACCACGGCGCTTTGGGCCTTCTTGAGTTGGATGCGATAGTCCCTGTCGTCGAGCCTGATGATCTCTTCGCCCGCGGGGATGACGCCTCCGGGGATGAAGTTGTCGTTCATGGAGATCACCGTCCCCGAGACTTCAGCCTCCAGATTGATCTCCTGGGCCGGGACCGCCTCACCCATGCACGACACCACGACGTTGGCCGATCCGCGCTTCGCCCTGGTCGTCTCCACCGCCAACACGGCGGGCTTGGGGCGAATTTTTTTCACCCCGGGCTTGCTCGCCTGGAAATAGGCCGCAGCCGCAACGCCCACGGTCAGAAACAGGATCGGGAAGACAATCTTGCCCACTTTGGACATCAAGGAGCGGTGCTGTTGTTTCTGAGCCATCATCAAGACCCTTGTAAACTTTTGTCGCCGTCCGGAGACGTTTGTTCTTTCACTTTCGCCAGAGGACGCAGCTCTTTGGTCCAGTCGCCGCCCAGGGCGCGGTGCAGATCGACGCGATCCGTGAGGAGCGTTCCACGCTCCTGGACGATCTGCCGCTCCAGGCTTTGAACGCTGGTCAATTGGGAAACGTAGGTCAGGTAGTCGGACAAGCCTTTGAGGTAGCGTTGCCGGGCTTCGTAAAGCGAAATGCGCGCGACCCGGAGCTGGTCCTCCAGCAGTTCGATGTAGCGCTTCTGGTGCGATTCGTTGACCAGAGCATCTTGGACTTCCTTGACGGCCGTGGCCACGGTCTGGGCGTAGTCGTTGAGGTTTTCGCTGACCACGGCGCGGGTGCGGTCGACCTCTGCGGCCCGCGCCCCGCCGTCAAAGATCGGCGCGGTGAGCCCGCCGGCGATGTTGGTCATCCAATTGGTCAGGATGGTGGTGAACTGGGCGCTGGAAAAGGCGGCGTCGGCCGACAGGACCAGATTCGGCAAACGGTCGGCCCGGGCGGCCGAAACGTCCCAGTCGGCGGAGGTGAGGCGGAGTTGCGCCGAGCGTACGTCCGGGCGCATCACCAAAAGATTTGCGGGAATGCCGGTGGCCGGCAGGGGCGGAGGCCTCGGTACGGTTTGCTGCTTCACCTGCACGGCATCCGGGGACGTGGAGCCCAGCAACAGCGCCAGGCTGTTGAGATAGAGCTTCTCCCTGGCCTCCAGCGGGACCAGGTCGGCCCGCGCCGCCACCACCAGTTCTCGTTGCTGGGAGACGTCCAGGGCGTTGGCCAGACCGTTGGCGAAGCGCAGTTCCTGGAGATGGAGAATGGTCTCGTTGGTCTTGATCTGCTCCTCGAGAATGGATTTCTCCTGGCGCACGGCCAAAAGGTCGGCCCAGGCTGAGGCCACCGAGGCGGCGAGGGTCATGGCCGCGGATTCGTAGTCCTCCTGGGTGGCTTCCGCCTCCAGGCGTCCGGCCTCGCTGAGGGAGCGCAACCGGCCCCACAGGTCGACCTCATAGGATGCCGCCAAACCGAGATAATAGGCTTCCGTTTCGGAATAGGCATGGTTGGCCCGGCTGTTCGACTGGCGATACCTGCGCTCCTGGCTGGCGCTCGTCTCGCCGTCCAGCGAGGGGTACAATGCGGCGTTCGTCTTGCGGGCCGTGGCGTAGGCCTGCTCCACGCGCGCGTAGGCGGAGCGCAAATCGAAGTTGCCTTGCAGCGCCGTGTCCACCAGATGGTCCAGCTCCGTGCTGTTGAACGACTTCCACCACCGGCCCGGGTCGAAGGCCCCCGCCTGCTCCAGACTGTATTTGTCGGGCAGCTCCGTGGGCGAGCCGGTCCGCTCGTCCGGCGCGAATACGGCGCAGCCGGTGAGAAAACCGAAGAGGAGCATGAGTGTGAGATGTTTCATGGGCGCGCTATTCGTGGAAATTGGTGTTTGCACATGGCAATTGGCGAAAATATAAGCAAAAATTGATCCAACGAGAAAATGTCCGCGTATGCTGGCGTTTCGGAGGAATGCGCACGGACGAAACGTTATGCTTGTGCAGTTTTTTGCATATTGGCATGCAAACTTTTGCGCAGGCCTTCCCATCTTACGCAGCTCCGGAGAATTTCGCCAGGGGTAGAGGGGGAATTCCGTGTTCCCGGTCTCTTGCTTTCAAAGGTTCGCTCCAGCAGCATGGTTGTGAGCCTCAGGGCGAACCGCTGCGAAAAGGTCCAATGCGGCGGCAGGTTACGACGCTCGTTCCTGGGCTCTCTCGACCAGGGGACGCAACAGTTGGCGCTCCAGCCACGCCACCAGGGGGACGACCACGCCGTCGCCCATGAGTTGATAGGACTCGTTGGCGCGTTTCGGCAAGAGATAGCCGTCGGGAGCGCCCATGAGCCGGGCGGTCTCTCGCGGGGTGAGCAGGCGGGAGCGCAACTCCCCGTCCACGGCCGCCACCAGGGTCTGTCGGCTGGAGCCCCCGGCCGGGGTTCGCAGGCAGCCGCATACCCCGTCGAAGCGGACTTCCGCCCGTTGGACGCTGCGGCCGTCCGGCCCTTTGCGCGTGCGCTTGTAGAGCGTTCCGGCGACGATGCGCCCCGTCGCCCGGGACTCTTCGAGAGCCCGCTTCACGTTCAGGCGATGCCCGGGCGCCATCAGCTCCACGAGGCGGCGGGTCTTCTCCGGCGGGTCCCAGGCCGTGGCGTCTGCATCCTTGAGAATGTCGGCCAGATTCGTCGTCCTCCGGGGCGGTTCGGGAAGCGACCACCATATCCAGTTGCGGCGGACCTCGGCCGGGAGCCCGGCGCGGGCGCGGCGCAGGGATTCCGGATGGCAATGGGGAAGGGGGCCGTCGGACGCAAGTCCGTCGGCCGGCGCCGTGGTCGCCGCGATGAACAGCCTGGGCCGGGATTGGGGCGTGAACCACCGGCCGTCCAGCACCATGGGGCCGAAACGGTAGCCGGCCCTGGACATGGCCGTGAGGATGGCCCGGAAGTCCTCGCCTCCGTTGGAGGTGATGGCGCCGGCGACGTTCTCGATGACCGCCACGGGGACCTCTCGGCCCTGGTCCTGCAAGGCCCGCATCAGCTCCCAGAACGGCCAGAAGGTGCTGGAGCGCTCGCCTTGGAGCCCCTGGCCCCGGCCGGCGAGGGACAGGTCCTGGCAGGGAAAGGAGGCCCAGGCCAGATGCGCGCGGCCCGGCAGGTCCTCGGGGGAAAGCGTACGGATGTCGCGAACCAGCAAAGGCCCGTCGCCGAAATTGGCGGCGTAGGCCGCGGCTTTTTTTTCGCTGACGTCATTGGCCATGAGGCAGTTCCAGTCCCGCCCCAGCCCCAGGCGGGCCAGCCCTCCGCCGGCGAAGAATTCGTAACAAAACAGGCTCACGCGTCCGCCTCCCGGCGGCGGGGGGCCTCCAGAAAGGCGCGCAGCCGATCCCGCAAGGCCTCGACGTCCCTGGTCTGGCATTCCCAAACGACGAGCACGTCGAACCCCATTTCCTCAAGCTGGCGTTGATGCTCGAGGTCTCGCTCGATGTTGCGGCGGATTTTGGCCTCCCAGTACTCGGTGTTCGATTTGGGCATGCGCCGCCCGCGGGCGCAGTCGTGCCAGTGCCAAAAGCATCCATGGACGAAAATTACTTTTCTTGCGCCCTTGAAGACCATGTCCGGCTTGCCCGGCAGGCTCTTGTCGTGAAGCCGGTACCGCCGGCCCATGGCGTACACCAGACGGCGAACGACCATCTCCGGGGTCGTGTCCTTGGACTTGACCCGGCGCATGACCTTGCTGCGCTGGGCGGGAGTGAAAGTGTCCATGGCCAGGACATACCCGGCGCGGGCGCGGGTTGCAACGGCCGGTCAGGGCCGCCGCGTCAAGACGCCGATGGCTTCGGCGCGGGACCGGGCGAGTTTGTCCGCCAGGGACAACGCCTGGTAGTACATGATGATCTTGGAGACGTAGTCCACCGTCTCCACGCCGGCCAGCCGGAGCGCCGCGAACTCGGTCTGATAGAACCATACGTCGGCGTCGAGCCCCATCTGCTTCGCCAGTTGGCGGACGCGGCCGATGCGGCTGGGGCCTGCGTTGTACGCGGCGAAGGTGAAGCACATCTTGTTGAAGGCGTCCAATCCAGGATCGTTGAAGTAGGTTTTACGAATCAGGTCGAGATACTTGACTCCCGCATAGATGTTGGACTCCGGGTCGTGGATATCCGGAACGCCGATGCTCTTGTCCTTGGCCACGGAGGGCAATATCTGCATGAGCCCGTAGGCGCCGGTGCGGGAGACGGCCTCGGGATTGAACTTGGACTCCTGGTAGGCCAGGGCGGCGACCATCAACCAGTCCATATTGTATCTGGCGGCGTACTTTTTAAACAACGGGCTGAACCGGCTGAAGTTTTCGATTTCATAGGGTTCGTCGAGGGGGTGCTCCAGCTCGGCGCCCGCCGTATAATAGCGCTTGAAAAGGATGTTGCCCAACAGCGTGCCTTTGCGGACGGTCTGGGCGAAGCCGTTCAGGCTGGCCAGCAATTGCGGATTGTCCTTGCGCACCATCCAGGCGATGCTTCCTCCCTGCGCCACGGCGATGTCCTCGCGCACCCGGATGTCCGGGAGCGCCTTGGACCATCGCCGCGCCTGGAAGTCGTCGGCGATGGTCATGGAGATGATGTCCGCGTTGACCATTTCCAGAATTTTCTCCGTGGACAGGACTTCGGAGGCCGGAATGATGTCCACGGGCGGCAGGCCCTGGGCGGTGAATTTTTCGTTCAGGCGAACCAGACTTTGATAATAGCTGGAGGCGGGCCGCACCAGAACGGCCTTGCCCGCCAAGTCCTCCAACCGGTTGATCCCGGCGATCGAGCGGTGCGTCACCAGCACTTCGGAAACATTGGTCAGGTATGGATTCGTGAACGCTGCGAACTCGTCTCTTCCCGGGGTGACGGTCAACAGGGCGGCGGCGATGTCTCCGCGTCCTCTGTTGAGAAAAGGAATCAAGTCATCGGGCCTGGTCGGGATGAATTCCAGGATGATGCGTTTGCCGGGGGCGCGTCCTTTGTTCAGAGATTGCTGGTATTGCATGAGCAGGTCGTGCTCCAGCCCGTCGAATCGCCCATTGTCGATATAGAAGACGCTTGGCGCGAAAACGGTCAGGACGCGGATCAAATGCTTCTCGATCATGCCGTCGAGGTCATGCGTCGCATTCTCCTGCAGTCTGGAATGAACCTCCGCCGATCCGTTCTCGGGAAAAAGGAGGAATGCGCTCAGAACCAGCGCGCAGGCCATGATGGCGACGGCGTGCGGGACGCCGGATTTGGCGGTTTGAGGATGTTTCATGGCGAGGTCCGCGCTTGAAGCGTCAGGATTCGGGTTTCAGGATGATGAGGGGAATTTGCGGATTGGCGCCGACGCGCAAAGGCGGCCCCCAGGTCCCGGCGCCGCGGCTCACCACGAGATGCGAGCCGTGGGCTTCGAAATGTCCGGCCAGGTAGGGGTAGTAGATTTTAACGAACCAGGAGAAGGGATACAATTGCCCTCCGTGGGTGTGTCCGGACACTTCCATGTCGAATCCGGCCTGGGCGGCCTCCTCGGGCCACAGCCAGGGACGGTGAAACATGAGGATGTGGAAGTCGCCGGGGTTCAGCGCGCTTTTCAATCGGTCGACTTCGCGGGCCGTGGCCTGCTTGGCGTTCGGGCTATGGCCCGGGTCGTCCACCCCGGATATTTGCACGCCGGTTCCGGGCAGGCTGACGGTGTCGCCCCGCAGCAGCCTCACGCCGGCCAGTTCGTGGAATCTCGAGCTGGGCGAGGCCCCCACGTAGATTTCATGATTGCCCAGCACCCCGTAGGCGCCGAGAGGCGCCTGAAGCCCTCGCAGGATTTCGGCCTGGGAGTCCAGCCAGCCGACGTGGTCGTTGAGTTGGTCTCCGGCGAAAAGGACGAGGTCGGGCTGTAGCCCGTTGATGGTTTTCACCAGCCGGTCGACCCAGGCGTCGGTGTGGATGGCGCCGAAATGGGTGTCCGTGATCAGGGCGATGCGTACTGCGCGCTTGATGCGCGGCGACGTGACGGTGTAGCTGGGCGTTTCCCAATGGTTCGCCGCCCAGAGACCGTAGATGAGGATGAGCGCGGTCGCCGCGGCCACGGCCGCGAGCTGGGCCCTGCCGCGCGGCAGCCAGGCGAACCAGGCGGAAGGCGCCAGGCGGGCGAGAAGTTGCAGGATCAATGCGGCCAGTTGCAGCCAGAACAGGTAGGCCACGGCCGCGAACCAGACATAGACCGCCCACCAGACGATCCGGACCACGGCCGGGTTCCAAGTCTCGGGCAGGCGCCTGGCGAGATAGGGCGACATGGCCAGAGCCAGGGCCGCGAGCAGTCCGAGGATGAAGGTCCGCCAGCTCAGGTCCAGCTGCAAGCTCATGCGCGCCCAGACAAAGGCGTGCAGAGAAAAATAGATCAGGGTGAAGACGACGAAGAAGGACATGGGCGCTCGTCCGGGCGTAAGAATGTGTCAGGGGAGCGTTGGGGGAGCCCTTCGTGGGCGTCCCCCGCGCTTTTCCTTCTGGCGTCAATCATAATCAATGGAATTTTACCGAATTCGCGTCTGGATTCACGTCCGGGTGGTCTTGAAGGTCGAACAGCCGCAGCCGGTAGGTCGCCATGTCGCTCCCGTTGCGCAGAATCACCGAGACGGAGGAAAGATCGTGTCCGCCGGGGAAGTAGACGTAGCCGACTTTGGTGTAATGCGGCGGGATGGCTTCGTCCGTCCAGGCGTATTGGTACAGGTCCCGCTCCACGGCCTTCTGGAAGCTGTTGTCGTCGCCCAGCACGGCCGATCCCGCGCCGCCGACTCCGCCGACGCCCGCTCCCACGGCCGCGCCTTTCCAGACGGCGTCGCCGCCGCCGATGAGGCCGAACAGCGCGCCGAGCCCTGCGCCGATGACCGCTCCCACGGCGGCCCTCTCTCCGGCTTTGGACGCAGTGTGCGAGAATTGCTCCGAATGCAGCACAAGCCGCAGGGCTTCGTCCACGGAGTACGGCAGGTACTCCCCGTCGGCCCCTTGGGCCCGGGCTTCTTTGGGATTGATGACCGGCTTGGCGTCGGATTTGTTCTTCACCACGACCAGCACCGGCGCCAGGCCGGCTTGGCCGTAGTCGATCCCCTGGCCGAGGTAGGCGTACCGGATGGCGGCCAAATCCCATTGCTGCGTCTGCGTCGAACCTTGGATGGTGGACGGGTCGATGACCTTGCGCGGCTGGGGCAGGGGCTCGTCGTAGGCGCAGCCTCCCAGGATGGGCGCCCAGATCAGGGACAAGGTCAGGGAAAAGATCAAAAAACGGGCGGACGCGGCGGCCCGGCGTTTGGATGTCAGCGCTTTCGTCATTGCACGATCACTCCGGCGTAACCGACCACACGGTCGAAGTCGCGGCTTACATCGCCCGACGTGGCGTAGGCCTCCACGCGGGCCCGGGTCGCTCCGAACTCCAGGGCGGCCGCCAGCCCCAGCGTCATGGGCATGACGCCGCACATGGAGATGTTGTGTTCCCGTACGGTTCGGTACAGGCCCATGGGGTCGAGTTGTTCGATGCGCTCCAGGGCTTTGGCGTCCTGGGCCTTGGCCCGGTTCGCGGTGACGTAGTGGCTCATGTCCGAGCTGACCACGATGGACGCGGGCCGCTTGAGCGCATTGAGAACCCGGGCCAGGGCGCGCCCGGCCTCCACGAGCCGGCCGGGGTCGCCCAGGGACACGCAGACCGGGACGACGCCGGCCTCGGGATTCAGAGCCCGGAGGAACGGAATTTCGACCTCCAGGGAGTGCTCCTGAGCGTGGGCCGCGGTGTCGGCCGTGAATCCGGCGTTTTCGTCCAGGAGGGCCTGGGCGGCTTCTTCGTCTACGGGCAGTCCGCCGTCCGGGGTGATCCATCGTCCGTCCGGCCAGACGGACAGGGGGCGCCCCATTCCGGTATGGTTGGGGCCGAGCAGCACCAGCAGCGGCCGCAGGTTGGCGGCGCCCAATGTCTGGCCGCAGACGGCGCCGGAAAAAACGTATCCCGCGTGGGGAACCATGGCCAACAGGGTGGGCTGGCTGTCCCGGGCCGGGGCCAGGTCGAGGAAACCGCGGACTTGCGACTCCAAGGTTGCAGCCGCTTCGGGATAAAATCGACCGGCGACGATGGGCGGTCTGTTCATGGCGCGCTCCGGTTTGTTTGCATGGCGCGAGGTTACACCAATACCGGCCTGCAATCCAGTTTCTCCCTGCGGGACCGGCTCTTTTCATCCATCCGCCACGATGGTAAGTCTTTACGGTAACGCGGCGCAACGTCCGCTTTTCCGCAGGAATTCATGAAAAGGAAAGAGCATGGCGCAGACCCGGACCTCCAAGGTATTTGACGTGATCATCGTGGGCGCAGGCCCGGCCGGGCTTTTCGCAGCGTACTACCTGGGTAAGCACACGGATTTGAACGTCCTCGTCATCGAAAAGGGCAAACCTCCTCTCAAGCGGCAGTGCCCCATCGGCGCCGCGTGGGACTGCGTCAAATGCCGGCCCTGCAACATCTTGTGCGGGGTGGGCGGCGCCGGGCTCTTTTCCGACGGCAAGCTCAACTTCATCCACAAGCTCGGCAAGACGGATCTCTCGCAGTTCATGAGCGCCTCCGAAGCCATGGCCCTCATCGACGAGACCGAGGACATCTTCAATCTGTTCGGCATGGACGGGATGGTCTACCCCACGGACATGGAGGCCGCCAAGGATATCCGCAAAGGGGCGTTGCGTTGCGGGGTGGACTTGCTGATCATTCGGCAAAAGCACTTGGGCAGCGACAACTTGCCCCGGCATATCGACAAGATGTCCGAAGCCATACGCGAACTCGGAGTCGCCATGCACACCTCCGAGGAGGTGCGGGAAATTCTGGTGAAGGACGGGGGCGTCGTCGGCGTGAGCGCCAGCCGCGGGACCTACCAGGCCAAGAACGTTATCCTGGCGCCGGGGCGCGTGGGCGCCGAGTGGGTCGGCCGGACGGCCAAATCCCTGGGACTGGTCCTGTCCCAGCGCGGCATCGAGGTGGGCGTGCGGGTGGAGGTCCACAAGGAGATCATGCGCGACCTGTGCAGCATCGTCTACGACCCTACGTTTTTCATCCGCACCAACAAGTACGACGACCAGACCCGCACGTTCTGCACCAATCAGGGCGGCTACGTGTCCATGGAGAATTACCAGGACTTCGTGTGCGTCAACGGACACGCCTTCATGGACAAGAAGTCCGAAAACACCAATTTTGCTTTCTTGTCCAAGGTGGTGCTCAACGATCCGGTGGAGGACAACCAGGCCTACGGCGAGGCCATCGGCCGGCTGGCCGCCATCATCGGCGGGGGCAAGCCCATTCTGCAGCGCTTCGGCGATTTGCGCCGCGGCCGCAGGTCCACCTGGAACCGCATCCGGAACAGCTACATCGAACCCACCCTGCGCACCGTGGTCTGCGGGGACATCGCCATGGCCCTGCCCGAGCGTATCCTGACCAACGTGGTGGAGGGCCTGTGCAAGCTCAACGAGGTGGTTCCGGGCATCGCCAACGACGAGACGTTGCTCTACGCCCCGGAGATCAAGTTCTTCGCCACCCAGGTGGAGACGTCCAACGATCTGGAGACCGCGGTCCACGGATTGTTCGTCGCCGGAGACGGACCCGGCGTGGCCGGCAACATCGTCTCCGCCGCGGCCACGGGGATCATCCCCGCCAAGGCCATCATCCGGCGCCGGGCCGCCGCCTCGGCGCCGGACGCTTGATTTCGGCAGGGCGCGGTCGACTCGGGCGAATTGTTGGGGAACAAGGCGAAAAATGTGATTGTTTAAAAAAAGTCTCGAGTAGGGTATTGACTTTGCGTCATGAAATTGACAGCAGAGGAGGGAGTGTTATCGTTGACTAAATGCGCGGCCTCCCTCCCGCTGCGCCCGGAGACGCCATGAGGCTCCATCTCGACGGGATCATCGGCAGCAGCCCGGCTCTGGCCCAGGTCTTTGACGTTCTGCGCAAAGTCGCGCCTACGGACAGTACGGTCCTGGTCACCGGAGAATCGGGCACCGGCAAAGAGTTGCTCGTTCGCGCGCTGCACCGAAACAGCAGGCGCGCGGAGCATCCTTTTGTTCCCATCAACTGCGGGGCGATCCCCAGAGAGCTTCTGGAGTCCGAGCTGTTCGGGCACGAGAAGGGCGCTTTCACCCACGCCGTGCGCTCCCGTCCGGGTCGGTTCGAACTGGCGGACGGCGGCACCATCTTTCTGGACGAAATCGGCGAACTGGAGCTGAGCCTGCAGGTCAAGATTTTGCGCGCGATCCAGGAGCGCGAGATCGAGCGCGTGGGCGGAACGGGTGCCAAGAAGGTGGATGTGCGGGTGGTGGCGGCCACCAACCGGGATTTGGAGGAGGAAGTGGCGGCTGGCCGCTTTCGGGAGGATTTGTACTACCGTCTCAACGTCATTCCCATGCACCTGCCCGCCCTGCGCGACCGGGGCCCGGATATCATGGAGCTTGCCCGCCATTTTCTGAAACGGTTCTGCTGCGCCTCCGGATCGCAGCTGAGCATTTCCAGGGAAGCCGAGGCCATGTTCTTATCGTACAGCTGGCCGGGCAACGTCCGCGAGCTTGAAAATTTCATGGAGCGGCTCTCCATCCTCTGCGAAACCCCGGAGGTCACCCCCCAGGACCTGCCCGAGAAGATCTGGCGGGACGTGGGCGAGGAAAGGCCCAAACCGGAGCTCCCTCCGGCGGCGCCGGCGGGCTTCGTCTGGCCGACGCTCAAGGACATCCAGGAGCGCAAGCTTGGCATGAAGGAGTTTCTGGAGGAAGTGGAGGACCGCCTGATAACCGAGGCCCTGGATTTGGCCGATGGCGTGAAAAACCAGGCGGCTGAGCTGTTGGGCGTCAAACGGACCACCCTCATCGAAAAATTGAAGAAACGCAATAGGATGTGAAGGGGCGGCGAGTTTTTGCGTCATGGTCGACGACGGCGGCTGAGTGGGCGGGCCTCCAGGATGGCTGATGTTTGCATGATATTTGCAAAAGTTATGGCCGTGAAATCCGCCTTGCGACGTGCGCCGCTGCGGACCGCAGCCTTCTTCCTGCTTGCCTTGCTGGCGGCGGGGCTCTGGCCTCTCAACGTCCAGGCCGTGAGCTATTCCCTGGCCCAGGACGCCGGGACCGACGTCTTGACCCTGAGCCTGGACGGCGAGTTGCCCTCGTTTTCGGTGACCCGCACCGGACGGCGTCGGCTTTCCGTAAATTTCGGACCGCAGTTCTGGGCCGGACGCGAGCGGCCCGCGCCGGGCGAACTGGCCGGCGGCGAGCTGCAAGCCATCGATCCGACGTCCACCGGCTTCGAGCTGACAACGAAATCCGACGCCTTTGGTTTTATTGCGACGTCGACGCAGGAGCCTCCGGCCGTGCGGGTGATGGCTTTTTCCGATCCCCTCGGCGTCCGGTGGTCTCCGCCGGCGCAATCCCAAGATGCGCCGGCGGCGGAGCAATCCCAGGCCGCCGCGAACCCGGCCCCGGAAGCCCAGCCTCCGATCCCGACGCCGACCCAGGCGTCGGCCCAGACGCCGATCCGGACGCCGGAGGCTCCGGTCCAACAGCAGCCCCCCCGCCCGCAGGTTGTCCAGCGGCGCGAAGCGCCGTCTGGACAGGAATCCTCTGTTGCGGGCGCCGTGGCGCCTCCGGCGCCGAGCGCGCAAGGCTCGGTGAACCGGGCCGAGCCGTCCGCCGGGCCTCCCCAAGCCGATGAGGCGGGGAGCCAGGGCTCGGACGGCGGGACGCAAGGCGCGCGTCGACCTTATTACGCCGTGCCGTACTCGCTGCGTGGCGAAGTCCGCGCTGTTGGGCCCTCCGAGGCCGCGCCCATGAGTACGGTGGGCGACCCTGCAACGGATTCCGGAAGTCCGGCTCTCGCCGGAGGGGCGGTTGCTGCGCCGGCGGGACCGCAGGCGAATGCGTCGTCCGTGGAAGCCGAGCCGCAGAATTTCGAGAACGGCGTCGCCGGCGGCGCAGTCGGCGGGTCCGTGGGACCGCCTCCGGGCGGGCAAACGGAATCGGCTCCCGCTGAAAGCGCAGCGGCGCCGACGACGGCCGGCGGGACGGTGGATGCGCCTGTGCAACCGCCGTCTTCCGTTGTTCCGGGCGGGCAAGGCGAAGATCGGCGGACCGTGGAGCCTGTCGTCACGCAGGTGGCGTCCAACGGAGGAACGGCCCGGGGAGGCGTTGCGCCTCCGCCGGGAAGCGCGGGCGACGCCGTTTCTCCGGGGCCGACCTCGGCGGGCGGCCAGGTTTCGGGAAGCGTCGCCGGGCGAATTTCCGCCCCTGCGGACGGTTCCGCGTCCGGGCCGGTCGAAAGCCAGGCCGGAGGCGCGGCGTCCGGTAGGGTTTCAGGCGCCGTGGCCGGCCAGACGGGCGGTCCAGTCTCCGATTCGGTCTCCGGTCAGGTCGCGGCGCAGGTGAATCCCCCGGGAGAAGACGCAGGCGCTGCGGCCGGGGGGGCGGTGGAGCCTGTCCGGGAGAGCGCGGCTGCGCCGGATGCTCCCGTGGAAACCGCGGTCGCCGACAGGGCTGCGGCGGCGCCGCCCGACGCCATGGCCGCAGCGACTGCGGAGCAGGCGGTTGCGCCCGCGCCTGCGGAGGCGGAGGACCCCGCCGTCGAGGACTATAAGTTGAAAATCCTCAGCGCCCAGCAGGACATCAACAACGGGGACGCGGCCAAGGCCCGCACCCAGTTGCAGGACATGCTCAAGGCCGAGGATTTCCCCGAGAAGCTGCGCGTGGATGCGTTGTACGCGCTGGCCGACGCCAACATGCAGGTCTACAAGGACGACCTGGAAAAGAATTTCGATACGGTCGTGGGAGGCTTCGAGCGGGCCATGAACGCCGACCTCAAATCGCCGCGGGTGCCGCGGGCGCTGTTGAACATGGGCCTCGCCAATCTCAAGGTCGGCAACATTCCGGAGGCCAAGGCGTACTTCAACATCCTGCGCAAGCAGTATCCCCACGACATGAACATCCCCCACATTTCCTACTATTGGGGCGATTATTATTTCGAGCAGGGGGACTATCGCAAGGCCGCGGACAACTTCCAATATCTCGTTCAGAATTATCCGGACTCCCCGCTGGTTCGCGACGCGGCCCTCGGGCTGGCCCGCTCGTTGATCGAACTGGGCTACGACGACCAGGCGTTTCAGATCGTGGACTACATTGAAAAACGCTGGCCGAGATTTTACGTCGATTTCCCTCCGTTCCTCAAATTGTCCGGCAACGTGGCCTTCAAGGTGAACGATCTGGACAAGGCCAAGGACGATTATTGGACCTACTACAACATCGAACCCGAAGCTTCGGGGAACGACGTGGTCCTGGCCAGGATTGGCGACATCTATCTCCGGCTTGGCGACAAAAACGCCGCCAGGGAGATGTACCAGAACGTCGCCGAGCGGTATCCCGACGAGGAAGGCGGGTTGGTGGCCAAAATGCGTTTGGCCGAGGAGGGCATCTACGACGATCCCACCATGGACCAGATGGTCAGCGTGTTCGACCGGCCCTTCAGCCTGAAGCCGGAGAAGATTTACACCACCATCGCGCGCAAGTTCCCGAAAAGCCCGCTCGCGCCGTTGGCCCAGCTCAAGTTGGGCATGTGGTATTACTTCAACAAGAAGTACGCCGACGCTCTGCGGGCCGCGCAGGATCTCCTGGGAAAGTATCCGCGCAGCGAGCTGGTTCCCAAGGCCCGCCAGCTGGGATTCACGGTGTTCAACCTGGCCGTGCCGGAACTCGTCAAGGACGAGAATTACGGGCGGGTGATCTCCTACTGGGAGCAGTACGGGGATTTGCTCAAGGAACAGGGCGACGTGAACGAGGAAATTCGCATGGCCGTCGCCTTGAGTTATTGGAAGAAGGACATGCCGGAGAAGGCGCTGGAGATCATCAAGCCCTATCTGGCAGAGAAGAAGCAGGGCAAGTACTCGGAAATGGCCCTGGACATGGCTTTGAGCATCTATCTGCAGACCGGCGAGTGGTCGGAAATCGCGAAGCTGGCCTCCCTGGCCCGCGAAAACTGGCAACTGCCTACGGAGCAGGGCCGCCAGGTGGACTACTCCCTGGCCATGGCCTACGAGAACCTCGGGGAGATGGATAAGAGCGAGCCCTTGTGGTCCAGGCTCGCGGCGGATACGGATTTGGACGCCTCCACCCGGGCCTACGCCATGTATTACATGGCCAAGGCGGCCATGCAGGACAAGGACTTGCGCAAGGTCTTCATCTACTCCCAGGAGGCGCTGACCATGTTCCTGGATAGCGCAGGGGACCGGGAGAAGATCAAGGACTGCATCTTGATGACCATTTACGCGGCCGAGGAGTCCGGGCGCTACCGCGAGGCGTTGCGGTGGGCCGAGCAGTACGACAAGTACGTGCCCGAAGGCGACCCCGAATGGGCCGGCTCCCGCTTCCGGCTGGCTCGCCTGTATCAGAAGGCCGGCGCCCAGCAGGAATGGGAGCAGATCATGCAGGAGATCAAGCAAAAGCAGCCGCAGGGGATCTACGGCAAGATGGCCGCCCAGGCCTTGGACACGCAAAACCTGGAGCAGGCGGCCCGCCAGTACGGCCTGCCTTGACAGGCCGCTCCAACGTAGCGATCTGCTGCGTCAGCGAAAAAATCCAAACCGCTTATGCATGCGCTACACTGCGCGCCCTTGATTTTTTCACTTCCTCGCCTCTCACCATTTTTGAGCGGCCTGCGTTCGTGAGTTTTTCAGCAGTCCGTTAGAGCATATTACGCTTGAAATGCTTGCTTCACGGCGAGCGTAGCTCGCCTACAAGCATTTCGCAGCAAGGATTTGCGGACAAATCCTTGCCGAGCAGT
>JASGMV010000089.1 GCA_030156255.1 Desulfovibrionales bacterium
CGCGACGCGCAGGGTCGCATTGCAGGTGAGGGTGTAGCCGTTGAGGTCGATATTCCCGAAGGCTATGGAGTCGCTGACAATCGACAAATCCGAGGGCAATACGGGATTAACGGGTAAAAAACCGAGGCTGGCCAGCGGGAGATGGTCGACGCTATTCCAAACCTTTTGAAACAACTCTGCCGTGAGCCGAAGCTCCACCAGAGAGCCTGCGCTCCATGCGGCGGCGTTTGTTTCTTGTTGCGCGCGCTCGATGGTAAACGTGTCGACGCTTCTGCTCGTGACTCTCACAATCTCAAAAGCGTGTTTGTCGTCGGCGTCCTGGATCGTGACGTAGAACTCGTCGCCCGAGGACGTGTCCGGGAACCGCGTCCCCTCGCCGGACGCCACGGTGATCGACAAGCCCGCGTCGGTGACGCCGGACGCCAGGGAGGAAACCGCAACGTCCTTGAAAACAACACCCATGGCTATATCCCCCTTGCGGCGACCGTCGTCCGGTTCTCTTCCCGAACGATGGTCGTGTGATACGAAATGAACGCATGGAACGACGGGCCGAAATAGGAATCCACAGACCATGCGGCGGATGCGAAGCCGACGGCGGACAAGGATATCTCCATGGACGCCGACGCATCGAACGCCGCCGAGGCGATTTTGCCTCTCGTCCCGCTGCAAACGGCCTGTGTCTCCGTGGAGAAGACGCCGTCCCCCAGAAGGGTTTTGAGCCCGCTTGCGGTCATGCCCGCCGATGCGTCGGCGGAAATTGCCACCTGTCGCTCCCTGGAGCCTTCAACCGCCATCGCTGTGCGTATGACCGGCTGGATGAGGACCGATCCGCTGACGCCGGACACGTCCGCGCGAATCGAGGCGGACCAGACGGCGGTTGCGTATCGCGTGACCTTTACGTCCGCTGAAAGGGACCCGGCGACGGACCAATGCGTATGGGCCGGCTTGATCGTCGTCGCCGAAACGACTGCTGAGGTCTCGACAGCTAACGGCGCCCGCGCGGCGTAGTCGCAAGCGCAATCAATGGACGCCGCGACCGAAGCGCCCCATGCGCCGCCAGCTTGGCGCGTCCTGGACGAACGGACGTTGAATCCGCTGATGTTGAAGCCGTCGAGATTGAAAGCCACGGTCCGGTCCTAGTCGATGCTCAGGGTCAGGGAGCCGGCGGTGATCTTGAACAGGTCCCCGGAGGCGACAGACTTTGGAACGATCAGCGGTCCCCAAAAGAGCACGTTGCCGGACGCGGCGGCGTCCATGATGGCCGCATGGGTCACGGTTCCCCAGGACGCCGTAGCGGTAGCGAACTCGATATCGGCGTGGTTGCTGGCGGAGCCGTTGGCGGCCGCCGTGAAGTAGTTGACCGCCCCGTCCAGGAGGATGCGGGCGTAGGCGCCGCCGGACACCTCGGTCTGCTCTCCCTCCGTGTTGTTCTCCAGTCCGGCGTCGGACGTGAACAATGCAATGTGAAGGGTCTCCG
Organism: Desulfovibrionales bacterium; assembly: GCA_030156255.1. Classification (GTDB taxonomy): domain Bacteria; phylum Desulfobacterota; class Desulfovibrionia; order Desulfovibrionales; family Desulfovibrionaceae; genus JASGMV01. The sequence continues at coordinate 1,478 of JASGMV010000089.1, forward strand.
GCGGCGTGTAGATCTGCTCCCGGCCGTTCGCCAAAATATGATCCATGATCTTGTTTTCCAGGAAGTTGCTCATTGCGGGCATGTCGTCCTCCTATCGGGTGACTTCGGGGGTTACTTTGACGCTCCCCTGGACAAGGCGCGTCACCACGCCGAGGGGAGAGACGATTTCCAGGTCGTAGACGGCGTAGGTGAACGTCCATGCCGCCGTCGTGGCCGCGGAGATTTTGAGTTGAACGGACCCTGCGGGGCCATTGATGACGATGTGTCCGTTTTCGGTCGTCCCCTCGTACAGCGCGGCTTCGGCGGCCGCGGACTCGCGGAATTGCATCCTGGCCGTGAAGTTGAGGAGGGAAACCGCGTCGCCGTCGGAATCGACGTAGGAGAAGGTGTGGACGTAGGTGGACCCTTGCGGGATCGTGAGCTTGACTTTCTTGACGCTCATACCTGCCTCCTCAAGGAGACTTGCAGGGAGCGCGAGGCGTACCCCTTGTTGATTCTGGCGCGGGCCGCCGCCACGCCCTTGGAAAATTCCTGCCGGTGGAAAGCCGCTCCCTGCGGAGACAGCCATTCCCGACCGACCATGGCCATGAGTTTGCCGAGCGCGCCATGGGCAATCGCCTCGGACCAATCATGGAAGAGAAAGTCCAGCACGGTTTCGGCGGACGCCGAGGGTTTCAGCGCCGCAAGCGCCGAACAGGTGAAGGCCTTCGCGGGAGCGGAAGCGAGGGTGATGGTCTCGTGTGTGGCGGTGTAGTCGGCGCCCGGCGCCAGTTTGCTCCCGCCGGCGTCCTTGAGCCAGACGAGTTCGACGATTCTGGAATCGTCGTCGGGCGCTTCCAGATCGGCCTCCTTGACCCCCTTCGGGAACACCACGGGATCGAGGCTTTCCCGCCAGATTTGCGACTCCTGGCAAAAGTCCTGCGCGGCGTGTCTGATTTTGGACAGGACCACGGCGACGGGCGCGCCGGCCGCCTCCGGATGGACATAGGGAAGAAAGGCGCTCCATGGGGTCGCCATGCTATTTCCCCTCCATTTGCCGCACCTGCACGGGGAAGAAGAGGTCGGCCTTCAACTTGACGCCCAGGGCTTGATAGAACGCCGTCAGGTGGTGTTGCGCCTTGGCGAAGTCGGCGTCGGAGTTGTCGCCGGCGAAAACCTCGTAGAGCATCCAATGCATGATCGGGACGCTGAACGTGTCGGGGATCGGAACGGCGTCCGCAGGAACCGTGATTTGCGTCGGAACGGCGGAATAGGTCGCCTGGACGTAGACCGTGGCTCCGGCCTTGATGGCGGGAGACACCCAATAGATCTCGGGGTTGGTCATCTTGTCGTAGGCGAAATTGTAGACCGTCGTCCCCGCGGCCGACCAATCGAAAGTGGACATGGCGTCCCGCGAGACGCGGAAAATCGGCGCCCCTGGCGTTGCGCCGTCGCTTCCCATGTTCTGGACCAGATCAAGCAGGCAAAGGGCGTTTTTGCTGGCTCCGTGCGTCGCGGTGTCGGGAATGGACTGGCTCGCTCCGGCCTGAAGGCGGATGGACTCCGTGACCGCCGTCGCGTCGGGGCGATTCAGGGCGATGTTGTTCACGGCGTTGTTGAAGAGGTCCACAAGCGACAGGACGCCGGGCGAGCGCTCCCATGGCCAGCGATCCGCCGTCCCGTTGCGCAGGTCCTGAAGCTTGCCGGAGACAAGCAGGAAGATTTCCGACGCCAGCATGGCTTACGCCTGTGTCCCGGCGAGTTTTTCCACCAGGGCGCTCTTGTTGTCCCTGGCCGAGTGCCTGACGCCGCGCTCTTCGCAGAGTTGCTCCAAATCCCGCCGGTTGAGGTCGAGAAGCCTGTCCGGGTCGCCAAGAAGCGTTGCTTCGACGATTGCAGCGTCGTCGCTCGGGGGCTCGGGATTGGCGTCGTCAGCGGGCGCGTCGTCGCGGTCGTAGGGGGCGATTGGCCCCGCAGGCGGCGCCGGTAAACGCCCTGCGGCCGCGGCCAGCATGTGGTCGGGCAGCATGGCGAGGTCTCCCTCGCGCAACGGGCGGCCTGCGGCGTCGCAGGGGATCAGGTGGGGTTTTTTCGCCAGAACGTCCGTCCGGATGCGAAGCGCCCCCGTCTTGGTGTTCAAGAGATATTGTTGCGGCATTGGTCTCTCCTTAAGCGATCAGGAGGGGGCCGAAACCCCCTCCGGCGGTTGCTACGCGGCCTTGGCGTACAGGTTGCCCATGGCGAGGGGCTTGGCGACCTTGTACCCGTAGACCTGGAGGCCTCGGACGAGCTTTCCGAAGTCGTTGGGGTTATCGATCATCTCGTTCTCGATGAACTGGGACGCGAAGGTCAGGGCGGACTTGTGTCCGAACGGGCAGTTGAACACGGTGTCGGCCCCGTCCGTTACGCTGGCCACCTGGTTGGAGCTGTACAGGGTGAACCTGTCGATCATGCCGATGCGGCCGTTGCGCAGGATGGACTTGCCGTCGCCGGTCATGGAGGCGTCCTTGAGATCGGACGTTTTGATGCGGGTGCAGGCCCAGGCCGGGAGGACCATCCAGCGGTTGTCCCCCGGAACATCCTGTTCGTCGAGGACCTGGCCGCACTGGACGATCTTGTCCACGACATTGACCTTCGACATGGCCACGGGAGAGCCCACGGAGCCGAGGTCGATGGAGCCTTCGACCTTGCCGGCCGTTGCCCCCTCGTTTTTCGGGTCCACATCGTCGTAGATGTCGGCGAGAACGTCCTTGTCCACGCGGGCCTTGAGCTGCATTCCGGCGTCGTCGGACCACCGTTCAAGGTACGCGATGTCGGACTGAAACTTCTGCACGTCCGAGACCTTAAACCCGTAGTACTTGCCCTTGTTGATGAGCAGCTTGATCTCATCCGGCGCCGGGGTCTCGTACACGAGGTCCTGTCCGACGACGTAGTCTTTGATGTTGATGTCCGGGACGATCCGGATGTGGACGGTGTCGCCGTGGGCCTTGATCTCGCCCTCGTAGTCGGTGTTGGCTATCTGGGCGAGAACCGTGGCCGTGTAGAACTTGACCAGCAGTTTCCCGGACCAGATTTCCGGGGTGTAGGTCCCGGCGTGCGACGGGACTCCTGTTTTGACGGGAAACGCCATGTGAATACCCTCTCAAAGTGTGCATCACCCCGGCAGAATCCGCCCTTCGACGTTCGCCATGGTGATGTCTGTCTCGATCTTCAAGGCGTCTTCCGGGGTGTTCACGGCCATCCGGCCGATGTTGAAGGGGAATTGACCCAGCGACCTCTTCTTGAAGAACTCGCTGACCTGGCTGGCGTAGTAGGTGGGCTTCCCCGTGGGGGCAGTCCCGCCGCCGGCCGTGTCGTCAGGTTGAATCTGACGCTCCAGTTTCCTCTTCATGGCCTCGGGAGACGCCGGGACTTTGTCGTTTTTTTCCGACAAGGAAGGGTATGTTGCGCCGGTTTCCTGGACGTAGCGGTTGAAGATGCGGGCCAGCCGTTTGACGTCGCCTTGGGCGAACGCCTGTTGTACGGCCTGGCTCGAACCATCGTACTCCAACCACGCCACGAACTCCGGATCGTCGTCCTGCTCCTTGAACTGCGGACAAAGCGGTGCGATAGCCTCGGCGAAACGGTCGTATTGCGTCCGCTGCGTCTGCTGGGCCACTTGGCCGAACTGCTGCTCAACGCCGCCGAGTTGGTCTTCCAGCCGTTTGAGCTGGTCCGCCATCTCGGCATTGCGTCTGGCCATGGCCACGAACTCCTCCCCGTACTCCTCGTAGTCCTCGGGGCGGTACGCGGCTCTGTCCTGGCCGTTCGGGTTCGGCGCTTCCGTTCCTTTCGGTTTGGGCGCCTCCGCCTGACGCAGCCGTTCGATTTCCGCAGCGGCCTGCCGCAGTTGGTGTTGGAGAGCGGGAACTTCCTTGTCGTACTTGCCTTGCAGCACGCGATAGCGGTGTTCGAAGCGGTCGGCGCCGGGAGCCTTGGCAGGTGTTCCCTCTCCGCCGTCTTGAGCCGTGTCGTCGTTCTGGGAGGCGTCTTCCTGAGCCTGGGCCTTTTGGTCTTCGGGAGCAGGCGTGACGTCCTGTGTTCCGTCTTGATCCCCGGCCGGGGTGTTCAGGCCCGCCTGCTCCTGCATGAGTTCGTCCGCCATCTCGGCGGCTTCGCGGACATGCCGGGGCAGGTCGGTGTATTGCGATTGATCCATCTGGGAACCTCCTGGAGAGCCCGTCAGGGTGTTCTCCGGTTGAAAAGAATGGCGGGTGTTGGTCGCCCAGCCCGCCAGGAATGCGTCAGGTTGCGCTCACGGCCGCGCCGAAGGCGAGCCGGAGCCAGTTCTCTCCATCGCTGTACGCCAAGCAGGGAGACCCGGCGGCGCCGTTGGAGCAGACGACCAGCGAGCCGTTGTACTCCGCCGCTCCGGGCAGGGTCGCCACCGTGTAGGACGGCAAAATCACGGCGTTTGCGATGGTCAGCTTGCCGATGCTGATGTCCTCGTGTCGGGCCATGTTCAATCCTCCTCGAAGAAAAGCCGTCGCGGGAATCCGCCGGCGGCGCAGGTTATGTAGGGGGCAAGCGCCTCGCGGCGAGCCTTCCAGCAATCGTGAATCCGCGGTTCGCCGTACACGTCGCCCTCCAGGCGGACGCCGTACAGCCCGATGTCCCGGTATCCCAGGTAGAGGGCGACAAAGACGGCGTAGAGAGCCGTCGTGCCGCAGTGGGGACGAAAATCGAGAACGCGGCGGACGCAGGGACGTCTGAAGGCCGAAATAACGATAGGGGTGGGAGTCTCGGCGCCGGACAATCCCGTTTTCCGGGCATCCAGCCAGTTCTCGGACTCCATCACCTCGGGATGCAGTGTGACCCAGAAATCCACAAACCTATCAACCAGCAGGCAGCCGGCGCGGTTGACGGCCATGACATGGGCGTTTTCAGGAATGGCCTTGGCGTCCTTTCGCCAGCCAGGGGCGGTTCCTACGATGGCGAGATGGTTGGGCCATCTGTGCTCCGGCATGTCCCTGGAAGGAATCCACAAAGAGCCGTTCAGGGTGATGACTCCGCTCACTTCCGCCCCTCCATCTTGCGAAGCGCGGCCTTGGCCGTGTCGAACAACTCCACAACCTCCCTGAGCGCGCGGCTTTTTCCCCGGATCACGTTCGTTGTCGTTTCCTCCGCAACGCTTTCCAGAGCGTCGCGGGCCTTTTCCCGCTCCGCCCGAAAATGACCCAACAGGAGCTGCATGTCCGGGTGATCGACCAGCCTTGCGGCCGCGGCGATGATCTCTTTGGCGACCATCAGAACAACCTCGCATCCTGGCCGGCCACGGGATTTCCGGCCGGGTCGAGTTCTCGTCCGCGAGGCTGACGGGCCGGCTGCTGCTGGCGCTGCATGGTCAGGGCCTGCTGTTGCTGCTGCTGCGCCTGCATCATTTGCAGCACCTCCTCTTCGGCGGGCACGATCTTGTCCACGTCCATGTCGAGTCCCGCGAACCATTCGCGCAGGACGTACGCCAGTCCGCGCAGACCGATGACCTGGAGCACCATGGGGTTGAGGACGGCCTGCATGGCCTCGTTGCGCCGGACCTGCTGTTGATCCTTGGCGATAAGCGCCGAGGAGCCGCGCGCGATGATTTTGATGTCGCCTCCGCGCAATTCGGGGCGAAGATCATAGAGCCGCAGGTGCTGGTACATCCGAAGCACCGAGGATTCGATGAATCCCCAATCGATGTTCCGGACCACGCGCTTGATGCCGCGAGAGGCGACGTTGAGCATCATGGACAATCCGGACGACGTGGACAGGGCGCCGCCCTTGGTTTCGGCGCCGTATGCGTACCGGGGAACGCCGGACTTGTTGTCCGCCTCGGCGCTGAACTTGTCGTAGACCGCCATCAATTCGGCGACGACCATTTGGGGCTGGAAAAACCAGATGGGTTGCCTGTTCACCGGGTTGTCGCCCAGATCGAACTGCCAGATCTTGCGCGGGAAAATTTCGGTGATGTCCTCGCCGGGGGCCATGGCGCCGGTGTCCACGCCGACCTGGGGCCCGGAGCCGAGGGCCATGTTGTTGATGATCTCCCGGGCCGCCGCGTTGGCCGCTTGCTGGCAATCCTTGATCAACTCCGGCAGGCCCATGCCCCAGAAGGAGCCATGGATGTTTCGAAACGAGGCCTTGTGGTACGGCGGGCGTCCGAGGGGGTCCCCGTTGAGCTCCGCCTTGATCACCCAGGACCCGATGACCCAGACTTCGGCGGCGTAATCAATATCGGGGTCCTCGATGTCTTCCTTCGGAACTCCGAAATCAATCAACTGGCGGCCCTGGACCGGCCCCCAAAACTGCAGCGCGTCGATCTTGCCGTCCGGGTCGAACTCCTCGTGCCGGTGATTCTCCAGCTCGCGGCGCGTGGTTTCATTGGCGAGGCTCAACCAGGAGGACAACCCGCCCCGCCCGTACAATTCCAGCACGGCGCGGATGGCCGACTCGTCGTATCCGCTGACTCCGATCAATGCCTGAAGGTCTGACCGGGACAAACGGTGCCGCTCGATCAGGAAGCCGTCGCCGACCTTGGACGACGAGGGCGCGGGGTAGATATCGAAGGGGGACGGCGCTTCGAACTCGTTGACGAGTTCCTTGACCACCTCGACGCCGCCGCCCGGCGCCCATTTCAGGCGCGGCTTGCGGCGGACGATGGGCCCCTTGATGAATCCCGCCGGGAAATCCACGAGGTTGGGCATGGCCGCCCGCAGCGTCTCGATCCATCCGGACTCCAGCAGTTCATCGTTGATAACCCCCTCTATCGTCGCGTCCGCCTTCTTGGCTTCGTCGCGCAGACGCTTGAGGGCCATCTGGCGGTACTCGTCCACCTGCTGACGGAAATGTTGATGAAGCCGGGCCACGACCTGCTCGAACTCCTCACTGGACACGGGGGCGCCGGAGGCCATGACCTCCTGTTGCGCGGCCTGCATGGCCAGCGTCCTGAAATGTTGATCCACCTCCCGCCACACCTGTTGTTCGGCCTCGGGAGGAAGTTCGGGGACGGGCGTCGGGTTCACGCCCCAGGGCTTGTCGTCCGCCGGCAGCAGGATGTCCTCCAGCCACGCCTCGGCCGCCGCGCACTTCTCGTCGGTGAGCATCAGGTAGGTTTCGCATCCGCCGGTCTCCCGGATGCGGGCCAATTCGTCAGGGGCGTATTCCCCCTGGCGCTGTCGCATGGATTGGATCATTCGCTCTTCGATGGGCTGCTTGGCCTGCTTGGCCGCCTCCCAGCATCGGAGCACATGCCCGGCCAGCCCGGAGATGACGGGTTGGGCCTGCCGTTGCTCGGCGAGGCGCTGCTCCATGTCCCGCCGTTCCTGACGGTCGATGTCTTCGTTGCTGAAGGCCTGGAGCGTTCCGTATCCTGTCGCCAGTCCCATCGATCCCCCTACGGCCATCTCACGCGCTTCACCGGACGATGGCCGCCTTTGGGCTGCGCCGCCGCCGTGGTCCCGACCTGAGCCCGCAGAGCCAGGTACTGCAGCGCGTCATGCGGGTGGGAAAATTGATTTTTGGCGGGCTGATCCTTGTATCGCTCGCCGGACACTTGCACGCGTTCGAAATGGTAGCCGCCCTGGAATCCGCGCCGGAGCATCTTGCACTCGGGCGAGAGCTGAAACGCCGGCTTCCCGTCCACCATGCGGGTCAAAAACCCCGCAACCGCCTCGCGGCGGGGAATGAATGCGTTGGTGGGCGCCGCGTTGATCTCCAGGCCGGCGGCCCGAACCTCGTCGAAGCAGGACCGGGCGTCGGTCTGGGCGCGCTGCGCGCCGGCCGGGTCGCCCATGCAGACGACGCGAACGCCCGCATAGTCCTGCGCGAGATGCGGCAGAAGCGCGTCGCGAAGAAACTGCCGGATGCCCATATCATGGCTGGTCATCTCATCCAGGATGAAAAGTTGGCCCCGGGGCGTGACCTGTCCGATCACGGACGCCGGCGTGAGGCCGAAATCCAGACCGATAACGAGCGGAACAGCCGTCATGGGTTTGAGGCCGTCCGCGCAATGGGAGGAGTCCAGGTACTCGGGGTAGACGACCTTGCCCTCCTGGACCATGCCGTACTCGCCGCAGAGGTAGACCCGAATCCATTCTTCGGTCTTTCCGGGGACTTGGTTCAGCCAGTAATCGTAGCCGAGCACCTGATTTTGAACGTTCTCGGCCGCCGGATTGGGTTGCCAGGAGTTTGAAATCTCTTCTTCCTGCAGGGCCGGCGGCTGCTTGAAAATCTCGTATCCGACAGGCCGCTCCTCCTCGAACGTGCGGTACCACCAGTGGTCCGTGTCCGGCGGGTTGGTGTCCATCCAGAAACCGGTCCAGTTGAATCCGCCGTCGGCCTTGGACGGGTAGCGGCCGATGCGGCCGCCCAGAGCGTCAACGACCTGCTTGGGGACTTCGCGCGCCTCGTTGATCCACGCCCAGGTGAGTTCGAGCGACAGGAGCTTCTTGATGTCCTTGGGCTTGTCCAGGGCGATGAAAAATATCTCTGCGTCCACCAGAGAATCGTCGTCTTGACGCTTGAATCGGACCCGTCCGGTGATGGGAGAACCGTAGGTGATGGACGTACAGTCCGCGGCCCAATCCATCCAGGTCTTGATGGTTGTGCTTTTCAATTCGGGGTAGCTGTTGCGGATGATGGCCCCGCGCGAATGCCGAACGCCGTCGAGCCCCGGAATCTGCTGCGCCGATCGGAGCAGGCCCTCCTGTACGCAGGAGACGCTCTTGCCCGAGCCGTACGGCCCCATGAGCCCGCGAATACGGGCGTCGGACAAATGGAATCGCTCGGGAGTCGGTTCGGCTACGTAATGGCGGGGCATAGGCTATTGCTCCCCCTGATCCGTCGACACATTGCCGCGCCCGATGGAGATGCTCATCACCGGCACGCCGTCGGAGTCCTTCACCTCCATGTGCTGGCGGTCGCCGTACTTGGTGGGATTCATGCGGCCGAGGTACCATTTGAGCGCCTCAAGCTGGACCCTGCGGGCCTGCGCGTTGTCTTCCGTGGTGGACTGAATTTTTTCGTAGAAATCGTCGAAAATTCCGTCAGTGCGCAACATGACGGACTGATTGAAGAGCCGGCGAAACGTCTCTTTCTTCTCCAGCCAGCGGTAGACCGTGGCGCGGCAGGGCATGGCCGGGTCTTCGCAGACCTTCGAGAGGCTCTCGCCGTTGGCGATGCGGGCGCAGAGAGAGCGCGCGAGCTGCGGGGTGTACCGCGTCGGCGTCATTTCGCAGCCCCGAGCGCCCGCTTGATCCACGAGACGTCTGTCTGGACGCATCCGAGGCGCTGCTCGATGGCCCCAAGCCGCTGCGCCGCGGTGTCGGCCGTGGCCTCGTACCGGGTCTGTCTGGCCTCAATGGCTGAAATGCGCGACTCCACGCCGGCAGCCCACCAGACCACGCCCGCGAGCTGGATGCACACCATGAGCACCAGCATGAGCGGAATGGAGCGGTCCAGCCGCCAGCCCCGGAGATTCGCCTCAGCC
>JASGMV010000090.1 GCA_030156255.1 Desulfovibrionales bacterium
GCACTTCATGACCGGGGCCGTGGCCGTGGGCGGGCTGTTTTTGGCTTTGCTGGGTGAAATCCGGCGCCGCCGGGGGGAGCCGTCCGGGGAGGCCGAGGTCGCCTCGGGCATGCGGTGGTTCACCTGGGCCACGGTGGTCCAGTTCGCCGTGGGGTTCGTTTTTCTGCTGACTCTGCGACGGGACGTCTTTCTGTCCTTCATGGGGCGCGACGCCTGGGCCACGGCGGTCTTTGCGGCGGGATTGGCCGCGGCGCTTCTGCTGTTGTATTTCGGTTTCCGGCGAAAGGCCGTTTCGGCCGCGGCCATGACCGTGGCCACGATGGCGCTGATGGCCGTGATCCGCGACATGGTCCGCGTGAAATATTTGTCCCCCTACTTCCATGTGTCGCAAACCCCCGTGGCCCCGCACTACTCGCCGCTGGTCCTTTTTCTGGCCTCCTTCCTGGCCGGGGGGGCCGTGGTCGCCTGGTTGATCAGGGTCTACGTCAGAGCGGGAAGAGAGGCCTGAGATGGAATATCCGGTTTGGCATCTCTATTCCTTTGGTGGCGGTTTTCTCGTTGCGCTCATCGCCGTGGTGCACGTCTATGTTGCACACTTCGCCGTGGGCGGCGGGCTGTTTCTGGTCCTGACCGAGCATCTGGCCTACCGGCGGGGCTCGTCCGCCATTCTGGATTACGTCAAGCGGCACGCCAAGTTTTTCCTTCTGCTGACCATGGTCTTCGGCGGGTTGACCGGCGTGGGCATCTGGCTGGTGATCTCCGTTCTTTCGCCTCGGGCGACCTCGTTGCTCATCCACACCTTCGTCTTCGGCTGGGCGACGGAGTGGGTCTGTTTTCTGGCGGAGATCACGGCGCTTCTGGTGTATTATTACGGCTTCTCGCGGCTGAGCCGGCGCGATCATCTGGCCGCGGGTTGGCTGTACTTCCTTTTCGCATGGCTTTCGCTTTTTCTCATCACGGGCATTATCGATTTCATGCTCACCCCGGGCGAGTGGCTTGCCTCAAGAAATTTCTGGGACGGCTTCTTTAATCCGTCCTTCTGGCCTTCCGTCGCCTTCAGAACGTTCTTGTCCATGAGCCTGGCCGGCGTGTACGGCTTCGTCACGGCCGTGGGGCTCAAGGACGAAGAAACCCGCGAGGCGGTGCTGCGGTACACGGCGTTGTGGTCCGGCCTTCCGTTCCTGCTCGTTCTGGCCTCGGGCTTCTGGTACCTGCATGCGCTGCCGCCGGATCGCCTGGACATGATCCTGCAGGCCTCTCCGGAGATCGCCCCGTATTTGAAGGCGTTTCCCTGGCTGGGTCTGCTCATCGCCGCGGGCGGGCTGCTCATGGCGTTCAGGTTCTTGCCCAAGCCTTTCAAAATCGGTCTGGCCAGCGTTCTGCTGGTGCTGGGCCTGCTGTACACGGGCGCTTTCGAGTTCGTTCGCGAGGCCGGCCGGCGGCCGTATCTCGTTACTGGGCTGATCTACTCCAACTCCATCATGGCCGGCCGCGAGCGGGAGTTGCAAACCGCGGGCGCCCTGGCCAAGGCGAAGTGGACCCCGTTCAAGAAAGTGACCGAAGAGAATCGGCTCCAGGCCGGGGACTGGCTTTTTCAGATGCAGTGCGCAAGCTGCCACTCCGTGGACGGCGCGTTGAACGACATCCGTCCTCTGACCCAAGGTTTGACGGCCATGGGGCTGCAGGGTTTGATCTTCAGCTTGGGAGACCTCTCCCCCTACATGCCGCCGTTTATGGGGACTCCGGCCGAGGCCGGCGCCGTGGCCGATTACGCAGCCGAAGTTCTGCACGGAATGAAGTCCGCTCCGGAGGAGCGCGAGATCGAGCAGTCTTCCGTGGACATACCGGCGTTCGATGCGGACTCGGCCGAGTACGTGCTTTTGGCCGTGAGCGGCGCGGGCATGCGTTTGGTGAGCGACTGCGACGGGCGGTTCCTGCTGAGCCCTCCGGGAACGGACGTCTCGGCGGTGCTGCTCCGGCGCGACGGCCTGCCGGAGCTGGTCTCCGAAGGCGTCGTTCTGCGCTACGCCGTGGAGCCGGGTTACCGGAATCCGGCCGACCGCGTCCCGTTCTGGCGATTCGCCGAACAAACGCTTGGTCGAACGGTCCCGGCGAACAAGGGGCTCGCCGGCGCGGGCTTGAACGGGACCATGGCCTGGGACGAAACGTCCGAGACCTTCAAGGTTCAGGGCGTCCCCGTCGTTCCGTACACCGAATCCGGAGGGTTCGATCCCTATCCGCTGGCGCGCATCGAGGCGGTGGACGCCAAAGGGAGAACGCTGGCCGAAACAAAGGTCGTGCTGCCCGCGTCCACGGAAATGGGCTGCAACAACTGCCACGGCGGCGGATGGCGGCGGAGCGGCGCGGGAATATCCAACGCCACGGCCGAGAACGTGCTGCAGGCCCACGACCGCAAGAGCGGAACGGCCCTGGCCGAACAGGCGGCCGCAGGACATCCACAGGCCTGCTCTTCGTGCCATCCGGACGAACCATCGAGCCTGCAGGGCGAAGCCGGCCTGCTCGGCCTGTCCGCCGCCATACACGGCCTTCATGCGCATTATTTCAAGGGCCAGACCGACGATCCCTGCGGACTGTGCCACGCCACTGCGTCCGGGGGGCTGACGCAGGGATTTCGCGGCCTGCACGCGGGGTTCGGCTTCGGGTGTTCCGCCTGCCACGGAGACATGGCCGACCACGCCATCGCGCTGCTCAAAGCCGAGCAAAACGCCGGCAAAAAGCGGGCGAGCGAGCTTATTCAGGGCCTGAAGCCCGAGACGGTGAAGGCTGTGGCCGAAATCAAGCCCAGAAGGGCCTGGATTCAGGAGCCGGACTGCCTGGGCTGCCATACCGAAGATTTCATCCCGCCGGATTTGGACGCCACGGCTTTCAACAAGTGGACCGAGGACGCGGACGGTCTGTATCGCAACCGGAAAGGCGACTTGGGCCGAATCCCCTGCGCGGCCTGCCACGGCGCCCAGCACGCCGTCTACGCCGCGGACAATCCCTATGGATCGGATCGGGACAACATCCAGCCGTTGCAGTACATGGGAGAAGCCGGCGCGGTGGGCTTTTCAAGCCATTGCGCGGTCTGCCATATCGACGAGATGGACTTCAGCGCCCACCATCCCGGGATGTTGCCGTAACCTATCTCCAGGGCCGGCCGTTTTCCCCGGCCGCGGCGTTTCGTTCTCCGCGGTCGGGCTTCGCAAGGCCCGCGGCCTGCGCCGGGCCTTGCGCGATCAGAAGGGCACGCCCCGGAAGATGTTCACCTTTTGCAGGTAGCCGTCGTACTCCCGCCGGTCGATGATCTTGTCCCCGTTGTGGTCCGCTTGGGAATAGCGCATGGCTTCCATGTCCATGCCTGCGGCCTCGGATGGATCGAGCTGGCCGTCGTGGTTGGCGTCCAACTCGTCGAAGTCGGCGGCCACGTCGATTTTTTCTCCCGGCGGGACCACCTTGCACTTGATGTGGATTCCGTCCGTATCCCTGGCTACGAGAATCGCCGAACCGGAATGGATGTAGAGCTTACGGCACGTGTCTCCGGAAAAGGCCTGCGCCGGTTTGCCCACCAGGGCGTTGATTTTCATTTTGATGGATTTGTCGGACTTGTCGAAGCAGAGCCTTTCGTACAGGGGGTCGCAGCAGGCGTTGGTCAGGGAATAGGGCGGCGCCTCCGGATATGTCCGGTTTCCGTCCTTGTTTTCCAGTTGCAGCGGGCTCTTGGTGCGGTTGATGATCCGGAAACATTGTTTCTCCGCTTCGGCGAAGGCGGGGGCCAGCAAAAAACTCATGGTCAACAGTGCGATTATCAGGCGGTTCATGGCGGCTCCTTGGGGCTCGGGGTAAAGGTTTCTTAGCGTCAAACCCCGTCCGGCGTCAAAGAACGTCTCTTCCCAACCCGGGGGCTTTTGACTATGCTTCCTCTCCACAGTCATCAAGATATAGGAGGAAAGGTTTTATGGGCGCAGCCGCCGGCTACATCATGGAAGCTTTGAAGAGCGCTTCCTGGATTCGGAAAATGTTCGAAGAGGGCATCCGGCTCAAGGGACAATATGGCGAGGACAACGTGTATGACTTCAGCCTGGGCAACCCGGACGTCCCTCCGCCGCCCGAAGTCGGTCGCGCGTTGGCCGCCTTCGCCGAAACGACCTCGAAGCCGATGAGCATCGGCTACATGCCCAACGCCGGTTATTCCAGCTTGCGCGAGGCGCTGGCCCGCAAGCTTGCATCCGAACAGAAGGTTTCCCTGGCCGGCAAGGACATCATCGTCACCTGCGGCGCTGCGGGCGGGCTCAACGCGTTTTTCAAAGCCGTGCTCGACCCAGGGGACGAAGTCATCGCCCCTTCGCCCTACTTTGTGGAGTATGCGACCTACGTCTCGAACCACAACGGCGTGTTCAAGTCCGCGCCCACCAAGCCCGGAACATACGAACTGGACCTGGAGGCCATCGAGGCCGCTTTGACCGAGAAGACCCGGGTGGTGCTCATCAACACCCCCAACAACCCCACCGGCCAGATTTATTCGGAAGACCAGATCAAGCAACTCGGCGAATTGTTGGGCTCCCGCAAGCCCGGCGGCCGGCCCATCTTCCTGTGCTCGGACGAGCCGTACCGCTTCCTGGCCTTTGACGGGGCCGTGGTCCCGCCCGTGTTAAGCCACTACGAATTTTCCGTGGTGGCCAACTCTTTTTCCAAGAGCCTGTCCCTGGCCGGCGAGCGGGTGGGCTTTTTGGCCCTTAATCCGGACATGGAGGACCAGGCCGGTTTGATGGCGGGTTTGATTTTGGCCAATCGCTGCCTCGGTTACGTCAACGCCCCGTCCATCGGACAGCGGATTGTCGAGCAGGCCTTGGGCGCCCAGGCGGACGTGTCCATCTACGACCGGCGGCGCAAGGCCATGGCCGAGGTCTTGGACGCCGCCGGGATCAATTATCCCACGCCCAAGGGCGCGTTCTACTTCTTCCCCGATGCGCCGGGCGGCGACGACGTGGAGTTTTGCCGAGCGCTGCAGGAAGAGCGCATCCTGGCCGTGCCGGGCAGAGGGTTCGGCTGTTCCGGAGCGTTTCGGCTGGCGTTCTGCGTGGAGGAAAAGGTCATTCGCAACTCGGCCGAGAGCTTTGTCAAGGCTACGGCAAGATTCAAATAGAGCGGCTTCGAAGCGTTTTTTTTGTAAGATACGCCTCGCGCCCGCTCCTTGGACGCCCAAAGAGCGGACGCGGGGCGAAGCAAGCTTGAATAGGATGCACGTATGAACGCCGTCGGCAGAATCAAGCGTGGGGCTCTTGTCGCGCTCATCTTTTTGTGTGTTGCAGCGCCTTCGGCCGCAGGGGCGCAGCAGGCGCGTTGGCTGCACCAGGCCTCGTCCATATCGGCGCTGCTGGCCGGGGTTTACGATGGAGAAGAGTCCATTGCGGACCTGAAGCGGAACGGAGACTTCGGGCTGGGAACGTTCGACGGCCTCGACGGGGAAATGGTTATGCTGGACGGCGTGTGCCATCAGGTTCTCGTTTCAGGCGAGGCGCGCGTCGCCCAGGATTCGCTGAAGACGCCCTTCGCCGCCGTGGTATTTTTTCGCCCTGTTTTTTCAGCGGACTCCGGGAGGATCGAAAACATGGAAGGCCTGTTGAAACGGCTGAACCGGCTCTTTCCGAACGGAGACGGTTTCTACGCGGTGCGTCTGACAGGCGAGTTCGAAATGGTGAAGACCCGCAGCGTGCCGAAGCAGAACCGGCCGTATCCGCCCCTGGTCGAGGCGGCGAAACGGCAGCAACTATCCACCGCGTCCAACGTTTCCGGGGACCTCGTGGCCCTCTACTGTCCTCCATCCGCAGCGGGCCTCAACGTGGTGGGTTGGCATGTCCATTTCCTCAATGCGCAACGCAGTCGGGGCGGGCATCTGTTGGATTTGCGCGCCAAAGATCTCAAGGTCGAGGGCATGGCCTTGAACGGCCTGCAGGCGATTTTGCCCGGCTTCGAGGAATACAACAAAGCCAGGCTTTGCGAGGACCGCGAGGCGGAGTTGAGCCGGGTGGAGCGGTAGCCCGGCCTGAATATCCCTTTTCTCCCACCCTCCTTCCGAATTTGTCATTGCGCGCAAAGCGCGCAACCCGCGTCCCGGAGCTTTCCCCTATTGCCGCGCAGGTTAATTTTTTCAAGTTGACCTGATCTGGAGTGCGGATGGCATTGGCGGGAATGCGGCGAAAATAAAGCTCCAAAAGATCATGCGGCCGGAGAGTCCCTGAAGATCAGGGGCGGCAATGCGATCACACGTGGTTGATCGTGCGCCGAAGCCAAGGTCGTTTGCGTTTTTCGCCAACAACGTTGGCGAAATGGGGAAAGGGAGCCCCTCGGCGCGGCGGTTTGGCGTAGGCGGGGACCCGCGGCTCCGGCGACGGCCCGCTTGATGCGCCGGATTGCGGAATGGCGTTATTTTTGCTGAGTTCCGGATGACGCCGGTTCGATCCTTGATGCGGAGCGGCCGCAACGAAAAATGTGCTGCGCTACAGACTCGGTTGGTGTAGGGGGGAAGGAGAGGTGAACGCCGACTTTCTCTCGTTTTTGGGCGTGGGATCGCGGTGCAATGAAAATCTTTTCGATTGGGAGTTCGCTATGCCGGAATGGTCCATGCGATACGCCTTTACGTGCCCGGCCGTCCCTCCGGACGCACTGACGGTGGTTTCGTTCAAAGGCCGGGAGGCCGTATCCGAGTGCTACGAGTTTGAAATCCTCGCCGCGGGCCCGAAGGATGTCGATCTCGACGCCGTGGTCGAAAAGCACGCCCTGTTCACCATCTCCAGCCCGGAGCAAGACATTCTGCGCCACGGCGTGGTGCTTGACATGGATCAGATTCGGGATTTGGAGGAGGCGACCCTCTATTCCATTCGCCTGGCGCCCCGATTCTCCATGCTGCAATACAGCAGGGGCAGCCAGGTTTTTCTGGACAAGACCCTGCCGGAAATTCTCGAAAGCGTCTTGAAGCAAAGCCGCCTCACGGACTACAAGCTGGAGCTGCAAAACGAGTACCCGCAGATGGAATACGTCTGCCAATACAACGAGACGAACTTCGACTTCATGTCCCGCTGGATGGAGAGCCGGGGGCTGTATTACTTTTTTCAGCAAAGCGACAGTGGGGAGGTGCTGGTCATTACCGACACCAAGACCTCCCTGGTCAAGTGTCGTCCTCCGTCCGTGGCGTATGCGCAGGTCTCCGGACTCAACGAAATCCAGCGCAGGCAGTCGTTGACTTCCTGGTTGCGCAGGCGGTCCGCAGGCGCGGCCAAAGTGCGCCTCAAAGATTACAACTACCTCAAGCCGTCCTTGGATTTGACGGCGCAGACAGATACGGATTCGTCCGACCTGGGCGAGAATTACACGTATGGGGAAGGATTCTCCACCCTCTCCGAAGGGCGAGCCCTGGCTCAGGTTCGAACCGAGGAACTGGCCTGCCTTCGAGACGTCTTTACCGGCGAGAGCCTGGCCGTGGGGCTGGAGGCCGGTTGCGCCGTGAAGGTGGAAGGCCATCCTCGTTCCGCGTGCAACGGCTGGTTTCACTTGCTGGAGGTGAAGCACGAAGGCCACCAGGCCGGCCGGCTGCCCAACGGATTGCAGCGACTGGAGGAGACTTCTCCGCGCTTCGACTACCAAGCGGTCATCAAGGCCATTCCCGCGGCGACACAGTACCGGCCGAAGCGGAAAACGCCGAAACCGGGCGTCCAGGGCGTGCTGCACGCGGTGGTGGAGACCGAGGGGACCGGCAAGTACGCCATGCTGGACCAGTTCGGCCGCTACAAGGTCCGGCTGCCGTTTGACAGCTCGGAGAAGGGCAACACCAAGGCCTCGTGCTGGCTGCGCAAGGCCGAGTCCTACGCCGGAAGCGGCCACGGCATGCATTTTCCGCTGCTGGCCGGGACCGAAGTGCTGCTCGGCTTCTTCAACGGCGATATCGACCGGCCGTTCATCGCCTGGGCCGCGCCCAACGCCGAGTCCGTGAGCCAGACCACCAGTGCGAACTCTACGGCCAACATCATCCGCTCCGCCGGCAACAACCAGATCGTCATGAACGACAAGGAGGGGCAGGAATACATCAGCATGTGGTCCCCCTACCACAACAGCGGCATCGCCATCGGCTCGGTCCTCAAGGGCGGCGGCGGGTCCATCCATATGAAAAGCCAGGGCGACAACGACAGCCTGACGCTCGGGGACAGCAACGCCCTTGTCGTGGGCGCCAGCAACAGCGCCACGGGCGGGGTGAAGAACATCATCACGCTGGGACTGTCGAATACGGTCAGCGCCTCCATCAACTCCGCCATGTCCGTCGGCATCGATCTGTCGGGCTTCGTGGGCTACAAGATAGCCTTGGGCTCCAGCTCCTATAGTTTGAAGGAAACCAATTCGTTGAGCGGGCTGGAGTCTCTCACGCTGAGCGGAGGGTACGCCTCGGCGGTCAGCGGGTTGGCGAAAAGCGCCAAAAACGCCCTGATCGCTGCGACGGTGGGCGCCGCGGTCTCCGGGGCGGGCGTTTCCCTGGCCTCCGAAACGGATAATGACGGAGGCTTGAAGGGCGACGGCGCTTGTTACGCGCTTGCCGGCGGCGTGGGGTTGACCGCTTTGGGCGCTCTGACTTCGACCGTGGCTTCCGTGTACGCCGTGTCCCTGATCAAGTCGTTCGACGCCGCCAGCGAAAGCACGGCCGCGGCGAAGATTACGCTGGACTCTAGCGGCGGCGAGCTGAACGTGAACAGCACCGTGGGCGCCGCGCCCAAGCTGACCCTGGCCCAAGGACCGCCTTCCATAGGCGCTGGAGCGACTTCGCCCGGTCCGCTGAACACCGTCTTCCAAATGTCCGGCCAGGGAACGAACGTCGAACTGACCAACATGTCCACGGCGAAGCTGTCCATGAGCAACGGCCAAACCGTGGAGATCAGCGTGACCAACCCCGCGGGCTCCGTGACCATTTCGGCGGGCGTCTCCAAAGTGACCATCAACAACAACAGCATTACTCTGGAAAAGACCGGCGGCGGGAAGACGGTCGTCGACGCGGACGGAGCGAGCATGGAGATGACGGGCGGCGCCAAGGCCTCCGTCACGGCGACCGAGGCCAAACTCTCCAGCGGCAACGACTCGGTGTCGGTCAGCGGAACTTCGGGCATTACCTTGCAGTTCGCCGGCGGCCAGATGAAGGCCGGACCTCTGAGCATCAATCAGGCCGGCGTGGTCCAAATGGGTTAAAGCGGCTGCGTCTTGAAAGGATGGAGCCGCCTTGCGCGCAGGATGCGCGCGTCGAAGCAAAGGAGTTCTTGGAGAGCGCCGCGTTTTTTTCCCTGGCCGCGGCTTGCAAGGCAAGCCGCATGGAAATGCATACGTTAGAGGGAGTTGCATGAAAGTCCATAAGCCCGGGCAACTGTCCCTGCTGTTCAAGACCGTGGTCACGCCGCGTTGGCCCGTGGTCTTCGTCTCGGCCCTGGCCGGGTTCCGTTTCGGCGGGCGCGGCCTGGATGGATTGATCCAGGAAGGCGAGATGTGGCCTTTGGCCATGGCTCGTTTGAATGAGGACGAACCCCTGGACCTCGGCTTCCCCAAGCCCTCGGCCGAATTTCTTGTTTACGGCGAGTGTTGCGCGCCGCAGCCGGTCCAGGGAATGCGCGTCCGGGCCAGCGTGGCCGGCAAGGCGAAGTCCCTGCGGGTCCACGGCGACCGGCGTTGGGTTCGCGGCGCACCGTCGGAGCCCAAGCCGTTCACCTCCATGGGCCTGGGCTGGGAGAACGCTTACGGCGGGCCCGGCTATGAGAACAATCCCAAAGGCAAAGGGTTCGTCCCCGCTCCGGACGGGAGCAGGCCGCTGCCCAACATCCTGCCCGAGGGCGTCACCCTGACCTCCCCGGACCAGAAGGCGCAGGAGGCCGGATTCGGAGGCGTGCCGTTCTTTTGGCCCCAACGCATCCAGTATATGGGGAAATACGACGCCGCCTGGCTGCGCGAGCGCTGGCCTTATTACCCCGGAGAGTCAAGTCTGAAGTTCATGTACGCCGCTCAGGAAGACCAGCGCTTCGCGGGATTTCTCCGGGGTGACGAGCCGTGCGTGGTGGAGAATATGCATCCGGCCAAGCCCCGCCAGGAATTCCATCTGCCGGGCGTGCGCGCCAGGGCCTTCCTGCAGCTTACGGTCCGGGGGCGCGCCGAGTTCCGGGAACTCGCGATGCATCTGGACACGGTGTGGCTGTTCCCGGCCGAGGAGACGGGAATCGTTCTGTTCCGCGGTGTTTGCCCCGTGGCGGATGAGGAGCTGGACGACGTGGCCCATTGCGTGGCCGGCTTGGAGTCCCTGGACCAGACGCCGGAGCCTGTGTCCTTTTACGAGGCGATGCTCGCTCCTTTGGAGGAGCCGGGCATGGTTGCGCCGCCTCCGCCAGCCCCACAGGCCGAATCGCCGTCAGCTCCGCCGCCGGAGCCGTGGCCTTCGGCCGAAACGCCCGAGGTGCGGGAGTTGGAGCGGGTGTCCCAGGAAATTCAGCAGCATGCCGACAAGATTCTGGTCGAGCACGGCCTGACCATGGATGACGTCGAGCGCAAGCTGGCCGAGGCGTCCGGCAAGAAAAAACCACAAACGTTCGACGACTTGATGGGCGCGATGGACGGGCGGTTTTCGCCGGAGCCGTCGCCGGAAGAACTGGTGAAACGGCTGGAGGTCCAGGTCGCCGAGATTGAGGCCGAGGCCAAGAAAGCCCTGGCCGCCAGGGGCATGACGCTCGAGGACGCCGAAAAGCTCATCGCCGAAAAGCAGGCTTCGTTCAAGCCCGAGGATTTGGCGTCGGTCGTCGACCGGATCAAGGCCAACCCGGAGTTGCCCGCCAAGGACAAGGCCGAGATACTGGCCAACTTGGCCAC